>JBGSPU010000088.1:0-33800 GCA_041738415.1 Bythopirellula sp.
GTTACCGAGTTCCTGCATCGTCGTGGCTGCTGCACCGACCGTCCCTCAAGGAGGGACAGACCAGAAGCGGTCCTCACTGGGTCGACTGCGTGCCGTCAAGGGTTCGCCAATTCCTAGGAGGCTCCCCGACAGGCTTGGCCGCATCGAGTTCACCATCAAATTTACGGACTGGTCATTCGTCTCAGGTTGCTCTCCCCCTTGTCTCGCGACAACGCAGTTACCACTTTCGACTACAGGCTGGTAACGGTAGCCTGGACGGGACTTGCACCCGACAATTCAAACGCCTTCACAGGCGCACTAGGACGCTGAATTCACCTTCCGCGATGTTCAACCAACTGCCGTGTTTCGGCGTGTAATGAATCTCCAGACGCTCAGTCAACTCGCGTGCAACCTGCGGTTCAAACGCTTCGTAAAACGAGCCCGGAGAATGGGTGTTGAGGTTGTCCCTCACCAACACGATCTTTTCCGCCTCGGCGTAAAACTCCCGCAAGCAGTCTCGCAAGGCGTACGCCCAGTCGACCTTCGTCCGGCGGTCCGGGACGCGGACGTGCCGCCACCCACGCAACGGTTCGCAAACATAAACAAATTGCACGTTCCCAAACGCACATACTCACTGTCGATTCGCAAGGGGTCACCAGGACGCATCGGCAAGGGATCACGAACTTCACCGACGAGTTGCTTGGATGCTTCGTCCATGCAAAGTACGGGAAAACCTGGGTCATACGGACGCGCATGGACATCCAGAACGTCCTCCATTCGCCACACAAATTCCGCGTCATGTTCTTTGGGCAGGCACCACGACTGCGTCAACCAAGGTTTAACGACGTTTTTTTTAGCGTTTGCCGCACGGCTTCGTGGCTGATCGATTCGACCAGTTCCAATTCGACCGCTCGATCGGCCAGCAACCTCAGCGTCCACTTGCTTCGGCCTTTCGGAGGAGGCCCACAACTACAGGCGACCAGTTTGGCTTCGGCCTTTCCATCGAGTTTAGGCTGACGTCGATTCGGTTGGGGACGTCGCTCCAGTGCTTGCTCGAGTCCCAACTCGACCCATTTCTTTCGAAGATTAAAAACCGTCTTGGACGAAACGTCCAAAGCCTCGGCGATCTCGGCGTCGGTATAGGCCGGAGCGTCTTCAGCTTGATCGGCCTTGAGCAGGATTCGGGCCCTTGCAAGCTTGAGCGCCGAGGGCCGTTGTCCCTTCTTACGGTTCGCTCTCTTGATCAGTTCCTGAAGTTTCTCGCGTTCCTCGCTCGACAATTGAACCACATAAACCTTTTGCATCAAATCCATCCTTGGATACGTGAAAACTTACCAAAAGCCGGTAGATACACGATCTCCAAGGATCAGTAAACTCTACATTGACAGACCACTAGTCTCTCAGCCCTCCAAGTGTCTTCTGCTGGCAGAGGGCGCATCCGTTTGAACGAACTAACAGGCAATTACGTATAGAAATTGCAACATTGGCGCTGATAGCAGGATGATTTTTTCCGACATCAAGTTGCTTCTTTTTATCACACGTCAATTATTACTGCCGACGCGTAAACTGTGGGTTAGAGTTGTTTAACTCTTGTGGATGCACGGTGGTCGCTAGCGCGAGCGATAGCACGACTGGCAGACACAAAAGCTACTCCTCCGGCCAAGTTTTCCCAGGTCGCAAAGTCTATTTAACTTAAATTCCTCGCCAAATTGAGCGGCGGGGGTAAAAAATCCTTGCCAAACAGGGGTCCTGGAGTTTAAACCATAAGATAGGGACCAACGATCCCTCCACCTTTTTCAATGTGAGATTAACATGAAACAGCTTTTGAAATCTGCGGTAGTTGGCGCGTGCCTGGGTGCAATCTGCTTGGTCACTACGAATTCTACGAGTGCTCAATGCAGCACTTGTCCCACACCTGTAGTAGCCTTTCAACCCGTGGTGCAACCAACCACAGTGACCTACACACCCGTTACCGGCTGGTATCCCGGCAGGATGCTTGACAACTGGCGAATGCGTCGATGGGGGTTTTCTGCTCCTGTGGCAGTAACCTCCGTCGCACCGACCACCGTCGGTTTTGCTCCTACGACAGTCGGGTTTGCACCCACATCCACCTTCGTACCACAGACTGTAGGTTTTGCACCTGTCACAACGGTCGGGTTCGCACCGATGGCAACATCGGTCAATCATGTGACAGCCTTCGCGCCGCTGGGCCAACGACAAGTGCTCATGCGACCGGTGGTCGTAGAGAGCCCAGTGATCTCCAGTGGCTGCACGACATGTGCCGCAGCAGTTCCATGTTCAACCTGCTCTAGTTGTGAACCATGTTCAAATTGTGCTAGCGGGAGTTCGATTACTTATGCCAGTCCGAGCACCTCTTCACCGATGCCGTCGTCGCAGATGTCGGCTCCTTCGCTGACCCCTCAAGAGGCTGCTCCGTTGCGGACGGAGTATCCTCCGGCAAGTAATGATGTGACCCCACCAGCGAATAGCGATGTTAATCCACCGAATGATCCAGGACCCGCTGGGTCAGGATCACGATCAAGCACTTACTTCGAAGCCCCAAAATTGTTTAATCCGCAGGATCGGACAGCCCAGGATGAAGCGGCTAAGCCAATCAATCGCGCTCCAAGCGTAGATGTTTGGACCGCCGTTTACAGCAAGCCTGTGACGACGGATAACATCAGCACGACAACGACCCAGCGCAGCCAGGCAGAAATTGACGCCGCAGGCTGGCATTCGGTTCCCGCCGAAAATAATTGAGCAGAGAAGAGTTCATTCCCGCCGCCAGAAGGCGATGGTAATTACCAAATAGTAATCGAGTAGTTTCACCGCTCAGCTTAGGCGTTTTCAACAGTAAACCCTCGCCAGTCGATTGACCGGTGAGGGTTTTCTATGCGCTGTGGGATCGCCAAGCCGCAAGCGACTGGTTGCTTACATAATCGCGAAATAGTTTTCGATGGCGTAGTCAAAATACTCGCGGCACATGGTGGGAGTCGTATCCAGATAGTTGCAATAATTGCGAATCTGCAACAGCAGGTCGCGAGGTTGGCAACAGCGGAAGGGTCGATGGATGGGCTTGTAATGGGTGTCGATCAGGTAGTCGACCGAATCTTGATTGTATTCCATGCCGAGAATTGGTGCCATGATCTTGAAGAGTTGACGGAATTCCTCTTCGCTTGGGTTCGGCACTTCGATCTTGTAGGGGATACGTCGGAGGAATGCGTCGTCTACCAGGTCTTTGGGTTCCAGGTTCGTCGAGAAGATAATCAACTGATCGAAGGGGACTTGAATCTTCTTGCCGTTCACGAGTCGCAAAAAGTCATACCGCTTTTCTAGTGGCACAATCCAGCGGTTCAACAGCACGTCGGTCGTCATACGCTGACGTCCAAAGTCGTCGATCACCAAGGTTCCACAGTTGCTCTTGAGTTGGAGCGGGGCCTCGCTGACGTTGTTGCCGGTACCTGCGCTCACTTCCAGTGAATCCATGGTCAATTCACCACCCACTACGATTGTCGGACGACGAATACGGACCCAACGTTTATCAAAGGCTCGTGAATGCAAGGGTCCTGCAGGCATTTCCAAGGGAATCTCTTCGTGAAGTGCTGGGTCGAACACACGCATCACCTCTCCCTGGATCCCTATCGCACGCGGAATCCAGACCGTATCGCCAAAAGCCTTGGTGACCCGCTCGGCAATACTGGTTTTTCCATTACCAGGAAAACCAAAGAGGAATAAACCCCGACCAGAGTTCACGGCAGGCCCGAGGCGCCTGAGCATGTTTTGATTCACCAGCAGGTCTGAGAAGGCACGCTCGAGATCTCCCTTGGTTGGATGAACCTTGGTCAGAGTTTGCTCAGAGACACTTTCGATGTAGGCCTCCAGAGGAACTGGCGCGGAACCGAAATAACTGCAATATTCGGTCAGTTTCTTAGACTGCTCACGACCCAGGTCCGTGAGCTGATAAACATAGTCGTTCATCGGTGCCGAGCCACGATAGCCCACCAATTGAGCCTGCTTTAAGCTCTGTAAGACGGGTTCGATCAAGCGGAAAGGAACCGAGTGGTTCTCGGCGAGTTCGTACCCTGATAGGTCTCCATTAGCTCCCAAGCACTTCAAGGCCAGGTGTTCAAGTTGGCCTTCACTAATGCCCGCCTCGTCCAATGATTTAGGCTCTGGGGGACACCACTCCTTGCGATCTTGGTTTGATTCTGCGTGATCTCTAGCAGGCAAAGAGATCGGTGGTCGAGATACTGGTGTGGGAACTTGAGCCTTCTCGCCACCGGTACGTATCTCGGCACCCTCCTCAAGCAATTCCTCCCCACTTGCGAGGCGGTTGATGCGATCCAGCAGAGCTTCAAGATCGTTGCTGGGAGATTCTGAATTCGCCACATCCAAATCGGGGGCTTCGAGCGTATCGGCGGGAGTGTTCATGGTTTTTTGGGGTAGGGGGGGAACTGGCGATGCACTACGGCTATTGGCGGGGGGACAGCGATGTCCGCAGCCGCGGTAGGAAAAACCTATGTAAGGTTAGGTCTCAGAATAGCTACTGGCAAAAAGAAAGCATGTCGTTTGTGTCGATGGTAGCGATCCTGCCGGCATACTTGACGCCAAGGGTCCGAACCAAGAATGCCCCCTGACATGCCGGGGAGGATAATTTATGCTGTGGCAACTTAATTTCCTTTTCTAATTTGACATCAAGTAGTGACGCTATCCTATGCAATTCATCATCACCGCTGTTGGACCTGACCATCGTGGATTGGCCGATCCTATTGTTCACTGTGTGACGGAACTGGGTGCTAACATCTCTGAAATCCAGATGTTCGACCACGGCGAAGCATCACTCTTCTCGATGCTCACACGGGTAGAGTTGGCCCCTGGCCGGGCAGGGGATCTCTGCGAGGCGGCAAGGGAAATCAGCGTGCGTACGGGTCTCTCAATTCGTACCTGGTCGCCGGATATTCTAGGGCGAAAACCGCGACTGGCAGTCTGTGCAACCTATCGGACGGAAACGCCGCGGGCCGTGCTCTCTGCGGTCCAGAGCGGGCAAATCGCCGCCGAGGCAGCCGTGATGATCAGCAATCGGCAGGCGTGTCGCTCGCTGGCCGAAGAGTTCAACGTACCCTGGTTCACGGTTGGTGACTCCCAGGGCAAAGCAGACGACGATCGCCTGATTGCGATCTGCGACGAGCACGAGATCGACTACGTGGTGCTGGCACGGTACATGCGAATTCTCCCTCCCGCGAGTGTGTGGAAGTATGCCGGCGGGCGGATCATCAATCTGCACCACGGCTTGCTCCCCAGCTTTCCTGGGATGCGACCCTACCATGATGCCTTTGCCGTGCGGATGCTCACCTACGGGGCAACCTGCCATTTTATTGTCCCGGAGTTGGACGCGGGCAATCAGATCATCAATCAGTCGACATTCAGCGTCCCGCCGGGCACTTCTCTGGACGCAATTGTCCGTCGCGGCCAGGAAGAAAACGAGCCATCGTGTCTCGTGGAGGGTGTCCGGCGGGTGGTCGCCGGTGAGGTGCGGCTGCACTTTAATCGGATTGTAGCGACGGGGTGAGTTGTGACGCGAAGACTACGCTAAGCCGCAAGCGGCAATTTTCTTGACGGTTTAGCAGCCGGTGGATAGGGTGGAAGTATCGGAACTCAGAGTGAGACATCTTCCCACACCCCTGGTGAACCCCCATGATTCGAAGAAGTACCTGCGCTATTGCCCTCGTCCTATTGGCAATCACGAACCTTTCCGCCCAGACAATTCGCTTTGATACGAACGTTGGCACGTTCGATATGCGACTCAATCCCACGGGGAATCCAAACCTGCAAGGGCACGTCGACAATATCCTCGCCTATGTGAATGCTGGGAGGTATGACACAACGGTGATCAACCGGGCGGCAACCAACTTTGTTTTGCAGTTAGGCGGGTTTCAGACATCGCAATTGTCGCTGCCGACAAACTTTAATGCTTTCCCCTCCGTACCTTCGTTTGACGCGGTGATTGTCGACGAGGATGGAGATCGGCAAGTTGACTTCGATCTGGGAGGTCTTTCGAATACCCGGCGAACCGTTTCATTGGCACTCAGCGGAAATCCGACGAACCCCAATTCCGGCACCAGCAGTTTCTTTATCAACCTCAACGACTCTAATAATTTTCTTGATGCCTCGGGTTTCGTCCCTTTCGCAGAAATTGTGAATATGGAAACCGTCGATTTGATTATGGCTCTTCCCCAGCAGAATCTCGATCCGAGTGGTGGCAACCTAGCAGCAATCAACATTCCCGTGCTGGAAGACAATCACCTAGTAATTGTCGAGCGGGCGTTTGTCGTCAACACACCTCTGGCCATGGCACAAGTAAGTTCTGAGGCCGCAAGCTCAAGTTCCAGCAATCTGGCTGCCTCGACTTCCTCTGCCCTGTCGATTCCCGAACCGGCGTCGCTGGCGCTAGCAGCGGGGGCACTGGTGCTGCTAGCAGTGCGAAACCGTAATCGCTTGGTGTAGGTATCTGACACAATCAACATGTTGAACGCCCAGGGATTGCAATCCCTGGGCGTTTTTTTGTGCGCCCGGGGATTCT
This sequence comes from Bythopirellula sp., assembly GCA_041738415.1. Taxonomy (GTDB): domain Bacteria; phylum Planctomycetota; class Planctomycetia; order Pirellulales; family Lacipirellulaceae; genus Bythopirellula. Next base: position 6,560 of record JBGSPU010000088.1, read on the forward strand.
CTGAATATATTTTTGCAGAGCACGAATTGCCCTTGCGACGGCGGGAGCCACTTTCTACGATTCCGCCCGCCTCGAATCGTCCGGGGCGTGATTCTCTTCTACCAACAACTTATCTTCGCATGATTTTTGTCTCGATGGGTGACACCACGTGGGGCTCGGCACGCGCACAATGGCCGCGAGAAGTGGTATATCGCTTCTCCGCAAGGGATACGCGCGCTGAACACGCCTCACACAGCAGTCAAGATCGTGACGCCTGACAGGAGAAGCATCGCATGAGGATTACAACTCGCCTCTTGCCGAGTAACTGGATTACGATCACCGTGGTATTGCTCTCTTTTTGCAGTCCCAGCGGCACACTCTCTGCACAGGTGCTACAGGCCGATGCGGTCACCACAGGTGATGAATCGGTGACGCCCGTCAGCTATACCAGTTCGGGAAGCTATTTTAGTCGCGAGTTAGGGACCCCCTTGCGATTCAACTATCATTCTGAAGGATACGGCACTCAGACGGGTGTTGTCAGCCTTGGCTCCATGAAAGTGTTCAACCTGGATGATGCGACCTGGTTTCTAGACGGACAAGGTACGCTCAGCGAGGACTTTGGCGGCGGCTTCAACCTAGGTGTCGGCTATCGCGAGATGGTCAATTTCAACCGGGGCTTCGATTCTGAACGCATCTTGGGCTTGAGCTTCTGGACGGATGGTCAGAGCACCAAGGCCGACAACTTCTTCACGGCACTTGGCTTCGGCCTGGAATCGTTGGGCGAGTCGTACGACATGCGGCTAAACGGCACATTCCCGTTGAGTCGTACCCAGACGGGTGACCCCACCCTCATTGATTTCGATACTCCTGTTTTCCAAGGGAACGAACTCTTTTCTGGAATAGAATCGATCGTCACCGACACGGCTTTTTCAGTGATTGATGCGGAAGCTGCCAAGCGGGTGGGTGATCTTGATGCTTGGGCTCTCTTGGGCGTTTACTATCTGGGTGGTGGTGGTGCCGACGATGCTGGATTTCGGGCTGGCGTGCGTGGCTACGCGCTGCCCGACCTGGCTGTCAGTTTGCAAGTAACGGACGACGACATCTATCACACCAATGTGATGTTTGGGATTACGTGGTTTGTCGGGCGCACCCATAGTGGCAATGCACCTTGTGGAGTGCTAGCAGATCGCTTCCGCGAGCCGGTCTGGCGCAACGACTTCATCGCAACCACTGCTGCGGCCTCTACCCGCGGAGCAGGCAATCCTCTGACGGATGCCGACACCAATGAACTGTTCAACTTCATTCACGTAAGCAACGACGGAACTCAAGCCGCGGCAGGGGACGGCACGTTTGAAAATCCCTTTACCACTCTGGCCCAGGCCCAGGGTCCTGGACCTGGCGGCCCAGGTGCCCAAGCGGAAGGTTCGTATGTTTATGTCCATTCCAACTCCGTTCTCAGTGGCAACTTCACTGCACTCGACAACGTCAAGGTACTCGGTGAAGGCGTCAATCAAGACGGCGACATGATAACCCACACGGTTGACAGTGTAGAGCTCGGTACAATCACCTTACCGGAGACCTCTCCAGGAGCCGGTATGGGATCTGCACCTATCATCAATGGCGTGGGTGACGTCTTTACGCTTGCTAACGACAACCAGATCAACAACTTCGCGATCAATGGTGGCACGAACGCCGTGGTAGGCAATGCGGTGAACGCTCCCATGTTAGGAAATCTGGATATCAACTCGCCAACCGGCAGCGGTATTTCCTTCACCGGTATCACCGGAACTCCAATTGTTGAGAATACCGTCACGATCGATGATGCCGGTGGGACGTCGTTCTTGATTGATGGTGGTGCCGATGGCATGAATCTCAATCCGATCATCAATAATGCCGCTGGACGGGCATTGGAGATCCGTAATCGCACCGGAGGCACGATCGCCTACGGCGGGATGATCACCAGCACTGGTGGGATGGGCGTATTCATTCATGACAATACGGATGCTAATATCACGTTCACCAACGAACTCAGTCTCACCACGGATATCGACACGGCTGCTCTTACGATCATGAATAACAGTGCCGCCGCCACTGGGGCAACGATTCGCTTCAATGGCCTGCTGACCACCAACACGACAGGGACCGGCAATGGTGTGGATATCAGCGGCACCGATGAAGACGTGACGTACCAATTCGCCGACATCCTGCTCAACTCGGTCGATGGCACAGGCTTCCGAGCTGCCAGTGATGGCACACTCATCGTGACCAGCGCCAATGGCACCAATGCGGTCACCGTTACTGGAACCGGCACGGCAATCGACATGGATGGATTGGCCATCGGTACCGGAGGCGCGAATTTCGACACGGTCAGTACAGCGGGAGCGACCAATGAAGGTGTCAAACTGGCGAATCTGGATGGCACTGGACAAGCCCGTATAGGAAGCGGCACCGATCCGAGCGACGGCGGAGTCATCAAGTCCGACGGCACGGGCATCAGTGTCAACAACGTGAATAACCTCGTCGTCAATAATGTCACCATCGACAATTCGGCCAACACGGGCAAAGGCGTGGAGGTCATGAATCAAGATGCCGCGTCCGATGCTGCGACTTTCAATGGAGTGCAAGTCACCACTTCCGGGGCCGCCAGGGGCGTCGATATTAACAATAACTCAGACGGCACGATTACCTTCACTGACCTGGTTGCCACAGCGGTTGACGGCAATGCAGTCAATGTAGAAAACAACACGGGCGGCACAAACATCTTCAATAACTTGGAAGCCAACACTTCGGGTCTGGGAACCGCAGTCTTTGTCGACTCGAATGATGGATCAACAACAACCTTCAACGACATGATGCTTACTGCAAGTGGCACAGGCAATGGTTTTGTTGCTACTCAGAAGGGTACGGTTGCTGTGACCGGAGACACCGAAATTACGGTGGCTAGCGGCCGAGCGATCAACATGAATGACGTTACTATCGACGCAGCAGGCGTCTCGGTCGACAAGGTGACGGTCACCGGCGGCACGGTCGATAGTATCGCACTTGTGAATTTGGCAGGAACAGGGAATGTGGTGGTGGGTGCCGATACGACTGATTCTGGCTCGATTACCACAACTGGCCGAGGTGTGTTCATCGACCAAGGTACGAACAATATCACCGTCAATACGGCTGTGACTGCCAACGGCGGGGGACGCTCTCTCGAGGCAACCAACCGCACTGGGGGTGTTATTAATTATAACAGCACTACGACCGACAATGGCCTTGGTATGCGAATCGCCAGCAACACGGGTGGCACAGTGAATGTGACGGACGACTTGACGTTCAACACGGGTGCCAACGACGCGATTGCCATCTCGGGCAATAACGGTTCGACGGTGAACTTTTCGAACGCAGGCAGCATCAATCTGGGCACAAGCAGCGGAAATGGTGTGCATCTCTCGGGTCAAAATACGAATGTCGCTATCGATGCAGATATCACCGGCGGCACAGGCACCTCGGTCGACATCGAAGGGAATGCTACGGCGATCGTAAACGGTGATATCACCAATACATCAGGCCGCTCCCTGCGAATTCACGACCTCACGGCTGGTATTGTGAATGTCAATGGTAACATCAACGATACAGGTACGGGCATTTCACTCGACACCAACACGGGTGGGTCGATCAATATGAATGGCATGTCCACGCTTAACACGGGTGCCAATGACGCCCTGACGATCACTGGGAATAGTGCGGGCAATACCGTCAGCTTTAGTCCAGCAAGTCGACTCGAAATTGATACGGCTGCGGGACGGGGTATCGTCGTGAGTGGGAACGGCACGACGGTCATCAACGGAGTTCACACGGTAGATACCGGGGCTGGAGCGGGCATTGATATCACCAATGCCCGCAATACCTCCCTCAACGGAGTCACGGTCAACACCTCCGGAAACAACGCGATCAACGTCACTCACAACAATACAACCATTGCCGATGTGACTCTCACAGGCGTTACCGTGGAGTCGGGTGATCGCGGCGTGAATGTGTCGGCCACCGGCTCGGGACAATTCGACCTGACGATGAACAATGTGGATATCAGTGGCATTACCCAGGAAGGCGTCTTCTTCGATACCGGAGGAAATGCCAATCGTGTTGACTTCACAATGACCAATAGCAATGTCGTGGCAGGGAGCGATCAGGCTCTAGAAGCTACTCTCGACGCGGCCATCGGCGACGTGCGATTCTTGATTCAGAATAATGATTTTAATAGCAACAGTTCTGATGCCACAGTGGACATCCTAGTCGCTGGTGGCACCACGTTTAGTGGCACGATTGGCTTCTCGTCGAACAGTTCGGATCCCCCTCCACCACCGCTTGGCGACAACAACACCTTTATCAGCACCAACGCTACCGGCGATCCATTTGCCATCGAAGTCAATGCCGCCGGCGCAGTTGTTAATTTGGATCTGCGCGACAACACGGCTCAAGGTGGTACGATTACCTTCCAACTTGATCAGATGGCGGGCACGTTCAACTTGGTAGACTCTGTGGACACCATTGCAGGAGGCAATAACGTAGGCACGGTGAGCACGACTGGCACGATCAACAACATCGCGCCACCCGTGTTGCAGCCGACGCCGTAATTCGCTTACCTGTCTCTTGGGAATGCTGAATGTTTAGCAAAGCGTTGGAGTGTCCCCAATGTGGCTGGCGAACCTTGTGTGGTCACGAGGAGCTGGCACGGAGACTTCGCAATCTAGGATTACTGCGCCGTGCTCCCCATCCGCCGGCTGATCTGGTGGAGGAGTTGGTCAAGGCAAACATTGGGCGGCTTCCTTGCGACAACTGTCACGCCACAGGGTTAGCGCTCGCCGAGGCGGACGACGCCAGCCTCCGTGGCTTCTCGGATTCCGATGACTGGCAGCAGGCGGTACTCTGCGAAATCTGCCGCCAACCCGTGCCGCCGGAACGGCTGGATATCTTTCCCACAGCACGGCGGTGTGTCGCCTGTCAGGATGCTGCTGATCGCGGTGCGGAACCGCTCGCGCTGGAATACTGCCCCAAGTGTGGTGCGCTGTTGGAAATGCGCGTGAGCCAAGGTGGTGGCGTTACGCGCTATAAGCAGTTTTGCACGGGGCAACCTGCGTGTCGGCTCTAGGCGACGCGAAGCGGGTCTGTCATCATTGACTTTCCCCCGTCCCCTGTCCCCAGTCCCCGGTCCCCAGTCCCCCATGTCCCACCAGCTTGTCGCCACCGCCGCCTTTGGGCTGGAAGCCGTCGTAGTACGCGAATTGGCTGCTCTTGGATATGAGGGACGCGTCGCAAGACCGGGGCGGATCGAATTCGCCGGTGATGAGGCGGCGATCTGTCGCACGAACTTGTGGTTGCGTTCTGCTGACCGCGTGTTGTTGCAACTGGCGAAATTCTCCGCGCCCGATTTCGACGCCTTGTTCGACACGGCCACAGAATTGCCGTGGGAACAGTGGATCGACCGCGAGGCAGCGATCCCCGTGCGCGGGCGTTCACACAAGTCGCAACTCTCGAGTGTGCCGGCCGTACAGCGGACAGTTAAGAAGGCGATTGTGCAAAGATTGCTCAAGCAATTTTCAGAACTTCCAGAGACAGGCCCACCCGTTCCCGTGGAGATTGCACTGTTGGACGATGAGGCAATGCTCTCAATCGACACCTCAGGCGAAGGACTGCACAAGCGCGGCTATCGCAGATTGGCAGGGCCAGCGCAGCTCCGCGAGACACTAGCTGCCGCCTTGGTACAACTGAGTTACTGGAAACCCGATCGACCGCTGGTCGATCCTTTCTGTGGGACGGGAACAATTATCATCGAGGCAGCGATGATTGCCCGGCGGTTGGCACCGGGACGACTGCGTGAGTTTGCCGCCGAACTGTGGCCGACATTTCCTCGCGAACCGTGGCAACTGGCCCGGGCGGAGGCCGCCGATCTGGTGTTGCCGAATCTTGAAGAGCGACCGATGGGCACCGACATTGATGCAGAAACGCTGAGTCTGGCTCGTTATCATGCCGAGCAGGCGGGTGTAGCGGAGGACGTGCATTTTCAGCAGCGGGCCTTTGCCGACCTCACGAGTAAACGGCATTTCGGCTGCACGATTATGAATCCCCCCTACGGACTGCGAATGGGGGAGGAACGCTCGGTCGCGGAACTCTATCGCACCTTTCCTGAGGTGCTGCGGCGATTGAAATCTTGGTCGCACTACATACTCTCGGCCCGCGAAGACCTGGAACAACTCGTGGGCCAAGAGGCAGATCGCCGTCGGAAGCTTTACAACGGCCGAATTGCCTGCACCTATTACCAGTTCTATGGACCACGTCCACCGGTAGAAACACTATTTACTCAACCAGCAGAATCACCGGCCTTCGGCGGATTGCGAATCGAAGCACAACGCCAGGCCGAAGAATTCGCCAATCGCCTCAAGAAACTGGCCCGGCATCTCCGGCGTTGGCCGACCAAGCGTGGAATCTCCTGCTACCGTATCTACGAACGCGACATTCCCGAAGTACCGCTGGTGGTTGATCGCTACGAAGATGCCCTGCATATTGCCGAAGTCGAGCGGCCTCATGATCGCACCGCCGCTGAGCATGCCGATTGGCTCGACTTGATGTGCCGCACGGCCACCGAGGTACTCGAAGTTCCCCGCGATGCCGTCTTCCTGAAATACCGAGCCAGGCAAAGAGGAACCTCGCAATACGAACGTGTGAGCGACCGCCAGGAATTTCGTATCGTCACCGAGGGGGGGCTCAAATTCCAGGTGAACCTGTCGGATTACCTCGATACGGGACTTTTTCTCGATCACCGTATTACTCGCTCGATGGTCCGGGACGCTGCCGAAGGCCAGCGATTTCTCAACTTGTTTTGCTACACCGGAGCGTTCACGGTCTATGCCGCAGCGGGTGGCGCGGCCTCGACGACTTCAGTCGACTTGTCGGGCAATTACCTCGATTGGGCCGTGGAGAATCTACAGCTCAACGGCTTGGCAGGTCCGCAACATCGTTTGGTGCGCGCAGACGCGGAGGAATTTTTGGCCGATTTGCAACCTGACGAGAGGTTCGACCTGGCAGTCGTCGATCCGCCGACATTCTCCAATAGCAAGCGTTTGGAACATGATTGGGATGTGCAACTCGGACACGTCCCGCTACTCTACCAGTTGATCGAGCACATGGCACCAGAAGGTGTGATTTATTTTTCCACCAATTCGCGGCGGTTCAAACTCGATGAGGCAGCGCTCACCGATGTGACCATCCGCGAGATCAGTAAGCAAACTGTCCCAGAGGATTTCCGCAACAAGCGCATTCATCGCTGCTGGCGGCTGATCAAGCAATAGTTTGCAAGTGCTCACGAAGCTCGGCCAATTCGCGCTCGAATCCCCCCGAGAGGATGGGGAAGCGGCACCAACTCTTGGGGTCCAGATTTTCGTCGTCCAGATGAAACGACGGAGCATAGCGCTCGCGTTTCCACTGGTTGCGGCACCACAGTTGGAAGAACCGTTCGACCCAAATCCCCAGTTGATCCTTCTCATATTCAGGAAATGTTTCTCGTACCGACTGAAAGACTTCAACAGGCATCAACTTGTCCCGAATCGCGGCCCTCTCGACGGCGTCGAGAACACGGTACGGCATTAAGTCTCCTTCGTCAGTTTGGCCCTCGGCAGCGGGACGCAGTTCGGCAGTCGGCGTCTGGGCATTTATCACGGCTAGCTCGGGTAGCGGGCCGATTCCCTCCGGACCAACATGCTGCATCCATTTGAGCCACTCGAGCAAGTACGCCTTGTCGATCCCCGCGATGGGGGCCAACCCGCCGGCGGTGTCGCCGTCCATCGTGGCATAACCAACCGCTGCCTCGCTACGGTTGCTGGTTGTGAGCAGCAAGGAACCGCTGAGATTGGCCAGCAGCCACGCCCCCGGTGCACGGGCTCGGGCCTGGATGTTTTGCAGTGCCGTGTCGTCTTGTTCCCAGGTAAGTGCTCGGCCCACGGCTTGGGAGACCGTATCCACATAAGCATCGACCATCGAGTCGACATTCCACTGGAAGAATCTCGCCCCGATTGCTGCGGCAATCGTGCGGGCAGCCTCGTGGGTGACCGAGCCGCTATTGCGGGTCGCCTGATACACGCATGTGAGAAGCTTGCCGACTACTCCCTTTGCATCTTCCTGTTGAAACAACTTTGGCAAAGGGCGAAGTTTGTGACAGAATTCTGCGTGACCAAGTTCAGCGATCCCGAACCTTACCATCAACCACACAAGCGTAGCCACCGTAGCAGAATCGGCACCGCCGCTGAGTGATATTACCAGCCCCCCTGCCCTGCTCTTTCTCAGGTAATCGAACAAACCCAGCGAGACCGCGCGGGCGAATTCCTCTTCCTTGGGAGGGGGTGAAGAATCCCAAGGACTCGAGACAGTCGGTATTGCTCTGCCAGTCGCTGGAGTCAAGTCAAATTCGCAGTCGAGTGTCACGCCATCAAGTTCAATGATCGGCAGCCTTGCCGCGGCACGATCCGCCCGAGTAGCGTCAATATCGACGTCGGCCTGGGCGAGGACAAAATCCTCAAAGGAGAAACGTGGTCCCTCGGCAACCAACTCTCCGCGGGTAGCGATCAACGTCCCACCGTCGTAGACCACACGGCCTGCCTCATTCCCCAACAAGTTAGTGTAGGCATAGCTGACATGAAACTCTCGACTCCCACGCAGCACAATGTCGCGGCGGATTTCTTGCTTGGCGAAGGCGAAGTGGCTACCGCTGGGGTTGAGGAGGATATCTGCCCCCCGGGCTGCGAGCTGTTTGCCGGTTCGCTCGGCCACCCAAGCATCACGGCAGATTTCCATGCCGATTTTAACGCCGCCGCAGTTGAACATCACATCGCCCACGGGGTATTTTTCGCCGAAGCAAGCAACTTCGCTTACCTTGCCAAGGGGCCAGGGTTTGAACCAACGGGGTTCGTAGTGGATGCCATCTCCGGCGAGACATTGCTTGGCCACGAATCCGATGAGGCGACCGTCGCAGACAAATGCACAGGCATTGAAGATTTGCTCCTCAACCACGAGTGGCAGACCGAGCGCAACGGCAATTCCCTGCGTGGCGGGCAAGATTTCGCCCAGCAAATCGAGCGACGTTTGCTGCACTCCGCGGGCAAAGAAGGCGTCCTCACAACCGTAGCCACTGATGCCCAACTCGGGCAAACAGAGCAAGCCGACTTCTGCATCTCTGGCCGCGTTAATCGCAGTAACAATATTTGTGCGATTTGCACCCCAGGCAAGCGGGGTTTGATTGAGCGCGGCAGCGGCGAGGCGAAACTGGTTCATGCCCCAAATATACGCGGGTATTAGGCACAAGTCACGGTGTAACCCAGCCGGAGGCACACCTGCCTCCGGGACAGTCCCGGAGGCAGGTGTGCCTCCGGCCGAGGAAAGAGGTTTACGACTTCAGCAATTCAAGCCGCAGAGCATTCAGCGCCTGCTTGGCAGTCCGCGTTTGCAAGATTGCCGGGTGACTGGCACAACCAAACCGCCACTGGTGCGTTCGCTCTTCGGAAGCGAGTGCAATACAGACATGCGAATCAGCCTTGAAGGGATCGGGAGGGTACGCTGCCACCGCCAAGCCATAATCGGCACGCAATCGGTGTCGCACCGCTTCGGCCATCATGACCGCGGTCGTCGCATCCCAGTCTGCAGCGTCTGCTGCCAGACTGGTCGATTCTAACAACGAATCGAGTTCTTCACGATTGTCGATCGTCATCCCTCCGACAAATGCATTGGCGGGCATATCGACCGACTCAAGCCACTCGGCGATTCGGCCCCTGCTAGCCCATTCCGCCACGGCAAGCGTTTGACCTCGCTGTTTTAGGAGACGCAAGACGACGTGTTCGAGTTCATCGTCTTCTTCTCCAAAAACCACGTCACGCAGTGATTCACGTATGACTGCGATGGTGGGATCCATGGCAGCAAAACAAATCTCTTCCGTCGCAGCCGTGGCCGTGATCCTGAGCGTGATCGTCGCGTCGCTAACAGTGATTCCCACCTTCGGTTCACGGCCGCGACGGATCAGATCGGGAAGCATTGCTTCGAGTTGGCTCTCGCCGAGGCCAAAACATTTGATCCTGCGGTGGCGGATAACCGTTTGCTCATGTTGGCGCTGACCGATACTGGAAGCCACCGTTTGCGCCCACATTTCGTGCATTTCGACGGGCACCCCCGGCAAGGCGAACAATGCACAAGGTTCTCGGCCTGTACGCTCGACCAACATTTCGATGCCCGGGGCCGTGCCGTGAAAATTGGGAATCGGGCGCGAACCCTCGGGAAAGTCGGCCTGCACTTGATTCCGCTCGGGCATCTCGCGACCGCGGCTCGCATAGAGTTGCTGAATGTAAGCAAGCGATTGGGCATCTCGAACAAGCGCGGTTCCCGTGGCAGCTGCGATGGCCTCACGTGTGAGATCGTCGGCCGTGGGGCCTAGGCCTCCCGTAATTACTACAACATCAGCCCGTTCGATGGCCACACACAATACAGCGATGTTATCGTCGAGTTGGTCCCCAACCGTCGTATGAAAAGCGACTTCGCAGCCCAGCATGGTAAGTTGTTGGCTAAGCCACTGGCTATTGGTATCAAGCCGCTGTCCGGTGGTAATTTCATCGCCAATGGAGATGACTTCTGCTCTCATGGATAGCAGTTTCGTCTTTGCGAACCGAAATGGGAAGGCCTTGCTTGAATTCCTAACCGTCGGCGGAAGCCGAGGGTGCGGGCGGTACAAACCATCGGCTTCCGCCGACGGCTACCATTGACCTTTTTTGCTTCACCACCGTGAACCCGAAGCTCATTCTTGGATGGACGCCATAATTGTGATACAATGGTGAAATGACTAAAACTCTTGAAAAAGCCATTGAACGACTCAAACAGATGCCCGAGGATCGTCAGGATCTGCTTGCGCAATTATTGCTGCACGAAATGGAAGAAGATGAGCGGTGGCAGCTTACCACAGCCCAACACTCGAATAAACTTTCGGGGTTGGTCGCAGAGATTCTGGAGGCGGAGCGTCGAGGCGAGTGTGAGACGCTTGACCCGGACACGTTGTGATTTCAAAGCTCACCCCCTTCTTTCGCCGGGACTTTGCTCGGCTGCCTCGCGAGATTCAGCAGCGTGCTCGAAAGGCATATCATCTATTCCAGCAAGACTCGTCGCACCCCAGCTTGCAATTTAAGCGATTACAAACGAGTCAACCACTTTGGTCCATTCGCGTGACCGAATCTTATCGAGCAGTTGGGGTTCGAGAATTTAACGACAAAATCATCTGGTTCTTTATCGGTACTCATGCCGAATACGATAAATTTCTCTCTAACCTGTGATTGCACCTACTTCACCACCGTGAACCCGAAGCTCGTTCTTGGTCCCCAACGAGGGCCGCGGTGATAGCCGTAGTGCGGTCCCCAACCAGGTGGTCCGCATGCGGGGCCACCATAGTAGTGTTCTTCCACGAATACGGGCTGCCCTTGGGCAACGGCTACCGGCGCTGGTGGAGTTTGCATGATTTGAATCACGCTTGTTGCGACACCCTGGTTGTGGAGATAAATCACGTCCGCAGCAGTTAAGGGTCGCGCCATGCCCGACGTGCGGACATAGTTTTGGATGAGCGAAGGATCAACCCCCGAGTTGGTCATCGCCACGACTTCTTCAATCGAGGCAGCGCCGACCGGCACTTGACGACCTAGTTGAGCGGCAATCTCGGCGCGATTCTGCGCCTGCATGGCGTCCATTTCCGATCCCACCACTCCACCGGTAACGGCCCCGAGACCGGCACCGATCAACGCGCCAGTTCCTGCGTTTCCGCCGGTGGCGTCGCCGATGATCGCCCCGGCACCTGCCCCGGCTAAGGCACCTAAGCCCGCTCCTCGATCCGCGTAATACGGAGACCTGCAGCCGAGCACAAAAACCCCGACAACGAATAAACTATGGGCAGTGGCCGACTGCCAACGAGCAATTTGCGCACGCATGACGACACCAGTTGGGTTTAGATTCAGAAACGGGAATGAAACGCGGGGCGGGAATGGTCTCAAGCTGCCAACCGCTGGTCAAGGTCAGCAAAGAACCGATAGCAGTCCTGTTTAGATTTTGAGCATTCTCTGTGAATCCACCAAACCTCCTGAGCTTACCAGCTCAGAAATGTGCCTTTCTCCGCAAATTTTTCCCTCTGAGGTCCAAACAGCTTGCAATTAGGCCCGGCGAAACGTAAACTTAAGACAACTCGGGATTTGTGGCCGCTTGCAGCCGAAACTGCTAAAGAGCCAGTGACACAAGCCTGCTGGCACATGGACTTTCCCGTTTGGGATGTGGTGCCGGCAGCAACAATTTGACCAAGCTTGCTTTTTCAAGCCGCATTTACCGAGCGTATGTGCGGCTTTTTTTATTGCCAGCGTTTTACTGTGCTAGCCGTGAGGAATCCACGAACCCCAGCCCAGCAAGAAAAACCATGAGTCAAGTTGAAATGTCAAACCCTCCGACGAGTGCAGGATCATCCTCGCGGGACGACACGCCACGCGAGCCTGAAGCAGGCTTCGGCGATGATATCTCCACTCTGTCTGTCCACGCCGGTGAAGCACGCCAGAAACCTGGGGACTCAATTACCGACCCTATCTTCTGTGCTTCGACCTACACCTTCACTGACACGCAGGCAGTGATTGACTATATCGAGCAGAATCAGACGCGCGAGGAATATGGCCGCTACGGCAATCCGGGTGAGCGGGTGGTCGAGCGTAAATTGGCCGCTCTGGAAGGAGCTGAAGATGCTGTGCTGTATTCCAGCGGCATGGCGGCGATCGTGGGCCTGTTGATGAGTAAGCTCAGTGCCTGTGACGAGGTAATCTTTTTCGACGAATGCTACCATCGTAGTCGCGAGTTTTGTACCAAGCATCTTTCGCGTTTTGGTGTGGTCACACGGCAGGTGCGCGCCTGCGACTACGAGGCGATGGAAGCCGCCATCAACCCACATACCAAGCTTCTCATCAGTGAGTCCCCGACGAATCCGCACATGAGCTGCGTCGATTTGGAGCGATTTGCGCAGATCGGCCGCGAGTACAAAGTCGAAACGCTCATCGATGCGACTTTGGCGACCCCGTACAACCTGCGGCCCATTTCGGCTGGCATCGACTACGTGTTGCACTCCGCTACGAAATATCTGGGAGGGCACAACGACTTGTTGGCTGGCGTGGTAATGGGCACTAAGAAAAAACTCGAATCGGTCCGCAAGCTTCGCGGAATCATGGGAGCCATTAACGGCCCGCAGAATGTGTATCTGCTCTCGCGTGGCTTGAAGACATTCGAACTCCGCATGCAGCGGCACAACGAGAATGGTCAGCGTGTTGCCGAGTTCTTGGAGAAACATCCTCGCGTCGAGCGTGTCTTGTATCCCGGTTTGGCGTCGCATCCGTATCACGAAATCGCCCAGGAGACGATGCGCGGTTTCGGCGGACTCATCACTTTCTTCGTTAAGGATGCCGACTGGCGAGAAACGGCCAACATCGTCGATGCGGTAAAAATTCCTCGTATCGCACCGAGCTTGGGAGGCGTCGAGTCGCTCATTGAACAACCTTTGGTGATGAGCTACTACCAATGCACCCCTGAAGAACGCCGCGAATTCGGCATCCCCGACAACATGATCCGCCTCTCCTGCGGCATCGAAAATAGCGAGGACTTGATTGCGGATTTAGAGCAAGCGCTAAAGGAGGTGTGATTGGTGAATAGTGAATAGTGAATTGACCCAGAGTTCATTGTTATGATTCATTCTCACGAAGACCTTGTGGTATGGAAACGGGCGATGGATCTAGTCGACGCCGTTTACAAAGCAACCGCTGCTTTTCCAGACACAGAGCGGTTCGGCTTGACTAGCCAAATGCAACGCGCCTCCGTATCTGTCCCAGCAAACATCGCAGAAGGTTGTGGAAGAGAATCTACCAAGGATCTTCTTCGACACCTTTCCATTGCACAGGGGTCGTTGTCGGAACTAAGGACGTTGGCCTTGATATCTCAAAGACGCAGTTTTGTGAAGGATGATTTGAACTCAGATGTTCTTCGACTGGCCGAAACTGTTGGTCGGTTATTGATCGGATTTCGAAGATCGCTCCGTAAAAAACTCTCAGATAAATAACAATTATTTTTCTCTAATCACGATTCACTAATCACATCTCCCCCGCATGCACTTCCGAACTCGCGCAATTCACGTCGGCAATGAACGCTGCCCTCAAACGGGGGCCGTGGTGCCGCCGCTGCATCTGACTTCGACGTTCGTGCAGCCTGGGGCCGGTGAATGGGGCGAGTTTGATTATTCCCGTAGCGGCAATCCCACGCGCCAGGCTCTCGAAACCACGCTGACTTCACTCGAAGGGGGCTGTGGGGCACTCGCCTTTGCCAGTGGCATGGCCGCCACCCACTGTGTGACGGCCATGCTCCGATCAGGGGATCACATCGTCGCGGGGAGCGATATCTATGGTGGCAGCTACCGATTGTTTCACAAGGTGGCCAATCGAGCCGGGATTACAGTGACCCTGATCGACACGACGAATCCCGCAAACCTCAATGCAGCCGTCACTCCCGCCACGAAATTGGTCTGGATCGAAAGCCCCGGCAACCCTCGGTTGTCGATCACTGACATCGCGGCATGTGCAAAGATCGCTCACCAGCACGGTGCGCTGCTGGGAGTCGACAACACGTTTGCGACCCCCGTGCTAACGCGCCCGTTGGAGTTGGGGGCCGACATCGTGATGCACTCGGCAACGAAGTATCTTGGCGGCCACAGCGACCTCATGGGAGGCGCGCTCGTGTTGCGTGATCCAGCGCTCCGCGACGAGTTGTACTTCGTCCAAAACGCCACGGGGGCGATTATGGGACCGCTGGAGTGTTTTTTATGCTCGCGCGGCCTGAAAACTCTTGACCTGCGAGTCCGCGAACAGAGTCGCACCGCGTTGGCCTTAGCAGAGTGGCTCAAATCGCATCCCCAAGTATCTCGAGTACTGTATCCTGGTTTGCCAGATCATCCTGGCCACGACATCGCCCAGAAACAAATGGACGGTGGCTTCGGGGCAATGCTCACTTTTGAATTGCGAGGTGATTTCCAGCAAGCCAAACAGTTCGTCCAATCCACCAAGCTCTTTCAATTGGCCGTGAGCTTGGGCGCCGTAGAATCCCTCATCGAACAACCCGCCTCGATGTCCCATGCCAGTTATGATGCCACCGACCGAGCCAAACACGGCATCGCCGACGGCCTAATTCGACTCTCCGTGGGATTGGAATCGCTGGAAGATTTGCAAGCCGATTTGCAGGTGGCTTTTGAAATCGTAGGATAGTTAATTGGTGCAACTGACAACGGACAACTAACCACGGACCCAATTATGCAACTCGGATTCGTCAGCGCAATCTTCGGCGATCTTTCCCTCGAAGAAGTTCTTCAACATGCCAGCACGCTCGGCTACGACTGCGTCGAAGTGATGTGCTGGCCCCCGGGGGGACCTGATCGCAAGCATGGCGGGGTGATGCACATCGACGTCACGGAGTTTTCTCAGGCTCGGGCCGACGATGTGCGCTCTCTCTGCGAAAAACAGGGCGTCGGCATCTCGGCACTCGGCTATTACTCCGTGCCTCTCTCTGCAGATGTCGAGCAAGCTCGTGTCGCTTGCGAGCACATACCCAAAGTGATCGACGCGGCGGTGAAATTAGGACTCAGCACGGTGAACTCGTTCATCGGAGCGAATCACACGCTTCCCTTGGAAGACAATCTAAAAAAGTTCGCTGAGGTGTGGCCCGCACTTATTAACAACGCTGAAGAGAAGAACATTCGCATCGGTATCGAAAACTGCCCGATGCTCTATAAGAATACCTGGCCGTTCGGCTTGAATCTGGCGCGGACCCCCGCGATTTGGCGGCGCATGTTCGAAATCATTCCTTCGCCAAACTTTGGCTTGAACTACGATCCGTCGCATCTGGAGATGCAGATGATGGACCCCATCGCTCCGATTCGAGAATTTGGCAGCCGAATTTTTCACACCCATGCCAAAGACATGCGAGTTAATCGTGTGGAACTCAACGATCTCGGCTCGCTCGCCTTGCCAATGGATCGCAGCACGGCCAAGGTCCCAGGCTTGGGCGACATCGATTGGGGCCAGTGGATCGCAGCGCTGACCGACGTCGGCTACGACGGTCCCGTTTGCGTTGAGGTGGAAGACGAGGCATTTGAAGGCTCCATCGAACGCCGTCGGCAATCACTTGCGATTAGTCACAACGTCCTCAGACCTCTCATCGCCTGAAAACGTCACCGGCAAATCCACGACGTTCGCAAGATGGCTCAAATATTCACTCCTGGGAATTTCAATTACCCCCAGGCTCCCTGTATGGGGGGTCCATTGCTGGACGTCGAGCAGTTGGTATCCGCGGTGATTGAGGTGTTCGACAAGATGATAGAGTGCAACTTTCGACGCATCCCTTTCACGATGGAACATACTTTCGGCGGCAAAAAGGCCTCCAATCGTCACACCATAGACTCCGCCGACAAGGTTCTCTGCCTGCCACACTTCGACACTGTGGGCATGTCCTAGTCGTCGGAGTTCGCAATAACCGTCAATCATGGCGGGCGTGATCCAGGTGCCCCCTTCACGACCGGGACCTGTGGCGCAGCCAAGCATCACGTCGCCAAACACCTTGTCAAAGGTGACGGTAAACTGTCCCGAACGGACTCGCCGCAGGAGTCGCTTAGAAGCTCGGAAGGCAGCGAGCGGCAGAATGGCACGTGGATCAGGCGACCACCACACGTGGGGCTTAAAGTCATCCATCGGCCAGGGGAAAATCCCATGACGGTAAGCGTCCAATAGCCGTTCTGGCGCAAGATCGCCTCCGATGGCCACGAGTCCGTCGGAGGAAGATTCTGCTGGATTAGGGAAAAACTTCGAATGCATGGGAAATGCAGCAATTAATCTGATTGTGGAACCCCCCGGAATACCCATACCGGGATACAAACTGGAAAAACCTAGTATAATGAACTGGCCAGTCTCATGCTGAGCATCGGAAACGGCTTTTGATATCCAACAGCAGATTTTCCAGGTTCCTAATCTAATGCAACAAGAACCCCATACAGACGAATTCGGTGCCTTGCCAATCGTCGAAGTTAGAGATCCGTCGGCTTCGCCTCTAGGACGCGAAACACTGCCTGTCGAACAGTTGGTCACCCAGCAAGATCTCTCCCGGCTACGCCGCCTGTTGTGGATATTCGGCCTACTCTTGGCGCTCTTGATCGCCCCGTCGCTGGCTGGTCGCATCCAATATGCATTGGTCGAGGCCGAGGAACGGGCCAAGTTCGATGTCGCGAGTGCCAATATCCATCAGCTCGATCTGAGGCAACTCAATGATGCCTCGCGGATGTTGTTTGATTTTGTGAGTCCGAGTGTCGTGCATATTCGTACGCATCGCGGACGTGAGATGGGACAAGGGGCTGGCGTTATCGTCGATGAGGCCGGTTACATCGTAACGAATTTTCATGTGGTCGAAGGAGTAGGTTCGCTAGAAGTTCAATTGAGCGATGGCCGGCGCGGACCTGCGAGTGTCATCGGCAGCGACCCTCTGGTAGACGTTGCTGTCTTGAAAACAGAACTCGGTGATCTGCACGCCGCCCAGTGGGGCGATAGCGACAAACTGAATGTCGGCGAGTGGGTCTGGGCTTTGGGCAGCCCCTTTGGATTCCAGAAAAGCATTACCTTCGGAATTCTGAGTGCCAAGAATCGACGAGGAATTACCACGGCGCGAGACCCCGGCGTAGCGACCGATCGCAGTTCCATCTATCAAGAGTTTCTGCAGACCGATGCCGCAGTCAACCCAGGCAACAGTGGCGGTCCGTTGGTGAACGTCGAGGGCAAAATCATCGGCATCAACACGGCAATCTACGGCAGCACCTATCAGGGTATTAGTTTCTCTATTCCCAGTTCCATCGCGCAAGCCAGTTACGAACAGCTCCGCAAAGTGGGCCATGTTGAGAGAGGCTACTTGGGAGTTGGTCCCCGACAGGTTCCTGATCCAGTGGCTCGACTGCTGGGTTTGGAAAAAGATCAAGGAGTCCTGGTGGCGGACATCCGCGCGGATACGCCTGCCGAAGAAGCCGGCATTGAGTTGGGTGATGTGCTGCTAACCTGGGACGGCGAGGAATTCTCCGATCCAACCCTTTTAAGCCGTGCAATCGCCGCCACTCCAATTGGCTCTACGGTACCGGTGGAGCTTGTCCGACAGAATCGCGATGGATCAAAGCGACTTACCGTACAGGTGAAGGTGGGTGCCCGGCCGCAGGATGAATCGTTTTAAGAAGTAGAGCAAGTGTCATAAAAGTCGCCTTTCGCTCCGCGAAAGTAGCGCTACTTTCGCGGAGCGAAAGGCGACTATAATGAATTCCTTGCAGCAACCCAACTCCTCTCACGGATGACATATCGTGCCACTTGCTGATCTGCAGGATGCGAAAGAACAGGTTCGCCAGGCCGTCGACATCGTCGACCTGATCGGCGGCTACATGGCGCTGCGTCGCCAGGGGCGCAACTTCGTGGGCCTCTGTCCCTGGCACGACGATTCTCGTCCCAGCCTGCAAGTGAATCCGGAGAGACAATCGTTCAGATGTTATGTCTGTGACATTGGGGGCGATGTCTTCAGCTTTATCATGCGGACCGAGGGACTAGAGTTCCGCGAGGCGCTGGAAATGTTGGCCGAGCGGGCAGGAATCCGCTTATCCCCGACGAAGAATACCGGGCATGCCAGCCAATTCGATCGCCGCAATTTGCTGGCGGTGATGGCATGGGCTGAGCGTGAATTCCACCAATGCTTGCTGAAAGACCCCGTGGCTGAGGGTGCCCGGCAGTATCTTGCCGACCGCGGAATTGCCGAGAAAAGCGTAACTCGATTTCACTTGGGTTATTCGCCAGATGAGTGGGATTGGCTCCTATGTCGGGCCGGATCGGCCAACTTCTCTGGCGAATTACTCGAACGGGTTGGCCTGGTGTTGCGTCGAGAATCAGGCGGATTCTATGACCGCTTTCGCGGGCGGTTGTTGTTTTCGATCCGTGATGCGCTCTCCCGCCCGATAGCTTTCGGTGGGCGGATTCTGCCCGGCACTGCCAGCAGCAATCCAGAGCGAACCGAGGCCAAGTACATCAACAGCCCGGAAACACCGCTGTTTAGCAAGGGCTCACAGCTCTATGCCCTCGACCTCGCGCGGGAGGCGATCTCCAAGCAGCAGGGACTCGTGGTGATGGAGGGCTACACCGACGTGATCATGGCCCACCAGTATGGAATTCAAAATGCCGTCGCCGTGTTGGGAACGGCACTCGGCGAAAAGCACATTCCCTTGATACGTCGGTTCACTGATAGCATCACCCTGGTACTCGATGGTGACGAGGCGGGCCAACGCCGCACTCTGCAAATCCTTGATGACTTGCTAGCACTGTTTGTTGCCCATGAAATAGATTTACGAATTTTGAGCTTGCCAACGGGGGCCGATCCATGTGATGTTATTTCATCGCAAGGAAGCGAGGCCTTTCAACAAAGGCTTTCCAAATCACTCGACGCCCTCGATTATAAGATCGAAACTGTGACCAACGGATTGGCATCAGCCCCTGGCACTCATCGCTCTGCACTGGCAGTGGAAGAGCTTATCGGCACGCTCGCCCGCGCTTTGCCGACCAGCGCTCGCTCTACTTCGAGCACACTCGTGCGTGAGCAACAAGTACTCTCACGCCTCTCTCGTCAGTTCGGTGTCGGCGAAGAGACATTGCGCTCACGGCTGACTGCCGTTCGCCACGAACAAAGCTCTCGCGCAACGCGGAGGCCGCTGGATCAAACATCCCCGTCTCCTGAAAAAAAAACTCCGCTCAGAGGGTGGGAACGCGAGCTTGTGGAGATGATTATTCACAATCCGACGGTGCTTGCCGAGCTATCGGATCACATTAATACAGAAGACATTCCCAACGAGGTTTGCCGCGAGATTTTCTCCAAGTCACTTGAACTCATGCATGTCGGCCAAATTCCCACGTTCGATCAACTGATGTTGGCCTGCGATGATGCAGCCGTGAAAAACATGCTGGTCGATTGCGACGAATCTGGCCGCGAAAAAATCAACAGCGACCTTCAGCAACGTGTAAACGACCTATTGGCATTGCTGGCCAACCAACAACAATCGATGCGCCACCAAGCGGCGATGTCTGAATTGTCTCAGAAATGTCTCAACCCCGACGATGAAGACCTGGCCCTTCATGCAATTTTTCAGGATCTAAAAAGAAAGGATGAATCCCACCGCCGACAGGCAGGTTCCGCACCCACGGATGGGTGAGATGTCTGACTCGGTTTTCCCGCTGCAACTTTTTCCACGACACAGGAAGTGTAGGAGGAGTTTTCGATGACCCAAATAAAGAAACTTACCGAATCCCCAATCGCGACCGTTACCAAGATATCTTTTGCCGAGCTTGTCGACTTGGCCAAGTCCCAAGGTTTTCTCACCTATCAGCAGGCTGATTCCCATTTGCCTGACGAATGTGCGGATTCAATTCATGTTGATCGTTTGCTCGACCTGGTAGACGCCCTAAAGATTGACTTTGTCGAAGGCGAAGGAAGCCCACGCCTTTCAGAGGATGCCACCTTTAGCGACCGTGATGCCATGTTCACGGACGAGCTTCCTAAGCTGACCGATGATCCGATTCGCATGTATCTGTCGCAGATGTGCCGGATACCTCTCTTGAATCGGGAAGAGGAAATCATTCTGGCGAAGAAAATCGAACTGACGCGCAAGCGTTTCCGTCGGAACCTATTGCGCTCGTTCTGTGCCCTAGCCAACACGGTCGAAGTACTTCAGAAAGTTCACGCGGGTGAGCTACCCTTCGATCGCACGATCAAAGTGTCACTCACCGAACGGCTGACCAAGGAGCAAGTCTCCAAGCGGATGCCCATTAATCTGCCAACGTTGACCCACCTTATGGGACAACAGCAACAGGATTTTGCCGTGCTGATCAACCGACATGCGTCTGCGGAAGAAAAGCAGGCAGCCCGGGCTCGCTACGTAAGTCGCCGCCGGAAGATGCTGCAATTAGTCGAGGAGATGAGCCTGCGAACCCGCCGAGTTCAACCGATGATGAAAGTGCTCGAGGAACTGTCCCAAAGGATGGACCGCTTGCAGAATCATCTCCAGCAACTCAAAGCGGAAAATGCCTCGGCGGCACGCATCGAGCCAGTCCGCCGTGAGCTGAAGGAGCTTATGCTCCGCACGCTGGAATCGCCCCAAAGTCTGCGGAACCGATGCCAATTGCTCCGGAAACAATTGAAGGAATTCGAGCGGGTGAAGCGTGAACTCTCTAGCGGCAACTTACGGCTGGTGGTCTCCATTGCCAAGAAATACCGCAACCGAGGCATGAGCTTTCTGGATTTGATCCAGGAAGGAAACACGGGCTTGATGCGCGCGGTCGATAAGTACGAATATCGTCGCGGGTTCAAGTTCTCCACTTATGCCACCTGGTGGATTCGCCAGGCAATCACGCGAGCAATTGCCGATCAGGCCCGCACGATCCGCATTCCGGTCCACATGATCGATGTGCTGAGCAAATTACAGCAAACGGCCAAGAGGTTGCAGCATGAGATGGGCCGCATGCCGACCCATGAGGAGACCGCGCTGGCCGCTGGCATTGATCTCGACGAAAGCCTGCATGTGCTCGACATCGGCCGAACACCAGTGAGCCTAGACCGCCCAATTGGTGAAGGAGACGATTGCAGCTTTGGCGAATTTGTCGAAGATTCCCACTCAGACAATCCATTGAAATTGGCCAACAACGGTTTGCTCCGCGAGAAAATCGACGAATTGCTGAAGACCCTCACCTACCGCGAACGAGAAATCGTGCGACTTCGCTATGGCCTAGCCGACGGATACTGCTACACACTCGAGGAAGTGGGTCGCATCTTCAAAGTGACCCGCGAACGTGTGCGACAGATCGAGGCCAAGGCAGTTTCCAAATTGCAGCACCCCGTGCGGAGCTGCGAATTGAGCGAGTATGTCGCTGATAGCCCCATCCTGGCGGAAGAAGAAGTTTGGGACACCGCTCCAGTGAACGAGGAACTGGCAGCAGCCTGATTCAGACTTTATCTGCCAGAAATTACAGAGACCCCGGTCAAAGTGGCCGGGGTTTCTTATGGAATTGCCTCGAGCCTACTGAATCATGTGCTGCTGCAACTACCCCCGGCAGGATTCGAACCTGCGACCTGCGGTTTAGGAAACCGTCGCTCTATCCCCTGAGCTACGGGG
Source organism: Bythopirellula sp. (assembly GCA_041738415.1). Taxonomy (GTDB): domain Bacteria; phylum Planctomycetota; class Planctomycetia; order Pirellulales; family Lacipirellulaceae; genus Bythopirellula. Next base: position 28,836 of record JBGSPU010000088.1, read on the forward strand.
GCTAATATATTTTTATGCTTGTCTGCTAGATTATTTCTGTCGATAATATAGGCTTGGCAGTAAATTCTCCAAGGAATGCTTTCTCCTGGGAAGAAACTCAGGCAGTCGGAACAAATGTTGTTTCTTTCCTGCCGGTCGTGGTCGGTACGCCACGATAGACGGCAAGTTTGAACCTCTATCATACCAAAATGGCGACCGTATGCGAGACAAGCATACCCTGTGTCGCCATACCTTTGCAAAACGGATTCTACAAGGCTACTGGACGGGTAAGCAAACCCACATAGAGAATCTTGCAAGACTGATGGGCAACACACCAGAGGTCTGTCGAGACCACTACTTGCAATGGACTGATTCTTACAATAAACCGCTATGGGCCTCAGTCTAGTAGACTTGGATCAAACCCGAATTTAGGCTCTATCTTTCGGTAGGCTCTGGCAGGGGAACGATCCAACCCGCTAGATGAATTATCTGCGATGAATTGATCGAGCCATTCTCGTTTGAATTTGATCGGGCCTTTTCCATTTTGGAAATAGGTAATCTGCTCTTGCTCTATTAGCTTGCGGAGTCCAGCAGGTTGGTAGCCGAGATATTCAGCAGCCTCCGGCAGAGTCAATAGTTCTGCTTCTGGCAATGCTTGGAGACACTCCAGCAAACTCACCATAACAGGACCCTTACGACACGCTGCTGCTGCCTCTGGTAAGCCGAGAGTTACAGCCTTGCTGTAAGCCCATCGAGCGTGAATATGATCCTCTGGCAACCGCTCCTTTGACGGGTACGATTGCAGCCTTGCAATCTGGTCTTTAAGCCACTTTTTGAATTCGTTCATACCTCAAGTGTAGCATACTCAGAGCAGCGAATACTGCCAGCAAGGATGCAGAGGGTTCCGGCACTGCCTGAGAAGCAGCTACCAACGGGGCACCGTAGTTGGCTTGCCAGTCTGACAAACTGCCGACACTCGGATTGCGTTGCCAAGCAAGGAAGTCGGCACCGTCTACATCACCATCGGAGTCGAAATCACCAGCAATGATTGGTCCCGTTCCCAAAGCCCACCAAGCAACAGCATAATCTTGATTCACGCTGACATCTTCATCGGTTTGACGAACCCAAAATTCAAACGCACCGGTAGTTTCTACCTGAAAGAAAATGTGTTGCAATGTGCCGTTGCCGGTGGAAAAAGCTCTTGCCTGATTGATGCTGCCCGCAAAGGCGGGCTGAAAATACAATCCCAAGTCGTTAATCACGTCATCGGCAGGAAAGCCAAATCCAGGGTCAACGTATTCCTCGAACGTGTCGCCAATGTCGTAGACCCCAGCGGTTCCACCATCTACGTCAAAGACAACTTCCCGGTCCCAGGCAAGTGTGATGGAGACAAAGCTTCCAGCTTGCAAGTCTTGGTTAAAACGATATCGATTTACGTCATTGTTACCTGTTGTTGTGCCGTAGTCCCAACCAATTACGGGAACAGTGGTGCCACTCACTCCAAACTCTTCATGCTCGCCGGGGGCAAACTGATCTAAGGCACGGCTGGCATTGAGGTGACCCGTACCCATTTCCTCATCTAGTGGAAAGAAGCCACCAAAGCACCAAAGTTTGAGTCCACTGAATCGTCCCAAGAATCGGAGTCGAACCAATCGTCTTCCTGGCCGGGAGTCTGGCCCGGTTTGAGCGTCTTGACGACTGTGCGGTCCATACCAAGCAAACCGCCAGTGGGAATCGTAAGTCCGCCGGGAACAGTAACCGTACCATCGTCGATGAGCTTATCAGCCGAATTCATTAGCACCGCTTTCATCACTTCGTGTCGCCGCGCGTTAGCAGTCCATTGAGGGGCACCGGCATTGATGATCCGATCATCACCAAACTGCTGCAATAGTGCGACAGTTCCAGTGACATGTGGTGCCGCGAAGCTAGTGCCATCATCTGTAATATTCACGTTGCCTTGTGAAGCCAAGAGGACATCAACACCAGGGGCAATTAGGTCAATTGATGTCCTCTCCCCTACAGCGTCATTACTAAAGTCGTTTCCTGACGACACCATTCTATAAACGCCGTTTAGCTTTTCCGATTTCCCGATAGTCATCCCATTGAAGTTATCCGAAGGGATCGGGATATCACTTGGATTCCCGATTGCATCCTTCTGTGGACCCCCTGCCACATAGAGTGTGTCATGCTGGCTGGCTGACCAGTCAATAAACTGTGTATAGAGTGAATTCCCGTCTGTAATGTGAGAGCCTGTTAGAGTTTCTCCAAAACTAAGATTAATTGCACGAACATCACCGTTATTTGCCAATGCAATATGTTGAGTTGCCAAAGAATCGGCTTCTTGACTTAAGACTGCATTGTTCCCAATAGAAAGCAGTTCCGCCCCCGTAGCAACACCCGTTGCACTAGGTGTTCCAGGCGCTTGTGTGTGAGTTGAAACTATCACACCTGCTACCTGTACGGCATACCCAAAGACTTCATCTCCATTGGGGTCATTTGCCATAGGGGAGAAAGTAACATTGTTGTTGGGATTTCCTGGAGTCACAAATCTAGCAAAAAAACACTTCTGCCGGATCGACCGATGAGTTAAATAAACTACCCGTCGTATCAAAATTCATACCATTCGGCTGGGTGGGGTCACCAGGACGAAATGGTTCTACTTGCCCGATTGTTATCCCACTACCATCTAAATCATCATTGCCGATCTTCAGCCCTGCTGAATAAATTCCATTCGGACCAATTGTATCTTCGCTTGCCATAGTGCTACATGTTTTCACAGGGTAGAGTGATATAAGTGAAAGTAAAACAATTCGCCTCGTGTATGAATGTCTCATGGTATTCTCCTACCTCCGTTGTAGTCAAAGAAATTGAATCTCAACATTTCAGAGTGGCCAAGTCACTTGGGTTCAGTGGTCTTATCCTCAATTGTGAATTCAAACGAGTTGCACACCAACTTCTCAGCATTTTTGGGCCGAGGTTTCCATCCTGCTTTGACAAAACTCTCCGCTAAGGGCAATCGAACAAAATCAACCTGATACTTTCCTGGCTTTAGGTTCATCAACGGTATTAGAGCGAAGTGTTTGGTTAATTCGAGAGTTTGATGCGGTGCGAATTGATAGTGAGCGACGATGCGGTTCTCTACGAGTTCCACGGTTTGCAGTTGGACATACGAAGTGGAAGAGAACGAGAAGAAGACAAGCGACAACGCTTCCCCAGGAAGAAAAGTCTCTTGAGGATGTTCGTTACCAATTAATACGGCATGTGCATTTCGCAAAGCTTCCATGCTAATTCCATACACGACAAACCCACTACGAAACGGACGCGACTCTAGCGGTATCTTTGATCCGAGATAATCACGAATGTTATCGAGCAGGGGCCCCTCTTCGGATACATACTTTCCAGCCCGTTTTCCAACTTCCATCGGTTGTGTACCAGGCATCCGCCATGCCCAAACTTGATCTAATGGAATCTCTTCACCATTGCCGATAGAACAGCAAAGCATAACCGCCAACACGCTCAAGAAACGAACGCTCATAGAAACCTCTCTTCCTTGCCCGTCCGATATTCTCCACCTGCGGAATCGGAATCGCAAGTTAATTCTCTGAGATGACGCTGATAGCAGCGTCATTCAGCCTAGAAATTCCGAGGAATTATTTTGGGAATTTTTCGGGTCCGAAAAATGCTGGATTCTGGCAAAGGCCAGTCTGAACCCTCCCACCTGGAATCATAGGTTCCGTCGATTCCGATGGTTGCTAGAATAACAAGCATGGGAGAGAATGCACCGCCGATGATGGGAGCCCATGCGGGCAATGCGGCGGGTACACGGAAGTGATAAATGCACGGCAACAAAGGTTTGTTGAACGTCATGCAATCATCGGATAAAGCCAAGGTGGAGGTGCGGCCCAAGATCTTATCGCTCAGGTGTTTACTGAAGAACATATCATCACAAACATAGGCGTTATGCTGGATGCAGTTCGCCATAATGGTGCCTTTGCTGAAACAGATTGGCCGGACTCTGTTGTCTGTCTTCTGAACATCTACGAGACAAGAATTGAGTTCCCCATTTCTTTGGGCGGGGGTGATATCAACGACAATGAGGTATTATCTGGGGCGACATTAGCAGAAATCAATGTGAACACGGACCCCAACTTCAATAACAATCTCAATCATTTTGATATTGATGACGACTTCGACGTGCTGGATTTAATCTTCTCACGACAACAACAACTGTTGTTTCGTTGAAATCAGGCGATATTATTATGAATTCCCCCCGAATCATGCTTACGTTACTACTGGTTTTTATCTCACAGAATGTCGCATTCGCACAGCTAGACGTTGAACCAACTTTGACGGCCAATTTCAAGTTACAAGAACAGATTAGAGCGACTGCGAATGCCTTTTTCAGCAGCGGGAACTCTGAATCAGAAGTCAAGACGAACTGGAAAGGATTTCGGGAACTAGCGAAGTTAAAAGAACTGGCGAAGGACGAAAAGCAACCGGTGGAAGAATTGGCCGTCTACGCTACCATCGAACAACGCGAAGAGCAATGGCAAGTCATGGAAGCACTGCTTGTCCTGGAAATGCTCAACTTAAAACCAACCATACCGATTCGTGTCCTAGCTCCGCATCTTGATTCGGACAACCCGCAAGTACGTGAGTTAGCACGCAAATGGTTTCAAAATCTCGACACGTACAATTCCGGCGTACCGTCGTTGCAGTATGTGAATTTCCAAGACTACATCGACTACATTAATCTCATGCTGATTATGAACGAAGAAATTCCAAGCCCATTCATTGAATACATCTATGAACGGTCGCCAGAGCAAGCTCTACTCGTCTTCTTGCAAGTTGGTCGGCGCGATGAGACGATTGCCCAACTGCAAGAGATGCGCAAGAACATTGATGCTCGGCTGCAACAAGAAAACAATGGACAAAACCCGATACGTCCGCTACCTCCGGCCAAAGAAGTGAAGCAGCAAGACCTGA
>JBGSPU010000103.1:0-57386 GCA_041738415.1 Bythopirellula sp.
CGAATGACAATACTCTTGCCTCGGTTATTAGCGATTCAGCAGCAGGGGGCATTGTCAATGTTACCAAGTCCGGTTCTGGCAAATGGAACCTCACCGGTGCCAATACCTACACCGGGGACACGACCGTCGAGGCTGGTATTCTTAGCATGAACAATGCTTTCTTAGCCGACAGCTCGGCGGTCAGAATGAACGGCGGAGTTCTCGACTTAGGTTTTTCAGGTTCCGACATTATCGGCAGTTTGTTCTTTAACGGTACTGCCCAGACGAATGGTACCTGGGGCCGCCTCGGGCATCCCACAGCCACTTTCAAGAGCGCCTTCTTCACGGGCAACGGATTGTTAAACGTCGGAGGGGTTCCCCTCGGAACCTTGGCCGCTGTGCCCGAGCCGAATGCGCTAATCTTGGCCACGATGGCCGCTCTCAGTATCGCCGGTTTCAGAAGAAGATCCCATCTGGCTATTTGATAAGGCAGTCCACTCTTTTACAATTTTGAAGTGAAACGGTGAGTCGTTCGAATCTACTTCGAGGGGGGTGGTCGCTGGGTCTGCATAGAGATGTGAAATGGCCGAGATCGAGTTCATATCTGAATCAAACGCCTTGATCATGATTTTGTGCTTGCCTGTCGTTACGCCGTCTGCGAATCGGTGAGTCGTCGCATGATCGAACGTGCCATCCTTCGCATCAACCTGCGCTTGGCTCAGGCGTGGATGCGTCTTGGAATCAATCGCTGGCGTGAGCGGGACGAATGTCACGGTAATAACGTGGGCAGCGATCCGTCTTCGAAGCTTACTTTCCCCGAGACTGATACCAGGGTAAAAGTGTATCTTCTCATACGCTAGCTAATGTACCTCGAAAGTGCCAAACTTTGTTTAGAAGTAAGGGGTTACGTCGAATTTAGAATTTTGTGGTTTAGTGTTGACATCAAACTCGTTCTGCATTCGACAAGAATGCACAAATGAACTGAGAACTGTATAGATCAGCAAGTAAGTCAACCTCAAATCAATTTTCATCGTAATGTGACATATCTCGTTTCACCGTAGCGCCTTGCGAAAATAGACGACTCAGTACGCTCGCGTTTGAGAAGATACCTTTCGTATCTCGAAAGGCGAGTTGATCTCTGCTGAGAGGTGTCCTACTTTCAACCAACATTGATCCAGGAGTCGATGTTCTCGATTCTCCAGGGGTCACGTTGTTCGCGGCTGAGCATTTGGTTGGCTTGATCATCGTCGTTAATTCGCTCAGTTATTGGATCCCAGCTTAGCTTCCGCCCGACTTGCATGGCGATGTTACCAAGATGGGAAATCGTCGCCGTGCGATGCCCCACTTCAGCCGGGGCGTAGGTTGGCGTGCCGAGCCGAATGGCATCGGTAAAGTTGAGGTGCTCGCCGCCGTGGAGTTCGTCTTGGCGCTTGATGATGACCCGTGGGTGACTGAGTTGCTTTTCCGGAGGGATATCCACGGTTAAGATTCTTGGGTTGCTCGCCCGCAAGGGCGCTCGCCAACCGCGAAACATAACCCAGCCTTCACTCCCCTCGAACTTGAGGGCCGGCACTTCGCTCCAGACTTGCATGGTCACGCCATTGGCGTAACGGTAGAGCAGGTCGAATTCTTCGGCGGTGTTCCAGATCGCGTCGCGGGGTGGAAATTTGCCTGTCCCGGCGACTTCCACCGGCCCAGTTTCCTGATTGTCCATAGCCCACTGCGCCAGGTCGATCAAATGGGCACCCCAATCGCTGATGCGGCCGCCAGAGTACGCCAGATTCCAGCGATACGTGTTGTGTACCCGGGCCGGGCAATAGGGAGCAAGCGGAGCCTGGCCCTGCCACTTTTCGTAATCGAGATAAGCAGGTGGATCTTGAATGCGAAAGTCTTCGTTTCCGCGACCAGCGTTTCCTTTTTCGAGCAACACCTTGATATGGCGCAGCTCACCGATGTAACCTCCGCGCACCAATTCGCAGATGCGAATGTGGGAGTCAATCGAACGGTTTTCCGAAGCAGTTTGAAACACGAGTCCCGAGTTCTTCGCTTCGTCGGCGAGTAACCTTCCTTCGGCGACCGTGAGCGAGAGGGGTTTTTCGCAGATGACATGCTTGCCGGTTCGCAAGGCCATTAGCGCAGGAATCACGTGCCAATGGTCTGGCGTCGCGATGCATACGGCATCGAGTTTTCCCCAGTTGAGCAATTCGCGAAAATCATGGTAGACCTCACAGCGATAGTCGCCACCGAGCTTGCTGGAGTAATGCGTGTTGACTCGACTCTCCGCTTCGGTGGCATGTCGCTTATCGACATCGCAGATGGCAAGGACCTGCTGGTGCGGATTGGCAAACATCTGATCGAGATTCCACCCTGCCCCGTGGATTCCGCATCCGATGAGCCCCATGCGAATGCGTTCGCTCGGTGCAATCGTGCCAGCGAAACCCAAGGCTGAAGGGCGCACAAAAGCCGGTGCTACCGAAGCGGCGGCGAGCGTAGTGAGAAATCTTCGTCGTGAGAATTTTTTAATATCAGTGGACACCGGTGTATACTCACAGGTAGAAATACAAGCTAGAGATCTCCATCTACTTTATCACATCCTTATTCGGTCTGTGAGGGGCCGATTGAGATCTTCGATGATAGTAAACCGTGTGCTGGATAACATTGGGAGCTAGCCATGCGACTGCTCACCGCGCGATATCTACTGCTTTTGGGTTTGACCGTGTTCAACGGCAGCCCAGCCAGTGCTGTTCCCACGGCAAAAACCGTTGTGCTATTTGATGGTAGTGGCACGAATTTATTTGTCACGGCGGCTGGCGTCGTGAGCAATTGGCCGGTCGAAGCCGGAGCTTTGGTTTCGACGCCCAATACGCGAAGATCAAACAACCTGGTCTCGCAACTTCATTTCTGCGATGCCGAGATTGAACTCGAGTTTCTCCAGCCGCGTGACACAAACGGCAATAGTGGTGTCTTCTTGCACGGGCTCTACGAAATACAAATCCTCAGCACCGAAGGCAAACAGGAACTTACCAAACATGACATGGGTGCCATTTACGTCATACATGCTCCTTTGGTGAATGCAAATCGTGGCCCCGGAAAGTGGCAGACACTTAAAATTCTCTTTCATGCGCCCCGACGTGATGAAACCGGCCAGCTCATTGCCGAGGGCACAATCACTGCATGGCTCAATGGAAAAAAGATTCACGACGCCGCCAAGATTGGCAACCAAGGCTCAGAGTACAATCCTTATGGGTACGACACGACACCCTATCTGGCTGAAATATATCGCAACCAAATTCTCAAAGGGACTGGCCCACTACTGCTGCAGGACCACGACTGCCCCGTACGGTTTCGACAAGTCCGCGTAAAGCCGCTGGATGACGCAGCCTATTTCTATAGGCCAGCAGTGAAGGACACTGACGCTCGGGACTCAGCAAAATGATTGGTTGATGTTCCGTCTTAATCATCTCAAATTGGCCGTCGCAGCCCCCGCATACTGGAGTGGCCATCCTTAGCCGGAATCCTGATGGCTGCAAAACTTTTGCTACTCGGCAAAGTGGACCTTGATCAGGTAAACTCGTGACTGATGGTAACTACGGGTTAGTGGTTGGTCACCGCCGCGTCCTGGGCGTCGGCTCTCCCGGGTCCGCCTGACCCAAGTTAAACTGCAAACCTTAGAATATTTGCGGAATGGCAGCAAGCCTGCCGGCGCATCCTCATAAAGGAGACTTCCGATGGACGCTAAAGATTTTGAACACGTCACTTACTACTGGGACGACGCACAGGCAGCATCTCTCGATCCCGTGGAGCGGTTGGTCTATCGTTCGAATCTCTTGGGCTCCGATCAACGCATCACTAACACCGGTGGAGGGAATACCTCCGCGAAGATTGTCGAGAAAGATCCCCTCTCAGGAGAAGACGTCGAAGTTCTCTGGGTCAAAGGCTCGGGAGGTGATCTGCGCACGGCGAAACGCGAAAACTTCTCATCTTTATACCAGGATAAACTAGTTGGCCTGCAAAAAGTTTATGCCGCTCAGCCCGAGCGCGGTCCTAAGACAACCGCCGAAGACAAAATGGTTGCGATGTACTCCCACACTACCTTTAATCTCAACCCGAGACCTTCGTCGATCGACACGCCATTGCATTCGTTTATCCCCTTCAAGCACGTCGATCACATGCACCCCAATGCGGCAATTTCCATAGCAGCAGCCAAGAATTCGGTGAAGATGACTCACGCCATCTACGGCGACGAAGTCGTCCACACTCCCTGGCTCCGACCTGGATTCGAACTGGGTCTCGAGATGCAAAGAATCTGCAAGAAGCATCCCCAGGCCAAAGGGATCATCATGGGTCAGCATGGAATCATTAATTGGGATAACGATGACAAAAAATGCTACGAACTCACACTTCGCCTCATTGAGCAGGCAGCCCAATACATCGAAGATAAATACGAGGCGAAGGGTGGCCATCCGGCAGCCTTTGGCGGGCCGAAATATATCTCGTTGGATGAGGCCAAGCGACACGAAACCTTTGCCCGAATCCTCCCTTGGCTGCGCGGTCAAGTTTCGCAGCATAATCGCCTGATCGGCACATTCCAAGATGACGAGACGATTCGTCGTTTTGTGAATTCCTACGATGCCCAGCGGCTGGCGGAATTGGGAACGAGTTGCCCGGATCATTTCCTTCGCACCAAAATCAAGCCGCTTTACGTTGCCTGGGATCCCGCGTCGGGGACTATCGATTCCCTGCGGGGGCTCTTACAAGAGGGACTGGCCAAATATCGAGAAGACTACAAGTCCTATTACGAGAATTGCAAACATTCCAACTCGCCGGCCATGCGGGATCCGAATCCTACGGTGATCCTCATCCCTGGGCTTGGCATGATTGCCTGGGGCAAGAGTAAAAGTGAATCCCGCGTGACCGCTGAGTTCTACAATTGCGCAGTAGAAGTCATGCGGGGCACGGAGGCGATCGACGAATATATCTCGTTGCCTCAACAGGAGGCGTTCGATATTGAATACTGGCTCCTCGAGGAAGCCAAGCTGCAGCGGATGCCGCCCGAAAAAGAGTTGGCTCGACAAGTTCACATCGTGGTCGGTGCGGGCTCAGGCATCGGCAAAGAGGTGGCCCATCGGCTGGCTAAGGATGGAGCCCATATTGCTGCCGTCGACCTCAACCAAGAGGCTGCCGAGGCAACCGCCCAGGAGATTATTGATCAACAAGGGGAAGGGATCGGGGTAGCGGGCAGTGGCATCAGCAACTGCGGCCCGGCGATTGGCCTCAGCACTGATATCACCAACCGGGCCAGCATTCGTGTCATGCTCGACAAAGTTGCACTGGCCTACGGCGGCTTTGACTCGATTGAAGTGACGGCCGGCATCTTTGTCCCCAGCGACACTACCGGTCACATTCCGGACGAGCGGTGGGCACAGACTTTTGGCATTAACGTCACGGGCAGCTATCTCGTGGCAGACGAGGCGTGGAAGACGTGGCAAGAGCAAGGATTGCCCGGCAATCTGGTACTCACCACCAGTGCCAATGCCGTTGTCGCGAAGAAAGGAAGCATTGCATACGACACCTCGAAGGCAGCCGCGAATCACCTGGTACGAGAGCTCGCCGTTGAGTTAGCCCCCCTTGTGCGGGTCAATGGAGTCGCCCCGGCAACTGTGGTGCAGGGATCCGCCATGTTCCCGCGAGATCGCGTTATCGGTTCTTTGGCAAAGTACAAAATTCCTTACAGCGAGGACGAACCCACGGATTCCCTGGTAACAAAGTTGGCGCAGTTTTATGCGGAGCGGACGCTGACCAAGTCCCCGATCACGCCAGCGGACCAGGCCGAAGCCTATTTTTTGCTTGTGACGAGTCGACTGAGTAAAACCACCGGACAAGTGATAACCGTCGACGGAGGGCTGCACGAAGCTTTCCTGAGATAGTGAGCTTTCATCCAGCGGTTTTCGAGCACTTGAAGAATTTGACTTCATTTCCTTATTCTAAAAATCCTTCATTGTTGGTAACACTTTAGTCAACTGAAATTGCAAAGCTTACCTGATTTATTGATCAGAAGGTGAGCACTTCACTCTGCCTAATAGTTGTTATTTCTGAATTTCCCGGTTGAGGAGAATATTAATCGATGAAATACGGCATGAATCTCCTGCTCTGGACAGACCATCTGAACGAATCGATATTGCCAGTCCTTGAGAGCCTCAAGGAGATGGGCTACGACGGTGTTGAAGTGCCGGTGTTTCAGCTCGAAGAAGCTCATTATCAGGCCTGGGGGCAGCGTCTAGATGACCTGGGCCTTGAGAGAACCGCCGTCACGGTTCGTAGTGGCGACGAAAACCCTATCAGCGACAATTCAGCCAAACGCACTGCCGGGGTCACAGCCAACAAGCGAACCTTGGATTGCTGCCAGGCCTTGGGTGCCCAAGTGCTCTGCGGGCCCTTTCATTCTGCTCTCGGTGAGTTCAGTGGCGCTGGACCTTCGCGAGACGAGTGGGCTTGGGGGGTCGAGAGCATGCGCGAGGTCGCAGAGCACGCCGGCAAAGTCGACATTGTGCTGGCCGTTGAGGCGCTCAATCGATTCGAATGTTATCTGGCCAATTGCATGACCGACATGACTCGCTTCGTGGCTGAAGTGAATCACCCTAGATGCAAGCTGATGTATGATACCTTCCACGCCAATATCGAGGAAAAGAATCCCGGCCAGGCAATTCGCACTTGCGCTGCTCATCTGGGGCATGTCCATATTTCAGAGAACGATCGCAGTACGCCTGGGCAAGGAAACATACGATGGGACGAGACCTTTGATGTCCTGGCGGAAATCGGGTACGACGGCTGGCTCGTTGTCGAAGCCTTTGGACTCTTGCTACCGAGAATCGCCGCCGCTACAAAAATCTGGCGTTCCATGTACGAAAGCGAGGGGCAACTAGCCCAAGACGCGTTAGAGTTCATGCAGTCGAACGTCGCCAAGAGAATGTAATTGACTCCAAGTGATAGCAGCCAGACGTCGGCAATCACTTCTCAGCCATTAAGATTGCTGATTTTCTGGGCCTTTTGGGCGATAGCTGAGAGCAAAGCACAGGGAGGATTGGTGTTATTCTGAGTAGACTGGGTGCTATGCGCCTAGCCATGCGAACGATATTATCCTTACGCGCGGAACAATCCGAATAATCTTCCATCTCTGATTCACCATAGTAGAGGCTGAAAACAGGAATTCAGTCCGACCCAGGATCAGTCTAAAGGGGTATCCTCTCAACCGCTAGCAGTGGCTGATTGGGCTGCTTGTTGGATGGATTGGGCGAGGGAGGGAGTGTTCTGCGCCCCGCTGAAGCGATCGCGGAAGTATTTAAACGCGCTCAATCCCAGTTTTTTCGAGGTCTGCACGAGCGTGGTGAAGACATCCATCGCCCGGGCTCCGCGTACGCTGCGGCTGTGCAAACTGACGTCGCGGCGGCGGGCGCTCGCGCGAGCACCCAACTCCGAAGCGTTGTTGTGTAACGGAACCGAGGGCTCGGAGAACACCGTCAGTAACTCGTCTCGTTGGGACCGGGTTTTCGCGATCCGCGCATCCAAGGCATCGTAACCCGTCCGTGTCGAGAACAACTGGTCGAATTCCAGTCGTAACTTGGCCGCCCTCTCCTCGGTCGGCCCGGCGCGATCGTCTTGCAGGAACCGATAGTAGTTCCAGTAACCCTCCTGGAAAGCTTCCAAAGCACGCACGTGGCGACCCACCACGGGTGAAAGTTTTTCGTCGTGTCGGCCCTCGTGAATCCAGCACAAGGCCAGCTTGCCGGTGAGCAACTTGAACTGCCTGGCGTCGTCGCAAACCAGGATTTGCACGATCGGTTTTTGCATGGCCAACTCGACCCGCTCGGACAACTCCTGCGCTGCCAACAGCCGCTCGACCTCCTCCAGAATCGCTTGAATGCTCGTTGAACTCATGACCTAATTCAGAGCTGCTTTGCGGAAATGTCAACTGCCTGAAGTGCTAACGGTTGAGAGGATACTGGAAAACAAGCATTTTATGGCAATCGGGGGGGGAGGCTGTTTATAATGGAGTGCTAGCAACGAAATCTTCCCAAAGGCACTACTTGCAGCCGCCCCGGAAATAGCCTACCACCAATTCTAGGAGCAGTGATTATGGGCAAATATCATTTAGCAATATGCACTCTTTTCTTCTGTGGTACTGCCCACTTGCTTGCCGGGCAATGCCGGGCCGAGTTCACGTTCCTCACACCCAGCCCGTACCTCTCAGCAGCAGATAGCCCGTTTCCGGTGCTGACCGATCCGACTTTCAACCTTGAAGATTTTGAGAATGATCCCGGATGTGTTCCGGGGCCGGGGGTGATTTGTGGTGGTGGCATGTTTGATGCACCGGGAGTAAATCTGATAAATGGCAGCACTGGACAGGGAGCATCGGTTGATGCCGACGATGGCATCATTGATGGTTCTGGGGTGGATGGTGCATCAGCTACAGCATCCCCCATATTCTTTACGCCGAATTCTGAATTCTGGGCTTTTGAAATCGAGTTTGATGAAATTGAACTTGGATTTTTCCCAACTGCTGTGGGAATTGTGTTGACCGACGGTGCTGGTTCGTTGAGCGGGCTAACGGTTTTCGACGCTGTTGGGAACCAAATGGATTATGGTACAACCGATTTACTGCTCGACTTCTCAACTACCTCGGATGACCGATTCATAGGTGTGACTAATCTTGCAGGAATCAGTAGGTTAGTTTTCGGAAAGACGTTTTTGACTGGCTCAGGGGCTATTCTTCCACCAAGACTAGACCATTTACAGTACGGCCTAATTATTCCTGAGCCGAGTTCACTATGGCTGGTCACTCTTTCAGGAGTCTTTTTTTCCGTTGTCTTACTGAGGCAGCGACAACCTTAACTATGGAACGGAGTTTACAAAATGTCTTGGAACAGAAGAAAACAACAGCATCAAGGAATTACTCGAAATCGATTTTCCTTTGAGACACTCGAAGACCGACGCCTACTCACTGTGGACTTTGCCCCAGATTTGTTCGTGCCCGAAACGCCCGATGAACAGGCGATTGCTGATGAAGTTGGCTACGACTTAGCTTGGCTCTATACCGACTACCTTGATTGGCTGGACGCGGGAGGTGCAGCGTCAGAACCTTTTTCGACTTTCAGCCCGGCCTACGTTCAGCTTGGTTTTGCTGTTGAGGATTTGCAGGTTTCGATTGAAGCATACGCTGAGACTGACGCGGCATCTGTTCGGGATACCCTTCTGTCGTTCGGGTTTGAAGAACTGGCATCTTATGGACGGGGACTAACAGGTTGGCTCCCGCTTGCTTCCATTGATGATTTATCTGCTGTGGAAGGTTTACTATTCGCTCGCCTTGCTCATGGCTCTGTTACCAATGTTGGGAGTACGGATACCCAAGGTGACGCTGCTCAGCGAAGCGATGATGCAAGAACCATGTTTGGTGTCGATGGCACTGGCGTAACAGTCGGTGTCATATCAGACAGTTACGACGTTTCCGCTTCTGCTGGTGGTAGTGCTGCTCAAGATGTGATGTCAAACGACTTACCGGCTGAAGTCAATGTCCTAGACGATACTCGAAATCCGAATCAGGTCATTGATGAAGGTCGGGCGATGCTGCAAATTGTTCACGATGTAGCACCTGGTGCGGGGCTTGCTTTTCACACTGCTGGAATTTCCCAGATTGCGATGGCTGCCGCGATTGGAGACCTGGAAACGGCTGGTTCCGATGTAATTGTAGATGATGTTATTTTCTTTGCAGAACCCATGTTTCAAGATGGTGTAATCGCACAAGCCGTCGATGACGTGGTAGCGAATGGCGTTAGTTATTTCTCTTCCGCAGGAAACCAAGCAAGGCGAAGCTACGAGAGTGGGTTCAATGCTGGGCAACAATTAAACATTGGCGGAGTTCTGGAAACCGCCCATGAATTTGACCCCGGTACGAACGACATTTTCCAGAGAGTCACAATTCCAATAGGAAATATATTTCGTGTTTCTTTCCAATGGGACGCTCCCGCAGCTTCGGCTGGTGGGGCAGGTGCTAACAACAATCTCAACATCTACTTGATTCAAGGTGGGAACACTATCGTTGCTCAGGGGCGTACCAATAACATTGGTGGTGATGCTGTGGAAATCTTGAGTTTCGCAAATACCACTCTTGTGAACCAGTTTGATATTCTCATTACCAGTGCGGGAGGTCCACTTCCTGGACTTATGAAATACGTGGATTTTGGGACGGGGATTACGTTTAACGAGTATCTAACCAATAGCAGCACCTCATTTGGACACTCCAACGCAAACGGAGCGGTTTCGTTAGGAGCAGCTTCCTTTCTTGATACTCCTGAATTTGGGACCACACCTCCTGTTGTAGAAAACTTTTCGTCACTTGGCGGCACTCCAATCTTGTTCAATCTGGCCGGGGTCAGGTTAGTTACGCCCGAAGTGAGAGAGAAAGTAGACCTTGTCGGCCCGGACGGTGGAAATACCACTTTCTTCGGAACAGACATTGCTGGTGATGCCGATGCATTTCCCAACTTTTTCGGTACGTCCGCTGCGGCACCTCATGTGGCAGCACTGGCAGCACTTATGCTGCAAACTAATCCTAACCTTACCGTTCCACAGATTACGCAAATTCTTGACGCTACTGCCATTGATATGGACAACCCATTTGTTGGTGGATTCCAAACTGGATTTGATCCGGCGACCGGACTTGGTTTAGTTGATGGAGTTGCTGCTGTTGATACTACACTAGGGACAAGGGGTGACTTTGACCGTGACCAAGATGTAGATGGCCGTGATTTTCTCATTTGGCAGCGTAGTTTCGGTGCAACTGCCAACCCGGTTGGAACTGGTGCCGATGGAGACTTGAGCGGCACTGTCGGTTCCGGAGATTTGACGATCTGGCAAAACAACTACGGCCAGTCGATTCCGACTCCGCTTGTTGCAGCAAGTACCGCTGCAATTGGTTCGGAAGAGTCAACCAGTGGACTTTCCGAAAGATTGCCGAATAACTTTTTTATCAAATTGTTCCCGGACGTGGGCGTCAGCTTGGAAAATTCACTTGCTGATATTGATTCTATTGAGTTGGACAATCCGACAGTAAAGGAATCAGTTTTTGCATCACTCGACTTGCCCACGAATCAACGGTCTCAGGAAAGTGAATTTTATCTTGGCTCAGATAAGGAGGATTCTCGACTAGACGAAGCAATCGACCAAGTTTTCCAATCAATCGAAGATGAATTACTGATTGCATTTGCCTAGAGCATGGCTTGTTTGGGGACTGTGAGGCAGCCAGTCCCCACTCTCGATACTTGACTGCATTCCATGGGCATTTCAGCATCATCTTTGGGGATATTCTGCGGCTATACTTATTTGGTAATCAATCAAGTGATACTAACAACCCGATAAAACAAGGCGAGCAAGTTGAACTCTCCGAGAATCGCCGCCGCTACAAAAATCTGGCGTTCCATGTACGAAAATGAAGGTCACCTAGCCCAAGACGCGCTAGAGTTCATGAAGTCGAACGTCGCCAAGAGAATGTAATTGACTCCAAGTGATAGCAGTCAGACGTCGGCAATCACTTCTCAGCCATTAAGATTGCTGATTTTCTGGGCCTTTTGGGCGATAGCTGAGAGCGAAGCACATGGAGGGTTGGTGTTATTCTGAGTAGACTGGGTGCTATGCGCCTAGCCATGCGAACGATATTATCCTTACGAGCGGAACAATCCGAATAATCTTCCATCTCTGATTCACCATAGTAGAGGCTGAAAACAGGAATTCAGTCCGACCCAGGATCAGCCAATAGGGGGATTACAAATGCGAAGCTCTTTTCCGGTAGCCGCGCAAGCAACAGCGCTGGCGCTCACCATACTTTTCAGTACTCAACAAACACATGCCCAGTCGAGTCAGACCCAGGGAGCAAGCTTTTGGCTGGCCCAGTCGGACTTACCTTCAACCACAGTCACTCCAGCTAGCAGCGACCTGGCCTCGATAGGCCAGGAGGAATATGTGAATGCACAGGACTTTCAGGCGAATATCGTTGCTGGTCCTGCGAGCCTGCAAAACGTTGCTTGCAATACCTGCAGTGACTTACAGGGTAGCTGCGATGGTTGTTGTGATTCCTGTTGCTCCAATTGTAGTTGCTGTCCGCCGTGGTGGGCACATCGTAATTCAGTCTTCGGTGAGTTTCTGTATCTGCAACCTGCTGATGCGGACGTGACCCATGCCCAGCAACAAAATGGCATCGGCGGCGCTGGTACTGTTCCCTTCGGACAGATCGGAGTTGCCAGCTTAGATTACGAACCAGGTTTTCGAGCCGGTGGTTCGCTCAGTTTATCGAATTGCTCCAGCATCTTTGGTTCTTACACCTTTTTGGAAAGTGATTCATTTGACAGCTTGTTACCACCCGTGATTCCTGGTGGTGGCGGAGCCATCGGCTCACTTGTCCATCATCCCGGAGCTAGCATCACGGCTTCGGTTGGGCCGGTGAATAGCAACTATGCCATTGATTTCCAACTGGCGGATTTCGGAATTCGCCGCGTCTGGCGATCGGGACCTTCACAAGTCATTAACTGGAGTGTCGGTGGTCGCTACGGACACTTGGAACAGAACTTCCTCCAGTCAGGAATTTTTTCGGGAGGATCGGCTGGTCAAATCGACACGCTCACGGATATCGATTTTGATGGTGGAGGACTCCTCTTCGGTTTGGATGGAGAACGCCGCTATGGTATCTCTGGTTTATCGGTCTATGGTAAGATCAATGTCTCGCCTATGACTGGCCGTTTCCATGCGGACTATTCGATGCAGAATGTTTCAACCGCGACACAGTTGGCACTTGCTGATTGGCAGGACGACCGCATCACCACGTTGCTCGACTACGAGGCCGGACTGGCTTATACATTTGGCACCTGCGATTGCTTCCGCATCTCCGGAGGCTACACGGTCTACCAGTGGTTCAATGCGGTGACGACCGATTCGTTTATCAACGGGGTCCGTACGAACAACTACGAGGACATCTCTGGATCCCTTTCATTTAGTGGTCTGGTAACCAGGGCTGAGTTTCGCTGGTAAGCGTTCGCGACTTAACCTCTTATGCTGAAAGACGTTCCAAGCCCTGGCGGGCATTCCGCCAGGGCTTTTTTCGTGGAATAGGCAAAAAGTACTTGAACATCCTATTTTGCCTAGACTATATTAACGCTGCATTCGCTACAGGTGGATCGGGGACCGGTTTTGCCTGTTGTGCTCGATGACTAATCGAGCTGCGCTACCGCAAGTAACCACGGAGGGTTCTGTCACGAACATTCGGGGGGTTACATCATGATCGGCCGCATTCGCTCTTTCTTTTCTCAGTCCCGTTCGCTGGATCGCATACTGGAGTACAAGTCGTATAGAGGTCGGCGGCTATCGATGGAGTCGCTTGAGGACCGGCGAATGCTAGCCATAGTCTGGACGAACCGAGGTAACGCAGGGACTGACGCGGATATGTTCAATGCCACCTATGGTGCGATGGCGCAGGTGGCTCGGCAAAATATCGATCGTGCGATTGAGAATTGGAATGAAGTAATCCTCGACTACAATTTTGATGGAGATAACAATCCGGCCACGAACAACGTGTTCACTCTCACAGTGATGGCTGCTGATTTGGGTGGTAGTCTCCGCGGTCAGGGTGCCCCCACAAATGTTGATGGCAATGGGCTACCCACTTCCGGCAATCTGACGATGGACGATGCTGGAGGGAGTGGCGGGTGGTTCATCGATCCGACACCTTTTGCAGATGATGAGTTTCTTTTTCCCGTAACCCAGTTCGAGGCCAACTCGACCCAGGCCGGTAACGACTTTTTTCGCACGGCCGTACACGAAATTGGGCATACTGTCGGAATTTTGACAGGGTTTGGTGTCGCGCTAAACAATTTCTTGACACCGGCCGGAACCGATCAGGTCAGCGGTGCTGATAATCTCAATATATTCCAGAATGTTGCCGGTCAATTTGGTGTTTCTGTAACGATAACCGACAACGGTGGAGGACACGTTTATGAGGGACCTGTTGATCCTGCCTTCCCCGGGGCACCAATTAATCCCAACGACCTGATGAATCCCGGTCGCACGGTTGGTCCACCTGCTACCCGGCAGATGATTACCGATTTGAATGCGATGATCTTAGCAGATGCCTATGGTTATAAGGTACAACTGCCGTCAGCGACGGCTTTCACATTCATTGCTCAGGATCAGTTGGAAGACAATAACACACTGCAAACTGCTTCCGTATTGGGTTCGCTACCTAAGGTCACGATCAACGACGTGAGTATTTTCGATATAGGTGACGAAGATTTTTATCGCTATACGGCTCCATTGAATGGGAAGTTAGACGTTCGAGCTTTCTTCAACCATGCTGTCGGCAACGATATTGACATCCAGGTGCTAGGAGCCAACGGAGCGGATATTACTCCTGTAGGGCAGGGAGATTCTACGACAGATAACGAGCAGATTATAGTGCCAGTGGTCGCTGGACAAACGTATTTCATCAGAGTTTTTGGGGCAGATGGTTCGATCCAGAATTACGATTTGGAAGTCGAAAACTTCGCCGCCCCGGCCCCCGCGTTTGTCGATCTGTTGGCCAGTAGCGACACGGGAATGATGAACAATGACGACATCACCAGCGATACAACGCCTACATTCTTGATTCAAGCGGATTTGGCCGAATTTCTCAATACAGGAATTACTCTGCTGAATCAGCCCGTGATTGATCCTGATAACAACGGGATTGCTACCGATGCCAACGATGATGGGGCGGGAGTTTATTTGTCGCTCATCAATATTGCCACGGGCGCATTGGTAGAAGGGTTTGCAAATCAAGTAGGAGCAACCGGCATCTTGTGGTCGTTTACTGTTCCAGCCATCTCTGCCCTCGCAGCAGGAGATTGGTTTGTCTCGTCGGCCGTACAGATTGTCGACCCACAAGACACAAATCCTGCCGCAGGCACTCAGCGAGCCACGGGTCGCGCGCAACTCTCAGATCCGCTAATCATCACGATCATTCCTGAGGGAACAGTTGTCAACACTTCGCTCGACTTAGTCACTTCGAGCGACACAGGCATGTTGAACACGGACAACGTTACCAACAAAATGTCACCGGCATTTGTCGGCGTGGCTCCTGTTGGTTTTAAAGTACGACTCTATGCGAATGGTTCTCTCGTGGGACAAACGGTGGCAGGTTCCGATACGTCCGACGTGGGGGTCGGTGGCGTTGGTGGCTTGGGTGGAGCTAATAACGACGGTTTCGGCATTTGGGAAATCACCACCGAGCCGTTGGCCGATGACGCTTACGACATCACGCTGGAAATTGAAGATGCCGCCGGAAATGTCACCATCATCGATCCGAGTTTGAACGATGGAACGAATATTGATATCTGGGTTGACACGATTGGTCCGAACACCCCATTCCTCGACATTCTAGCAACTTCGGACTCGGGAAGAAGCAATATCGATGACGTTACTTTTGACAGCTTGCCGACGGTCGTCATGCGGGGCAACGCGACCCCAGGCGGCGGGGCCACCAATCCGTTCCCCAACGACGTTAAGTTCCGACTCTATCTCCGTCCTGATGGGGCAATTCCTACCTCAGAGATTCTGGTCTATGACAGTTTTACTGCCTTAGGGGGCTTCACGACACTCTCTTCAATTACCCAAACCATTTCGTTGGCATTGAACAATCCCGCTGGACCGGTGATTCCCGATGGCTTACATAACTTTAAGCTCGAAGTGGAAGACCGCGCTGGCAACATTAGCCACGATTTCCTTTTACCGTTTGAGGTGGACACCGTCGCACCACCCGTCTCCTTCGGGGAACCGGGAATCGCCACGGACGGGCTCAAAGGAAGTAGTGATACAGGTGTGCTGTCCGATCCCCCAACGCTCAATGACCGCATCACCAAAGATTCGACGCCGACGCTCTGGGGTTATGCCGAAGCCAATTCCATTGTGCGCGTCTATGCGGATATCAACGAGAATAGAACCATCGATGCGGGAGATAAGTTGCTCGGATTAACCGTGGCTCTTCCCTACGATGGCAATCTGGCGTTTGCCGATGGGTATTGGGAATTGACCACCTCGATCGATTTGAATGATCCGGCATTCTTTGCTGCCAAAGACGGTCTACGGAGTTTGCTCGTCTCCGCAGAGGATGTGGCAGGAAACGTTAATCTCCCTGACGACGGAGTGGATGATGATTTGCAATTGTTAGATATTTTTGTCGATACGCAAGGCCCGCGGATTTCGAATGTCTTTGTCACCGACGATCCCACCTACGACCTCTTCGATCCCAAGCCTTCAACGGATGGACCGACACCTTTGGTCAATCGTATAACGGTAAAATTTACCGATCTGCCAACCCGCTTGCAGGAGTTTCTGTATCCGGCCGTGAATGAGGGACTGGCAACGACCATCGGGAATTACCAATTAGTCGGTGACCATGTTGGGAATATCCTGATCACCGAAGTCTTGTTTAATGATCTTACTGCTCCTGGTGGGGGTGGAGGGGTTGGTGGCGGCGGTGGTGCAGTAGCAGCAGCCGCGATTGGCTCAGGTGGAGTAATCGTCGATGGCGGTGACCGAGATGACCATGGTAGTTCCACTGCCGGGGCTGATGCTATTTTGGGAACTGCCGATGACATCAATCTCGACGGTTGGCAGTTCATCGAGCAAATGGTCAGTTACGCTGCGGCCAATTCCCAAAATGGCGGCACAGGGATATTAGCGATCGGTACCTCAAGCACTGCCTTGTCAGCAATCACCAGCGTGGCAACAGTGTTGGGTATTCCACTAGCCGTTGCTACCACTGGGGGGGCCATTGATCTCTCGTCGGTCAACTTTAACGACTATGCCATTCTTTACGTCCCTTCTGATGCCAACAACACCACGGGCGGTGTTTCCAACACCGACCTCAACACATTAACTGCCAGAAAGCTCGATGTGCAGAACTATGTGAATAGTGGAGGTAGCCTCGTGGCACTGACCGAACGTGGATTTGCCACGCCGTATTCTTGGCTGGAACTTCCGGGCACATTTACTGTTGGTAATCCGAGCACCGACATTCAGTATCAAACTCAAGCACTAATTGATGCCGGTTTGGTGATAACCAACGCAGAATTGATCAATGGCACACCGTTGCACAACACGTTTACGGGCCCAGTCGGATTCAATGGACTGCAGCCTTTCGTATACAACGTTGGTGCCAATGGAATCAACGAAGATGGTGGCGGAGATGATCAGGTGATTACCCTGGGACTTGGCCAGGGGCAATTCCTGGGGGGCATGGTGATGACCGAGGTCACCCTTGTGTTCAATCAATTTCTCCCGGACGACCGCTATACACTCACCGTCAGAGACACGATCAGCGATGATGCCGGCAATGCCCTCGATGGCGAATCACAAGCCGCTTCCCCGTTTGATTCCACAGAGTTTGGCAACGTCGTATTCCCTTCTGGCGATGGTGATCCCGGTGGCGATTTCATTGCCCGCTTCACAATCGACACTCGACCAGAGCTTGGCACCTACGTCGCCCAGAATATCTCCATCGACATCAATGGCAACTTTGTCTGGGATCCAGCCAATGGCCAGATCGGCAATGACGCAACCAATGTCGACCTCTCGTTCACTCTTCCCGTGGCGGCTCCCGGTGGCGGCATCGGACCAGGTGGTTACAACGTCCATGATTTACTTTTCGCTGGGCGTTTTAGTCTCAACGATGTAGGTGGTTCCGACGGCTTCGACACCCTCGCTGCATTTGGCAATTCTGCGGAACTGGGCGTCTTTCGCTGGCTAGTTGATCGCAACCACGATGGAGTCGTTTCACCCGCACTTGGAGACATCCTCACCACCCAGCCGTTGCTGCCTAACTTCAATGTTCCCGGAGCAATTCCTGTGGCAGGGAATTTTGTCGGGGGTGGTCTGAGCGATGATGAGATCGGCCTCTACAACCAGGGCAAATGGGCTTTCGACACAAACAAGAATTTTATCATCGAAGCTGGCGAAGTTTTCACCAATGGTATGTTAGGTCATCCCATCGTCGGTGATTTCGATGGGGAGGGCCTCGACGATCTGGCTGTGTTCAATAATAACCAGCTATTCTTTAACTTTGCCAACGATGGACTGACCGATGCGGCTGACCAGGTCGTGGTGTGGGGTTATCCGGGAGTGCTAGACCGTCCGGTGGCCGCCGATATGGATCGTGACGGCATCGACGACATCGGACTCTTTGTGCCGCGAGATTCCTCGGCAACCCCACCTCGCCAATCGGAGTGGTACTTCCTGATTTCCGATGACCATGCCGGTACGAAGCGTGTCACAGGCTCGGCAGTCACGCTCAACCACCCGTTTACCACGGTTCCTTTCGGCAAGGACCTCTACGCCGAATTTGGTGATGATCTGGCCCTTCCGATCGTGGGGAACTTCGACCCACCAGTTGCCGTTCGAAGCGTGAATCCCCAGGGAGGAATGGACGGCGACTTCGATGGTGACAATGACGTCGATGGTCGTGATTTCCTCGCCTGGCAACGCAGCTATGGATCGACAGTGAATCTAGCCGCGGATGGTGATCACAATAACGTCGTGGATAGCGGCGATCTGGCAATGTGGTCAGGTGCCTACACGAATTCAAGTTCTGCCGCGATGACCACCGACTACGATGGTGATGCAGACGTGGATGGACACGATTTCCTCATGCTCCAACGGAGCGGTGCCAGTAGCGCTGCTATCATTTCCTGGCAAGCGGAGTTTGGCAACAGTGGTTCGGCTTCCCTGCTTGCTTCCTTCTCGGCTGTTGAGAACGACCCGCCGACGGCCTCGTTATCCTCCGTCAGCGAAGCTACACCGGCAGGGCAATCGATTGTTAGCTCCCCTGCCCTGTTTTGGTTAAGCCTGCCCGAACAAACGAGTTCCTACTCGGAGGTGGAGTACTTCGATAGCTTCGTAGAGTTACCATTCGAGCAAGCCCGCGCCGAGAATTGGTCAACATTCGGAGCAGCATTGACCATAAGTCATACTGAGGACTATCAATTCAGCGTCGACGAGAACGAATCGGACGCTGATTTCGAACTCGCCCTCGACGAAGCCTTCAGTGAAATGGGGATCTAGCAGCGACCTAAAAGCCCTCGCCGGAAAGCGGGGGTTCGCTTGCTACCGCCGTCCCATATTTCGCCACCTGTCGCCCCGCTGCCGTGTTCCGGTACAATAGCCGGCCATGAGCCACGCCCCGACTGCCGCCGACCAGCAACTCCTCGATGCCCTGAGCCGCTATTGGGGCTACGACGAGTTCCGCCCCTTGCAACTGCAGGCGATGCAATGTGCGATGGACCATCGCGACTCAGTGGTGGTGCTGCCGACCGGTGGCGGAAAATCGCTCTGCTATCAAGTCCCGGCGGTTTGCCTCGACGGACTCACAGTGGTCATCTCGCCACTGATCTCGTTGATGAAAGATCAAGTTGACGCGCTCACCGATTGCGGTATTCGGGCCGCTTGCGTCCACAGCATGATCGGCGATAACGAAAAGCGACGCATTGCCGATGACATTCGCAGTGGCACACTCAAATTGCTGTACGTCGCCCCCGAGCGCGTCATCCAACCACGCACCATCGAATTCCTCCGATCGGTTCCTGTTGCCCAAATCGCCGTGGACGAAGCGCATTGCATTAGCTCCTGGGGCCATGATTTTCGCCCCGAATATCGGCAACTGCGGCTACTCCGAAAGGCTTTGCCCGGCGTCGGCATGCATGCCTACACGGCGACCGCCACCGAGCGCGTTCGCACCGATGTCGCCGAGCAACTCGGTTTGGAAAACGCCCAGATGTTGGTCGGATCGTTCGATCGCCCCAATCTCGTCTACCGCGTGAAACGCAAGAATCGAGCTATCGAGCAGATTCGCGCTGTCATTGATCGGAACCCCGGTTCCGCGGGCATCGTTTACTGCATTAGCCGCAAGCAGGTGGAAGAGACGGCCGCGTCGTTGGTCGCCACAGGCGCACGCGTGAGGCCCTATCACGCGGGACTCGACGACGAGGTACGTCACAAGCACCAAAATGAATTTGCTCAGGAAGAAATCGACGTGATCGTTGCTACAGTGGCCTTTGGTATGGGCATCGACAAATCCAACGTGCGGTTTGTGATCCACTCCGGCATGCCCAAATCGCTCGAACAATACCAACAGGAAAGCGGCCGCGCGGGCCGCGACGGTTTGGAAGCTGAATGTCTTTTGCTCTATTCGGGGGGCGATGCTGGTCTCTGGCGGCGACTGATCGAGCAAGGAGAACAGACGCAACCAGGCGCGGAGGAGGGCCGTCTTGGGGCCTTGGAAGCCCTCCACGCCATGTCCGACTTCTGCCACTCGGCAACTTGTCGCCACAGCTCACTCGTGGCTTATTTCGGCCAACATCTTGATCGCGACAATTGCGGTGCGTGCGATGCATGCCTGAATGAGCTTGAAACGGTTGATGATTCGTTGACGATCGGCCAGAAAATTCTATCCTGCGTCCTGCGGTTGGAAGAGCGGTATGGTGCCGACTACACAGCGAAGGTCCTCGTGGGTTCGAATGAGCAGCGGATCATCGAGCGGGGGCACGAAAGTCTGAGTACTCACGGCATCCTGGAAAAATACTCATTGCGGACCGTACGCGACTGGACCGAGCAACTCGTCGGACAAGGTTTTCTAGAAAAGACGGGCGAGTACAACACGCTCTCCGTCTCGCAATTCGGTCGCCAACTGCTTCGCGGTGAACACACACCGCGATTATTAAAACCATCGGAGGGCGAGCGGTCCCGGCGAAGTCACACGCAGGAAGAAGGCGACCAATGGGAAGGAGTTCACCGAGGATTATTCGAGGAGCTGCGCAAACTTCGCCGCGACCTGGCCCACGAGCGGAGTGTGCCGGCATACATCGTGTTTGGGGATCAAAGCTTGCGCGACATGGCCCGTAGCCAACCCACGTCGCTCGCCGAGTTCCGCCACGTTTCCGGCGTCGGCGAAAAGAAACTGACTGAATACGGCGATGAGTTCGTCACCTGCATTCGTCAGTTCCTAAGTTCAGAATGATCGCCATGCCGCAACGCGGCATACGGCCCCCTAAAACCCGTCGAATTCACTGCCCAACTGCTCAAAAGCCAGCTCCAAAGCAGGGTCAACGACTTCGCCCGTTTGAAGTGAGTCTTTGGCTAGTTGGGTATAAAGCATTTCCGAATCTTGCGGCATTGCGTTCTGCAATGGTAAAAACTCGGCATCTTGGAATCGGTCGATCAACGACTTAACTTCCAGGTGTTGCTCCGATTTGAAAATTGGTTGGAGTGATTTTGGGATTGGCTGCGAGACTTGCTCAATCCCTGCCAAAGCGCTGAACTCAATAGTCGCATCCGAGGAAACCGGGGTCACGGGAATGGCTTGGGACTCCTCGGCAACGAGTAAGCTACCCACAGAAGCGACCAGCGGTGTTGCGCCGTATTGTGTCTGCCATATTCCCAAGTCGACGCCGTCGACGGTATTGTCGGCATTGGCATCGCCATCAGCAAGCATCGGGTTTGGCTTGCCGAAGCCACGCTGCCAGGCGAGAAAGTCACGACCGTCGACGTCGCCATCTTCGTCAAAGTCTGCCGTTTCGGTCGAAGGTGCCGCGATGAATACCCGCACGGCATCCGCAATGACGACCGACCCGCCTGTACTGTTGAGCGCGTCGAGCACAATGTCATGATTGCCAGCGGTGAAGGAAAAACTCCCCAGTGAGACCCAGGTCAGACTGTTCTGCTTTTGATCAATAATAGCGTCCTCAATACCGTTGCCAGTATCGATGTGATAGACGGCGTTGTCGGCGCGGTTCGAGCCACTCACATACTGAACAAAGACTTCCCCTTCGCCAGCGAAGGGAGTGTAAAAGTTCCAAGTCGCGGTGGACGAGTTTCCGGTTACGGCAAAACGATACGTGCCCCCATTGAACCCAGGGCTCGTGGAAGTCGTCCATGAACCAGTTTCGGCGTAGACACTCGGGCCATCGTCGTTATCCAGGATGAGTTCCAGGTCGGACAGTTCAATGTCGAAGTTGAAAAAGTCGAGCACACGGCCCAGAAAGGTATTTCGCAGCGACTCGCTGGTGATGGTTTCAAAAGGGAACGCCACATTCACCACTTTGGTGGCGGCACCACTATCGTATTGAATACCTGCACCTCCCCCGGATCCACCCACATAGTTCAGAGCCGTGGTCGCTCCTCCGAGGGGAGCAATCACGTCCGGAAAATCAACATTGTAGAATTGGCTACCATTGTCGAACGAAAACGAGAGTCCTGCGAAGATCGAGCTGGCCGCTCCCACCACGTTGTAAGAATTGGCATCGTCGGCAACGAAATCAGCCTGCAAGCTGTTGTTGTAAAAGGCCTGACCATTATTCTGACTATCCAAATCCCAGCCGACTTCACTACCTGAAAGAAAGAGTTGTCCGCCGCTGGCAAGATAATTTGCAACTAACGACTGTTCGGTAGGATCGAATGTGCTGTCCGCAGTTGATTCTTCACCGAGGATCCAAAAAACAGCCGAGTAATCGGCGAGTTGAATGTTCCCGGCGATCAAAGCCTCATTGGAAGTGGTGTCGACGACCAACCCCGGTGCATTGGCTTCAATCGCCGAGGCGACCTGCACAGCGTAGTCAAAGGAATTGCTCTGGCGGGGACGAACCCGCTCGGCACCGAACTGAACTGGGTTCTGCTGACGGCTGAGCCGATCAAAGCCGTTGACGATCAGGATATCCTTGGGGCCGGCATTGGGCGTGGCCGCCACGACTTCCGAGCCCGGCGAGGCACCTCCATCATTGACGGCCACCACCTTGAAGAAGTAGGCTCCCTCCTCCGGATCGAGCCCCGTAAAGGTATGCGATGTTGAGCCACCCCCGGCGACGAAGGTTCCGCCATCGAAACCAAAACCATTGGTCGAACCATAGACCATGTATCCCGTGGCGGAGTCTCCATTATAAGTATTCGATGCCGGAGGAACCCATGACACTGTCACGCTGCCGCTGCCGACCGCCTCGGCTCGAACGCCGGTGACCTCGCCGGGTGCCATGATGATCGGAGTCGCACCCGCATCGACGGAATTGAAATAGCGAACCAGGCCTTGAACCGTCGCCCGGGCAGCGGCCGCACGAAAGTTGGCATCCCGCATCAATTCGGCATCGAGTTGATTATCATGAAACGCCACTTCGACAATCGTCGCGTCGAACTCATTGCCAATTATATTGTTATTGATTTCACCGAATTCGATATCGCTGCGATCCAAAGTTACCGTAGTTCTGTCGAAAAAATTGTGTTCGAAGATTCCGTTCTGGTCAACAAGGTCGTCGTTTATTTCTCGACCTAAAAGATTGGCCAACAGAAACTGATTAGGGGTTTTGGAGTTGGGATCATTGTTTCCATTGAAGAGGCCCAGCACACCCCGCGAGCTACCTCCCCCAGCATTCGAATGGAATCCGACATAGACGCGATCAGAAAGGGAACCTTCGCTAGCCTGGTTCATGAATGTTGCGTAGCGTGCCGGTGCTCCGACGTTGGCAGTTGCATCACTAGAGGAAGTTCGATAGGAAGAGTCAGGAATTCCTTGAGAATGATCGACATGCCATTTGATCCAATAGACTGAAGCCTCGTCTGAGCGGTCGCGTCCCGAAACACCTCCTCCTCTGTCAATATCTCCCACGCCATTTCCAAAGCGGATCATGTCGGCAATCACGACGCGACCAGCGTCATTGGATCGGTTACTGATTTCTACGGAGCCGCCGGTGCCCGCCTCAAAATGATAAGTCCCCAGATAAATGATTCCCGTACCGACCATGCGATGGTTGATGGTGACTTCGGTGCTTCCCCCTGAATGATTCACTCGATAGAGCTGATCTGATGCCCGGTCGGTCCCGGCGCGGGTCCACGCATAGACGGGATAGAAGCCAGCCTCGGTGACATTGGGGCGGTAGGTCGCCACTGCGGTTTCTGTCGCTGAAGTGCTGGCGAACCGGTAAGGAACATCTCCCGGATCGCCAAAGTAGATGCCCGCGCTACTGTTGCTCCAAGCACCGGAGAAAGTCACTTCTGCATCGTCGTTGTCCAGGATGATTTCATTGGGTTGGTGACCGATCGGCCTAATTGGTACGACCGTCGCCCCGGCGTTGAAGGCATAATCTGCGAAGATCGTCATTTGATCCTGGTTCCCCAGGTCTTCGATCATGTTCAGCAACAGTGGACGTTGAAACCCCCAACTGCCGCTCCCCAGGTTGTTCGCCACAATGCCGTGACCTCCGCTCGTGTAGACGACCTTGCCTGAGAGCGTACCCTCAGGCTGGGCACCAACGTCGACCAAGCCCGCCGCAGCGAGGACCAAGCGTGGCTCCAGCGGCTCGTAGCGAAGCTGCTTGTCACGATTTCTCTTACTTTTTTTTCCTCGACCGAATGAGGAAGAAAAGTGCCTGGAGTATTCCTGCAATAAGTTTATCGATCTACGAATCATCGGATTCCTACAGGGTATTTGAGAATTAGAATGCGAACCCTTGAGATTGGATCGCGATGCCATGTTCCGGGAGTGCCAGTTTCCATTATACACGCCATTTGGGTAAAAAACAGCATTTGGCAGTTCGTAGATTATTCCTTGCGCAAGACAGACATCCGAGTGCGCAAAACGTCAGTTCAAAACTAGCCGATCATAGTGCCTCTTGGGAATGCCGAATCCTTGTGGCATACTGCACACTGCTCAGGCTGAATTCACATTGCGAAGTCACACGAGAAAGTCGATAGTTACTATGGAAAAATGGCTAAAACCCATTGGCATACTTTCGCTAACCATGCTCACCTCGAATTCCATCAGCACTCCTGCCGATGCTGCCGAGGAGTGCTTCGTGGCCTCGGTCAACCCACTGGCAACCCAGGCCGGTCTTGATGCGTTTGGGCAGGGGGGCAATGCCATCGATGCCGCCATTGCAACCGCCCTGACGTTGGGAGTGGTGGATAACCACAATTCCGGTTTAGGTGGCGGATGCTTCATTCTTCTTCGATTGCCCGATGGGTCGCTTGCGGCCATTGATGGACGTGAGAAAGCACCTGCCGCTGCTACGCGTCAAATGTATGTTCGCGATGGTGTGGCACAGCCCGAATTGAGTACCACGGGGCCGCTGGCCGTTGCGGTGCCGGGTGCGTTGGCGGCCTATTCTTTGGCTTTGGAAAAATATGGCCAGCGCACCTTGCCCCAACTCCTCTTGCCTGCAGCCGAAATCGCCGAACAGGGATTTACCCTCGATCGAATATATGCTGGCAAATTAGCCAGGGAGGCGAAGACCCTAGCACGGCTGACTGGGGGAAAAAGCGCACTGCTCAAACAAGACGGCAGTCCTTACAAAGAGGGCGAGGTCCTGCGCCAACCGGACCTCGCGCATTCCTATCGCCAAATCGCCGAGCAGGGTTTGGATTGGTTTTATCGTGGCACGTTCGCTCTACAGGTTGGCCAGTGGATGGCCGAGCAAGGAGGAATTCTGACCGCCGACGATTTTGCCGCCTACGAGGCGGTCGAGCGCGAACCGTTGGTCACCACCTACCGAGATTGGCAAATCGTCGGCTTTCCCCCGCCAAGTTCTGGGGGCGTGCATGTGGCCCAGATTCTCAACATCCTGGAAAACTTCGATCTCGCCCAGGAGTACGAGCGCGATCCGGTCCGTGCTACCCACATCCTCATCGAGGCGATGAAGTTGGCGTTTGTCGATCGGGCCTATTGGCTCGGAGATGCTGACTTCGTCGACGTGCCAAGAGGATTAATCGACAAGGATTATGCCAAGACGCTTGCCGAGCGAATCGATCCGCACCGCACAAGGCCTGTCCCTCTCCATGGCGTACCGCCTCGTACTAAAGAAAACGTCTTTGGTAAACACACCACGCACATCGCTGCCGCGGACTCTCAAGGGTACTGGGTGGCGATCACTGCGACGGTCAACACTACGTTCGGATCCAAGGTGATTGTCCCCGGTACCGGCATTGTGCTGAACAATGAAATGGACGACTTCTCCAGCCAACCTGGGGTGCCTAACGTCTTTGGCCTGATCGGAGCGGAAAACAATGCGATCGCTCCCGGCAAACGCCCCTTGTCCAGCATGAGCCCGACGATCGTACTCGACGCCGAGGGAGAGCCGGTGCTGACGGTCGGAGCAGCGGGGGGCCCGAAAATCATCACGCAAGTCTTGCAGACACTCATCCGCCGACTCGATCTTAACGAAGAACTCGCCGCCGCGGTGGCCGCCCCGCGAATCCATCATCAGTGGCACCCCGATAGTGTGCTTGCCGAGTCGACAGTCCCGGCGGAAATCATCGAAGGTCTGAAGCAACACGGCCACGAGGTAGAAACTATAGAAGTCAGCGGCGTGACACAGGCGGTTGGATTAGATAAGGAAGGAAATCTCATCGGCGTGCACGATCCCCGCGTGCCAGGGAAAGCAGCGACCACAACCCGCTCTGAATAGTCAGCACACCCTAGCCGGAGGCAAACTTGCCTCCGGGAACAAGGGGCTTTTTCACCCGGATCGCGGCCCAGACTGCGTGACGGTCCGGCTAGGGTTTCCTCTATTCTTTTCCTGCAATTGTTGCGAGATCTGCTCGGTCTCACTCATCACACGCAGCACGTTTTCGCCTAACACTTTCTTAAAATCTGCTTCGCTATAACCGCGGTCTAACAACGCCTCGCTAATCTTACGTAGCCCGTCATTCTATCGATATGGAACGAATTTCAAGAAGCTTGTTTTGAAGTAAAGCTCATATCGAGTCCTGCCCAATCTAGTATGAGAAGAAAGCTATCTAGTCTGGGATTTCCATTCACGGAGAGCATTCGATATAAATTCTCACGATTCAGCCCGGTTTCTTCAGCGACTTGTCTTACGTCACCGAGAGCTTCGGTAACGTCCTTTAGTCCGACTAGTAGTGCTTCTTTCCCCTCAACGGCACAAGCAGAGAGATAGCCAGCAGCGTACTCACGGTCCTTGAGTCGTTCGTGAAGATGCTCTTTGTGGTCAGTGGTAAGCGTCATTGTTGTTCCTCCAATTTACGAGCCTTGTAGTCAGCCCAATACTCTTGGGCTTTGGCAATGTCTTTATCCTGTATGCTCTTATCGCCTCCACAGAGTAGGATGACTACTTGGTCACCGTCCCGACCGTAGTACAGTCGATAGCCTGGTCCGTAGTCGACTTTGAGCTCTTGCACGCCTTCGCCAACTCCCTTGGTATCACCGAAAAGACCGCTCCTGAGGCGAGCAAGTCGAGCGTCAATTCGCTGCTGAGCACGTTGGTCACGAAGCTTGGCAAACCATTTGAGGTACGGACACTGAGTATCCTTCAGCATGTAGTAGCGGACCTCTTGCTCTCTTACTTCCATGCAAACTAATAGTAGCTTATAAGTTACTCGTTGTCAAGGCCGCTATCGAGAGCGGCTAGAGCAGAGCCTCAGGCTGCTTCAGCCGCTTCGCGGCTCTCTCGCGCCAGGTCGCAGCATGACGATTCACCCAAAACCTGCCGAAGAACCATCACTTTTTCTCCCCCAGTTCCTTAGCGACTTGTTCCGTCTCACTCATCACACGCAGCAGATTCTCCCCCAACACTTTCACGATGTCGGCTTCACTGTAGCCGCGATCTAACAAGGCTTGCGTGATGTACGGATAACTGGCGACGTCGTCCATTTGCGTAGGTAGAACGCTGACACCGTCGTAGTCGGAACCGAGGCCGACATGATCGATGCCAGCCACCTGGACGATGTGGTCGATGTGGTCAACGAGATCATGAATTGTACCCCGTTCCATGGGCGCTTGCTGTTTCTCCCATTTGCGTAGCTCGATGCGTACCTGAGTATCATCGTCCAAGGAAGCCTTGAGTTCCCGTTCGTAGTTAAGTCGCCGGACGTAACGATCTGCCGCCGAGGGGACGACAAATCCAGAAAAGAAATTAACCATCACCACACCACCGTTTTTGGCAACCAGTTTCAAGACGTCGTCGGGAACGTTGCGAGGGCTGTCGGCCACGGCGCGGGCCGAGGAGTGGGAAAAGATCACCGGGGCCTTGGTGACACGCAAGGTATCTTTCATCGTGTCAGGTGAAACGTGGGAAATATCGACCAACATGCCGAGACGATTCATCTCGGCAACGACATCCTCTCCAAAGGGTGTGAGACCCTCATGGCGGGGCTTGTCTGTCGCGGAATCCGCCCAGTCGAGTGTGTCCGAGTGCGTCAAGGTCATGTAGCGAGCACCCAAGCGGTACAATTGCCGGAGGACATTGAGCGAGTTCTTGATACAGTGTCCTCCCTCGACGCCAATGAGCGACGCGATTTTTCCTTCCGCGCAAATGCGACGAATATCGGCCACCGTCAGCGCCAGTGCAAATGTCTCGGGATAGCGGTCGATCATTGCATTGACCATCTCGATCTGTTCAAGCGTCGCCGTCAAAGCCGTGCCATCGTAGGCGGTGCTGGCCGGCACATAGACGGACCAAAACTGAACGTCGAGCCCTCCCTCACGTAGTCGAGGAATATCTGTCTGGAGAGATTCTTGATGCTCGGAAATATCCAATCGTGTGAACGAGAGCGACCCTTGGGCACGCAGCTCCCACGGCAGATCGTTATGACCATCAATGACTATCGCTCGAGTGTGGATTTCCCGAGCCCGGTCTGTAAGTACCACAGGTGTTCGATTCACGGATTCCATTGTATCTTCGGCTCGACTGGCAGAAGAGCTAAGAGCCACAAGAATGATGATTGATGCGGCGAGCGGGATGCATAAGCTTCCGCAAATCTTGAGCATTGGGTAATTCGTCGAGTTCATAACTAGGTCCAGAGGATGAAGTTAGAGAGTTTCGGCGTCTCGGCCAAAAAATGCCAACGTAATACATAGTGCGATTACTTGAATTGGCAACAACAGCCAAACAGATACCCCCCAGCCTAAAGGGAGTGTGCCGCATAAGATGGTGATACCCGCCACAAGCAAGGCGTATGGAAGCTGCGTAATCACGTGGGCCATGTGGTCACAGCCGCACGATTGGGATGACAGAATGGTGGTATCCGAGATCGGCGAACAATGATCGCCAAACACAGCCCCCGCGAGAACACCACCGACGGATGCCAAGAGGATTGGGTTGCCGGCTGGCAATCCGCCTCCTTGACTCCCCAGCAGCGAATGGGTCAGAGAGACGACGATCGGCAGCAAGATTCCCATCGTCCCGAAACTGGTGCCGGTCGCAAACGACAGGATCGCTGCTAGGACAAAAACGGTCGTTGGCATGAGTCTTGTGAAGATTGCCAGCTCCGACCTGGGTTGGCCAATGTCCTGCTCTTCAGTTACCAAGAACTGGGTCAGGAATTCGCCCGTGTACAACCGATGACTCTTGAATTCATAGGGAGTGGCACTCATCGCACCTTCGACAGAGCGACTACCAGTCATCCGGGACAAGGCCGAAGCGCACCACAGAATGGCAATTGCCGGCAAAACAACTTTGGCCCCCTGCCCCATCGCGCGTAAGATTTCTTTCTCTGTGGCCAACCGCTGTACAAGCGCCAATATGACCGACAGTGCCAAGCCAACAAGCGCGCCATACTGCAGTGCCAGACTGGAATCGGCTGCCCCGAGAATGTCGCGGAGTTTCGGCATTGGATCGCCCGGTGCCAGTGCGAGTGCTCGCAAGCCCGTGCTGTAGAGCAGTGCCATCACGACCAGTAGGGTTGTCGCAATGGGGAGCACTGCATTGAACCAACGGGCGGGAATTCCTTCCCGATCGTGTTCGTTCAGTTCGTCCACTGGGTGGAGCTTCGCTTCCTCATCCAATGTGCTACGCAAGCGGCGTCGTTCAGCCTTGAGCATCGGCCCAAAGTCCCGTCCCGTAAGGGCAATCAGCGGGATCAGCACCAGAGAAATGAGCACGTAGAATCGATACGGAATGCTCCCCAGAAACAGATCGATGGCCGTCAGGTCGGTGACCTGGCCGAGCGACTCGATTCCTTCACGGACATAGTCGATTTCGACGGCTACCCAAGTCGACAAGAGCGAAAGACCCGCCACAGGAGCGGCAGTCGAATCGACCAGATAGGCCAGCTTCTCTCGGGAAATTTTTAAGCGATCGCACAACGGCCTGAGCGTATTGCCGAGCAGAATTGAATTGGCATAGTCATCGAAAAAGATCAAAAGCCCCAGTAGCCAGGTGACCAATTGTCCCCCGCGACGGGTCTTGGCGAGCGGCGCAATAAGGCCAATCAATCCTTTCATGCCCCCGCAATAACAGATGACCCCAATCATTGCCCCCATCATCAACGTGAAGGAAAAGACGCGGAGCTTGCCTGGATCGATGAAGGTCGGCCACAGATGTACTTCAAACAATTCATGCAAAGCGGTCCAAGGATTGCCTGCCTGGGTGATCAGCACACCACAGAACAAGCCTACAATGAGCGACAAGGTTGCCCGCCGCGTGGTGATCGCCAACACAATCGCCACGAACGGAGGCAACAAACTCAACCAGCCATACGGATGTGATATCATAGAAATTCGGTTGAATTTGCCACAAATAGCCGTCGGCGGTAGCCGCGGGTTAAAAACGCTAGCCTTCCGTCGGCAGCTAGGAACTATAGTTCATCAGTTTCCCTCATCCGAGCCAGAGCTGAGTTGTTGCCAGGCCCAACGATAGAGATTGCGGGCATCGACGTAGCGAGCGTCTGACGAGGTCGCCCCAAGTACCACGATGATCAGTGTTTCCCCGTCCCGGGTTCCTTGAGAGACGAGACATGCCCCGGCGGCATTAGTCGTGCCGGTCTTGATCCCTTCATAGCCCTCAGTGCGCAAGAGACGATTCGTGTTTTTCCAAGCCAGATTCCGCTCATAACCACCGGGACCTGTTACGGTACAACCATGCTGAGCAGTTGCGACATAGTCTCGGAAAGTGGAGAGCTGCATGGCGTGGTGGGCAAGTTTAATCAAATCGCTGGCAGTGGATTGGTGACCTTGTTCTGGCAGTCCATTCGGATTCTTGAAGCTCGAATTGGTCATGTTCAATTGGCTGGCCATGGCATTCATTGCTTGGATGAAGCAGTCGTAGGGATCGGTATCGCTTGCTTTTCCTTCTTCAACCAGCCGAGGGCCAAACTGCTCAGCAAGCGCGACCGAGGCATCGTTACCCGAGGGTAGCAGCAATCCATAGAGCAATTCACGCACAGAGATTTTTTCCCCGGCACGGACTCCAGCCGTAGAGCCGCCCGTTTCGTCGGCCCTCTGCGAAAATTCGACAACTTCATCCAATGCTTCTGGATGCTCCTGGGCATATTTCAGCACTAAGTAAGCAGTCATCATCTTGGTGGTACTGGCTATGTCGCGTTTTTCATTTTCGTGCAGGCCCCACAAAAGATTGCCGGATTTACTGTCGCCAATCGCCCAAGCCGGGCAGGTGGTTGCAGGGGGATCGGTCAAGTTCTCGGCAGGTTGTTTGTCGATCACTTCTGCATTGAACTCAGCCGGATCGGGGGCCGGCTGTTCCTCGACCAACGGCCCCAAGGCAGCCCATGTCTCGGCACCAACCTCGCCGGTTTCCTCCAGGTGTTCTTGACGCTGGAAATCCAGGACAGCCTGTTCTGTTTGCGGGCCAAAGTCTCCATCAACTCCGATATCGGGCGATGGTTTAAGACGGGCGTTGAGAGTGCGTTGCAGAGATTCAACCAAGAGACCCGTGTCGCCAGACTTGACCACTTGCGGTCCCGCAGGTTCGTCGCTGCTCCCGGCATGGAAATAGTCGTAGGCTTCCTTGGCGATGTTCGCACACAGCAGTTCCGCGGCATTGTCGTCGCTCCAACTGCGGTCTTCGATGTTCGTGGTCAATACACAAAGGGCAATCGGACCGTCGCGGCTTTCTATGATCCCCGCATCGGTTCGCGAGTCCGAGACCGCCCCCGTCTTGTGTGCCACGGTTATTCCCGGCGGCAGAAAGCGAGGAAACTTGGCTTTGTCATCGCATGAGCGCAGGTGCGCGAGCATTTGCTTGCTAGCCTGCTCACTCACGAGTTGTCCCGCTTGGAGCTTTTCGAGCAGTGTCACCATGTCCTTGGCAGTCGTGCTCCCCAGCCCATACGTGCGACTTCTATCCGGAAAAATCGACGTATCACGGCGATAAACTTTCGAATTCAACACCGTCTCATCACAGCCAAGCGATTTCATCATCTCTGCGGTAGCCGGCAGGCCAACCTGATCGATCACCAGATTGGTGGCGGTATTGTCTGAATAGACGATCATGAGATGGATTACATCTTCAAGCAGCAGCGTGGTGCCCGAGGAAAAATGCGGCGTCAAGATCCCCGAACCAGGGACTTTGTCTTCGTCCTGCAAGGTGATTTGTTTCGCCAAATCCAATTCATCATTTTCAATTGCCTCGTAGGTGGCAATCATGAGCGGTAGCTTGATGAGACTGGCCGTGGGCATTGGCTCAGTGGAGCGGTACTCAAACTCCTCGCCCGTCTCAAGCTGCTTAATCATCACGCCAACTTCACCCTTGAACGAGTCGATCAGCGGCTGAATGCGGCTTGATAGATCGTTGGCGACAACCTGAGAGGTGCCCAAGAGAATGAAGCTGACCAGGAGAAATGTCGAAACTGCCCAGAAATTTGTGCGCAACCAACGAAATTTCGGGGATTGAGCTTGTTGAATAAGTTGACGAGAACCAAAACCGTGCATGAGAAACCCCGAATTGAAAATTGATCTTAAGAACCTGCTAAAAGCTGTACACCGTTGCCGGGAACATCGGGATAGAGGCACCGGCCTTTGTCTAGGATAACGCCGCTGGCGATATCCCGAGCCAACAGCGCGGCGCCGTCCATGTCGACATAATCCAGGAGTGGCAACAATTGTGCGATCGCCGAAATGCCCACGCTCGACTCAGTCATACAGCCGACCATCACCTTCATGTCCAACTTGCGAGCCTCGTCGATCATCCGCCGTGCCGGGGTCAGTCCGCCGCATTTTACTAGCTTGATATTGATCCCATGGAAATGACCGCGGCAACGGGCGACATCTGCCTCAGTAATACAACTCTCATCAGCAATGATTGGCAGGGCCGACTCTTCAAAAACCTGGCGGTATCCCTCCCAGTCGGAAGCCGGGAGGGGCTGTTCGATAAATTCGACATTAAGAGGTTTGAGTTCGTGCGAGTTGCGGATCGCCTCGTCGGCATTCCAGCCGCAATTGGCATCTACACGGAACACCGCGTCGGTGGCTTGGCGTAATTCGCGGACAATCTCCAAGTCGTGCGGGGTTCCCAGCTTGATCTTATAAATCGGCCAGCCCGGCATTTCTTCCAATTTGGCAAGCATCACGTCGATCTTGTCGATACCGATCGTAAAATTCGAGCACGGTACATTGGTGACATCGAGCCCCCACAACTGGTAAACAGGCTTTCCCTGTTGTTTACCCCACAAGTCATAAGCCGCTTGATCCAGGGCACAAAGTGCGAACGGGCAGTCTGCGAGTTGGGGTGCCACGGCTTGCCAGAGCGCAGGCGGATCAAGAGGTGCAAACGTTTCGATGGTGGCCCGAACCTTCTCCAGGGCCTCCTTCATATTCGCAAGCGTCATTCCATAATAATTATTGGTCGTGGCTTCCCCGTAGCCGGAATGCTCCCCAGTGGAAATCTCGACAATCAACGTAGGTTGGACGCTAGTCGAGTCGCGCGAAATCGTAAACGTATGCCGTAGGGGCAGTTCAAATTCGTGCGTCAGCAGTTTCATTTTTTTCATTCCGACGAGCCTAGGCGACTGAGGAATCCGGCTCGGGACGGAATACTTTGCCCTCGACTTGTTGAGGCAACATTTCGTGAATCGGCTTCAGCAATTCATCAGGACCATGTCGGATAACATCACACACAGGGAGCCCCAGCTCTCGACGGACTCGCTCCCGCTCCTGTTCAGTCTCCTCGGCCGAAAGCTTACGGGAGTTCATGGCAACACCGATCACGCGCGAGGGAACCATCAGATTCGCCATGGTCTCATAGACTTCGCGCAATTCAACAAGTGACTTGAGCGACATATAGTCCATCCCATAAACGGTCTTGCGGCCAACCTCATAGCAGAGGATCATTGCCTGGGGCAAACAGCCATGCAATAGTCCCAACGTAACCGCCGAGTAGCGGGGATGGGAAATGCTCCCCTGCCCTTCGATGAACAGCACATCATGATGCTGATGTTCGAGGATTTGTTTCTCGATGGCACCGCTTACAAAATCGGAAACCACGCAATCAATCGGACAGCCGTCTCCCTCGACCATGATCCCGGTCTGGCCTGTGGCGATGAATTTTGACTTCACACCTTGAGCCTTCATGGCATTAGAAAGCTCCAAGGCCACGAGCATCTTACCGACGCTACAGTCTTGTCCTACGGTGTGTACCCGTATGCAGTCTTCACGGATATTCAGTCGCGAAGCCACATCGCGCTCGTTGTTCTTGCGAACGTCGACTAGCTGCACCCCTTTCGAGGCCGCAGCAGTGGCAAACTCTGCATCGTTACAGAGAAAATCGTGCAGCCCCGAAATCACGTCCATACCACGATTGATAGCGGCCAAAATGATCTTGCGCCAAGCAGCGGGTATCCGCCCGCCGGAGGGTGCGATTCCCAGCATCAGTGCGTTGGCTTGGGGAACCTCATCCAGGCTCGCGACGATGGGAATGTCTCCACCGACGCCCAACAGTTCCTGCACCGTCTTCCCAGCTTGAGTCGAATCCAACAGGGCCAAGACCTGTTCAGGTCGGTAACGCACCACGCAAGTGGCCGTTTTCCCCGTGACGGGTTCGGTGTGTCCTTCGGTCAAGATGATTAACCGACGATTGGTGGTTTCTGCTCCGTTGGTCGTGTATGCCGCCATGTCCACCCTTTATGATCCTTCCAACAAGATCATTATAGATCATGTTCTGAATACAAATGCTTCGAGTGTCAGGCCTGCAACTCTTTCAGCCATAATCACACGAAAAACTGTTTCCTCTCATATCCGAGTGTAATGCCTACGCTCTCCGACGAGAAGACTACGGGAGCCAAGATGAAAAGGAGTTTTTCGGCTTGATCGAGCAATCCCAGGTTTATTGGGTAGAGAGAAAAACTCCCAATTCAAGCGGACTCACCAAGCGCGTTCGCGGATTCGCGCAATTTGCTATTGCGAAAGCGCATGGTTACGCGAAAGCGTTCACGCGCCTGCGGCAACCCACTCGGCTAGCGCCTCTTGAGAGAGGGGCACGTCGCTGTATGCACAGAGCTTCACGCTTGCAGCGGGATAATCGTGGAGTGACTCGGGAGTTCCCAGCGATGCCAAGACGCAATCGCGGGATTGAGTGAGTTGCTTCACGAATGAATCTTGTTCGGGCAAAAGTCCAAATCGATGCCAGGCTGCCGGCTTGACGATCTGTGCAATTAGAACTTGTTCCGCATGCGTGGCAAATGACAGCAACTGGGCATATTTCTCCGGCGGCGAACTTGGATCCAATTCAAAATACTGGCAATCCGGAAATTGGCGTTGCAGTGCCGCACCCAACGGTTGCGCTGGCGGGTCAAGATGCGAGTGATGGGGCCGTAGAAGTACTGCGAACAAAGATTTTTCCGGTGAGAAAGGCAAGAGTTGTTTGTCAGACGCGAGTTGTTCGATCGAGGCTTTCGCGACGTGTCTGGCTAACGAATCCGCTTGTATGCGGGTTGCTTGAATCGATTCTTGTTTGTGGTCTGACAAATGTAGCCGATTTCTGAGATCGCAAACTCGCCGGTATGCTTGATCAACGCGGTCCAAGGGGAGACGATCCTCTGCGACGGCCGATTCAAGTGCTGTCAAGGTTTCGAGAGGGTTTTCTACGTCGAGCAACAGATCGACCCCAGCTAAGAGCGCCTTGAGAGCAAGTTCCCCGCCGGAATGGCACTGAGACTTGACCCCCTCCATGAGCAAACTGTCACTCGCAACCACACCCTGAAAACCGAGTGTATCGCGTAGCAAGTCAGTGAGGATTGGTTGTGAGAGTGTCGCCGGTGTGCCGCTTGGATCGAAACTCGGGTAACGCACATGGGCCGTCATAACCAGTGGAACTCCCGCAGCGATCGCCGCCCGAAAAGGAACCAATTCACACGACTCCATCTCCTCACGAGAAGCCTTCACCGTGGGGAGTGCATGATGGGAGTCTTCATGAGTGTTGCCATGACCGGGGAAATGCTTGGCAGTTGCCAAGACCCCCCCCGCTTCGCAACCCGCGATGTAGGCCGAGACCAGACGGGCAACTTGCTGGGGATCGGAGCCAAAGGCACGCGTAGCGATGATGGGATTACGGGGATCGACGTTGACGTCGGCCACCGGCGAGAACGAGATATGAATCCCATTTGCCCTGGCAGCGAGACCCGTGAGACGCGCGAACTCTTGAACCTGTTTCTCGGCTTGATCCCCCAGCGCACTGAATGCCATCGCATGGGGAAAAAGCACTTCACCGCGCAACTGCTGACCCACCCCGCGTTCGATATCCGCCGCAACCAGAAGCGGATATTGGGAAACATTTTGCAAGCGAGCCAACGTTTCGGCCGTAGTATCCTGGCGACCGTTGAAGAGCAACAGTCCACCCAGCGGACATTCGCCGAGCAAACGTTCGATCCGCTGCGCGTCTTCCTCCACTGTGCGTAGGGGGGGCAAATTCGAGCCGATCCGCACGAACATCAACTGGGCCAGCTTGTCGCGGAGAGGTATGGCTTGTGGTGTGTGTCGGACTCTGTCGCTCACGATATTGCGCCTTCCGTGTTTTCAATGGGAGATTTCCGGCCAAAATTAGGATCGATTTGCACTAAGCCACACACGATAAAGCTGGGGATCGTAGCGATCATCATCCAAATAAAAAAACGCTCATAGCCGATGAGTTCCTGGAGCCAACCGCTGAGCATTCCTGGCAGCATCATCCCCAGGGCCATAAACCCCGTGCAGATGGCGTAGTGGGCCGTCTCATGTTCGCCTCGCGAAATGTAGAGCATGTAGAGCATAAACGCCGTGAATCCAAATCCATAGCCGAACTGTTCTACCGCCACGCAGAGATTCACGACGAGGTAGTTCTCTGGCTGCACCTGGGAGAGAAACACATACACAGCGTTGGGCAGATTCATCGCCGCGACCATCCACCAGAGCCAAAATTTGAGTCCTTGCCGAGCGGCAACGATTCCGCCCAAGATTCCTCCCAAGGTCAGCATGGTGATCCCGACTGTGCCGTAGACGACACCCACTTGCCCAGTCGTGAGCCCTAGTCCACCGCTGTCCCTTGGATCAAGCAAAAAAGGAGATGCCATCTTAGCGAGTTGAGCCTCACTAAAGCGATATAAAAGCAGAAACGCCAGACTCAACCCAATACTCGGCTTTTGGAAAAAAGAGGCGAAGCTTTGCGAAAAGTCCGACATCACTTCTCCGATACTTCGATCGGATCCGGAATAATCACTCTCCGGAACAGGAAGCACGAATGCGTGATATACGAAACAAAAAAAGAAGAACCCCGCGAGCAAGTAGAATATCGTGGCCCATGCCTGCGGGATGCCTTGCGTACGCTCAAAAAAGTCTGCCAGCATAACCAACAACCCTTGCCCGGCGATCATGGCAAGACGATAAAACGTGCTGCGAATGCCCACGAACCAGGCCTGGTCATGTGGCGGCAAAGCCAGCATGTAGAAACCGTCGGCCGCGATGTCGTGCGTCGCTGAGCTGAATGCCAACAGCCACAAAAAGGCCAGAGAAAACTGGAGAAAGTTACTCATCGGCAACGTGAGTGCGACTCCTGCTAGTCCAGCGCCGATCAACAATTGCATCGACACGATCCACCAGCGTTTGGTCCGCAGAACATCCACCAGCGGACTCCAGAATGGCTTGATCACCCATGGCAGATAGAGCCAACTTGTGTAGAGTGCGATTTCGGTGTTCGAGATACCTAGTCGCTTGTACATAATGACCGCCACGGTCATTACAACCACATAAGGGACCCCCTCGGCGAAGTATAAACTGGGAATCCAGCGCCACGCCTGACGGCGCAAATAAATCGATTCTTTATTCGAAACTGGGAGTTCAGACAAGCGTATTCATTCCAATCATCGTGCTTAGGGCTTTTCTAGATTCGACCCATACCAACCCAGTGGGCTCTCTTCGCCGATGCGATTGACTGTTGAGACTGCCACGGCAACGGGGGGGGATTGCCGAGTCTTGCGCTGTTTCCCATGATTCAGCGAACGCTCGGTTTCGCTACCAGGAACAATGTCGATATGCCATTTGCCAGCATCTTTCGATCGAATGACCCACAACCATGGCTGAGGAGAGTCATCGTTTTTCAACGAGACTACCCATTCACCGCCGGACTTCTTGACCGTAAATTTTGGCTCCTGTTGTGGAGTGTTCTCTGGAGAGCCTAGCCAAGGACTCGCTGGTACGAGAGCCGGTTGTTGGTAAGCGTCAGAACGCAATGCATCGGCAATGCCACCCGCATTTCGCAGCAAGGCCTTCATACTGAAATGCACATTCCCGCTAGCCCCTTCTTGGGCGCGCGTGACCCACACCTGGGCAATGATTTCCTTAGCCGGCCAACCTTTGCCACCGGCTTCACCGATCCGCGAGGTGAAATTCCCCGGCCAGAGATGACGTCCGGCCTTGTTCTGCGAGTTCCACCAGTAGAGTAGTGCAGCGTAACTCTGCTCAGGGGGACCAATTTTCCAATACAACTGGGGCGTGAAATAATCGACCCACCCCTCAGTGAACCATTTCTCGGCATCCGCATAAAGCGACTCGTATTGGTCAAAGCCTTTGATCTGAGCGGGTTTCCCTGGGCGACCTATTCCAAACGGGCTGATGCCGAACTTCACCCAGGGCTTCACTGCTTTGATGTCTCGATACATTTGGCTCACGAGCTGGTTGACATTCTCCCGCCGCCAATCGTCGCGCTCCAAGGTGGTGCCAGCCGCGACTGCTTTCTGCCAACTCGGTTCGTCGGGAAACGAGATCTGCTTGTTGTCGTCGCTATTGACCGGATACGGATAAAAGTAATCGTCCATGTGGATGCCATCGATGTCGTACCGCTCGACGACGTCGCGGATCACGGCCAGGGTATGCTCAGTGGCGGCTTGTTCACCCGGGTCGAGCCACTCATAGCCCCCATATTTTTTTACGAGACCTGGTTGCGTCTGACTGATGTGGTTATCAGCCACGAGACTTTTGCTGCCGCTGTGCCGGGCGCGGTAGGGGTTGAACCAGCCATGCAACTCGATTCCCCGGCGATGCGCTTCGTCGATGGCAAATTCCAACGGATCGTAATAGGGGTCGGGGGGGGTTCCCATGGTCCCGGTGAGAAATTCCGACCAGGGCTCCAATTCCGACGCATACATGGCATCGCAACTAGGACGCACCTGCAAGATGATTGCATTGAGTTTCAGCCGAACCGCAGAATCCAAGATCGCGATCATTTCCCCCTTCTGCTTCTCAGTGGAAAGCCCAGGGCGTGAGGGCCAGTCGATGTTGGCAACGGTCGCCACCCAAGCAGCACGAAATTCCCGCTCGACGGGTGGTACCTGTGTTGCAGGCTGCCCATTAGCGCAAACAGTAGCTAGGGTTAAAAAGATTACGAACAGCATTCCTTTGACGGCAAACATTTTTTTTCGGCACACTTGGCAAAGTATTTGGTGAGACTCGATCATTCAGAGACTACCTCTCCGGCATCTTTCGACGCCTGAGCTACATAGGCAACAGGGTCAATGTCATCTGCCACAAAGCGAACGCTGCCGTCGACATGGCTGAAATT
The DNA here is from genome assembly GCA_041738415.1 of Bythopirellula sp. Lineage (GTDB taxonomy): Bacteria > Planctomycetota > Planctomycetia > Pirellulales > Lacipirellulaceae > Bythopirellula. Next base: position 39,807 of record JBGSPU010000103.1, read on the forward strand.
GGCCCCTCCTGGGTGGAAGCTCCCATAAGGCAGATTATTAAAGGGTATCTTTTTCTGGTTCGCCGGCACGGGTTCCGGTCGTTCGTCATCTTGGTGCCCCTTGTAAAAGCCAACTGTCGCAAGGTCTGCGTTCAAGGGAATTGTCGCATCGATATTCTTCATGCTACTCATACAATAACCAGGAGAAGGCCCCGAGGGAGCAGAACTTAACACGGAGACTTGCCAGAAAGCACCGGCCGTCCAGGCTCGCAACTGGTACCAACGTTCCCCTGCCAGAAAGGTATTGCTGAGGCCGTCCTGAATCTGTCGAAGCATGGTACGACTGCCTGGGAAAAAGACACCATCGCTGTTCATCACTCCACAAAGCCCACTATTATCTCCGAAAGCATCCTCTGCAGCCTCACGACTGGCAGCCGAACCCGTGACTCCCGCATAGCTCGAGGCCGCTAAACCTTCGCCATTGCGATTATCAATCACTTCGTCGTCACTTGGGCAAAGATAAGGACTAATCTGTACTTCATTGACGTTCTTCAAGTCGAAGATATCCGGCGGCTGTTTTGCTGGATCGGTCTTTCGGTGTTCTTCCACTTGGCGTTGTATTTCTGCCAGCATCGAGCCGTTTTCCAGATAGGAAAGCAGACCGACTTCCCAACTGAAGCCATTGCGTTGGCCAACTTTGTTGATCGTCGAACCCGTAGGTAACGTGCCCCGTGCCGATTCAAAGTTGAGACTAGCGAGTGTGATATTCTTCAGATTGTTTTCGCAACTCATCCGCCGTGAAGATTCTCGCGCCGCCTGCACGGCACTCAACAAGAGTCCCGACAACAAACCAATGATGGCGACAACCACCAATAATTCTACGAGCGTAAATGCTCCGTAAGATTTCGCTTGTTTCTCGCCTTGTCTCATTCTTTGGTTCCTTGGATGGTTTGTGAACTGGGACTTGCAAGTCTCACTAAAGGCTGATTCTAAGAGAACTTCTCAACTTCACACAACCTGGGAAATGTACAGCCCCATCTCAGCATTGCGCAGAAAGGTCGCGCATTTGCGAAAAAGATTCGATTTAGGAAAGTTTGTTGAACGTCAACGCCCGGGGGCTGCGAGCCGCAACTTTAGGGTTGAAAGACTATCCGTAAAGAATGTACCCCAAAATGACCGCTGCAAGGATGCCGGTTGCATCTGCAATTAAGCAGGCAGGAAGCGTGTGGCGAATTTTTTTCACTTGGATCGAACCGTAGTAGACCGTCATGATGTAAAAGGTGGTCTCGGTGCTCCCCATCATCAAGGTGGCCGTCTTGCCCAGAAAACTGTCAGGGCCTTGGGTATCGAAAATCTCCAAGAGCACCCCACGCGCCCCTCCACCCGTAAGTGGTCGCGTCATTGCCAACGGCAACAACTCAATCGATTCAGTGTAATCACCAAGTCCAATCTGGGCGAAGATCCAATTTCCGATTACCTTGATGTCCTCCAGCGCACCGCTGGCCGTAAATATCTTAATGATAAACAGAATCGCCACCAAGTAGGGAATGATCGTCACCGCAACGGTAAAACCTTCCTTGGCGCCTGTGACAAATGACTCGTACATCGGCACTCGTTTATAGGCACCCCACAGAATGATCAGCAGGATTGTTCCAGGGATCGTCCACTGGCTCACTGTGTCCATCATGAGCTGAAATGAATCCATTAATCCACCTCACTCGATTCTGAGGTAGAAGCCGTAGAATCTTCAGCCACTGCGTAGCGCGGCAAGCGGGACAGTGTCCGCACGGCAATGATCGCGACCATGGTGGTCACACTGGTAACAAGAATGATCGGCACAAGTTGACCCGCTGGGTCAGTACTCCCGGCAGCCACACGATAGCCAATAATCGTGAACGGCACGAGGGTCACATTGCTGGTGTTGATTGCCAGAAACATGGCCATCGCATTCGTGGCGGTATCTTTATGAGGGTTCAAAGTTTGCAGTTCTTGCATTGCCTTGAGACCCATAGGTGTGGCGGCGTTGTCGAGCCCCAGCACATTCGCCGAGATGTTCATCAACATCGCCCCTTGGGCGGGATGCCCCTCGGGTATCTCGGGAAACAGCCACCGCATGAGAGGGCTCAAGAGTCGCGCTAGCGCGTCGACCAAACCGGCATCTTTGGCGATATTCAACAGACCAAGCCACAACGCCATAATGCCGATCAGGCTAATACAGATCGACACTGCCAACTCCGCAGCATCAAGGGCAGCGCCATTAATGTCCCTGCCCATCTCTTGCAAATCGCGCCGATCCGGTTTCGTCGCTACGACTCCCTCGGGAGAATCCTTTGCCACAATCCCCACTGTCCCCGTAGCTTCTGGCTGACTCCAGCTATTGTAGGCTGCCTTGCCGAATCCATACAGAATTCCGACTAACAAGAGCCAAAACCAGATTTTATTAAGCATTGGTACGCCTTCTATGCCACTTGCGACTTAGCTTTCCTCGCGAAATCAGTTTCAACCGTACTGTCGATGGTTTCTCATGGCAAGTATTGAATTGCTCAGTATTCGATTGCCCCCCAAATGCCCGATTTACCGGGTGGAGAAAAATAAACCTTAGACTCTCGCAATTGCGCAGCCTGTTGTTTATAATAGGAGATGCCCTTTTGTCAGCACCAGTCAAAGGTCTCTTTATTAACTGCTTGAATTCCTAGCGGCTTAAAAACATGGAGCAGAAGTATCGAGTGCGCCAGGTGGCAGTCCTGGTCGAGACGGAAGATAGCTGGGGTTGCAGCGTAATTCGAGGCATTGCCGACTATTCCCAGAACCATGGCTACTGGAATCTGCTGATCGATCCCCGCGATCACGAACAGCGCCCGCTACTGCCGGATCTGTGGGAAGGCGACGGTATCATCGCGCGCATCGGCAGCCGCACTCAGCTTGATCAAATCCGCAACCGACGTGAACCAAAGGTCAACGTGGATACCATCTTCGAGGGCCTTGAAGGAATCTACGACGTTGTCACCGACGACAATCAGCGGGCGGAGTTGGCCCTGGCCCACTTGCGCGATCGGGGATTCGAGGAGTTTGCCTACTTTGCTCCCCCCAGTCCCAAATATTCCGAAAATCGTGGTCAGGCATTCGCCGAGATCGTCGAGCAAGCCGGTTATAATTGCCGGGTTTATAAGCCGGGCTATCGTGCGGGGCGGAAAATTGGCTGGGAAGAACAGCAACGCCGCGTCAGCCGGTGGCTCAATTCCCTCCCCCGCCCGGTGGCAATTCTCACCGTCGATGCCCATCAAGGCCGGCAACTTGCCGATATCTGCTACCTCAGTGGAATTCGGGTTCCCGACGAAGTTGCGATTCTGGCAGGTGATACGGATGAATTGATGTGTGATGTCTGCACTCCCCCCCTGTCGAGCATTTCGCTCGCCGGTCGGAGGATTGGCTTCGAGGCCGCTTCCCTTTTGGATCGTTTGATGAACGGCGAAAAACCTGAACAGAAAACCTATCTTGTCCCGCCGCTACGAGTTATTAGCCGCCACTCAACCGACATCCTGGCGATTGACGACGAAGCTGTCGTGCGGGCCCTGCGATTTATTCAGACCCACGCCTTTCAGGATATCGTAGTTAAAGACATTCTGAATGAAGTCCCCATTTCGCGTCGGAGTTTGGAGATTCAATTTCAGCACTATCTGGGACGTTCCCCTGCCGAGGAAATCCGCCGCGTGCGTTTAGAGAAAGGCCGTGAGTTGCTGGCTCGCTCGGAATTGTCGATAGGCGAAATAGCCATCGCATGTGGGTTTGCGAATTCCACAAGATTTGGCGTCGCCTTTCGCAAGAAATACGAGAAGACCCCCCTAGCCTATCGCAAGCAATTAATGCGTGCCAGTACGTAGGTGATACAGCATCTCTTAGAATGCGGCTTGCCGTTAAACGAGACTGAGGAGCTACACTCATACGTGCTAGGGGATGCGCTCACCTCGGATGAGATCCTCGAATGTCTGACGTGCGCGGATCAAGTGGGCGACAGAGTTTTTGATCAGAACTTCAGCGGCCAGTGGTTTGGAGTTGTAATTGCTTCCCATCACGGCCCCGTAGGCTCCCGCGCAGCCGATGACCACCAGATCGCCAACTTTGGCCGCAGGGAGCTCGCGGGGTCTCACAAAACCACCCTCTTCCTGGGTGAAGATGTCACCCGATTCACACAACGGTCCTCCCACCACGACCTTGAGCAGTTGCTTTGACTGGTGATTCTTATGACAGATAGCCATGGGGTGATAGGACCCATACAGGATCGGCCGGGCAAGATTATTGAATCCCGCGTCGACAAGATAGTAGAGATTCTCTCCCATTTGCTTCACAGCGCGAATTTCGGTCAGCAAGCTACCACTTTCGGCGACCAAATAGCGACCGGGTTCGATTTCCAAGGTGAGAGAGGTGTCCAGCGCAGAGGCAATCCGCTCGCGGGTTGCATTCCAAAGCTCGTAATAGCTAGCCACATCAACCCGCAGTTCGCCATCACGGTACGGCACGGACAATCCCCCTCCAGCGCTGATCATGCGGAGCGTCGCCCCCACCTCCAGCGAGGCCTTTTCCATTGCCTGACACACCTGCCCTAGGTGCTGCATATCGGTCCCAGAGCCGATGTGCATGTGCAGACCAGTGATGGTGATGCCGTATTTGACACCGCGCTCAATGCAGTCGGCTATCTGGGTATGCCAGATGCCATGTTTGGAGCCTGCGCCACCGGTATTGGTTTTTTGACTGTGTCCATGCCCAAAGCCCGGATTGATGCGAAGTGTAATCTTGCAAGCCGGCATACGCTCGCCAATTTGATCGATCATCTCCGGCGACCCGCAGTTAACCGGCAAATCTTGTTTGACGACCAAATCAAGTGATTCGCGATCAAATAGGTCGGCGGTGTAAACGATCTCGGGATGGTCGCCCTGGCCGGGCTGATAACCGGCGGCCAGGGCACGCTGAATTTCCCCCGCGCTCACCGCATCCACCACCACGCCGTTCGTACGCATCAGATCAAGAATCGCCAGATTGGAACAGGCCTTCTGGGCAAACCGCACCACATCAAACGCTGCGAACTCGCTAATGCGCGATTCGATAGCCGCCGCGTCATAGACATACAGCGGCGTGCCGAATTTCTCCGCCAACTCGGCTACCGATTGCCCGGCAACGGTTTCGATTGTGAGGGACATCAAAAAAAATGGGGACGGGGGGTGATTGGCATTAACATTTTGTTAAATCGATGCCTCACAAGCATTAGGCATTGCTATCACAGCACTGCTTGCGTAAGACAAAGCAGAGCCCCCTCTGAATGAAACGTGTTTACAATTCCACACGCACACGAGGCCCCGCAGGTTTGCAGTATTACGGATATCCTTGGCCACTTCAAGCAGAATTAGACCGAAGAGCTTTACCCCCGACCCCATCTCCCAGGGTGCAGGAACGCTATTCGGAATCCCCGCCCGGGGGAACCGGACGCTAGCGCGTTGCGGCTGATAAAATCAGCCGCAGGGCGCTAGCCCCCGGTTCATTTTGGCGCGGCAGTCGATTAGCGCTGCTGCACCCCGCATCTCTTGCGATTAGGGAATTGGACTTGCCCTGCTATGCTGAGCTTTCTACAAACCGCTTTCGAAATAGGGTCAGGCTGCAACCGGTCTGAACTCTCTCTTCTCAGATTGTTCTTTTCTCTAAACCAAAAGCGAGGCGCAAAATGGCTCTCAACAACCGTCGCCTAAAATCATTTTGCGCCGCGGGATGGTTGCGCGAGGACACCTGCTCGCTTGGCGTGATATTGATCGTTGCGCTCATGTGTTTTTGCATCTTGCCCACCAATGGCCAACAGACCAGTAGCTCGAATTCTCAACAGGGGCGACAACTCACTCTCAAAGAGCAATTGACCCTCGGCCTCAAGGCGGTCACCCCCAGCGACAAAGCGTTTATCGACAAAGTCGTCATTAAAGTCGAGCAGGGCAAACTTCCACGCAGCCTGGTGGATAGCACCTTCCTCTGGGCACGCGAGCGTGCCGATGCCAAAAGTTATGCCCGGTCCCTGAGGCCTATGGTGTATTTTCGACCAGGCCTCATTGCCCGGACAAATAAACTCGGCATCGATCTATGACCTGGTCCTGTAGGGCTGGAATATCGGGAATGAATGGAACTAAGTTCCCCCATTGCTACATTCTTCCATTCCCCCACTACTTTTCCCTGCCCGTACATCATTGAAGCGAGGTAAGGGCAGTAGGCAAAGGGTTCTGAATCGGATAAAATCCGATCTTTCGTTTGTTCTCCTCCCCAAAACTGGTTAGGTAACGTCGGGTCGGCACTATGGCTAAGAAGACTGTCAAGAAGGGTGTCAAGAAAAAGGTCGCATCCAAGAAAAAAGCAGCCCCCCCAAAGAAGAAAACTGTCAAGAAAAAGAAAGTAGCAACCAAAAAGGTGGCCAAGGTCAAAAAGAAATCAACAGCGACGAAAGGCAAAACTGCCTCCGTAAAAACAGTCCCTGTCAAGAAAAAGAAGGTCGTGAAGAAGGCCGCTGCGAAAAAAGCGGCTCCTGCCAAGAAAGCCGCCGTCAAGAAGAAGGCCGTCGCCAAGCCCCGGCGATCGACGAAGAAAGTAATCCGCCTCAAGGCCTATTGGGGAGTCTTCAACCAGTCGCTCCGCCGAATCGCCCTCTTTGAGTTCAACGAGCGAAAGAAAGCCGATGCTAGGGCACAAGAATTGACCAAAAATGGCAAATCTCCCCATTTCGTCATGCCGGTCAAAGAGGCTATCGAGGCGTGACGCACCGTTAGAGTTCCTAGCAGTGACGTCTCATTCTATGTACGGAACGTTCCATTTCTTCGCGGTGGCCGTGACGCGGAACTTGTTCGTGGCGATTCTCGACCCCCTAGCCACGCTGGCGATGCTGATAATGACGTGGCGGCGCAGCTTGTTCTAAGACTTGAGGACGGGAAAATTGTCAATAAACCCCGCACACGATAGACCTGGGAGAGCGCGCAAGGTTAAGCTAGGTGGTATTGCGAATCTGTAATAGTCCAAGGCTCAACCCGAAAGGGCAATGTCAGTTGAAAAGAGGAGAGTAACTTGTGAGATCGGTAATTCTATTTATTGTAGCTCTGCTCCTGATCGGGAACCTCGCTCATGCCCAGATTGGCAACCTGATGTGGGAAGAAGATTTCAATGACCTTGATAATTGGATCAAGGAGACCGGCAACGGCAACTGGGGATGGGGCAACGGCGAGCTGCAGTACTACTCCGAGAACAACGTCGACATCGCTCAGATTCCGGGAGAAACCGGCAACACGGCCCTGCGCATCACCGCCCGACAAGAGAGTGGCCCGGGCATCGTGGATCAATGGGGAAACCCCCTGAGCTACACGTCGGGCAAAGTGGTCTCCAAGTCGAAGGTCTCTCTTCAATACGGTATGATCGAGACCAGGGTGAGAGTTCCAGACCTAGGCCTGGGGGGCTGGCCCGCCCTGTGGCTTCTGGGTACGGCCAATTACGATTGGCCGCGCAAAGGTGAGATCGACATGATGGAGATGGGCTCCCGCCAGGCTTTTCGGGACCTGCATGACGAGCACAACGGCGGCAGCGGACTGAACAACTCCACCGTCAACGAGGTCGTGGGAGCCAACGCCATCTTCTATTCCGACGACGCAGTCACGCCTGAGAATCCTTCCGGCGCGGCCAGTATCTCTTGGGATCCTGATGACGACTACGCCCGCCCTTACTACAGCGATTCCCCCTCGCTTGTCGAACGCTTCCTGACGTACCGCTTGTACTGGGATGAGAACAACTTACGTATGACCGTCATTGACAACAATGTGGAGCACGATTTGTATGCTTCGCCGTTTTCGATCACCGAGGATTCTGACGAGTTCAGGAAGCCTTTCTACCTTATCGCGAATTTGGCCGTCGGTGGGGCTTTTACGGATGCCTACCAACTCGGCAATCCTGCGAGCGGCCAGCCGGTTTCAATGCCTTTTCCTGCTGAGATGTACGTTGACTATATCCGGGCTTACGAGTGGAATGGCCAGGGGGAAGTCCACTTGGGGCCGCCAACGCCCAAAAGCAGATCCTTCGGCATCTTCACCGACGAAACACCCACTAACGGTGAACTGATCCCCCAGGTCTCGTCCGAGATCTACGTGTGGGAAGGAACCCTTAGCGAAGGTTCTACCTCCCCGTACGAGGGCGACAACGTGCTGTCGTGGCAGACTACGGGTAAAGGCTGGTTTGGCGCCGGCGTGATGTCCCAGCAACCCTTAAACCTATTCGACTTCGGCGAAGGACACCTCAATTTCCGGATCAACATACCCGAGAATGTCACTTTCAAGATCGGGATCATTGACGCCTGGGGGAACCAGCAGTACGTCGAATTTCCTGCCTACCAGACAACGTACGGGCTGGTGCGAGACGGTGAATGGGGTCAGGCGTCGATTCCAGTGAGCGACATCCGCGGCACCGCAATTGATCTGCGAATGCTGAGCTACTCTTTCGTCATTCTGGAAGAGCACGGCGCCTCCGTTGAGTTCGCCTTGGACGACATCTACTGGGATGCTCCCCACGTCGCATTCGATGGGGACTTTGATGAGGACGGAGACGTGGATGGCCGGGACTTTTTAGTTTGGCAACGCAACCCGAGCATTGGGAATCTTGCTGATTGGCAACGGAACTACGGCAGCCCTCCCCTCACAGCAACGAACACTGCCGTTCCAGAGCCATCGACATGGGTGCTGTCGCTCCTTGCAGCAGGAGGCAACTTCGTGAGGCGTCGGCGGAGTGTCGTGCGAGCTTCAAGAACTCATTGATGCGGGACGCGCGTCATCAATAGAATTGAGCGTTGGACTCGCTGAGAATCAGACGGGCTTGCCTGAAGACTTTTCCTGGACAAAAGTACCAAGGCACAAGACTGGACCCAAATAATGGCAAATTTCGGCATGTTGGCGAAAGGAGCCATCGAGGCCCAGCGTTTTGCCGTTACGAGCCTTCGTTTGCCGTCTTGCCAAGAATCGGCTGTAACTTCTTTCGTGTCTCGAGCATACCAATTTCCAGTTTCCCAAAACCGCGCTCGGCTCCCAGTTTTACTGCCGCATCCTGCTGCTCGGCATAGTTGGTAATCAGCATCACCGGCGTGTTCTGCAGTTCGGCATCCGCCTTGATCTGCCGCAAGATTTCGATCCCATCGGAATAATCGCGATCCAGCTTGCGATTGATTAGCACGAGGTCGAAGTCCCCGCCACGCAACGCTGCTAACGTATCTTCTGGACCGTGGGACTGCTCCACAGTGCAATCAAAAGTACCCGTAAGAAACCGCTTCATCGAGGCATAGTCGGGTCCGCAGTTTCCTACGTCGAGTACGCGTTTACTCATTACTTACCCTCGGAAGTGATCGCGAATAGATGGGTTCGATTGCTGATGTATAATACATTGTCCGCCACGATGGGGGTGCTGTAGACGCTGTTGCCCATATCTTGGGTGCCGTAGGCGGGTTCGCCGTCTTCCATCGCTATCTCAGGATCGGCCGAGTGACGAAAGATCGCCACTTCGCCGTCTTCGTCGCCGATGTAAACTTTGTCTTCGACAATCAGCGGCGAACCCCAGGCCGCGGAGAGCATGTCGTAAGTCCAATTGACTTTACCGGTCTCCGCGTCCAAGCAGTGAAAGAGTCCACTGAAGTCAGCGATATACAAAATGCCATCTCGAATGGCCACGGTCCCGCAACTGCGGTGCATGGTTTCCTCGAACTCGATCTTGCCGTTACCGTTCTGATCGAATTCACTGTAATGCCAGATGGCGGCAGAATTCGGATTGGGGCGCGTAAGGTCCCCTTCTTCGGCAATGACGGCCTGCACTCGTTTGTGTGGGATTTCCTTTGTGGGGTCTGAAGAATTGAATGCCAGTTCAGGGCTCACGTTGCCGCGCTTCGTGGGATCGATGCACCACAGATGACCAACGCCTTCGCCGTGCTCGGGATCCTGCCCAACCGCTACGTACAAACGATTGTTTAGAAACACGGGGGTGGCAATGATGTTGTTCCGCGTCCCCCGACCACCCAGTTCCCACTTCGAGGTTTTCGGATTGGCGTCGAATTTCCATAACAGCTTCGACTTGCCGTCACCTGCCCCCTTGGGATCAAAACTATAAACCCAGCCATCGCCACCAGCAAAGATCACCTGAGCTTGCCCATCCAGTTCAAAATACGTAGGCGAGGACCACTGGCCGTGCAGAATATTTAGCCCTGGAGACTTATCGGTCCAAACAACTTTTCCGGTATTCTTATCCATCGCAAAGAAGCTGGGGGCATCGGGAGCAGGGATGTAGTTGTGTTCCACATCGACCCCGTTGGAGGTGTTCACAAACAGCAGGTCCCCCGCTGAGGTCACCGAGCAACTGCACATATTGTGCTGTGAGATTCCCAGTTCCTTCATCATGTCAAATACCCACACTACATCGGCTTCATGCTCCAGATTGTAAGGTTTCTTCGACGCCTTAATTAGCTCCTCTTCTTCCGTATAGGGTCCGTCATTCTCGCCATCGTAAAATCCTTTGGTATCGAGACAGCGAACTTCACCGCGACTGGTCACAAACCACAGCCGATCCCCTTTCACAAGCGGCGCACAACATATTCCTTGCAACGGCCAGTCGTGGACACGACCCGTGGGGAGCTTCTCGCTACTATGTTGCCACAAAAACTTACCATCCGTAGTGTCGAAACTAAGGAGGCAGCCTAAATCAACGTCGCTAGGATAGCGATCGATCCAGCCGCCACTGTTGTTCGTGCCGACATATATTTGGCCATCCGCAACCACCGCGTTGCCGTAAGACTGCGACCCCAGACGCGAAACCCATTTGATGTTCTTCGCTGTAGCGGGGTCCCAGTCGCCCGTGGTGTAGTTAAATTTTCCCACATTCCACTCGGTGGGAATATTGTGTCCGCTGGGAGTATTGTTGTGCTGAGGAGAACCTCCCCATTGAGACCAATCCTTCGTCCGATGTCCGGTACCGTGTTCTTGGGCCGCCTGGAGTGCCAAGTAATCCACCCCTGCGCCGGCCCACCAGCCTAATACTGCCGCAACTACGAGCCAGGTAATTTTTCCGAACTTGTTCTTCATGGATTATGCCTACTTATTAGAATAAACTTTAATGTTGTCGACAAAAATTTCGGCGACCTCTGCCTTGCCGAATAAACCGGGACTACCGAACAGATTGGGTGCCGAGTCTTCCATCTCGACGGTCCAACTTTCGGGCTCAACTCCACCGCGTGGCCAAAGCTTGCCACGAACGATCGCCTTATCGCCGGCCGGGTCCACCCGCATTTTCATTGTATACCACTTGTGGGCCTCGGGCGTGAATTCCACCGAAGCGTTCGTGCGAAAATCATGCGGGCTCCAGCTATAAATTCGTAGCTCGTTATTCATCGGTCGCACGGTCATCGAGTAACGGCTGTTCGTCAGCCCGAAGTCCGGCAATTTGCCGTCTTGCTCGTCGAGCGCAAAATCTGCCTCGATCGTATAGTTGGACATATCGACGGGCCCCATCGTGAGCTGACTGCGAGTGCCTAGCTTATTGACAGGGTCCTTGGGAGTCGGCAGTACGTCCCGCTTCGCTGCAAATCGCTCACCTTCCTCGTCACGAAGAACGTACCGCACACGGCCACCGATCCATGTGAGGGGCACGTCCTCGGCCGTGTTGAAATCAAAGCTCCAAGGCAAGGGCGGGACAACTCGAATGCGAGCCGTGCCCACTAGCTCACCTACCTTGCATGAGACCAACGCAACCTGGTGCTCCTTTCCAGCGGGTGCAGTGTACGTCCCCTCGTCACTGACCGTACCTGGCCCGTCTACGGAAAAACTCACCTCGTTGGCGGAAACCTGCTTTAGAAGTTGCCCACGAGAATTATACAAGCGGACTTCGTATGCCTGCTCATCCCCAGGAACGAGCAGCACGTCGTACGGTTCGATCTGCACAAGTGCGGGTTGAGGATCCTGGTCGACAGGGGTTTCTTGAGGTTTGGGAGGAAGCGGATCAGCCGACGGCGCCACATTGGAATCACCTATGCAGTAGATTGCCTCAGAGGTTGGGACATAGATTCGACCGTGTGAGACAATCGGGGAACCATCGTTGTCGCCATCTAACCGAAGCTTGTGGACGATTTCCACACCGTCGGCAGTCGGCTTGAGTATGTACCATCGACCCGCATTGGTGATGGTGTAAACCTTGCCATCGGCAACCAACGGCGTGCTACGCATGGCCGTGCCCAATGCCTGTTTGTCGATTTGCTCACCAGTTTCGGGGTCGAAGACATACAACTTTGCCCGATCGTCCACCGTCCAGAGCTTGCCATCGACCATCACGGGCGAACTTTTGCCGGACATGATCTGAGGCACGAACCACTTTTCTTTGCCACTTAAATCACCAGTCAAATTGCCGGGAATCGCCACCAAGGCCCCCATGGTACTGCCAACAACGTTCTCTTCGCTCTGCGAATAAAAGACTGTATCTTCCACGACCAAAGGAGAGATATTCAATCCGCGGCGCGAGAGTGGATAGTGCCAGATCGGTTGGCCCGTGCGGGGTTGCAAGGCCCAGACCTCGCCGTCGCCCGATCCGAAAACCAGGGCAGCCTGGCCACCGAGTACAGTCACCACCGGAGTGCTATAGGTCGTGTCATACGGCGAGATGCCTGTCCCATTGATCCAGCGGATAACACCCGTTGCCTTGTCAAAACTCATGAAGCGATGGGCAGGCCGTGCCAGAAAGCCATACTTTGGTGCATCCCCCCAACCGACAACCACCGCGCTGATCAGCACCTGATCTTCGAAGATCATTGGGACATTCGTTCGGCCACCATAAGTGTTGATCAAACCAAACTCTTCGAGCAGGCTGCGATCCCAAACCAACTCGCCGGTATCCCCTTCGAGGCAGCAAAAGTATCCAGACACACTTTGAACATAAATGCGACCCGTCTCTGGGTCGCCTGTGCAAGAGGACCAGCCAACCCGCGTGTCGGGAACCTCACACAAATAGAGGTTCATGCGATACTCCCACCGCTTCTCGCCGGTGGCCGCGTCCACACAGACCACTTTTTCCGCTTCGACTTCCGTGCCCGGTTGATCGCGGACCAAGGTGTAGAGAAGCCCGTTCATCACAATAGGCGTCGACCGACCCCCCAATTCGGCATTCTTCCAAAGGAGATTACTCCCGTCCCCTCCCTCGGGATCCCACGACTCAATCAGTCCCTTCTCAGTGGAAATGTTGTTCTGCTGCGGTCCGCGCCAGTTAGGCCAATCAAGCGGATCAGCGGCGACTACAAACCCGGCATCTGGAACGAGCCCCAAGCCAGCGACGGTGTACGCAGCCATCCGGAGCCAAAGTGTTTCAACAATCCGCCTGTGTTGTTTCATGGGTGAGCTCTTGGGGTTATACGATTCCAAAAGCAGGGCGATGTTTAAGTTCGCAGCACTTGAAATCGATTCTTGGGAGGGGAAGTACAAGGAGGGCAGTTATGGAGGCCATAATGGGAGGGCTATCTGTCCGCAGTAACCGAACGCATCCAAAGGAGTCTGACGCCTCGGGCAACCTTAACGATTACGTAAATTCTTGTCATTAGGTGCTAGAGGAACAGCCCCTAGGTATCCGGCAAAGACGTTTTCTTCTAGACACCCCTTAAAATAACAGATTTTAGCAAACTTCCAAGGTACCCTCTTGGCTCTGCCAGGCAAGGCAAAATCGTTACCAACGAGAAGGTCTTCTTGGGCGGCAAAGTTTGCCTAACACTTGTTCTAACTCATTTCGTGAAAATTACTTCGGCCTACTCAAGGGTAACATGATAGCTCGCCGATACGTCTTCATGTCGGAAGCGAAACCCAGAGAATCGCTTTCTCGACAAACCATAGTTGGAAGCGTCTGCACCGGTCTGTTTTTTCGAGTCATGGATTGGCTCGACTAGTGTAGATGCCTGACCGTGGGGACCCACCGTAACGACCCACCCCGACCCCCCCCGACCCAGCAAGGTCACTTCACACTCCCGCCTTCATACCGCACACGGGCACACGCCCACGCCAAAGTCGCAACGACTTACCCAGGGAGGGTGTGGCGAACTCAGCAGCCGGAATACGTCAGGCAAGTTGATACGTACGTCCCCTACGCATAGGAGATGTCATTCAATGAGATGGAACATGTTGGGAGCGCTCGTTTTCAGCTTATGTCTCGCTAGCCAGGGCTTCGGCTATGGCCTGCTCGACGTTATGCTGGGATGTGGCTGTGGATGCGATAACTGCGCATCGCAGAATTGTTGTGAGAAATCAAGTGGCTGCTGCGACCCCGGTTGTGGCTGCTGCGATCCTGGTTGCGGCTGTGCCGACCCCTGCTGTGGCGATAACTGCTGCGATAGTGGTTGCTGCGACAAGGGCTGCTGTGACAATGGTTGCTGCAACAGCGGTTGCTGCAAATCCAAGAGGAAGGGTTGCTTGAGCGGCTTGTTCAAACGTAAGAACAATTGCTGTGACCCCGGTTGCGGTTGCGAAGATCCTTGCTGCGACCCTGGTTGTGGCTGCTGCGATCCAGGTTGCGGTTGTGCTGACCCCTGCTGTGGCGATAACTGCTGCGATAGTGGTTGCTGTGACAAGGGCGGCTGCTGCAGCAATGGTTGCTGCAAGTCCAAGAGGAATGGTCTCTTGAGCGGCTTGTTCAAGCGTAAGCACAGAAGCTGTGACCCCGGTTGCGGCTGCGAAGATCCTTGCTGCGACCCAGGTTGCGGTTGTGCTGACCCTTGCTGTGGCGATAACTGCTGTGATAGCGGTTGCTGTGACAAGGGCGGCTGCTGTGACAACGGTTGCTGCAATTGCAAGTGCAAGAGAGAGTGCCTGCTGGACCGTCTGTTCAAGCGTAAGAGCCACTGCTGTGACCCTGGTTGCGGCTGCGAAGATCCTTGCTGCGACCCAGGTTGTGGCTGTGCTGATCCCTGCTGTGGCAACGGTGGTTGTGGCAAGGGCTGCTGCGATAGCGGATGCTGTGGCAAGGGTGGCTGCTGCGACAGTGGTTGCTGTGACAGCGGTGCCCGCGCTGCTGCCCCAACTGCCGAGCCTACCGTAGTTGAGACTCAGGAAGAAGCTGCTCCGATCCCACCTGCACCAGCGGCCGATCCGAGTGCTCGGATTGCTCAGCCCCGCAAGGTTGTTAGTGCCAGCTTCGTTCGCTAGTCCCTAGTGAACGCTTTGATTCCCCCTCTGAGGACCTGTCTCGGGCTTTCGGGCTCGGGGCAGGTTCTTTTTTTTGCTGAACCGCAGATGGGACTCATTGCGTAGGGACAGTATCACAAACTCATTGACACTCCTTGATAGCCAGCGCCGGAAGGCAATGGTTACCTGCCTCGGCTACCATCGCCTTCCGGCGTCGGCCATGAAAAGCGACTAAATGAATGGGAGCCAACCTCCTTGCAGATTGCAATTCAGCATCACCGTTCAATAGGTCCGACATGCTTCGCCCTCGCCCTGCTAGCAGTTGCTGCAACGACTCAGGTCGGAGAGTCACCAGCACAGGCCGTCGCTGTCCAGGTCGATGCCCCTTCGACCGCTAGTCGAGCACTTGCCGATGCCTTCGCCAACGTAGTGAGCGCTTCGATCCCAATCGAATATGAAAAGCGCAAAGATTGGGACAAAACCAAGAAAATCATCTCAGGCTTGAAATTCGCAGACTTCGATATCAAGCGTCGCCACAAGCAGGTCAAACATGGCGTCTGGAAGCATTACAAGGTCAAGCTCACCGACCCCGATAACAGCTTGCAAGTCCGCATCGAGCAGCTTCGTGCCCTTGATGGCAGCCGCATAGCATTCACACTAGTTGTCCACGCCGATCTTTCTCTCTGGGGCCGAGCCAAGGTCTATGAATACGGAGTCCATCTCATTGCCTTAGAAATCGTCGGCCACACCGCAATGGACCTCACTCTTAACTGCGAAGTAGGAGTACAGATCGAATCCCAGGACCTCCTCCCAGCGTTGGTCATCGATCCACGAGTCACGGACGCCCACCTGAACCTCTCCAACTTCCGCATCGAACGAATCAGCAACGCCCACGGCCCAGTGGTCAAGGAACTTAGCAACTCTGTCGAAGATTGGATCGAAGACGAACTGCGCGGCCCAAAACTCGTCGAAAAGCTAAACACTGCGATCGACAAGCGTCGCGATTCGCTCCGGCTCAGCCCCAGCCAATTGATCGAATCTTCCTGGTGGCCCTTAGCAGAACTTCCCGACGTCGGACAAATCAAAGGAGTCAAGACTCGTTGAATTACCTGGCGCAGATTGCATCTGCAGCCTGTTCAGAATTTATCCCAATTCCATAACGGAAGACTTCTCGATTCATGCAGGACAAACCGCTCCAACGAGTCCTGCCCCCCTGGTATGTCCCCAAGAGATGCCAGCACGGACAGTTGATGGTGACTATGCCCGGGATGTGAAACTCGATTCGCAGATAAGGCACGCTATTTGCTCAAGTCAAGTTCCCAGACGTTTTGTGTACGACGGACCTCGTCTTTGATTATTGGTATGGCGTTTGCTCTACAATGATTCACGTGAAATCCTGGAAATTTTCCCACACCTCTCTTTTTCGGAGTAGAATAAATCTGTAAAGTCATCCCTCGCAAGACATTTCCCCTGAAGTGTGCTGCGAGCTACTACCGATTTTCCCTTAACATTCGAATTACTTACCATTTGTTAAACGAGACTCCGCCCATGCGGAGATAAGGAGCCAAACTTCTCGGTCATAATTCCGTCGGGAGGACCAATTTTTTGGATAGGCCCGCGTCAATTAGATGGCAGTGCGCAGCACTGTCCGACACGCGCCTTTCTTCC
Source organism: Bythopirellula sp. (assembly GCA_041738415.1). Classification (GTDB taxonomy): domain Bacteria; phylum Planctomycetota; class Planctomycetia; order Pirellulales; family Lacipirellulaceae; genus Bythopirellula. The sequence goes on from JBGSPU010000103.1 coordinate 56,642, forward strand.
AGCGACTCCACACCGTCGCAATTCGGCCGGAAGTTTGATTTTAGAAAAGGTCGGGGTCTTGCACTTGTGCAGGCCCCGACCTTTTTGTGTTTTGAAACATCAATTCTAACCGCGCCGAGCTTCCGTTGAGCCGCGCCGCGATTTGGTTAACCGCGACGCGGATTGGTTAGCCGCGACGCGCCGTCGAGTTCTGCTCGACGAAGCGGAGCGCGTTTCTTACGCCACCAGATCCAGCCACAACCCATACTGCGCGAATGCCAGATCGATGTCTAACTCGTTTACGATCGTGTCGCCATTCAGATCGCCATCGGCCTTCGTCGCACCGGTCATGCCATAATTGATGCGGATGACAGAGAGATCTGAATCGTCAACATCCCAATCCCCATCAAAATCGGCCAGAACAATTATCTGTTGTAGATTTACCCACATGAGGCCCGCAACGAGATCAACGTCCTCTTGGTCAATGATCCCATTGCCATTGAAATCACCATTCGAAAAATCGCCGATGACTCCGTACAGCTCCCCGTAGTAAGCCGTGTAGTAATCCGTGTAATTCACGATGTTGTCTTGATTCACATCCGGCATGAGCGTCATCACGAAATTAAAACTTCCACCCGAGATGCCATCGCCCGAGGGGAACGTGCTGACCAGCGGATTGGTCGTGGAGATGCTGGCCGGGTTGGTCCATTCCCCGTCCAGACGATTCGTGTCGGTGTCGGTAATGCTATCGCTCAAATACAAGAGA
>JBGSPU010000132.1:0-37615 GCA_041738415.1 Bythopirellula sp.
TGTTGGGACTGTTGAACAACGCGGAGGATCGTCTTTTCTATCTCCTGACGGCAACAGCAATCGAAGGCCCTTGACGTAAACTCAATGCACAAACAACCTTAAACATGCTATCATGGCCCAAAGTGGCGCTGTCCAACTAAGTCACACGATGCAACTGCTTCGACTTGAAACAAGTATTCCACCCATGGCTAGCAAGAGCCAAGTCGCTGGCTCGGGCACTGTTTGTGAAGCAGTCACCAACGGGCTGCCGTAGTTGGCCTGCCAGTCGCCTAAGTCTCCAGAACTCAGCGGGTCTGGTGAGTTGCCGCGTTGCCATTCCATGAAATCTTGCCCGTCTACGTCCCCGTCTTCGTCGAAGTCGCCAGCCAGCGGTGCAATCAATTGATAGGCGATCGTATTGGCATCAGAGACATTGGCCCAGGCAAATCCTGACGGAAGCGGAGGAAGATTAATTGCGATAAAACCGCCGTTGATAGTCCCTGCCGTATCGATCAGCGTAAAAACATCTCCGTTGGCCGGGAAGAAATCGTTGATGAACGACACGTTCAGTTTTGTATTGCCGCTGCCGATCGTAATGAGATTGGCGGGATCGGTAGAAACCAACTGGTCGTACTCCAGGCCGGGCGTGATTCCACCGATCTCCAGTTCTACCGTCGCGCCGAAGTTCACTAAGTTAAAAGCGCCTTCGAGTGTGACCTGGGCCGTTTCGCCCGCGGCACCGCCGGGGGCCAGAACGATATCACTGCGGACATTCTTGAGTGTGCCGCTCCCCCCGATGCGAGTATTGATGTCGAGCAACTCCGTGGGACCGGCGCCCTCGAGCAGGCCATCGTTGATCAGCGTGCCGGGGCCATTGATGAGACCGATCCCCCCACTCATGCCGCGAATGGTATGACCCGCTGTATTAATGGCCGTGACACCAGAAGATACGGTAAAGCTACTGCAGCAATTAGGATTGACTCCCAGTCGGATTTCCCCTGAACCGCTAACAGTCACGTCACTATCCACACGAAGATTACTCGCCACCGAAACGGTGCTGTTGTTCACAAAGGAGGCGCCTTGGAGGGCCATATTGTTTGCGCCTGCCTGCACTTCAATCGGTGCATTACTGACCACATCTTCCAAGCGGCCAGGATTGCCGAGCACGACGAACTTCCCAGCGCCGGCAGCTTCAAGACGGCCGCCCTTGATGAGTGAATTACCGGCCAGTTCCACAGTGCCGCCATTGGCAAAAATCTGGCCGTTCGCGTCATCCTGAATGATCGTGGTGCCGGTGATGCGAATGGTGCTTCCCGCGTCGGCGCGGATCAGGTTGTTATTCGTTTTCGGATTGAAGAGATCCAGAAACTCCAGCGTATTCCCACCGCTACGCGATTCTGCGATGATGGTGCCGTCGTTGATGAGCTCGGCCGAGATTCTCCCCACGCCACGAACCGTCTGATTCGGCCCGAGCGTGCCGACTGCGTCGGCAGTATCGCTTGAGATATTGGCGCCCCCTCCCGGCGAATTCAGGATGATTTCGCCCGTTCCATCAATGGTCCCCGATTCTCCGAAGCGGAGCCCCGATACCCCGATGTTGTCTTGATTCACAAGTATCGTGCCATTGTTGGCAAAACCGCCTCCTCGGACGACTAAATTGCCAGTCAAGCCCCCACCAGAAACAAGATTGATTTGTCCGTCCAGCTCATCGACACCATCGAATGTCAAGGCATTGCCCGAAGTGCGAAACACGCCCCCGTTTGTCGATTCCAGCTTACCGCCGGAGACGGTGATATTACCGAGAAAGACGGCACTCGTGTCGGCGATGATTCGCCCAGTGGCTCCTTGGGAGATGTTTGTGTTCGAACGGAGTCCGCTGGTGGGGGATGATTGAATAACGCTATTATTGGTTTTCAACCCAGACGTCAAAAATAGCTCTGCCGCCTCATCGCCATTGATATCTTCCGCCGTGATCGTGCCGTTGTTGATCACCTGAGCGGCAATCTGGCCTTCGCCGCGAATCGTGTGGTCAGCTCCATGGATGAACGGCTGAGTATTGTTCGTGAGGTTGGCCAAACCGCCCGGCGCCGCCAAAACGATCTCACCACTGCCTTCGATCTCGACCCCCTGGTTTAATAAGTTTAGTGTACTTATCGACGCGGAATTGTCGCTGTTGACGGTGATCACGCCGTTGTTCACCAGCGAATCGCCGGAGAATGTCAGCGACCGCCCGCCGTGAATTTCGATTTCACCGGCTGCCGTCACCTCCAAAGTCAAGACGCTGGCGCTGCCAGTAGAAATAACCGTGGGCGCCGGCGCGCCGACAAGCACTTCCGATGAGGAGTTTGGCACCGCATTATCACTCCAGTTGCTCGCCACGTGCCAACTCGTCGAGTTGGCCCCATCGTCGCCTTCCCAGATGTTCTGAGCGGTCACGATCGGACACGTGCTAAAGGCAACTGTGAAACAGAGAATCAGGTTTCTCGTAGGATAGCCCATCGGCAGTCCTCGTGGGGCAAGATTAGCTCACGGGATTCTTAGGAGGAGAGCGCATCCTAGCCAAATCGCCTCAAGAGTTCAAGAAAAAAAACGGGGCCACGATCAACTTCGTATTCAAATGTAGCCAAATACTCCCCCTCCCACCTTTGTGCTTTCGACAGTTACGAATTGCGTGTGCCATGTTTTAACCGATTGAAAAGTTGAATAGGAGGGAGTTCTTGGATGGACGAAGACATCACTTATTGGTTGAAATTAGCGCGATTGGATTTGGAAAGTGCGGAGAAATCACTGCGCGGTGGGTGATAGTTTTCTCCACTGCCAGCTCGGATGCCAACAGGCGTTGGAGAAACTGCTGAAAGGCATAATCGTGGCAACTACAAGACAAATGCCGCTGCGGGTGCATAACCTCGTTCGACTAGCAGCACTTGCTGGTTTAACGCTCTACGCAGAGCAAGAAAAATTGCTCAGCCAACTGAGTTTGCAATACGTCGAATTGCGATACCCCGATGAACTTGAAGCGATTGGGGAAATCAACCGTTTTGAGACGGCTGAACTATGTCTCCAGCAAACCCAGGAGATATTTCGATAGTTAGAAGCGCAGATGAAGTAAACCGCCTTGCTGAGCAAGCCGTGGGTGCCTTGGAAGCCGAACTCCCCGTGGCAGCGGCTTTTCTGTTCGGTTCGTATGTCGAAGGGGGTGCCCACGAGGGAAGTGATATCGATCTGGCAGTCTTTGTCGAGGATACAACGCGACTAAAGTTTGCCGAGAAGAGTCGCCTGCAATTGTATTTGCAGCGTCATTGTGCTCTGGATTTGGAATTGCATCTCTACCCCGCCGACGCCCTCCAGCGGGCAAGACGGACGAATTTTACGGTTATCTGCTCGACCATGGCCGGCGGCTACGGTAGGACATCGCGAGTCCCAACAGAGCGAGCCACAAAGTTGTCGGCTCAGGCACAGAAGTAGTCGTGGCCCCCAATGGCACGCCTAGACCAAACTGCCGCTGCCAGCGAAGAAAATCGCGACCATCGACGTCGCCATCGGCGTCGGCATCGCCTTGCATGTGGCTGCTGCCCGTGCCGTAGCCGGCCTGCCAGCGGGTGAGGTCGTCGCTATCGACGTCGCCGTCTTCGTCGAAATCAGCATCGAAGAAACCGACCGTGGCAATTTCCAGAAAGACCTTGTTGGGATCGGTGATATAGTCCACAGGCTGCCAGGTGAGCGTGCGACCGAATCCGGTAGAGGGAAATAAAGTACTGACAAACGTTCCCGCGATCGCGCTGGTGCTCTGAATGATCGTAAAACGGTCGCCGGCGGTAGGAACGTAGGAATTGCCCAAGTCCACTGCCCGTACGTCCAACACGCCCCCCAGAGAAACCGTCCCAGTGGAAGCCAGCAGATCATGCTCGGTTCCAGCGGTGAGTCCGCCGATCTCGATTTCCAAGCGAGCCTGGGAATGCGTGATTTTGTAACTCCCTTCGAGTGGAACGATCGCGGTCGTGGTACCGGGGGCCGAGCCACCGGGGGCATGCACGCCAGTGCCCACGAAACTATTGATTGAGATTTCGACATCCTTCAGGGTTCCCGTGCCGCTCAGTCGAGCGAACACATCAATGTCATTGGTGGATGAATCCCCCGCAATGAGGCCGTTGTTAACGATCGGACCAGCGAGAAAGCCGCTGCCGCGAATCGTATGATCCGCTCCGTTGGTGAGCACGGTGTCTGCTACTTGAGTTGCGATACGCGCGGCGTTATTGCCCGTGGTGTTGAGCACGACTTCGCCGCTACCATCGAGGGTGAGGCTGTTGTTGTAGAGCAACACCGAGGCGAGATTTACGCTATTGCTGTTGAGTGTGATTGTACCTTCGTTGGTGATGCTGTTGCCAGCAATCCTGAGCGTACGTCCCCCAGCAACATTGACGTTCGTCCCGGTGTCGATGGTGAGGTCGGTGAAAGTCGGTGGATTTTCGTCAATGGCAATCACGCCGCTGCCGACACTGCGCAACGTCCCCCCAGTGATCGTCTGCCCCCCAGCGAATTCAACCCGACCCCCGTCAGCTGCAGAGATCACTCCGCTCGCCGACTGTGTCGTATTGGAAACGTTGGCGACGAATCTCAAAATCGCATCCGAGGCGGCTTCCATGAGTCCGTTGTTTGTTTGGGGTAGATTGATCGTCAACACATTGCCGCCCTGGACTTCGGCGCGGATTGTGCCGTTGTTGATGATGGGTGAGCCAATGCCTCCGGCCCCGCGGATTGTGTGGTTGGTTCCGTGGATGAATTCATCAGCAATGCCCGGGAAGACGCCAATAAATGTTTGACTGTTGCCGCCGATGAGGACGACTTCGCCCGTACCATCGAGCGTGCCGGGGTCGGTGAATCCAAATTGGGAAATTCTGCCACTTGTTCCCGCGACGGTAATAGTGGAATTGTTCGTGATCCCGCCACCGCTGACGAAGAGCCTGGCATCGTTGATCGGCCCTGAAGTATTGGAATTATCGATCGGCGCGTTAACGATCACGTCCACCAAGGTAATCAGGCCATTGGCGTCAAAGACGCCGCCGCCGACCGTTTCCAGCGAACCGCCAGTGATACTGGTCCCGCCGGTGAGCGTGATATTGTCACTGTCGGCAATAAGCTGCCCACTCGCACCTTGGGAATATTGCGCAAAGTTGAGATTGATCGTCGCCCCCGGTGAGCTGCGGAATTCGCCGTTGTTGACGAAGCTTGCGATGTTGTTGAGCCGCAACACAGCCGAGGAATCGCCGGTTGTCTCTTCCGCAATGATCGTCCCCTCGTTGATCCAGTTCAGCGTGATGCTCCCCTCACCGCGGATAGTATGCCCTGCCGCATTGGTCACGGCCCCATCAACGTTGCTGCCGCCGACAATGGTGGCGTTTGATCCGGGCAAGTTGTCGCTGTTCTGCAAAATGACCTGGCCGCTGCCCGAAAGCGTGGTGGAGTTGCCAGGGTTGAAACTCGAACGAATGGCCGACCCGTCGCCGATGTTGATCGTGCCCGTGTTTGTCGTGTTGCCCACCGGTTGCAGCGTGCCGGTGGTGATGCGGATATTTCCAGAACCCAAATTTGTCAAGTTCCTGAATATCTCCACGTCGGTGACTTCGGGGCTGCCGTCGACGATCGCATCGTCTACCGGTTGGGGCTGACCGGTAGGGTCCCAGTTGCCATCGATATTCCAAAAATCAGCGCCGCCGATCCAGGTTCTCGTGATTGCACTAGATTGTCTTGCGTGGCCACTCATGAAAACGGCAAGGATCAGAATCGAAAACCAATGGCGTTGCAACATTGTAGACTTACTCCCAAGGTGTGAAAGCATCAGATAAGTTGCCCCCCATTCTGGCAAACGTTTCCCAGCAATGCAAGAATTTTTTCGTCATCTAAGTGAAAACCCCTTAGCGTACCCCCCCTGGAGAGCTAGGGGGGGCGTTCTTCCTCGATTATCATCGGGGGGGAATCTGGCAAGTCGGGAATGTAAGCGACCGGAGAATTAACGAAATGTAATAACGGACACAGACGCATTTCGCTCCGGATGCTGACGCTTCCGAACCCGCCCGATTGAGAATGCCGCAACTGCCCAGAGCAAGAGGACTGGGCCACTCGGCTCGGGTACCACCGTGGCCGGGGACATCACGGTTCCAATCCCATAGTTGTTCTGCCAATCGGCCAAGCTGCCGACGCTGGGGTTTCTCTGCCAGACAAGAAAATCGCGTCCATCGACGTCGCCGTCTGAGTCGAAATCGCCCGGTGTCCCCAGGCCTAGCACTTTCAGTACGACGCTGTCAGAAAGGTAGTCGATGCCCCATTGAAACCCGCCGGGGAGCACGAGATTGTCAAACTCGCCGTTGACGCCAGCGGGTGCCGTCGCGAGAAAAGTAAACATGTTTCCAATCGCAGGTGTGAAGCCGACGAGTGAGACCTCGAGCGTGCCACTGAGAAATGCGAAACGCTCGATGTCCAACAGATCAAACTGTCCTGTCGAAGTGCCTCCAAGCTCAATCGCCAAGGTCCCGTCGACCAGATTGGAAAAATCGCCAATGATTTCCAAGGTGCCAATGCCGTTGCCCGGCTCAACACGACCCGAGAGATTTCGCACGACACCCGTGATAGGGCCGGAACCGACGAATACGCTGCCGTTGCCCCGCAGCGTACCACCCTCGATGTTGACAAACTGGGCATCGAGTCGTGTGCCACTGCCATTGAGCAAGATCGAGCCCCCTTGCTCGATGAGAATCTCGCCGAAGGAAGTGAGTTTGGCTGTACTCGTAAGTTGAAAATCCATTTGCTTTCCAGTCCCAGCGGCAACGACCAATTGGTTGACGGTGGAATTAGTAGACAGATTCACCTGTTGCGAGGCGATGGCTGTATTGCGTAAATCAGCAACCCACATTTGGTTCGGCACGCCATTGGCCGTCCAGTTGGTCGAGGTCACAAAGCTCGTGGAAGCAAGCGTGCTAGTCCAGGTGTGTGTCTCCGTGACCGGGTTGCTAATGTAGAGACTCGGCCCGACACCTCCTTGGCCAATGGAAGGATTGGTGTCGATCACCAAGTCGCGGCCTGTGAACAAGTGCATACCAAGGATGCCGTCGATGATATTTCCTGGATCGTTGGGATTAGTGACATCCAACACGGCAATCGGCACATGGTACATGGTAAAAGTTCCGCCGACCGTATCAATGTTCAACTCGTCGAGATAAAAGCCGGGAACACCAGCGGAAACGCCCCCCGATCCTTCCACTTCGAGCACAAAGTCGGGTGTGTCGAGAATCGGATCGAACCCAAGTCGGGCGGCGGTGATCTCACTCACGACGGTGAGGTCAGCTCCTGTGTCGAAAAGGAATTCTTTGTCTTGGAGTGACTTCGTGCCTCGCGCCAGATCCACGTCGATAAACAATCCACCGTTTTCGATAATCGTTGGGGAAAGCGGATTCTCATGAAAATCAAAGTTTCCACCAAGGATGTCGAGATTCTGAATGTAAAGCGGGCCAGCGATAAACGACGCACCGGGTCGCAGTTTCAGCGGAGCTCGGCGCGTGATGTTCCCTCCACCAATGCCAAGGTCGCCGAACTCCACTTCGGGGGTACGTACGGTGCGGCCGCCGAGTTCAAAAATCTGCGGCTCGCTGTTTTTGATCGTGATGGCGTGTTGCGCTGCCATCGGCAAACCTAGAATGTTGGGCAGTTTCCACTCCGTGGGTGCACTCAAGGTGGCGACGCTCGACTGCCCGCGCAGGTTCTCCCCGGGGAGCTTGGTGAGCGTGGAGCCGCTGGCGGTGAATTTCTTGAGTCCCCCTGCAAAAATTGCCAGCGGATCGTTGATCTCCAGGAAGATAATTCCTGTGGCGCCTCCGATTTGTTGAACATTGGTGCCATCGAAATCGTTCCCGTCAATGTCGAACCCGTTGATCCCCGCCGCCTGCGGAGTGAGGATGTGAGTGGCCGCCCCGGTGTCGAGCAGTGCGATGTCGTAATAAGGCGTGCCTCCCCCCGAAAGAGGATTGCCGACTATCGAAGTCTCAGGATCGGCCAAAAAAAAGGTGCCCGTCAAATCCGTGCTGGCATTTTTGAATTCGTCCGTTAGTCCGATCCCCACAAAGGGAATGAAGCCCCCCAAAGGGGTCGTGGCTGCCGAGGCTTGTTGAGCCAAAAGTAGGCAAGTTGCTAAAGCGCAAGTGAGCTTACGGAGTACCATCTCAAGGTTCCTTGGCCGAATCGCAGTAGTCGGCGTTAAAAATGCAGGTCGTACAGCGAATGAAGTGTGGCGGGAGCATCGCCGCGAAGTAGACGCAGACTGAGCCTCCCGCGAGACCAACATAAGCATGTTGGCCGCTTGCCTTGCGGTGAAAATCGCACGAATTCCGTGCGTAGAAGTTCTCTGCTCCCGTTTATTCAGGCTAAACGGGCGTTTGGTCCAGGTCAAGCAGACTGCGCCGCAGGAAAGGCCGAAAACGCTTAATTCTCCACGAATCAGCGGTAAGTCCCGCTCGGCAAGCGTGTCCTACTTGGCCCGAGAGGCCTGCCATCCCAGGAACGCCGGTACCACGATGGTGCGGACAACAAAGGTGTCGAGCAGTATCCCCAGCGTGAGGGCGAACCCCAGCTCAATCATCCCATTGAGTTCGCTGGTGGTCATCGAGACGAAGGTGCCTGCCATGATGATGCCGCAACTTGTGATGATGCCACCTGTCTGAATAACAGCTCTTCTCAACCCAGCCCGAAGTTGGCCAGCGCGTTGTTCTTCAATGACCCGACTCACGAGATAGATGTTGTAATCCTGGCCGACTGCTACCAACAGCACGAACAAGAACAAGGGGACCTTCCAATCGAGTCCGACATAACTCTCGCCTCGAACAAGCGAGAAGAGCAGATTGCTGATACCTATTGTGACCAGGTAGCTCAACACCACGGTCACGATCAAAAAACAGGAGACGACGACCCGACGTAGCAAGAAAACTAAAACCAAGAGCACGGCGAAGATCACCAACAACTCGATGAGATACCGGTCTTGGAGCGTGATTCTCTCCAGGTCGCGGATCCCGACGGTTGGGCCGGCAAGTTCAAATCGTGCCTGGTGCCAAGGTGAGTGAACGTCGGCTTTGATTTCTTGCAATTTGCTCTCTACCGCATTGCAAATGTTTACCGCTTCGCGCGAAAAGGGCTGCGAATCGAGGATGAGAAATAGCCGCGTCACCCGTCCCGCCAGGTTCGGTGCCCGCGAGACAAAAACCGCTTCTGTCAGCGGACTCCCTTTGGCGGCCAGTGCCAACAACCCCTCGCTAGAAAACAGACTTACGCTGCCGGGGGGATTTCCTAGTGGCTGATAGAGGCTGCGGACCTGCTCAACTCCAGACACATCATTGAGAGGTTTCGCTAACTCAGCGATAGTGAGTTGACCATCGACTGCATTCAGGTTTCCCGAAGCCAGCTCTGCCAACACCACCAGGGGTCCGATTTCACCCGGTGGAAAGTAATGCCGCAGCATATCGGTTCCATGGCGTGAAGTGCGCTTTGCTGATAGTTCACCTAGCAAGTCGTAGGTGACATTCACCCTCCAGCCAAACCATGCGAAGGGCAAAGCGACCAACAGACTCAGGACAAGTATTCTTTTGGGACGTCTGAGTATGCTATCGGTCAATCGTTCCCAAAAAGCTAGCCAATAGTTATCTGGAGTCGAATCTTCGCCGCGCTCAATGACTGCCCCCAAGCGGGTGGACAACAGCGCGGGAACAAACGTCAAACAGGCCAGCAAGGTTACTGCCAAACAAATCGCAATGGTTGGTCCGCTGTATGCGAATTTTCCAAACTGGGCGAAACCCATCATCGCCAATCCGACAATCGTGGTCAGGGCACTGGCCACCAATGCGGTGCCGACATGTTGCATAGCCCCAACCAGAGATTCACGCAGGGAAAGGCCAGATGAGCGGTTTTCACGGAAGCGAGCTGTCAGAAAGAGGCAGTAGTCGGTGCCCGATCCAAACAGAATCACGATCACAAAGATTTTGGTGGTAGTGAATACTTGAATTTCAGGCCAGACTGCCGGGTGGTGTTGACTCCAACCGGCGAGCATGGCAAGCAGATCGATCGAGACCGTCGTTGCGACGCCAATCGCCAACATGGGAACAAGCACCAACCACGGAGAACGATAAATCAGCAAGAGGGCCACGGCCACCAGCACAATGGTGGTCGTGTGTGTGTTTTGGACGCTTTCGGCAGCCGCGCTGAGCATATCTCCACCGATCGCCGCCGACCCGGTAATGCCGATCTCCAAGCCCGCGGGAGTCACATTAGCCGCGTCTGCCACGATCTGCTTCGTCTGTTGCAGTAGCTTGATATTCTGGGTCGCCATAAACTCATTCGTCAGCCTCACGACCACTCTTACGGCTTGGCCTGACTTACTAAGAAGCGATGAGCCAATCGCTGGCGTTTTCTCGGTCCACACGTCGACAACGTTCTCACCCAGGATCTCGCCGATCTTGTGCCCCAGCAGAACTGCAAATCTCCGATCGTCTAGGGAAAGCACGCCCTTGGGTCGAGCCACCACAAGGACCAATTGACTCTTAGAAACGTCCGCTGGGAATGCCGCTAAATTGAGCTTCTCCCCTTGGGCGATGGCCGTATCGGCAGGCAACTGCTCCAGATCGCCATCACGAGCGACCGACGACCATGCGGGAGAAAAAAAACGCAGCAGGCACACCGCCAGGATCCAGGCCAAGATAACCCACCAGCGATTGTCGTAGATTCCTCTACCGAGAGCCGCGAATCGCTGCTGCAAATCCATGGGTTGTGTCCGGTGGTGGCCGATCAGATCTCTGTGTTCGGTTACGCATTCCAGCTTGCTCCCGCCGAGCATAACACATGCAATACCCCGACCGCGAGTCATCGGACCAAGAGAGGTGGCAATCCCTCGTGGCGGGCTTGCTGCACGTCAGCCCCGGGCGCACAACGGGTCAACGTCATCGTACTCTGGATTCACCTCTCCCGCTGGCGGAAGAGGTCGCCGCCAGAGTGCCGCCAGAGGGCGAACTGTCTGGGTGGGATTGTTGTCAGCCACCTCACAAAAAAAACGGCGTCGAACCCAATTACCGGTTCGACGCCGCGCTGGGTCGCTTGAGAGATGTTTCAGGCGATCAGTCTTCCTTTGCGGCAACCAAACGCTTGGTCTTACTTGGCCCGTTCTGAATCCGAGTGATCCGGCGGTCTGCTTTGAACGGCATGCCGTTGACCACGCAGCCAATGAGACGGATGCCCAAGCTCTTGAGCAACTCGGAAGCCTGATGAATACTTCGCACACCACTGTGGTCACGCAACACCGTGAGAATCGCCCCATCGATGTATTGGCCAATCGACAAGGAGTCAGAGAGTCCGAGGATCGGTGCACCATCGATGATCACGAAGTCGAACTCGCCTCGCAGCTTCTCGAAAATCGGCTGGAGTTGATCGGTCGCCAAGGCATGGATGGCATCCATGTCGCATTGACCAGCCGTCATCAACCAGAGTCCTTCGGTGCTTGTGGGGCGAACGGCATCGGCGATTTCAATCTCGGAACGCACCAGTTCGCTGACGCCATCTTCCAAGGGCATGCCGAACAACTTGTGCAAGGACGGATCACGGAGGTCACCGTCGATTAACAAAGTACGCCGCCCGGCTCGAGTCAGGCTCAAAGCCAGGTGGCTCGCCACGGTAGTTGATCCCTCCATCGAAGAGGGACTGGCCACCAACACAATTTGACGCGGACGCGAGGTCGAGTCGTGCATCAAGGTAGCACGTACATTATCGATGGACTCGGAAAGCTGAGCCGCCGTGGTGCTACCTGGCGACATCGCTTTGCGTGAAGCGACCGACGGCAAGACTCCCAGCACTCGGATCCCCAAACCTTCATCAACATCCTCGGGAGAATTCAACTTTCGTCTTCGGAATTCCAACAGAGCAATGCCGTAGCAAGTCAGACAAAATGCGGCAAGACCACCGATCGAGGCAATGGCATAGCGTTGATAAACATTGATCTTTTCCGTGGAAAAGGCATTTTGAATTACCTTAATCCGCTCGGCTGAGGATTCGTCTGCAAACTTCCAACTTTGGAGTCGCAAAGCCATCTGCCGCTCAATTTCTTGGAGCTTTTCGACTTCAGCTTGAAGCATCGCAAGCTCACCGTTCTCTTGTCCCAGTGCTTCAATCTCTTCCTTCTTGAGGTCGAGGTCATTTTGCAAATCAGTGAGCGACTGATTGAGAGCATTGCGACGCATGATAAATTCTGTCATCACAAGTTGCATAGCATCGTTAGGCGCATTTTTATATTGATTGGTCAGCTCGCGTTCCATTTCTGCCCGATATTGTTGGGCTGCTGCTGCTACACTCTGTATGCTTTGTTGCAGTCGCTTAATCTCAGGAGAACTAGGCCGCTTGCTGATTGCTTGCAATTGGCGAACTTGTTGCGAGAGAGCGTATTGCTCTGCCTGGTAACCTTGTAAGGTAGGGTCTTTGTTCAATTCCTCGGCGATTGCCTGTTTCATCGCTGCGGGGCTTTGAAGTTCACGCGTTCGTAGTTCGCGATTGACATCGAGATCGACCAATTCTTGCTGGGCGTCGAAAATCCGTTGTTGAAGCGTTCCGACATCACGAATCAACATGTTGAGTTCTGCTGTCGCATTGGGCGAACCTGCCCCTTTTAGTTCTTTCTGGAGCGTTTGCATTTTTTCAATTTTCTCACGCAATTCCACCAGAAGTTTTTTGTGCAGGGCCTCCATACTGGCGTGTGCTTCTGTTTTAATGGCGCGAGCTGCATAGACAACATCTTGCTTGTAGGCACTCACAACGGCATCGATAATCTTCTTCATTTCTTCAGGGTCTTCGTCGCCCTCGTAACTGACCATCAGGACTTGACCTTCTCCCGGAAACGAAACGCGCAGTTCGTCATTCAACCAAGTGAGTTCATCAGGGCGATTCCTCAGCACTGCGTTGAGTTGAGCAATGTCGCGGCGTTGCAGAGCAGCCATCAAAACGAATTGACTTTTCAGCAACGTAAGTTGGGTCTGCTGGAAAATCTCGAACTCTTTCGGATTCGACATACGTGGTCTTTCCTCAAAAATATTCTCAGACTCCTGAGGCTCTACTTGCAAGTAGGCCACCACTTGAGACGAGAGGGGAAAAAGCCACATCAACAACAAGGCAGCGAGTATTGCTCCTAGTGTTCCCAGCAGTAGGGCCGAGAGCCAGCGCCTACGCAAGCAATTGATAATCCAGGTCTGATTGAGCGGACCAGTGAGAATCTCCGGTCCTCGCGGTTGCGCACCAGGAAATGGCCCGACGCCAGGGGTTGCGTAGGGTGCATTGGCTGGCACCAGCGGCTGCGCTGGCCCATTATTGACTGCCATGGGCGGATACATGACTTCAGAACCACTGAATCTAGAATCTTGTTTCATCGAAAACCTCTCTGAAAAACGCTCGATTTATGCGAATGTCGCCCAGAGCAACCAGTTCGCAAATCTTGACAACGCTAACTAATTGGACCAGGTAGGGCTGAGCATGCCGATTTGGAGAAAGAAAAGTAGTAGGCAATTCAGCTTCTGGCGTTCCTTTGTCCGACATCCCCTCTGCCTTGAGGAAGTGGCGGATATTCCGTAGTGACTCCTGCTCGCAACAACCGGGCCAATTCCTGGGCCTGGCACTATTTCACCTGCCAACATGCAAATAATGCAGTTCGTTCCGACTGCCACGTTTATCATTCTCACCGCAATGTGGTCAGAGGGCAACATGCTGCCACTCCAGTGATTTCTCTGGGCCAAGTGATCATCCGTGCTAGTATCAACCATGGACTGCACTAAAACCCGCGTAATCGTCGGATTCGATAGGAACAGTTAGCTTGGAAAGAAGTGTTAACTCGATCCACAAGAAACCCAGGGCAATTGGCATCATCGCCAGTCCAGCCCAGTTGTGAATGTAATGATGCACTGCTTCGTTATCGGGGAATGCCAAGTATAGCAGGGCAGTCAGGGTGATCCGGATAATGTTCGTCGCCAAAGCAACTGGAATTGCGAATACCAGAATCGTTAATCGATCCCACCACGGGCGATCGATCACCATCGCCAAAGCCACAGACATCGCCCCAAAGATGGTTCCCATCCGCAAACCGCTACAGGCATCCGCCACTTCTAAGGGAAGCTTTTCAATAATGATATGACTCCCTTCGCGGATAGCCGGGATGCCCAGCAATTGCAAGGTCCAGGTGCTACTCATGGCTGCCAAAGTCTGTAGTTTCAGCAGCACCGTGTTTTCAAGCCTCGATGGCAAGGGAAACATGAAAATCAGGAAAGCTATCGGAGGGCCTGCCCAGCGCAGCATGTCATATCCGCCGACGATGAGACAAACTCCCAGTAGTGCCCCGATATAGCTCAAGCGGTCCAAGGGATTAATATCGAGATAAGAGGCATAGAGCCGCACCAACAGACAAGAAAGTAAAATAGCTACTCCAATCCACCGTTCGAGATTGGGAACTGCCGTAAGTCGTTTGCGGCGGTACCAGAACAAACCTGCGGCAAATACGGGAATGATGTAGCCATGGGAATACAACCCATCCGACCAGGAATGGGCAGTGAACTCCAGCATATTTCCGTAGCCCAGAGTTAGAAGTAGCACCAACACTCCGAAGCTGATCCAAGCAGCCTGTTCCTGGGAATGGCTCAACTGGACCGAATGATCATCCGTTTCGAAGGTAGAAAAGGGGTGAATCTGGCTGGCCATAAAAGCTTAATCCGCGAGTGTAGACTAGAAAAAAATAGTAGGGCTCGATCGACGTACTGTAATCATTGAGCGTGCTGTGTCCGAAATAAGACTCTTGCCCGTTGAAGCACCGGTAGTTGGCGCTGGTATCACTTGGTTTCAAAAATCTTATCTTCTCCGCTCGAACATCCTGGGAGGGGCAGCCTGCCCCGAATTCGCCAGCCCTTGGCAGCAGAGTCGCTTAATGTGAGGATAAGCGCAATCTAAAAAGCTGTCAAACGGGTACCCCCCCCATCAGGCGTCAGAACCTCTTATTAGCCATACAGTTAGGGCGGTGATAGCAGATCTGCTAATTCTGGCGACCTCTGACCCCCTTCGTCCGCCACTGGACACTCCAAAAGCTCAGCCCGCGACACAATGCGACATCGCAGTCTTCCTGCTCATAATGGCAGTTGCTAGCTGCATTTTTTACGCATTTCCTCGGTTTTTCGAACTCGGATCAAAGTCGGTGTTAAACCTTACCGATTATAGGCATTGTAGCTGTCAGGAAACAGTTGCCGGTTGCAGGGGTGCATAACACGCCACTGACCTGTCACCGCGGATACCCCTCGCTAGAAGTGAGAGTCTCAAATGAAGCTCAGCAACAGTCGACAAACCGGTTTAGCCAAGACACTTGCGATATTCGCAGTGTTGCTGGGAAGTTCAGGGTGTACGGCTTTTCTCGCTCCACGCGATCCTTTCCCGGTCACTCCACCAGAGCCTCCGATGGAGAGTTCGGTGCCGCGCGAACTGGAGAAGGTGACGTTACCTCGGTATGTGATCGAGCCTCCGGATATTTTGCTTATCGAGGGTGTCAAATTAGTCCCAAAATCACCTCACAAGATCGAGACATTTGACGCGCTTCTCGTCCGAGTTTCTGGTGCCTTCCCGGATAAGCCCATCGACGATGCCTACTCGGTCGACGCCGATGGCAGCATCAACCTGGGGCCAGCCTACGGTAGAATCAAGGTAACGGGCCTGACCTTGGAAGAAGCCGAAGATGAAGTTCGTCGGCAACTCTCCCAAATTCTCACCGATGTTGACGTTTCAATCTCGCTTTTGCAGTCTGCCGGTGCCCAAGCGGTTACTGGCCAACACCTGGTCGGTCCGGACGGCCGAGTCAACTTGGGAACTTACGGTTCGGCTTTCGTGGCCGGCAAGACCATCGAAGAAGCTCGGGCTGTTATTGAAGAGCAATTGAGCTTGAAATTGGAGAGCCCCGAAGTCTTTGTTGACGTGTTGGCATACAACAGCAAGCTCTACTACGTCATCACCCAGGGAGGTGGCTTTGGGGACGACGTCACACGTCTGCCGATCACGGGCAACGAAACAGTGCTAGACGCGGTCGCATCGATCGGGGGTATTTCTCAAGTTTCATCGTCGCGGATGTGGATAGCCCGACCGGCTCCGAATGGGGTGGGTTGTGAACAGATCCTCCCCGTCAACTGGGTAGATATCAGTCGGGGTGCGGCTACGGCAACGAATTACCAACTCATGCCGGGTGATCGCTTGTTTATCGCCGAAGATCGCTACTCTGCGGGCACAGCAACCGTGGCCAAGATTCTCCGTCCTTTCGAGTCGATCTTCGGTTTTGTATCACTCAGTACCTCAGCACTTAACCGTATCGTGCGATTTGGCTTAGGGAACACATTCTAAGATCTAGAACACCCCGTGAATCGCCGTTAGCGTTCAAGAGGCCTATGAAAGGATCCAATCCACGACCTCTTATAAGCAAAGAGCAACTCCGCATGTGCAAAGGAAGTATTATGTCTCGCGTTTCGAAAATCGGTATTGGTTTGTTAGGATCGATTCTTGCCGTGGTCCTGGCATGGGAGTTGGGCAATTCGAGAATGGCCCGGGCCAATGAATGTCAGCCACCTACTCCTAGTCCATGTGCCGCTGACGGAACGTGTTATCCCAAACCTGACACCTGGGGAAACTACAAGACTCGTTGGCGTCCCTGGCCGGGGGATCAAGTTGGGTTGACCCCTACGAAGGCTGAGGAAACCGAAAGCAGCATTCTTGAACGATTAAAACCTTACCAGCCTCCCCGCCCCGAGCAAGAAGATCTCCGTGGTCCAGCCAAGAAAACCCCTGCTTCGAGTGCCGCCAAGCCTGCTGTCCCCGATGGGAACCCACAGGCTGAACCTGCATTAAATGGTGCAGAGCCCGCCGGGCAAGATATTGAGCTGCCAGGCTTACCTGGCCTGCCAGGTTTTGATCCTCAAGGTTTCTTGCCCCCAGGAAAGCTGCAACAACTCCCTCTGATCGAGGACGGTCCGCCTGCTCTGCCACAAAGTCTAAGTGCGGCGCTTGCTGTAACACCGTACATTGCTCTGCCACAGACGCAGTCCAAGTCGGGTCCAACTGTCGTGGCCAATCGGAGCCGGATTAGTACGGTTGCAAGCGAGGATAATGTTTCCACTGAAGAGAGTCACATAGTGAGGACATCGGCGGAATTGCAGCAGGTAAGCAGTATCCATCTCGCCAATCCGGCAGCCAAAAACATCTATAAGCCGACCGACGAAGAACTCCATCAGGCGATCTACATCGAAACCAGCGACATCTCATTAGACGACGAGTAATACTACAGAAGCAGTTTCTTTCTCGATTACTCATAAACACCCCTTTGGGATTGTTTGTCCCGGTGATCAAAGAACTGATTGTTCCGCTTGAGGCGATTATAGGCCCGAAATCTCCTAGTCTCCCGGTTCGCACTACCGGCAATTCTTGACAGGCAGTCGGGGGATGCCTACCGTAACAGATAGTGGTAGCCCGTCCCCGTTCTCGCTAGAGTTTTCTATGGATCGCAATCTATTGTTACCTGCCCTCGCTGGCGGAATTTTCATTATCTCTCTCTGCTTTTACGAGCAATTCTACCTGAAAGATTACTGGGGCGAGCCTGGTGCTGAAGCTGCTGAGTTGGGGAAACGCTTTGAACAGGTTCCCAAACAGATTGGCGATTGGGTCGGTGAAGACCTTCCTGTAGATGAAATCGTCAAAAATACCGCAGGCGCGGTCAATTATGTCTCTCGTCGCTACAAGAATGAGAAGAACGGTCGTGCGGTCACCTTATGGCTTATCGTGGGCCACTCGCGCGATGTCTGCCGTCACACGCCCAATATTTGCTATCCTGCGTCAGGCTTTCGCCAGGACGGAATCCAGATCAAACACCACATGGATCTGCCCTCTGATAAGACGGCCGATTTCTTCACGGGGAAGTTTATCAAAGATGACGCCTTTGGCCGTCGTGTGGAACGAGTCTTCTGGGCCTGGAATCACCCCGATCATGACCATTGGGAGGCACCTGAATATCCTCGGGTCCACTATGGTCTTTCGAGAGCACTCTACAAGGTCTATTTCACGAGCGATGTGCTAGTCGACGAAAATACAGCGGACCAAAATGTTGCCGCTGAATTTGCCGAGTTGATGCTCCCCTCGATCAACGATGCGCTCTTTCCAAAGGGTACCGAGCATCTAACGTCGATTTCTGAGGAAGTTAAAGAGGAAGCTGTGAAATCTGCTGATCAGGAAGTCTCGGAAGAAGTCATCACCGAGTGAGATGACATTCAATCTATTTTGGTTTGGTTTGAATCCCTCACCAAGATTTATCTTGTTCTTTTGCTTGTGATGCGATTTCAGGCTTTTCTCCCTGACAAAGAAGCATTGAGCCATGTATTATAATTAAACACCTGTTTTATTATGATACACAAAAAATAAAACAAGCGGGCCAGCAAATCGCTCTCCGACCTACCGACCCGCTAAATTGATTGGACCTTGGACAACTCTAATCGACGGCTATTTGGGGAGGTTCAAGCCGGCGAAAACTATTGTCATTATAGTCAAGGTCCCCAATCGTTTGCCTATTCTCAACCGACCCCGGCGAGCAATTCTCTTCTCTGTTACGGCCCCGAAAGTGTGTTCCAAGCACTGCCAGGCTGCCAGCTTCGCGGTTGTGCCGAAGTAGGTATGCAATAAGTGTGCCAAAAATCGATTTCTTCATTGCAATCCGGTTAATCTATTCCCGATCGACGATAGAATCCCTGACGCTGTCATTCTAGAATCAGGCTTTCTTATCAACTTCTCTTTGAAGAGCTAGGTACGAAACGAATGGAAGATCCCACTTACACAAAAATTGCCCAATTACGCACTGTCGGACAACTTCGGGAGCGGCTCGCCCAATTGAAAATTGAATTACCTGTCGACGAGACGTGCCTAACGGCTGACTCCGGCTCACCCTTGGCGGAGCCGATCCAAATCGGGGATTTCGCGGTTGGCAACCGCTGGTGTATCCATCCGATGGAGGGTTGGGATGCCAACCCCGACGGCAGCCCGAGCGAATACACGCTCCGCCGCTGGCGTCGGTTTGGCCGGAGCGGCGCTAAACTCATCTGGGGAGGTGAGGCCGCGGCAGTGCAACCAGATGGCCGGGCGAACCCCAATCAAACCTTGGCGACTCAGAACAATCGCGCCGGCCTGACGGCATTGCTCGCGGAACTCCATGCGGGTCATATTGAGCAAACCGGTTCGCTCGATGGGTTGCTGGTCGGCCTGCAACTGACCCATTCGGGGCGCTTTTGCAAACCACACGACAAGCAGCGTTTTGAGCCGCGGATCGCCTATCATCATCCGCTGTTGGACGACAAGTATGGCCTCGATTTCAATGATGAATCGATCGTCTGGAAAGACGAGGAGCTGGCAAGCCTGATCGACAACTATGTGGCCGCGGCGCGACTGGCTCAAGAAGTAGGCTTTCAGTTCGTCGACATCAAGGCGTGTCATGGCTACCTACTACACGAATTCTTGAGTGCCCGGCGACGGGAGGGAAAATTTGGCGGTGATCTGAAAGGGCGCAGTCGCTTGCTCATGGAAGTCATCCGACGTGTGCGGAGCGAGTTGCCCGAATTGATGGTTGGGGTGCGACTGAGCATCTTCGACTTCGTGCCTTACCGCACAAGCCGCGAGGTTGGACAGCCGATGGATTTCTCCAAGCTGATGCCGTACGACTGTGGGTTTGGCACCGCTCCAGAGAACCCACTCGCATACGACCTCACTGAACCCATTCAGCTTATGCGAATGCTCAAAGAAGCAGGTGTAGCGACGATCAACCTGAGTTGCGGCAGTCCTTACTACAATCCCCACATCCAACGCCCAGCCATTTTCCCCCCCAGCGATGGCTACTTGCCCCCTGAAGATCCGCTGGTCGGGGTGTGGCGCCAGATTGACGTGGTACGGCAATGCAAAGCTGCGATGGGGGACTTGCCACTGGTTGGTTCGGGCTATTCCTACTTGCAAGACTATCTGCCGCACGTCGCCCAGGCCGTAGTTCGCGCGGGCTGGGTCGATCTCGTCGGCCTGGGTCGTATGGTGCTGAGCTATCCTGAGCTGCCACACGACGTGCTGACGCAAGGTAAGCTCACGCGGAAACTCGTCTGCCGCACATTCAGCGATTGCACCACCGCCCCGCGACATGGGTTGTTGAGTGGTTGCTATCCACTGGACGAGTATTACAAGCGGCTCCCCGAACGCGAAAGATTGATCGAGTTCAAGCAAAGCTTGGGATCATGAGTCGGCGGGAACATGGGGCCCTTTAGTCTTCTTGTCATCAAATTCTGTTTTT
Source organism: Bythopirellula sp. (assembly GCA_041738415.1). Taxonomy (GTDB): domain Bacteria; phylum Planctomycetota; class Planctomycetia; order Pirellulales; family Lacipirellulaceae; genus Bythopirellula. The sequence continues at coordinate 20,372 of JBGSPU010000132.1, forward strand.
CATCTCCTTTGTATCTCCGAGTTTGTTCAAGCATCTTTTAGTGGTTGTGGATTAAGAAACCCTGGTCGTGCGTTATCTTGCGACCAAAAGCCGATTTGTTAAGGTCTGGACTCCCGTTCTCGCGGAGCAACGCGATGAGTTGCTGGGGTAAGCAAGTTGTTGTCTCATAAAGATGCTGAATTGAATTCTCGGATTGGAATTTAGCAATGGAACACTGCCGGCTAACTTCGGACGGAATTCGTCGCTGTCGCTTACTTTACTCAGGTACAGGCACCAGTCTTAGTTCGCGGAGATTCAGGGCTGGTGACTTGAGGGTGATGGTCTCTGCTCCTGGTTCGAGCGTGAGGCGTCCGATCTGTTTGATTTGGTAGTTATCCCTGGTGCCCGTGCTCTCGACTTTGAATTGCAGTTGATTACTTCCCGCTTGGAGAATCATAAGATTGCCAGCGTCCTCGGGTGCCGCGGACCACTCCAGAAAGATGCCATAGGTTCCTGGCTTGACGTGTTTGAGATTCCAGGAGACCTGGTCCATGCTGGCGGAAAATTTCAACGCATCCCACTTTGGCATGTATGCGAATTGAACGCCATCGGCCTGGGCCGCGAGGGCTGATAGCACGATTTCGTCACGTTCGTTCGGTTGAATCGATTTGGGCTGGGTGGGAATTTTCTGCATCTCTTCGCTATCGGCAATCGAGCGGATCTCGATGTCCTTGAACATCACCAGCATTTCATTGCCAGAGTGCATTTGCATGGCGAGTTGTCCAGCCGGTCTGCTGGGGTCGTCCTTCAGTTCGGCGCTCGTCAAGCCGTTGACTTTCACGGTCACGTCGCCGCCACGAGCGGTGATTTCTAGTTCATTCCATTGGTCGGGCTTGAAGTATTCACGCAGTGCTTCTTCCGAGGGCTTCGAGACCCAGGCGCGACGATAACTTTCATAGATCCCACCCGAGTCATTGCGGGGGTCAACCTCGACCTGGAGTCCATGGGCCTTGTCGGGCTCCTCGACCACCATGCGGATATAGAAACCACTGTTGCCCTGAAGCGATTTGAATTTGAGCCGTACCGTAAAATTGCGGTAGACTTCGTCGCTGACGAGGAGGCCATAAAGTTTAGCGGCCTTTTGAGTCTTGCCCACGATGGCACCATCATCTACGACCCAGTCCCCGTCACCTTCCTGATGCCAGCCGGCGAGAGTCTCGCCATCGAATAGGGAGATCCAATCGCTGTCTGCTTCGGCCGCGACGGCCAAGGTGCTCATGGCCAGGGTAAAGATTAAGGTCGCGAAGAGTGATTTCGAAGGCATCTGTTTTCTCATAGTCGTGGATGGTGATGGACAGAAAATGGCTCCGCTTTACGTCGCAGCTTCCAGAGAGCTATCGCGCCTAACCCCTTATCCCGTAAGGCGATCAGGCTTGCCTAACCTGAAAAGCAAGTAAGACGAAGGTGGCTGTTCTTGCAAACTTGAGCCTTTGTCAAGTTTTTTGTAAAAAAACCCCTAGACGCTCGGTTTCCTACGATTATAATTATAAAGTTGAAAACAAGTCGTTCTCCCCCTTCCCCTCAAGTCACTCCCCATAGCCACCGCACGCAAAGTAAGACAACCCATCGAGCTATTAGGAATTCCCTCTCGAACTGGAGAAGGAAGTATTTCCAGGCCGGTGAACTTACGCCATTATGGCAAATCTCCGCTGGCATAGCCATTGACGGCTAGGGGAACTCTGAGCCTTGGGTCGTGAGAACTCTGTAGCAGTCGTGTCCGGTGCAAGTGCGTGCAAATTCTTGCTCCGAGGTGTTTTGGTTTTTCCATCAAATTGTTTCCCCTGAATGGGAGGCTTCCTGACTTAAAGGACTTTCTTACTCGGCATGGGGCATGCTTAGTCGGTCCGTTGAGCGTTGTTTAGGCAGCGAGATTTTCAGAACTCCCGGCTTGAGGCTGGATATCTTGAGAACCTGCTTAATACGCGAACGTCGGTTGATCTTGCTTAATCCTTGCTGACGGATCGTCTGCTTGTTGGTGACCTGGCCTTTAATCCTGTCGCATTAGGCAATTTAGATCGCGTGAAATGTATTGCTGGTTGCCTATCGCAGGTGACGTAAACGTAATTTTTTTCCAAATTTTGGAACTTTCCTACCATGCAAAGTGTTGGTGTTAGAATTGGTTGTCTCGCCGTCGCTTTTCAGAGGGAATTCTTGTTGGCTCTTAAACATTCGCTGTGTCAATTGGCGCTGGCCCGATTTGCGCTGGCCTCGCTGCATCGGTATATGCGGTTGGACCGGGCAAATCGCTGGGGAACGTTGATGCCTTTTGATCCGCGTCCCGCGATGGCGATATGCCCTGTGCTTAGCGTTCACCATCATATTTCATCAATATCATCTTCTAGCTGAAGATCACTTACTTGAGGAGTAATTAACTTGTACGACGCGATCATGGATCACGATTTGGAGGATGACTCGAGTGTCTCCGACGTAGACAAGGATTTTGACACCAAGGGCCTGGGGGAAGACTCTGATTCCGATTTGGATGACGATCTTTCGCTCGATCTGGATGATAACTCCGAGGGAAAGGATTCTGCGAACGACATAGACAACGAGTTCGAGGACGAATCGGTCGACCTGGAGTCCTGGTCGGACGATCCGGTGCGCATGTATTTGACGCAAATGGGCGAGATTCCGCTCTTAACTCGTCAACAGGAAATCAGCTTGGCCCGACGGATCGAGCACACACGCACGGCATTTCGCCGCCGCTTGCTAGCCTGCGACTATGTGATTCGGGTGGCTTACAAGGTGCTCAGTCGCGTCCATCAGGGCGAGTTGCCTTTCGACCGCACGGTACAAGTCTCGGTAACGGATCGGCTGGAAAAGGAACAAATCCTCGGCCGCCTGCCGCACAACCTGCGTACCCTAGAAATCCTGCTCCAGCGCAACGAAGAAGACTACACCCTGGCGACCAGCAAGAGTGTCAAGCCCGCTCTGCGGAAGGCTGCTTGGGAACGATTGGCCGGTCGGCGTCGACGGGCAGTGATGCTCATCGAAGAACTCGGTCTGCGAACTCAGCGGATCGAATCGATGATTGCTCCGCTCGAAGATTTCAACCGCCGCATCTGTGAACTCAAGCAGCAACTCGATCAGATGAAGAAGGATCGCAGGCCGCTGTCCGAGCGGAAGCCGCTGCTGGTCGAGTATCGGAATATTCTGCGGATGACCCAGGAAACTCCTACCAGTCTGCGCAACCGAGTTCATTACCTGCGGGAAATCTTCTCGAAGTACCAGCAGGCCAAACGGGGCCTCTCGGAAGGCAATCTGCGTTTGGTCGTTTCCATCGCCAAGAAATATCGCAATCGGGGATTGAGCTTCTTGGATTTGATCCAGGAGGGCAATGCAGGTCTCATGCGGGCCGTGGACAAGTTCGAGTATCGTCGCGGTTTCAAGTTCTGCACTTATGCCACTTGGTGGATTCGCCAGGCGATCACCCGCGCGGTGGCCGACCAGAGCCGCACGATTCGCATCCCGGTTCACATGGTCGAAACGATGAGTCGGGTCCGTAACGTGTCGCGTGCCCTACTGCAGCGTTTGGGCCGCGAGCCGACGATCGAAGAAACCGCCCGTGCAGCCGAGTGTACGGTGGACGAAGCCCGGCGTGTGTTGGCCATGAGCCGCTATCCCATTAGTCTCGACCGACCAGTTGGCAATAGCGAGGACAGCCACTTTGGCGATTTGCTGCCCGACTCGGGGGCCGAAAGCCCTCACATCGGTGCCGGCCAGGAAATGCTGCGAACGCGGATCACCAAGGTGCTCAAGACGCTTAGTTACCGCGAACGTGAGATCATCAAGCTTCGCTACGGCCTGGGCGATGGCTATAGTTATACGCTCGAGGAAGTGGGCCACATTTTCAAAGTGACCCGCGAGCGAATCCGTCAGATCGAAGCCAAGGCGGTGCGTAAGCTGCAACAACCCAGCCGCAGCCAGGAGCTTTCGGGGTTCTTGGATTAATGTCGAAGCCGATCTCGATGTCTCAAGCCCCGCATTGTGTAAAGCAATGCGGGGTTTATTGTTGCTTTGTGAGCGATCAAGCAGCCGATTCCTTCTCGACGTCCCATCCAGGAAAAACCAGAACGGCCGGGTGACAGTGAAGTGCGCGAGCGATGACTTTTGCCCGCTCGACGCCCAGCTTAACACGATCGTTTTCAATCGCCGAGATCGTGGATTGCGAGATGCCTGTCAAATTGGATAAATCATTCTGGCTCAGCTCCTGAAGTTCTCGGATAATTCGGACCGATTCGCCGACAGAAACATCTACCAACTTGCGAGCGATCCGAAAATTCTTACGATTCATTGGATTACCTCTTCCGATAGTCATGGGGAGCCAGATCCACCACCCAAACCCTTACTTTGTTAGCCTCGACCTGATAGATTACCCGATACTGCAATCCCAGGCGGGAAGAACGGTGTCCCGCCCATTCGCCTCTCAGGGCTTCATCATGAAAGCCTTTAATCAAACGAAGTCCTTGGGGGCCGGACACGTGAACAATATCTTTCCATTTCTCGTAACGCTGAAGGACTGCCCGGGGAATCTGGCGAACACGCTTCACTAAACGACGGTGTTCGTAGATCTCCCACATAGTTTAATTGTAATATATTCTTTATGGTATGTCAAATCCTTCACCTCTAGGGAGTGATATGGTGCTGGGTGTTTCGGCTGTCACCCACAAACGAACCTTTACTACTGGAACAACTCGTTTATGCGATTTTCTTTTACAAGTCTTCTGACCGCCATTCTATGCTTAACTCTCTCAACATCCTCCCAAGCCCAAGTCGTGACGCTCATCCGTGGTCGGGCTTTCTCCGAATCGGTTGCGGCGGAGAAACTCGCCAGGCTTGCCGAGTCCTACAACGATCAAGCGGAGTGGGAATCAAGAGCGGAGATGCTCCGTACGGGACTCCGCCGAGGGATGCAACTTGAAAAACTTCCCCCGCCCTGTGATTTAAAACCGATTCGCCACAGTAAGCGCGAGATGGACGGTTACACGGTTGAGAATGTGGCGTTTGAGAGTTTGCCAGGTTTTTGGGTCACCGGGAATCTCTATCTTCCGGCCAAAATTGAGGGGAAAATCCCCGGGATTCTGAATCCCCACGGCCATTTTGAAAATGCCCGCCTCTCCGAGGCAAATCAAACTCGCTGCGCTGCTCAGGCCCGCATGGGTGCTGCGGCGTTCGCCTACGATATGGTCGGCTACGGGGAATCGACGCAGTGTGAGCATCGCCGCTTTCAGGTGCAGCGACTTCAGACCTACAACAGCATGCGGGTAATCGATTTTCTCCTCTCGCTGGGCATCATCGATGAGGATCGGATTGCAGTGACTGGGGCTTCGGGAGGCGGCACGCAAAGCTTTTTGCTGGCGGCGATCGACGACCGGATAGACCTGTCGATGCCCGTGGTCATGGTATCAGCCCATTTCTTTGGCGGCTGCGAATGCGAGAGTGCCATGCCGGTCCATAAGACAGACGAGTATGAAACGAACAACGTCGAGATCGCGGCGCTGGCGGCTCCTAAGCCCCTACTTCTGGTTTCCGATGGCGGGGATTGGACGACGAACACACCTCGCCTCGAGTTTCCTCACATTCAGAGGATTTATTCATTTTTCGCTGCCAAGGAAAAAGTCGAGAACGTTCACTTTCCCGATGAGGGTCACGACTACGGCCCTTCAAAACGTACTGCGACGTACCCCTTTTTGGCTAGGCATTTTGGGCTGAATCTGGCCGCTGTAGAGAACTCAGCAGGCGAGATGGACGAGAGTTTTGTGACAGTGCTTCCGGAAGATGACCTGCGGGTGTTTAGTGAAGGACACCCCCGCCCCGATTATGCACTCAAAGGTTGTGATGGTGTGCTGGAGTTGTTGAATAAAGGGCAGTAAAGAGTCAAGCCTTTTACGCCGCCGTGTTTCAACCGCCTTACGCGTAGCCGCACGCCGTTTCCGTGTAAGGACCGCTTTGGCTCCTGCATCTTTCATCCGCTTCGACCAATCGACTTCCTTGGGTCGATCTCTCATATTGCAGAATCGTTTCCGTGCTGATGAGGTCGATATCGTGCATTTTATGGCAGGTGGGGCATAAGATCACCAAATTCTCGATATCGTTGTTCTGGCGTTTGCCATCGACGTGTGCCACTTCAAGAACCATGGGATAACAAAGCCGCAATGAGCACAGACAGGATCGTAGTGTTCAAAAGCCAACTTGCGATAGTTGACCTGCTTGACAGTCGAAGTCTTGCTCATCTAATAGGGGCTTTCGGACAGCGATTTCTTCTTCCGTTTCTCCGCTCGCGCGCGAACGTCTTCCAAGGTCACGAGACGATCCTTGTGTTCCAATTCCAATGCCTTGTAGCGGTCCATCAACTGCTCTAGGTCATTGTTGCACTCGGCAAATATCTTTGCGCGAATCTGATGGACCTCCTCGACTATTGGATCAATGTACATGTTATTTCTCCATTGGACCATAAAGAATTTCTTGATCACCCGCTTGAATCTCGCCGTAAACGGCTTACGAGACAAAAAAGTCGAAACGCTCGTGAGCCGTTTCCCACCACTCATGCGTGATCTGTTGATGGGCTGCGGTAACCAAATCTCGACTTGGTTTTGCCGCCAGGTAACTTGGAATCGTAGTTTCTAAATAAACGGACTCCATCGACACTTATCCGCTGCACAACCAAGAAGTGGGATAGACAAATGAGGACTCCTTCTATTGGTAATTATATCACGAATGCCCTGATTGTCATTTGTGTCCGGAAAAGCGAGAAATCTGCCCCCTTTGACAACCCCCTTCCTAGCCGCTAGACTGCCCCATGAATTGATCGTGCGTTGGTGGTCGGCCAGTGAGGAATCTGCCTCAGCCGACGAAACAGGGAACACCGGTGCGAATCCGGGACGGCCCCGCCGCTGTAACTGAGCACTATCAAGCGAACCTTTTTCTGTGTTGAGCCATTGTCCGCTTCGGCTTATTTGCCATAGCGGTCGAGAAGGCCCGTTCGCTTGAGCTTGGGAGTCAGAAGACCTACCAACGCGTTGTATGTGGGAGCTGCGAGGGACAGCGACCGCGTAACCAAGATAACTCTGCTGAGTTCCCATTTCGTCTTGCCTGGCACAGAGAAGCGGCTTTGCTGCGCTTTCACTGCCAACGAGCCGACTCAGGAACTCACGAAGGCAGCATGATGGGCGGTGTCAAACCAGAGCGACGATTCTTGCGGAGACGATTCGGCTTCAGCCTGGTGGAACTTTTGATCGTGCTCGCCATCATTGGCGCGTTGGTCGCGCTCTTGTTGCCTGCCGTGCAAGCGGCACGAGAGGCGGCGCGGCGTTCGCAGTGTCAAAACAACTTGCGGCAAATCGGCGTGGCGCTGCTGAACTATGAGCAGCAACGGGGAAAGCTGCCCATGGGGTGCAACGACAAACGCATCTCTGGCCGGAACCCTCCTGGTCGGCAGATCTCTTGGCTGGCGGTGGTGCTCCCCCATCTGGAATTGGCCACGCTCCACGATCAGATCGACTTCTCAGTTCCCTACGACGACGCCAAAAACAAAAGTGCTGCTCAGACGGTTCTCTCAGTTCTTATGTGCCCCAGCACCACCCGCTGGGCTCGCGAGCGCAGCGGCCATTGGGCCGGAGCAGCCGATGGCTCACGGGGGCTGGCGGTTACCGACTACGGCGGAATCTACGGCGCTGCTTTTGTATCCCCTTCGGCAAATGGTGTTCTGCTCTACGATCGTGCAGTTGCCATCAATGAAATCACAGACGGCACAAGCTTCACGCTGCTGGTGGCAGAAGATGCCGGACGAGACTGGATCATGGATGGCGAATGGATCAACGGCGAAAACATTTATGACCAATTCGGTCCGATCAACTCGCAGCAACACAACGAGATCTGGAGCGACCACTCCGGCGGAGCGAATTCGCTTCGTTGTGATGGAAGCGTCCAGTTTCTCGATGAACGGATCTCACCCAAAGTACTCCAATCGCTCTGCACACGCAGTGGTTCGGAATTACCTGCGGTTGCGACAAGCCATTCATTTGAACCTTAAATACACACCCCTGATTTCCTTTTAGGCACATTATGAAACAAGATTTTTGCTTAGTCCGAATCACATTGGTAGTTGTTCTGCTGATGACCTTTTCAGTACTGGTTGCACCAATTTACGCTGTGCCAGAGGGATATCGCAAAACTACGATCGAACTGAATTCGCCGCCGGTAGGTTTATTGTTCGATATGAGCGGTGTACTTTACGCCATGGAAGGAGCCACCTTTGGCACCAACACGGCAATGATACGTGTCATACACCCAGACGGCTCGTTTGGCACAAATCTTCCAATCGTCGGTGACGACGAAGATAATTTCTTCATTGGTAGCATGACTTACGATCCCCTCGCCGATGGACTGTTGATTACGGACAACACGGCAGATGGACGCATTTATTCCTTGAGCAAGGCTGGCAGCAAGCAGCTTGTGGCCAGCGGGATTCCCGCGATTGCTGGTATTGCGGTGCGCGGTTCTGGCGAGGTATTTGTTTCCACGGCACTAGGAGACAACCTGGGTCAGGTCTTGCAGATTGATCGAACAAGCGGCACGGCGACGCCCGTCGTGTCCGGTCTCGACTTCGGCGCGGGCTTGGCATTCGATGCCGCCGGTGATCTGTTCATCCAGGATGCTGATGCGACGACCTTTGCAGGCCGAATTCAGCGGTTGCCGATCGACGATACGGGCGGGACGTTGAGTTTCGGCAGCCTCGTGCCGCTCATCGATGGCATGCAATCCTCCGCTGGAATCGCCTTCGACAGCGAAGGGGATTTGTTCAGCACAGGCAGCGGTGGGTTGTTCACCCTCTCCGGAATGCCCCTGGCAGAGGTACTGTTTGACAGTAACGGCGATCCGTTTCAGTTCGCCACGGCGATTGCTTTCAGCCCCGGCACTGCACCCTTCGAGCCTTTCGCGGGACCGGACGGCGGGAGGTTGGCACTCATGAGTAATTTCGGTTTCAACAACCAGGACACTTTTATCACAGTGATCGAGCCCCTTTCGGCTCCCAATGCGGATTTCAATGGCGATTCGCTGGTGGATGTCATGGATCTGGGGACCTGGCAAACGAACTATGGGTTGGCCGACTCGGCGATCCTGGCTCAAGGAGATGCTGACGGTGACCAGGATGTCGATGGCAAGGATTTTCTCATCTGGCAGCGGCAGTATCTCGCCTCCAATGAACTAGCTGCTCCACTTGCCATCCCTGAACCAAACACACTGCTGCTGGCGGGTTTATTCATCCTTGCTCTCAGAACCCGAGGAAAGCTAACTTCGTGACGTTTGGCCTGTGGAATGGTTCAATGGCTATAGCCTCATGATTGGCCCCCTTGTTTGATCGCCGAACCATTCTGCAGGCCCTTATCCCACTTACTCTGCATGTCTGAATTCTCCAACGAAATCGAGCACATTGCCCGCGATTGGGACAAGCTGGCCCGCCAACAGGTGCCGTTGGCCCAACCAGCGACCAATGCCGATCTGTCGGACCCGTTAGCAAAAGTTGATCCATTGGGTTGGTTGGGCAGCAGCATCCGTAATAAACAGGTACTCTGCCTCGCGGCCGGGGGAGGTCGCCACGATACACTCTATGCTGCCGCGGGTGCCAAGGTGACTGTCGTTGACATCAGCGGCGAGATGCTCGCGCTGGATCGCGCCGTGGCCGCCGAGCATGGTCTCGCGCTCCACACAGTGCAAACTTCGATGGAATCGCTTCTACGCGAAGTTCACGAGCGAATGGTCGTGGGGAGCGTGGTGAAGGAATACTACACGACACAGGAAGTCGCTCGCCGACTGGGCAAGCGTCCCTACACCGTGCGGGAGTGGTGTCGGCTCGGCCGCGTCCACGGAGAGAAGAGCCACTCGAGACGAGGGCTAGACGACGAATGGCGAATCAGCCATGCGGAGCTAGTTCGCATCGAGAACGAAGGGCTGCTGTCGCTCACCAGCGAGCGAGCAGTCACGGCAGCGAGGGCAATGGCCGCGGGCGTGGCAGTTAGAACAGAAACTATGCCGGAAGACATGCCAGCCTCGAAGACGCTCCCAGCGAGTTGTCGCCAGCGTCCGCTTGAAGTGGTGCTGCGTTTCGTGGGAAGTGAGGGGCCCGGGTCGTCCATCGCTGAGGTGGGCAAAGGTGGTCGAACTCCCTGGGTGAATATCCAGCCATGCGGTCAGTACTTGTTTAAGCTGTGCCGTGAGCTGAACACGCCTGGTGCTAAGCTTTCCCCTCACCCGCTTCTTTTCGCGAATCAGCACTGTCTCGGAGCGAAAGTCGATGTCGTCGATTTGCGAGCGGATGATCTCGCTGCGGCGTGCCCCGGTGTGGGCGGCGAAGTAGATCATCGGATGAATAAACGGCTGCAAAGCGCGTTCACGAACCGTCTCCAGGAGTTCGTTGATCTCCGGCAACGTCAAGAACACGCAATCCCACAGATCTCCCTCCTCAGCCGGAGTGAGTCCGCCCCGCTGGATGCAGGTTTCGACTTCGGCCATGGTCTGGAAGGGTGGTTTCTCGTGGAGCTTTGGATAGCGCAAGCCCCGGTTGGGTAATGCCTTCTTCACAAACCCCATGTGGAACGACCAGTTCCAGACGGTGCGGAGCGTGACGATTTCCTTGCGGATGGTTGCCCCACTGATCTCCCGTCCGCGAATTCCGGCGGCACTCGACCGCTCCTCGATGTAGCGTTGCAGGTGAGCCGCTTCGAGTCCTTGAATCAGAAAGTTTTTTTCCGAGCCCGCGTTTCAGGTGCGAACAGTGAACGCCCATACCATGGAGCGTGGACGGTTCGAGCGATCCCTTGGGAATCGAAGCGAAGTAATTCTTCAGCAGCGCATCGAGCGTGGAGATCTTCGGCAGCGATGGCTTGGCGGCCAGCTTTGGGTCGGAGAGGAGAAAGCTGGGGACGTCAACGCCGTTCGGCGGAAGGAGGAGTCCCAACTCCGCCCGCCGCAGGTTGTCTTCGAGCCGAGCGAGCGCCGAGAGATCTTCGCGTTTATGCGTTTTCTTGAGAACGAGCGAAACGTCTTCCGCAGAAGCGGAAGATAGCGCGGTAACTATCACCTCGTTGTTCGATGGTGGCCATTGCTCCAGCTCGCTCCAATTTGGAGACAAGCGAGAGCATTGCAAAAGCCATTCAAGCGCCACTATGTTCCCATTTTGTTCCCAGTAGGCACTTTCTGGATGATCTGCCGCGACTTTTTCGACTCCTCAAAATCGTCGTAAGTCGTTGTCAGATAACAGTAGCCGAGGCGGGAGTCGAACCCGCACGGGGATTACTCCCCACTGGATTTTAAGTCCAGAGCGTCTGCCATTCCGCCACTCGGCCAAATAAACATCAGAGTGCAGAATGCGGATTGCGGAGTCTTGCTGCGCCGCGTTCTGCTCTATCCACAGGTGTGACTTAAGATTACTGTTTTGGGTGCGGTTCGCCAACCAATGGGGTTAGGCGGTTTCTTAAATTTCTTGGCAAGATTTGGCACTGAACAATGGAATTTTCCGGCTGGGACGGGTTTCTCGGGACACGGGCATCGCTAATGCTCGATGCGGTGTGTCTGGGGATGGTGCTCGTGCTGGCAATCCTGGCGTGGAGTATTCAGCTTGCGAGAAAACACAAGAATTACCAATTGCACAAACGAGTGCAGCTCACCCTGGCTGGTTTGCTGGTCGTGGTGCTCACGATGTTTGAGGTGGATATTAGGCTCCACGGCTGGCAAGAGCGGGCTGCCGGCGAGTTGGGTGGCAGCCCCGAAAATGCTGTTTTCTATGTATTGTGGGTTCACCTGTTCTTTGCCGTTACCACGCTGGTGGTGTGGACGGTCGTAATCGTGAGGGCACTTTGGAATTTTCCCCAACCCCCCCTCCCCTGCGAGCATAGCCGGTCCCATCGCCGCTGGGCCTGGCTGGCCGCCATCGACATGTTGCTCACAACTTGCACAGGGTGGGCGTTTTACGTGATGGCATTTGTGTGGTGAAATTGCGAGTTGCGAGCCAGGTATTTGTCCCACAACTCGTAACTCGTAACTCATAACTCGCAACACATCTCACACGGCTCCGCTTGACTTTTTGGCGACTTCGGTAACGCCCACAGCAATGCGATTGATGGCATGAGGAATGCCCGGGCGCCGGCCTCGACCGCGTCCGTGGAGGCTCCGCGAGAATCGTTTAATCAATAGCAGTGCCAACCACGGTCCACCGAACTGACGAAGAAACATACCCAGATGCTACGGTTCGCCAATCGCAGATCCAGCTCAAAAGTTCTCGCTACAAAGCGTTAGAGAAGTTATCCACAATCCAAGGTGCGCCAGGTCTCAGCCAAAGTAAGCTGAATTTACAAAAATATTTCCCTAGCAACTGAGTTGGGGAAGTTGGGTTAATCGGACTCTGCTGGCGATTCCTCCCGATCGAACGAAGGGAAGGGTCGTGTTTTCCCTGGAAGCCACGGCCCTTTCGTTTCGATAATTCCTTTTGTGCTCAAAACGCCTGCATGCTAGCCTTTTTGAAGTACGCGCGTGCTTGCGCCGGATGAACCAAAATGAATTGGTTTCGTAGGGTCTTGCAACATCCCTAACTTTTTTGCTTGTCGAATGACATCGCGGAAGCGAAAATAAGACTTGTCCAGGATTTACCTGGTTCTCGCGTAAAACTCTGCGAACGCTTGGAAAGTAACAGTCCGCTCTTCTAAGGCAATGCACTATTTAATCGGCGGAGGCTCATAATGACCCGTTTGACTTGTTTTTCGATGTTCCTACTTGGATTTTTTGGACTCGGCATGTTGCAGAGCCTTCCTGCTGACGAAGACTCGAAGTCCGCCACGAATGCAAAAAGCGATTCGCAGGATGTGACTGAATCTGCAAGTTCGCCAGAGAAGCAAAAGGATGAGCGAAAGGATAAAAGTCGCCAGACGCATACGGTCCGGCCTCGGTCACTGAAAATCGAGGCGTCATTGGACGGATATTTCGTTCCCTCGAAAGTGGAGGAGATCTCCTTATGGCCCCAGTCCTGGTCCGAGTTCAAGATCAAGGAAATTGTTCCCCACGGCACCCATGTGCAAAAAGGGGAGACCCTCCTCAAGTTCGAAGACGACGAGATTAACAAAACGATCGCCGATTTGGAGCTTGACCTGCACCTCGGGGAACTACGGATCAATCGTTCCGAGCAAGAGATACCCCGGCAAGAGCGATCTCTGGAACGCAAACTAGCTGAAGCGGAAGAAACTTTAAAGCGAATTAAGGAGGACTATCAGCGATATCGCGAGACCGAACGAGAGCTGGCCATAGGATCGGCGAACATGAGTTTGAAGATGTCCAAGTTCAACCTCGACTACTACAAGGATGAACTTGAGCAACTACAAAAAATGTATGAGGCCGACGACCTTACCGAAGAGACTGAGGAGATTGTTCTGCGACGGCAAAAGTTCATGGTTGAGTATGCGGAATTCAACTATGATTTATCTAAGCACCGCCGAGAACTCATGCTCAAAGTGGAGATTCCACGGCGCGATCTCGATATAGAAGAATCACTTGAGAATGCCGAGGAGCGAGTCGATAGCGCTCAAATTGCCAATCAGATTGACTCCAGTATTGCCCGTTACGAACTAGAGAAGCTGAGGTCGCAACGGAAGGAATCTCTGAACAAACATCTCAAGTTGCTGGCAGATCGTGATCTGATGGTGATCAAGTCGCCAATGGCTGGGGTCGTGTACTACGGGCAGGCTACCGACGGCAAGTGGAGCAAGATGGCCGAGATGCGGCAAAAACTCATCCCAGGCAAGACGGCCGACAAGCAGACCGTACTTATGACGGTGCTTGAAACCTCGGGGCTGCAGGTATTGGCGATGTTGGATGAAAAACTGCGAATCGGAGTCGAAACTGGAGAGATAGTCGAGGTGCAACCTGCTCCCGAGGGATCTGAACCCTTAGAGGCTGTGGTGGCATCGATTTCCTCGACGCCGGTCGCCGACGGCAAATTTGAACTCAGAATCAAACTTTCCAGTGAATTGCCGGAATGGCTTGTTGCTGGGATGTCTTGCAAGATGAAAGTTGTTGTCTACGAAAAGCAAGATGCCTTGCTGGTACCGACGAAAGCAATTCACCAGGATGACGTAACGGACAAGAAGTATGTGTGGGCCGTCAAGGAGGATGACAAGGTGAAGAAAACGTGGATTGAAACGGGTCGCAGCAAAGGTGAAAACACAGAAATAATTTCCGGCCTGGCTGCGGGGGATGTCGTTTCCCTGGAGGATGAAAAAGAGTAGGCCGGCTAATTCATCACAATGATTTGCGGGAGTGGCATTCAACACCGTCTTCCCTATCCAAACGACTTGGATCAATGCATATTTCTCAAAGCTGGATTTCGATTGCGTTGTGTGTGGCCTGCACTGGCACCGTCGGTGTTGCTTCCGCTGATGAACAGTCGGCTCCCCAAGGAGACGTACTAAACTCTCCTCTAGCCACGACGGGACCTCTGCCCAGAGAGGTGGATCCTCCTTCGGCGGCTGCTTTGCAGTTGGCTATCGATCGCGGAGTGGATTTCCTTTTGCAGGATCAACGTCCCGACGGTGGTTGGGGCAGCGCGGAGAAAACCAAGGGGCTCAATATCTATGCCCCGGTGCCAGGTGCGCACCACGGATTCAAGCTGGCCGTGGCGGGCCTGGTGCTCTCGAGCCTGGTTGAGTGCGAACCGACACTCGATCCCGACCGTGCGGCAGCAGTGAGCAAGGCGATCGATCGGGGGACACAGTGGATACTTGCTAATCACTCCCAAGTCCGGCGGGCGGAATCGCGTTCTCTCTACAATAACTGGGGGCACGCCTATGGACTCCAGGGGCTAGTGGCTCTTTATCGACGAGCCCAAGCTCGAGAGCAAAACGTGTTGGCAGAACAACTGCTCGTGGCTGCCCGAGTCCAAGCGGAAAGACTTCAGCGCTACGCGTATCTCAATGGCGGTTGGGGATACTACGACTTTGATCATGGGACGCAAATCCCAGCCAGCAGTCCAACGAGTTTTACCACGGCGACAGTCCTGGTGTCTCTTCACGACGCTGCAGAGATTGGTGTCTCTTTTCCAGAGAAGTTGATAGTAAAAGCTGTCAAATCGATCCAAAGGCAACGGAATCCCGACTTCAGCTACGCCTATGGCGAGTATCTCAGGATGATGCCACGGATGGAAATCAATCGTCCGGCGGGAAGCCTCGGCAGAAGTCAGGCTTGCAATTTGACTCTAAGACTTTATGGAGACGAACGGGTCACCGACGACGTGATCCGGACGTGGCTGAATCGGTTGTATGCCCGTAACGGCTGGCTCAGTTTCGGACGCAAGAGGCCGATTCCCCATGAAAGCTACTTTATGGTGGCGGGTTATTTTTACTACTATGGGCATTACTACGCGGCAATGTGCATAGATCAGTTGCCTGTCGAGGAGCGTCCTTATCACCAGACCCACCTGTCACACGTCTTACTGCAACTACAAGAGAAAGATGGCAGTTGGTGGGACTACCCGTTCTACAATTATCACCAGCAATATGGGACAGCCATGGCACTCTACTCACTTCGGCAGTGTCAGCGGGATTAGAGATTTCAGCCAGGAAGCGTTGCTGTCTAAGTTCTCACGGATGCTATTCTGGTTTATGCCCTCTTGAAGACAATTGCAGCAACCATGCTTCGTCGCGAGAAGTGTAGACGACTTTTTCTCGCGGCAGGTTTTGCAGATCGAGACGATGCATGAATTCTTCCGCTGAAATCTCACGTCGTTCACCCAGTCCGCACCACTCGGCTAAGAGGCCGATGATTCTTTCTGGAGCCACACCCTGCTCACGAAAACAGGTCAGCCGACTATCACCGTGACGCTTGGCCAATCGACGGCCATCTTCGCCCACTACCAGGGGTAGATGCGTATACTGCGGCAGTGGGCCAAGTTTGAGTTGCTTATAGAGCATCAGTTGACGCGGCGTAGAGCTTAACAAGTCGTCACCACGCACGATCTGATCGATGCCTTGTCTTGCATCGTCCACAACGACCGCAAGTTGGTAACTGGGAAGCCCCGTTTTGGTGCGGACCAAAAAATCGCCGACCGACTGATCGACGTTGAACTCAACTTCTCCAGCAAACTGATCGACGAATTTCACAACACCCGGCGATATGCGTAAACGGAGCGCAGTGCCCTCGCTGTGAACCTGCTCGACGGAGAGTGGTAGCGGTGCTGATGGCCGGCAGGTGCCCGGATAACGCAGCTCGTGCTGGTCACCATGGGGTGCCGAGAGACTGGCTTCTTCTATTTGCTTGCGTGTGCAATTGCAGGGGTAAATGACTCCTTGCGAACCAAGCATTTCGAGTGCTGCCGAAAAGGTCGAAAGGTCTGCGAGTTGATAATAGGGACCCTCGTCCCAATTCATTCCCAGCCAGTTGAGTAACTCAATAGCTTCGTCGGCAGCGCCCGGCTTAATGCGTGGTCCATCCAGGTCCTCGATTCGCAGGACTATCTGCCATCCACGTTGACGGGCGAGCGCCCAATTAACCAGAAAAGTGCGCGCGTTCCCTAAGTGCAAGGCACCCGTGGGGGAGGGAGCCAGCCGCGTGCGCTGCTGTGGCGTACTCACTATGAAGAAAGTCCTAAAAAATAAAAATGAATTTAGTGAAAACTTATTGACACGCAACTCAATTATATTAATATCCAAAGAGATCGCAATACATAAAGTGAATAATGGACTCTAAGACTCCCAACGCCGCATGTCCTTATTGCCAGCAGGTGATGACCGTCAGTCGCATGACGTGCCATACTTGTCAGATCGCTGTTGAGGCGACGTTTCCCACCGCTCGGCTGGCAAATCTGCCGGTTGAACATCAGCGGTTCATAGAAATCTTTGTGCTCGCTAGTGGCAGTCTCAAGGAAATCGCGGAACAGACGGGGGTTAGCTATCCGACCGTGAGATCGCGGCTCGACAAGGTGATCGCGGCTCTTCGTGACGAAATTGGCCGCACACAGAAGACCAAGGGCTCCATTCTCGACGCGGTGAGCGCGGGAAAGCTCTCCGCCGAAACTGCGGCACAACTAATTGGACAGCGCCACTTTGGGCCATGATAGCATGTTTAAGGTTGTTTGTGCATTGAGTTTACGTCAAGGGCCTTCGATTGCTGTTGCCGTCAGGAGATAGAAAAGACGATCCTCCGCGTTGTTCAACAGTCCCAACA
>JBGSPU010000133.1:0-4273 GCA_041738415.1 Bythopirellula sp.
TGTTGGGACTGTTGAACAACGCGGAGGATCGTCTTTTCTATCTCCTGACGGCAACAGCAATCGAAGGCCCTTGACGTAAACTCAATGCACAAACAACCTTAAACATGCTATCATGGCCCAAAGTGGCGCTGTCCAAGTAGGGTCCGCAATAATGTCGGGGATATCTCTGTTCCGAATACGACTGTCACGTACCGGCTGACCTGCCTCGTCAGTCCCAATGACAGCAAGCTGGTCGAGCTCGATGGTCGCATCGGCAAACAACACTGCGGTGGCCACGCCGCGGCGGTCCTGGGGACTGGCCGGCATCGGGATTCGACTAGGGACAGCATTGAGGTTATTGACGACAGGGGAAGGTGCGATGACGCCGGGACCTTCGCGAAAACTCAACATCTGAGCGGGCAGGAAGGGAACTGGCCCAAACCTCGCAGCCCCTGGCGGAAATTTGCTCATCGCCACAAAGATCCACGGTTCCGGGCCATTGAGTCCCATCAAGGCCATCGCCGAAAGATCCTCTGCTCGTAAGTGCGTGGCAAGAAAGTGGCGGACTTTCCCACCTAATTCAGGAACTTTGGCTCGAAGACCCGGATGAACCCCCAAGGGCTCCCCGGTTGTGAAAACTTCATGCGCTTGACCCCAAGCCTTTAACTGATCGAGGTCAGTGACGATCTGCTGAAAGCGATCTCTATCCGGTTGTGCTGGACCTCCTTCTTCCTGGATAAGAAAGTTGTACACCAAATGTGCGGCGATATCGTGAACGACAAGCTCGTTTCCATTGAGGGTGACAGGCTGGAGGACCAATCTCAATTGAGGTTGTTCGCCAAAATTGTTGCGGATGATCTCATGACCTCCCGGGGCAGTGGGGTCGACTCGGAAGGCTACAATTTTCCATACGGACTTCTGGCGAACTTCTGCGGGAAGTTGGATCTGCTGATTGCCCACTCGCGAGGCATCGCTGTCTGCCACCCGCAGCAGATCGGCAAATTGCTCGTCCGACCAGACGTCCTCTCCTCCCACTGTTTGAAGCAAATCAATGGAGATCACGTCCGCGAGTTCTTCCTGATTCTCCGGTACCGGCCACAACCAAGTAACATCGTTGAGATCAAGTCGGGTCGTGGTTGTCCCACCACACGGGGCGCCTAGCAGGGCCGCGAGCACTACCGCTAAAGCTAGTTTCACCTTAACTCTCCTTGCCTAGATCGATGGGCAACAGAAACAATGACCAGTCATGCGACGTACAAGTGGAGTGTATTCTTTTAAAACCTGGTGACAAGTATTTCGATTCTTGAACTGCACTACCGAATAGGTCGCAGGGTAGGTAGTCATAGCTCAAGTGGTTGAAGAGTGTTGGTATTTTTGGCCTTTGTGGATGTTTGAGGTTTCTGTGGACAGCGGGCAGCACGCTTGCCGTAGTTGGTGAGGTACGGAAATGACCTCTCGCGAGAATTTCAGTATTCCAGGAAGCCAACTACGAACTAATGCACGATAGATTTGCGTTGTGCTTAGAGAAGAGGCAGTGGCTGCACTTTTGCGATAGAGGAAGGTATGGGGGAGTCGGTCAGCCGAGTGATTGATTCTTTCGCTCCAGACAAAAGATTCCGCCGGAGTACTTCCAGACCGGATAACAAACGGTTAAGCTTTATAGGTAGCTGGGTTAAGTCTGCTTCTCTAGCAATCGGAGCCGCACTATGGGCCGCTTTTCCCCTTTCTGCCTTGCTTTTCTGCTCTTGGGTGGTGGGCTTGCCCCAGCCGCCGAATTCACTTAGTTGCCTGGAATCTGGAAAGTGGGGGAAATCTCCGCAGCAAGATTGCCAGTCAGATCCGAGCTTTCTCTGCTGTGGATGTCTGGGTCCTCTCGGAAGTCGATGCGGCCAGCGCCGATGCCTTCCTCGTCGCCGCCAGCGAAGGGGGAGATAGTAGCTATGCCGGCCTGATCGGCAATACGGGAGGAGGAGATCGGCTGCTCATTATCTACGATGAAGCAGTCTTCGAATTACAAGATGGATTTGAGTTAGCTGATTTGGCGCTCGGTGGGGGTCGCGCCCCTCTCATCGCAGAGTTCGTGTTGACTGAGGACGGTACCACGCTACTAATTGCCGCCAATCATTTTCATCGGAAATCGGCCGCAAAGCGACTGGAGCAATCGCAAGGTTTCCGCGATTGGGTCGCCCAGCAATCGCTGCCGCTCATCACGGCGGGGGATTTCAACTTCGATTTTGATGTCCCCTCAGGTCCCGGCAATGCTGCGTTTGATGAATTCTTGTTGGCGAATATCTTGAAATGGGAGAAACCGGAGGCGCTCGTCGCGACCAATTGGTCAGATGGCAATGGCGATGGCGAAAATGACTTCAACAGTGTGCTAGATTTCGTTTTTTCAGGGGGAGGTGCCCAGCAGTGGTTGTGTGAGGCAGAAATTATCGTTCAAAGTGGTGATTTCCCAGATGATCACACCACCAGCGACCATCGGCCGGTACTGGCCACGATCGATACTTCACCTTCGGCGCCGCTCGCCATGGAGGCCACTACTGTCAGGCCCACGTTACGCATCGCCAGCAGCCGCCCTTCCCACGCGGCAATGATTGAGTTACCTGCACGGCATGCTCACGTAAGAGCTGCCGCTTTACAGCATTCTGCCATAGCTGGGAGCACTGCAGATGTCGGCACGCTGGACGCCGCTGATTTTGGTCGGTTCGAGGGGGATGTCGTCGCCAGGTGGAGCCCCGATGGACGAGAGATGGAACTTGTCGAGGACTTTGCCTTCATTGACAGGCACAACCGTCGCTGGACTGCTCCGCAAGGTTCGGTGGTGAATGGGGCATCGATCCCTCGTGTTTTTTGGAGCGTGATGGGAGGCCCTTTCAGCGGCGAATTTCGTGCGGCTTCGGTCGTGCATGACGTGTACTGTGACCAGCAAAGTGCGTCCTGGCAGGACGTGCATCGCATGTTTTACGATGCCTGCCGGTGCGGGGGAGTAGGGCTCGTGAAGGCGAAGACGATGTACTATGCGGTCTATCATTTTGGACCCAGATGGGGGGAAGAGGTCATGATGGCGAGCGTCCCGCGTGACGCGGAGCTGAGTGAGGCTCAAGTGGCGGCCTTGGAGGCCTATGTGAAGTGGCAGAATCCCTCTCTGGACGACCTAGAGACCCTGCCTCCCCTGGTCTTGCAATCGGAAGATCGCCCGTGACGGCGATCCTTGAGAATGGTTCTCATTCGTAAAGGAGGTTTTATGTGTTACCTGACAAGACTAATTGGTTGTGTAACAGTCACGCTCTTTTGCAGTTTGCCCCAAGCAGCGGCACAAGAGTCCGTCCCTGGTGAATATGTGGTCGTCATGCGACGAAATGCAGTCAACATTGCTGAAATCAACGCGCTCGGGACTGATGCGAAAGGAGACTGGAAAAAAGGACTTGCGGAACGTCTCCTACCGGATCGCGACGCAGAAGTGATCCAGTTGGTGGGCCTAGTCAACGCAGTCGGCATCAGAGTCCCTGCGGAGAAGATCGCACCGGCCGGCCAGCCGCGTGTCGAGTTGATGGCGGCTACGAACGAGGAAGTCCTCCTGGTGGAACCTAACTTCATCTATTACCAGGACCAAACGACCAGTCCCGATCCCGAAATCCCCCAGATGTGGTTCCTTGGCCCCATTCAGGCGCAGCCCGCATGGCAAGTGCGAAATAGCAGCGAGGGAGTTGTGGTAGCAGTCATTGATACGGGCGTTTATCTCCAGCACGAAGATTTGGCGGATCAGATTTGGGTCAACGAAATCGAGCAGTCCGGCGAGCAGCATGACGATGACGACGACAACCAATTTGTAGACGATGTCCACGGTTTTGATTTTTTTAATAGCGACCCGGACCCTTCGGCTGATTTTGTGACCCGTGAAAATGGCGTCCAGGAATTCGAATCCCATGGTACCCATGTGGCAGGGACGATTGGTGCAATGGGTGACAATGGCAAAGGGATTGTCGGCATTTCCCGAAAGATTACTATCATGCCGATCAAGGCATTGGGGGGGCCAAGAGGAAGTGGAGACACCATCAATCTGATCGCGGCCATTGACTATGCCGTCCAGAATGGAGCCACCATCATTAACGCAAGTTGGGGGGGGTGGAGGTCGCTCGCGGGCGATGGAACGAATGGCACTAGGTTAAGGTCTCATAATCAAGATGACTGCGCCGAGCAGGGTTCGTTTGTGAGGAAAGTCTGCTTGGCAGTCGGGTGGAAGGCTTGTCTTTTTGCCTGGAAGACGAAGAGATGAGCATTCGGGGAGTAA
>JBGSPU010000134.1:0-4353 GCA_041738415.1 Bythopirellula sp.
TTGCTTAGCCTGAGTGCCACCCACCACCGTTACGTCCAATCCATCGGAACCTACTAACCGGAGAGCCGTGTGCGGGAGAACCGCACGCACGGTTTGGAGGGAGGGGGACCCGCTCTCAATCGGGTCTCCCTACCCCTATCGTGTTCTTTCACTCCAACCTACCCACCGTTGACCAATTACCAACATACGACACGGAGTGTCGTGCCACTCTCTTTATCCCCGGCAACTCCGTCGACGCCGACTGAGGTGGATTCCAATCGCCTCAGCTACTTCTACAACGGACTCGATCAGAACCTGGTCGGTGTCGAGCAAGTGCAGCCAATTCATGATATCCTCGCTTAGGGGCGAATGCGTTTTTGGCAACTTGCGTGAACAAGTGTTCTTGCTCCCCATTATTTTGTGGTCTGCTGTTTTCAATCAAGTAGTTCAGAGCATGATGCATATTTTCCGCCGATTCATGGAGTTTCCCAACGAACAACTACGCTGCTTCCTTGGAACTTGTTGAGAGCGAACAGATTTTCCACACATGACAGAAATCATTCCCAAATTTTTTTGCCCCGTCTGCCAACGAGAACCAAGCAAAAACTCGCAGTTCCTTGACAATTAGCGATGGGACAACTTCGAAACCAATGTCAAGACCTTCTCGGCAAGTGCTAGCACTCTTAGAATCAGCCCTTCGCGTGGGAGGAAACAGGCGTCCCTCAAGCTTTTGAGTTTTCAACGACTCTCTTCTCGGTGGAGTTGGCGAATTTTTTCGACAGATTAGTGGTTCTTACTGGGCAACAGAGCCAAACAGGAAGTGATCATGGAAGGTTCGGACAGGCTGTCCGCTTTGCGCACGGAATTGGTGAATCGGCTAGGACGAGAGCGTTATGATCTGTGGATAGGCCCACAGACGACGCTGGAGTTTTCCGCCAATACACTGCGAATTGGTTGTCCCACGACATTCGAATTGCAGTTTCTTCGTCGACGGTTGCTTCCGCATTTGGTGGAAGGAGGTGCATTGGTCGCTGGCAAACAACTCGCCATTGAGTATTTCGTGAGACCCGTGCCACCCGTGGAGACGGAGTGTGACCAGCCAATACACTTGCAACAGCGTTTGTTTGACAACGAACATGGATTAAACGCCGTGGCAGCAAATGTAACTCAACCGTCAAGCTCGGCAGTTCAGAGTTTACCGTCACTCAAGGCCAGTAACGCGTTACTGCCACGACGCACCAAGTCAACTTCCCCAAAACCCTCAAAATCCACCTTTGCAGGTTTCGTCACCGGCCCCTGTAACGAATTGGCCCTCCGCACGGCTAAGACGGTTGCGAGTCGCTTGGGCCATTACGGACCTCTCTTGCTCTATGGCCCCGCGGGTGTCGGTAAGTCCCACTTGCAACATGCGATTGTGCAGGAAGTGCGTAGCACCAATCCCCGCATTCGCGCCGTGCGACTCACCGCCGAGCAGTTTACGAGCGAGTTTCTCGAAGCCCTCAACGGGCGCACCTCTCCCAGCTTTCGCCACAAGTATCGCTCGGTCGACGTATTATTGATCGACGATATTCAATTCCTGGTCGGCAAGCGGGCCACACTCGAGGAACTGCTTGTTACAATCGACTCATTACAGGAACGCGGCAAGCAAGTTGTGCTGTCCTGTACCGGTACGCCCGCTGAATTGCAAAAAGTGAGTCCCGAATTGGTGACCAAGATTTCCGGCGGGCTGGCGATTCCTCTGGAATTACCGGATTATGCAACACGGCTCGCGCTGGTACGCCAATTTCTTGCCCAAATGCACCCCGTCATCGGACTGGCAATTGACGGCGAAGTTGCCTCACTCATTGCCAACCAGATCGCCGGCAGTGCCCGCCAATTGCGGGGTGCAATCAACCGCCTGATTGTCACCAGTGATGCGTGGAACAAGCCCCTCACGGCAGACTTGGCCCGTACCGTACTAGCCGAATACGTGCAGCAAATCACTCCCCGGGTGCGGCTCGTAGATATTCAGCAAGCCGTCTGCGAAGTGTTTCATGTCGAACCCAGCAGTCTCAAATCGAAGAGCAAAACCCGCTCCGTGGCCGAGCCACGCATGGTGGCCATGTGGCTCGCATGCACCCTCACACGGTCTGCCCTGGCAGAGATCAGCGAATACTTCGGCCGGAGGAGTCACAGCACCGTAATCTCTGCCCAACGCCGCATTGACAAGATGGTCAGCCAAGGCACAAGCATCTCGGTCGCCGATCGATCGTGCAAAGTGGAAGAAGCAATCCGGCAAGTAAGAGCCGCCTTGCGGATCGCGTAAGCAAGTTACTTGCTTACCGTAGTGCTTGAAGCGGTCCCCCACGCGTCGCCGAAGACAAAATCGGCCAACGATTTTCTCTCCCGCGCAGACAGATCGCGTTCTTGGTACTTTTCTGGGAGGTCGTCGGGTTCGGCGGCGTAACCGATAGCCAGCCCCGTCAGAGGCTGTACAACTTCCGGGATGGAGTACACTTCACGCGCCTTGTCAGGGAGGATGCCAATCATCTGATGAACAAATAGGCCTCGCGCGGTCGCCTCCAGAGTCAGACCGGCGCTGGCCAGACCAAGGTCGTGAACGGCTGCTGGGTTGGGCTTATCGTTGCGTGAAAACTTCAGGTTCGTGCAGCCCAAGGCGAGCACAGGGGCGGCTTCCGCCCAAGCCTGATTCCCCTCGACCAGGCAGGAGAGCAGCCGCTCAAAGGCGCGCTGGTCTGCTTTCGTAGCCACGATGTAACTCCAGGGTTGCTCGTTGTATGATGAGGCCGCCCACCGTGCTGCCTCGAACAGCGAACGCAAGTCATCCTCGGACACCGGACGGTCTGCAAAGGCGTAAGGACTCCAGCGCTTTGTGAGTAGTTCGTGGATAGGATGGTCGGGGGCTGCTTGTTTCTGCTTATTCATCTCTCGCTCTTTCTGCATTAAGCATGGAGTATTTTGATCCTACGTCGAAACCAATTATTGTCCTCCGCCGCATTCCCGTCAATTTGGCGAAAGAGTGGAATATCTGACCTGCGCTGCAAGCGAAAGGGCGATCAGTCAGGATCCAAATCACCAACATTCTCTCATTGATTTGGTCGAATAAGACTTGGTCTTGTACCCACGATTCGTATAATAGGCCTTGCATCAAAAATCGCATGAACGGTGAAAAAAGATCATCCCCTTGCCACAGTGTGCTCCTTATCTATTCGAGTGATGAAAATGAGACGAACTATTCTGGCAAGTATAATGGTCGTCTTGTCGGCACACCCGCTTTATTCTGCGGAGGCCGGCCAACAGGACAGCACCGCTCTTTCAGACCTGGACAGCGCCTTCATCGCTGCCCATGCAGCCGCTAATGAGCTGGACCTCTCCACAGGTGGTCCTATCGTTCTCCTCCGCGACGGAAAACTCATCCTAATTCGGGACAAGACTCAAACTGCCGTCCAAGTCGTTCTTCCTGATTATGAAGCTTTCAAGACCTTTGCACATATTCCGGTGGCGATTTACCTCTTGCTCGGTCCACCAGGTGCTGGCAAGCTGGACGCCCAACGAATTAATCAATTAGAAGTCTATCGTGCAAAGCTCGATATCGTCGAGAACAACATCAAGCAATTTGGCCTGAACGGCCGCGATATCGAGCGGCAGAGAAAAATCCTCGCCGAATCTAAACAGTTCCTTGAGAAAGTCATTGAACAGCAGAGGTGTACCACCGAAGAGTTGCATACGTTCACGCACAGTATGCTGCCCATGATCAAGGAGAATATTGCAGGTGCGGCAGCGAGCCAGCTCGATGCGATTCACCGGCAAGTTATGGCGTGGAGAAAGGAATTGACACCGGCAGAGTGGAAGAAGCTGCGAGTGGCCATTAAGGGAGCGGTGCTGGCTCGCAATGGAAGTCTCGCCAAGCAGTACTTTGAACGCCTGTTGCATGTGGAGGGGGAAGGGGTGCGTCTCAACTATATGGAGCTTTATTTTCCTCCCACACCGATGCTTACCTTATTGGCTACACGCTCGGTTGATCGCGGGATCGGCAATGCAGTCTTTGACGATCCCAACCGGATGTTCCGTGACGTTCTTGCGGATGCTGCTTCAGTACATCTCAAGAACATGCAATTCGAATAGTTTTGGTCAGAAAACCAATTGCGGCCAACATGACCAACTTCAGCAACAAAACGAGCCGGCTTGTCCCCGAGCCAGAATGGCCCGGTACGAGGAGGCCTTGACTCGCGTCCTAGTTGGACAGCGCCACTTTGGGCCATGATAGCATGTTTAAGGTTGTTTGTGCATTGAGTTTACGTCAAGGGCCTTCGATTGCTGTTGCCGTCAGGAGATAGAAAAGACGATCCTCCGCGTTGTTCAACAGTCCCAACA
>JBGSPU010000157.1:0-10473 GCA_041738415.1 Bythopirellula sp.
ACCAGGCAAAAACCAGCCTACTCGATGATTGAGCATTGTCCAGCGCTACCGTTCACCACGTCCGGAGGGAACCTTCTATTTGCCCTGCCGATGCCTGAAAAAACGCATTCCCGCCTGCCAAAACCCGATCAATCACCCACAGATTCTGGTGAGGAGCCAAAGATTTGCAGGGTCGTAAAATAGGCAACAATTAGCAATTGAATGGCTTCCAGCAATTCAAGTACATAGTTCCTACCCAGCCAGGCGATCGATGCGATTGGTTGCTATCGAACCGGCGAACTCGTTTGCAGCGCATTGATACTGCATCACATAGGCATCTTCGGGGGAGTCTTCGTAGTAGGACCGCAGGACGTTGGTAGCGCGGAAGCCGACCTGTTTAAAGAAAAGCTGTGCCACAAGATTAGTTTCGCGGACTTCCAGCGTGATCCGCGTACGGCGCTGGCTAGAGAGTTTTCCTTCGAGCTTCTCAGCCATTTGCCGACCGATGCCGCGCATCCGCATGTTATTGGCCACGGCAAAGTTGAGGATGTGTAGCCGGGTCTTGTGCAGTTCGTAGATCATGAAGCCAACGACCCGTTCGCCTTGCTCGGCGACCATGCCGATGCAATTGCGTTGCCGCAGGCAGCGGATGAAGTCTTCCTCGAACCAGGGGAACTCGAAGCTCTCACGTTCGATGGAGAGTACCTCGGGCATATCGCGGCGAATCATCCAGCGAATATGAACACGAAGCTGCTGTTGTTGACCTTGGCTCATCGCGGCTTCCTTCCTTGTCAGCCTATCGGAATTCAAGTTTTGCTGATTGAGTGGTGTACTAGCGTCGTCATACGGCGCTGTTTCAAGGGCTTTCAAGTAGGCGACCCATTCGCAGAGTCTGCCCAACCAACCCACAGAAGGTTTCCCTTCCTTAGGTATTGAAAGGCTACTCATGGTATCGCGACCGTCCTGCCGCATCATTCCACCGCCGCATCGTGCTTCAAGATTAGGACTTCTCGACGAGTGGAAAGGGAAATTACCAAAAGCCCGTGAATCTGCCAAGCGCGAATCTTCGCCAGCGACCGAGACGACGCTTGATACCGCTAGCGAGGGGGGATAAATCTTCGCTCTGGTGCCACAGAGGTAGTGCCGGGCACCACCGGTTGTAAGGGTTCGCCCGATGGCAGCAGATGGTCCAACAAGGAACTGCTAGAAGCTGCCGGCGAATTCCTTGGCCGGCGGCCTGAACTCGAACGATGGGGTAAAGTTTGTCGAGGACTTGCACCAGTCAAGCAAGGGCCTGGGGTTGTAACAGTAGAGCCGGTTTTGCCTCCGCATTCTCCCATAGCCTCCTATTTTGACCCACAGCTAGAACTTCGATCCGTCGCCATGACTACGTGTTTCGATTCCCGCGCCGAGCCAACCAGTACAGACAATTGCTCCGAAATTGCTCGGCGCGAATTTCGACTATTCAAGTGGACCACCGTCTTGGCCTTAGCATTGGGATGTGCCTGGCCGTTAGCTCTCAATTTGGTGGATCCCGATCTGTGGGGGCATGTGCAATATGCCCAGGATTGGCTCGCCGAGGGCCAATTGCCGCGTACAGCAACCCATACTTTCACCGCAGAAGGCTATCGATGGATCAACCACGAAAACCTCGCCGAACTCGCCCTGGCTTTCAGCTATGAAAAGTTGGGTGGTACGGGCATGTTGGTTGCCAAGTGTTTAATGGGACTGGCTGTGGTGCTGTCGATGGTCTGGATCGCCACATGCCGGGGCGCAAGTCCTTTCATCGCATGGGTTTGGATGCTGGTAGTGACCATCAACTTGCAGCCATTCTTCCTACTTCGCCCGCAACTCTTTAGCTTCGTGTACTGCGCAGTCACACTGGTAATCCTAGACCGCGCATTTATCCACTGGCACCAGCGGCGAGAAGTCCGCTGTCCGCTGCTGTGGTTGCTCCCGGTGGTAGTGGCTCTTTGGGTGAATACGCACGGCGGCTTCGTCGCGGGAGTGGCCATCATCGGGGCCTATTTAGGCGGACGGATCTTAGAGCTACTTGTCCCTCGCAAAGATATTGCCTGGTCGCTGGTGGCGCAAATCTCGCTGATTGGAGCAGCATGCCTAGCTGCGACTTTGCTTACTCCCTACGGAATTGAACTACACCACTGGTTGGCCACTTCGCTCACCCAGCCGCGACCTGAAATTACCGAG
Source organism: Bythopirellula sp. (assembly GCA_041738415.1). Taxonomy (GTDB): domain Bacteria; phylum Planctomycetota; class Planctomycetia; order Pirellulales; family Lacipirellulaceae; genus Bythopirellula. The sequence goes on from JBGSPU010000157.1 coordinate 2,188, forward strand.
TGGCTCGCTCCACATCCGAGCGATCCCGTGTTTTGGCCCTGGCTCGCGATGCTAGGCATCACAGGTGTGAGTCTCCTGGCAACAACCAAGCGCCGTGATTGGGTTGAAGTGGTCATTCTGTTGTTGGTTGTGTGGCAGTCGGCGATGCACCTGCGGCATGTCGCCTTTGTGGCGCTATTGTGTGGCTACTGGATCGCCCCGCATTTGCAATCTGCTTTGAGTCGCCTGTTGCCGACTGGCTTTGGTGAACGTGGCAAGATCCCCTTGACCCCCTGGATGCGGCGGAGTGCGGTGATTGCACTCTTGGTGGCAATTGCCTTGCAGAGTTTTGCCCTGGATGAACGGCTCAAGGATTTTCCCGTCGATCGTGGTCGGTATCCGGTCGATGCCATTCAATTCATGGCCGACCGGCAACTGGATGGAAACCTGGTTGCCTCGTTCAACTGGGCGCAATACGCAATTTCCGCACTAGCTCCCCATGTAAAGCTTGCCTTTGATGGCCGCTACGACACGTGCTATCCGACCGAGGTAGTCGATATGAATTTTGATTTCCTGCTCGGAGAAGCGGATGGCAAACGATGGCGCGGCCCCGATTCTGGACCGATCGACGGGACTCGGGTGCTCAAGTTCGGCGATCCCGATTTAGTGCTCATCGACCGGCTCTATGAAAACCCGCGCTCCATTATGCGAGCCGAAGGAGAGAAAGAGAATCCCGAATGGGTGCTCTTGTATCGAGATCGCGTGGCGGAGTTGTGGGGTCGCAGTGAGCGATTCGACGATCCCACGAACCACGACTACATACCACTTGAATTCAGAGTGCAAGACCCCAGCCCCCGGGAATGCGGAGTCCCCTGGCCGGCGCTGCCGATTCGCGATGATGCAAGACAGGTCGCGAGAGAGCAATCCCAAGCCACCTCTCGCGATGCACAGCTTTAGACCTCGAACGAACCAGGTTCCTCATGTCCAATACGCTAGAAACTCTCACCCTCTTCGCAACGAAACCAGCGAGCATTGTCGCTGTTCCTGCGCAGGCACCCACCAGTGACACCGAATATCTGGATCGGCTGGAAACAACGCTCGGGGAGGTAGAAGAGAAGCTGGCCGCAGCGGATGCGATCCCAGCGCCACCGAGCAGTAAGCGAAAGAAGATTTCGCTGGCCGTGTCGGTGGTGATTCCCGTCTATAACGAGCGCGACACAATCGTCGAAATTATCCGCCGCGTGCAGGCCGTAAACATGCACTCAGAAATCATCATCGTTGACGACTTCAGTCTCGATGGCACGAGGATTCGCCTGCTGGAACTCGCCCAGGATCCAGACGTTCGCCTCTTGTTCCACGGCTACAATCGTGGCAAAGGGGCCGCCCTGCGGACCGCGTTCGCCGTAGCCACCGGCGACGTCGTTCTCATTCAGGATGCCGACCTGGAATACGACCCAGCCGACTACGAGAAACTCTTACAGCCCCTGGAGAATGGCACCACGAACGTCGTCTACGGCTCTCGATTCCTGGCCAATGCCGAGCAGGATCCATCGCGACTGCATCGCTTTGGCAACTGGCTGCTCACTGCGCTTTCGAACCGGCTCACCGGTCAGAATCTCACCGACATGGAAACCTGCTACAAGGTGTTCCGCCGCGAGCTTCTTGAATGCATCAAGTTGGAGCAAGATCGCTTCGGCTTCGAACCCGAATTCACCGCCAAACTCTCCAAACTCGGCGAGCAAATTACGGAAGTGCCCATTAGCTACGACTCCCGTAGCTACGACACCGGCAAAAAAATCGGCCTCCGCGACGGACTCAATGCCCTGTGGTGTATCGTCCGGTATGGCTGGTGACAACGTAGGCCGGAACGAGTTCTGCGAGTTCCGGCAAGACCTCACCGCACGCATTGCTATGCCGGAAAAGCCTGATACTCGTTTCGGCCTACCTTGAACCAACTAATCGATTCTCAACGGCACAACGGGTTCCACTTTCTCCGGCGGTAAACAGAGACGCTCGTTGCAGACTTGGTAGTGGACTTCGCACGTGATGAGTTTCTCGCCCGCCGGAGACGCATCTGTGTTGTCAACTCGTCATGAGATTGATCGAGATGATCTAACACGTTCGCCGCCGAGCTCGCGAGGCACGCGACTTTGAATTTCGCCGTGCCGTTGTGCCGTCGTGGTAAAAATCATCCATCAGGAAAAAAACCACAACGACACAACGACACAACGACACAACGACACAACGACACAACGACACAACGACACAACGACACAACGACACAACGACACAACGACACGACGGCACAACGATTTTAGATTGTCTCGTTGAGGGGGACGAAGTGCCCATGCTAAAAAGTGCTTTCAAACGGTAAGTTCACTGGATGCGTTTTTTTTGTTCCGCTCGAGCAACAAACGGTCAGTCATTACCCCAGCAGAATCGGCGTGTCGTCATTTCCTTCGCGCTCGGCCCATTGTTTGCGGACTTCGCCGAGACCGTAGACGCAAAGCTCAAAGCGATCGCTTAGGCGCTCTAATACGTCGTCGGGAGTGGAGCTATCGTCGGCGGGGAGACGGCTGGCCAGGAAGTAATTGCGTTTGCCTTGGTCCTGATAACTGATGAGGCTGTCTTTGGTTTGCTTGCGGCGGTTTTCAGCGGTTTCGGGGTAGACACCGAGCCAGAACAACGTGAAGTCGCCGATGTGGCGGTGTACGCGGCGGCGTGCCGGGCCTTGGCGGGCCTGGGCTTCGGCCAGCATGTCGGTTACCTGCAATAAACGCTCTCCGGTCGGTGTGCGAAGTCCGTAGATCGCGTCGGTCCGAACAAAGTGCGTCAGCAGTCCAGAGAGATAATCGATCAGCGGAGGATCAGCCACGCCGAGTTGTGCCGTAAAGGTGTACTCGGTGATGCCGGCAAAGAACCGGTGCAATACTTCGCTACGATTGGAATGTGGAGAACCAGCGGTCATGGGCGACCTCCATCAAGTGACATGGAGTCGGTTCACTCGCACCTGAATGGGCACGCTACCCACGCACGTACAGGAACCCTTTTAATTGTACCTTGCCCAGGGAGGCAAGGTCAAATTTTCGGTGCCTGGATTGCCGCATTATCTTTCTTCGGTAGAAAGCGAAAGGGAACCGTAGGAAAAAATGCCCAGCCGCAATTTAATTCAGCGCTGCCAGCAGTGTCTCGACGTAGTCGCCTACGGATTGGAGAGTTGCCTGCCGGCCATTGGCAGTCGCCGCCGCAATGCGCCGCACGACAGCCGAGCCGACGATTAAGCCATCGGCCACGGTAGACAGCAGTCGCACATGCTCCGGTTGACTGATTCCGAAACCGATGCACACAGGGAGCGGCGTCTGCTCGCGGAGCCAACCGACACGCTCGATCAATTCGGGGGGCAGCTCGGTCCGCTCGCCAGTGATCCCTGCCACGGAAACATAATAGATGAACCCACTGGAAGTGGCGGCGATCCGCAAGGCACGCTCCCGAGGAGTCGTGGGGGTGATCAATTGTACAAGACTCAGGTCCCGAGCTGCGCAGATGTTCGCAAGCTGCGGTGATTCCTCTACCGGCAAGTCAGGCACGATCATCCCGGCAATGCCGCGCTTACTAAGTTCGTCGGCGTAGACTTCCAATCCATGCCGGTAGATGATCGCGTAGCTCACCATCGTCACCAACGGAGCCGACACTTGGGGAGCCACCGCGCCGAGCATGTTGAGGATCCCGGCGAGTTTTACTTTCTTCTCGAGTGCGCGCGTGTAAGAGGCCTGGATCACCGGCCCGTCTGCAATCGGGTCGCTATAGGGAATGCCGACCTCGCATATCGCTGCTCCCCTCGAGACAAGTTCCCGAATCACGTCGGCCGTGAATTCCAAGTCAGGATCCCCCGCCGTGACAAACGGCATGAGTGCTTTTCGGTTCTCAGCGCGGAGTTGTTCAAAGAGGTTATCGATTGCCGACATGTGTTTTCAGATTCCCTCGCAAAGGCCCTAATGCTCAATCGTTTCGGGTGCAGGAGTACTCAAACGAGAAGCGGAATAATCTGACCAGTAAATCAAGGTCATCTCGAGTTGCATAAGATGGATCCTATTGGCGATTCCGACGGTTGAGTTCTTGCGATGCTTCAGTACTCTCCTCATGGTTGTTTTGCTCGTTGAGTGCATTTACTATGCGTCTTCGCGTCTTTGCGAGATACTACGAGTTACCCAAACTTCACGCCCTTTAACCGGGCTAGCTCTGAGGCATCTTTGTCGCCGCGGCCAGAGAGGCATACCACGATTCGCTCGCTCTTTCTCATCGTGCCCGCCAGCCGCATCGCCTCGGCCAGGGCGTGGGCGGACTCCAGTGCAGGTAAGATACCTTCGTATTCCGCAAGGGCATCAAAGGCCTCCATTGCCCCGCCGTCGGTGCAACTGGTGTACATCACTCGGCCCGAGTCTTTCCAGTAGCTATGTTCGGGACCGACGCCGGGGTAATCTAGTCCTGCCGACATCGAATGCACATCGCATGTCTGCCCATCTTCGTCCTGCATCACGTAGCTGAAACTGCCGTGCAGCACGCCGGGGTTGCCAAAGGTCAATGGCGAGGCGTGATCGCCGGGCTCCTTGCCACGACCACCAGCTTCCACGCCAACCAATTTCACACTGGTGTGTTCAATGAAGGGATAAAACATCCCAGCCGCATTGCTGCCGCCGCCGACACAGGCGACGACCAGATCGGGCAAGCCATTGAACCGAGCGTGGGATTGTTCGATGGTTTCCCGGCCGATCACCGCCTGGAAATCGCGGACGATTTGCGGAAAGGGATGTGGCCCCACGACCGAGCCGAGGATGTAGTGCGTCGTATCGACACTCGACATCCAGTCGCGCATCGCTTCGTTGATTGCATCACGCAGGGTTCGCGAACCGCTACTCACCGGTCGCACTTCTGCCCCCAAGAGTTTCATGCTGAACACGTTGGGCGCCTGGCGGCGAATATCTTCCTCGCCCATGTACACCACGCAGTCCAGGCCAAAGTGGGCACAGGCGGTCGCGGTTGCCACGCCATGCTGGCCCGCACCCGTCTCGGCGATCACCCGTTGCTTGCCCATCCGCAGCGTGAGCAGCGCCTGGCCGAGCGTATTATTAATCTTGTGGGCACCGGTGTGATTGAGATCTTCGCGTTTGAGCCAGATCTCCGCACCACCGCACTTTTCGGTGAGTCGTCGCGCGAGATACAACGGCGAAGGGCGGCCCACATAGTTGTGCAGCAAGTCATCTAATTCTGTTTGAAATTGCTTATCGGCCCGCGCGGCGGCGTATTCTTCGACTAGCTTGTCGAGCGCATAGATCAGCGTCTCCGGTACGTAGCGACCACCGAACGCACCAAAACGTCCCGCGGCGTCGGGGAACTGTTCGGCTGTTGGCTGGGAAACTGCTGGCATACGAATTCTTTTGAGGAAACTGGCAATCCTGGGGGAATTCTTAATTGTCTTTTGCCAGCCTCTTGTAGTCAAGAACCGGGAAGCGATTTGTGAATCTTTCAGGCTTGGTATAGATTCTTAAGTTGCCCTCTTTTAAGGTTTTTTATTACTCCCTGTTAATCACTCTTTACTCGTCACTTGATGTGTCATGCCCGAACTTCCTGAAGTCGAAACGATGCGTCGTGGGATTCTCGCAGCCGTGGGAAGTCAAATCACGGAGGTCTCACGGCCTCGCTGTCTTAAGCGTCCGATAGAATTTCAACCTTTATTTGCCACGTTATGTCGCCGTGTTGAAGGGACGACCATTACGAATCTGAGTCGAGCCGGCAAACGAGTCGTGATCTGGCTTGACAGCGGTGCAGCATTGGTGATTGAGCCACGTATGTCCGGTCTCGTGTTGGTCAAAGACGCCCCCACTCGCGAGCACTTGCGTTTACGTTTGAAGCTTGCAGGTGGGCCACCGCACACCGCAATTGGTGAAATCTATTACTGGGACCGCCGGGGGCTAGGAAGTGTTCGCCTTTTTTCCGCGGAATCTTTTGCTGAGCACTTTGGTCCCGAAAAATTAGGACCCGATGCGCTAACCATCTCAGCGGAGGAGTATCAAGCCCGACTAGGCCATTCACAGCGCGAGATCAAAGTGGCACTTCTGGACCAACGGGTCGTCGCGGGGATTGGAAATCTTTATGCGGCGGAGATTCTGCATGTTGCAAAGATACATCCCCAACGCTGTTGCAACACACTCTCAAAAAAGCACTGGCAAGCCTTGGCGGATTCCACGCAAGCTGTGCTGACCGAGGCCATTCGCTATGAAGGTTCCACGCTGAGCGATGGCACTTACCGCAACGCTCTCAACAAGCAAGGAGGCTATCAGAACCATCATCGAGTCTATGCCCGTGCTGAAGAGCCATGCCCCCGTTGCCGGCGCAGCAAGATCGAACGGATTGTGCAGTGCCAGAGAGCGACATTTTTCTGTGGGCGGTGTCAGAAGTAATCGCCATCCAGCGGCCCTTGCTTCAGTGCCCCGTCAGTGATTGAAACACGCGACTACGGAAGTCGCGCAAGGCGTCGATAAGTTCTGCCATGGTTTGGAACCGGTTCGCTGGGTCCTTCTCCAGGGCCTTCATTGTGATAGCCGAGAGCCGTTTGGGGACTTGGCGCTTTGGGGCGCGCGTCTCGGGGGGGATCGTCTCTTCTTTGAGAATCATCTCGAAGGTTTCATTGATGTTCTCGCCCCGATGGGGCTCTTTGAGCGTGAGTACTTCATAGAGTACCACTCCGATGCCGTAGATATCCGTACGCTCGTCGATATCCTCTCCGCCACCACGGATTTGCTCGGGCGACATGTAAAGCGGAGTGCCGGGGCGCTGGCCCACATCGGTCAGTACCTCGTGCTCGATCTCCGGCAGATCGGTATCGATATTGGCCCAGACTTTGGCCACCCCCCAATCGAGCAGCATGACCTCACCGAAGGAACCGATCAGGATATTTTCCGGCTTTACATCACGATGCACCACTCCATGGACATGAGCATAAGAAAGGGCATTGCACACCTGAATGATGAGGCCCAACATGCGGTCGAGGTTGTAGGTGGCGAGAGCCTGTTCATCCCCCAGGCTTTGCTGTTCGAGAATCTCGCGCAGCGTCTCCCCTTCAACCTTTTTCATCGTGAAATACAGCCGGCCTTCGATATCGTGCCCGATTTCATAGACCGGCACCGTCGCAGGGTGTTGCAACTGAGCGGTGACTCGAGCCTCCCTCAGAAAACGTGCCCGCATATATTCACTTTGCGCAAGGTGAGGATGCAATGTTTTCATCACGACCATTCGGCCAAGATTGTTATCGCGGCAAGTCCGTAAGAGGGCAGAACCCCCCTTTGCTAGCGGCTCGAAGTCGGTGTAACGTGAGAAACTATTGGAATAGTACTGCGACAGCTTACGGTCAGTATCCTTAGCGTCGAGTTGCGGATAATTGTCGCCAGTAGCAGCTTCGGGTTGATCTTCGCTCATAGGAATGCAATCTCAGATAGGTGGGTCCATGGCCGACCGATGAACTCTCCTAAGTGTAGCGCATTTACGAAAAAAAGCGAGTGCGAGTCGCACATGGTCCGGGGGCCTTTTTCTGGTGTCGGTCCCCGGCTATTTGAGATTGTCAAGCAAGAATTGATCTTGATTGAAGCCGTTGGTGATTGGTTCATCCAGGAAAGGGATAAAACCTGTCGCTTCTTCAGAAAAAGATGAATCACTGCGGATCGCACTGAGAAGAACGTCACGGCGCGAGATAATCCCAACGAGCCTGCCATCCCGGAGGACAGGCAGGCATTGAATTCCATACAGAGCAAACATGTGAGCGGCATGTCCCAGGGAATCCCCTTCGGCAATAGTCCATATCTGGCGGGACATGAATTCAGAGACGGGAGAATCTCGGAAAGCGGAATCGAATAGCACGTCGAATAGTTCAAGTTCCGAAATAATCCCAATCATCTCACCGTCGGCAACCACTGGGGCCGCACCGCAGTTGTGTCGAGCAAGTAACTCAATAGCCTCACCGAGCGTTGACTTGGGCGCTAAGGTCAAGGGTTCAGAATTCATGATTTCTTTTACGGTAGGCATCGCGATTTCTCTCTAATTGGAACTGAACAGTCGAGGTTTTGCCATTTCAGGAGACAACTGAAAGGTTCCTCCACACTCAAAACAGCAACTGCCTAGTTGGACAGCGCCACTTTGGGCCATGATAGCATGTTTAAGGTTGTTTGTGCATTGAGTTTACGTCAAGGGCCTTCGATTGCTGTTGCCGTCAGGAGATAGAAAAGACGATCCTCCGCGTTGTTCAACAGTCCCAAC
>JBGSPU010000162.1:0-16417 GCA_041738415.1 Bythopirellula sp.
TTTGTCGCCTTTCGCACCGCTAAAGTAGCGATACTTTCGCGGTGCGAAAGGCGACGATTTTACACCGCTTTACAACCGTCCCGGTTGTCTTGCTTGTGCTGTCGCTGCCGAAGCGAGGAATTCTCTGGCCACTTCTGGCCGCAGGCGGTTGTAGAAATTCAATCGGCTGAGCCACTGTTGGACTTCTTGCTGCGAAGGTTGCCGACTGGTTACAAGCTGGAACATGCGGCGGACGTACTCCGTATCGTCGGCATTCGATTGATAGTAAAACTCTGGCGTGCTAAGAATTTGCAACTGGGCGTCGGCCAAGGTGCCTCCTCGTGCGAGGTGGGCTTCCCACACATAGAGTTCCTGTGCCCGAGGTTCGCGTCCCAGATACTGGCGGAACCACTGTGTAATCTGGGCGAGTTGGTCGTGCCGATTCGGTATCGTCGTCCCACCAGGAAAGCTAGTCGATTCGACCAGCAGTTGCACATTGGTGCTGGGGTTTGAGCCGAGCACCGGGATATCTCGCTTGGTGTTGTAAAGTTCCCTGCCTTGGGATTCAATTCGAGCATGGAGCTGATAGTTCCGACGCGTGTCAATCTGCGTGGGATCATATTCGAGCGAGAATTGAATCGGTACCGCACGAATGCCCGTAATCGTTTGCCTAGTAAGTGTAATTGGGCGGATGTCATTGCGGACAACTTCTTGCAATTCTACCGTCGCAACTGCATCGAGTGGTAGCGCCGATCGGTCGCGATAGGTGATTGTGCCTGTGATCGCTTCACTTCGGCCATCGAGCTTAATCGGCAGGTTCATGAGCCGACCGTTGCGATTGTCTTGTACCAAGACGCGAACCCAACCATTGGTGTCTGCATGGCGTTCAAATTCCTGACCGATGTCGTAGAGCACGCCATTGACGTAGCCCAACTGGTAGCCGTGGGCCGCGATGATGCGGTCGTTGACTTCCAATCCAGCACGCTCCGCTGCCGACCCGCGCACGACCTCGCGGATCACAACGCCGGTATCGGTATCTTCGGGGTAGATGCCGAGCCGCCATTTCTGTGGGGCAGACTGGCCATAGGGATTCGGGTTAAACGATGGGTCCAGTGGCCGCGTGAGTCGTGGATCGAACGAAGGCTGCGTCGGATCACTCCACTGCGGCAGGGTGCTGCCACTGGCTCGGTTACGATCGCGGCTGGGGTCGATCGTCGTCGCCCCGTATCCATTGGCGGGATCGTTGTAGGCATTCGACGACGACTTGGCCCAATCGGGGGCCGACTGGGTTTGTGCTGACGACCGACTGGTATCGACTGCGTTGGCCGAATCACTGACCAGCAACATCAGCGTAGAGCCGCCAGCCCAGCATAAGAGAAGCAGTGTTTTCATGGATATCCCTTCCCACCAGAAATTGATAATTGAATTGTGGAATACAAGCTAAATCAATCGACTACCGTGACAAACCTAGTCCCACTGCGTCGAGGGCCACTCGGGCCGGGCGGGCGGGGATCGCCTGGTAACCAGCCTTCACCACGTCTTCCTGGCCCAGTCGGCTGAACACATAGCGAATAAATTCACGTTCGACGGCAGGGAGCTTTTGCTTCGGATCATGCTTCACGACCAGTTGCAAGCGACGAACCAGAGGATACATGCCCATGTCCGCTTCGGGCGAATCGATTGCGACAAACTCTTGTCCTTCGGTGAAAGCAAGCGGCACTGTCTTGACGTCGGAGGTTGCATAGGACAATCCCCCAAAACCGAGCCCCCCTTCATCCTGAGCCACGGCGTTGACAATATCGATGTTCGATTTGTGCGACACCATATCTTCGCGCATCGTGGAGCCAAGGAGCACGGCTTCCTGAATAAACACCTGAGAACCCGTATCGAAAGTACGGCCATGCACGGTGATCGGAAGCTTGGCCCACTTGCCTGTGAGGCCCAACTGGCCCCAGTTGTGACATGGCTCTTTCGCCTTGCGTTTGCATTCAGATCCAAGTGCCGCATCGAGTTGGGCCAGCGTCAGGCCGGGAATCGGATTGTTCTTGTTGACATAGATGGCCGTGCGTTCCAGGCAAGGAGTAAGGACCGTGGGGGGAAAGCCGATATCCTTATTAAAAGACTCGACTTCTTCCTCGGAAATCGTACGACTCAACAGCCCAATTTGGGTATAACCCTTTTGTACGGATTCGACCGCCTCACGTGACCCATTCACGTCGATGACAATCTTCACGTCGGGATAAAACCTAGTGAAATTATTGATCCACACGCTCGCCACATGCGACATTGTGTTGGAACCCCCCAATTTCAACTCGCCGGAAAGTTTTTCTACTGGCCTATAGTAGGGTAGATTGGGGTCCAACAGGGGAACTTCGGCTGTGGTAGCGAGCAACTGCCCACCAGACGAAAATGCCAAGGCGAGAATCGTGAACAACTGGGCAAAGTGACGCATCTGCTAGCTCCTTCAGTGCAGTGTGAATAGACAACCTGGGTCGACCGCGAAGAGGCGATGTCACCGTTGTAGGAACAGTTTAGTTTGATTTGCTTTACGAGGTAAAGATGAGAATCTTTTTTGCTATCAGGCTGGATTTGCAAACAAACGCTTACAAATTGCAGCCAAAAGGTTGGGCTATTTCGCTAAACTCTCGCCACTTTCCCACAAAAGATAAATATCTTTTGACGCCCTTATCGAATGCGCATAAGATGGAAACTGCTAGCAGCGCAAAATCCTCTCTTCTATCACAGCATTAGCGGGTGCCCTTCGTGCCACATCGCCCAAAAGCTTTTACCCTTGTTGAGTTGTTGATCGTGGTCGCGATCATCGGCGTCCTCGTTGGCTTGTTACTTCCTGCCGTCCAAGCGGCTCGTGCGACAGCGCGACGCACCCAATGCGTAAATACGCTCAAGCAATGGGCCATTGCAATGCATCTTTACCAAGATGCCCAAAAAGCACTCCCTCCCGGTGCTCGTGCCAATCCACGCCGGTCATGGGTGATGACTCTCTGGCCATATATCGAAGAAAATCCAATGGATCGGCAGAACGATTTCAAAAAGAACTTTTTCTTTCCTCCCGGCACGATTGCCTATTCTCTTAAAGGTTTAACAGGGCAGTATGTATCACTTTACTACTGCCCGAGCGATATCGGCTCAGATCAGAACGTTGGAGAATACCAGCGGCGGCGCGGCAACTATGTCGTCAACTGGGGGAACACCACGTACGGTTGGCCCGTTGAGCCGGCAGGACTAGCTCCCTTTTCCCATATTGGAGGTGACCACCGCAAACCGCGCAAAACGGATCTGGGCGACATCTCCGATGGCACATCACAAACCCTTTTGATGTCGGAAACACTCAAAGCATGGAGTAATCAGGACAACGATTGGCGTGGCGATATCCAAAACGACCAGGGCAACTTTCGCTTTCAGACCCTGCTCACTCCCAACAGCTCGGCTCCCGATATCGTCAAAGGAGGTTGGTTCCGCCCAACCGGCGATCCTGAAATGCCCGTCGCAGCCGGCTCACGTCAGATGTATGCCGCGCGAAGCCGACATCTTGGAGGGGTCAATGCCGCATTCTGTGACGGTTCAGTTCATTTCATCACCGAATCCATTGCCCTCAACACGTGGAAAGAAAGGGGCAGTATGAACGGTGGAGTCAATGAAGTTTTTTCTGAATAATGTTCTTCCAGAACCTCCTGCTGATCCCGGCTTGGCCTCCATGCTAACCGTTGGAGCAGTTTTGCTGAGCCTGCTGTCTTTGGGTTGCGAAGACCCAACAATTGGCATTTTAAGCGGCTCGGTCCTGGTGGATGGTGAATCAGCCAAAACAGGATCAATCGCATTCTTCCCTGTGGATGGCAAGTCTTTCACGGCTGGCGGTGTCATCGAGGATGGCCAATATACGGCACGGGTGCCACTCGGAGAATCAAGAGTTGAAATCCGAATACCCAAAGTAGTCGGAGAAGAACGGCTTTACGACACACCGGATAGCCCCACTCAACCACTTCTGGAAGAAGCACTTCCTGCGCGCTATAACGATCAGAGCACACTCCGGATCACCGTGGAATCAGGTGAGAAAAAACTCAACTTTGAGGTGTCGACGAAATAGAAGCGATTACGAGTTCTGTATCAGGCAGTCGGACGCACAAGTACCCGCCCGTGATTCTTCCCCGCAAGCATCGCCTTCACTTCTGCTGGAACTTCGCTTAGTGAGACTTCACGCGCCAAAGGTTCCAGCCGATCGACGACATTCCACACCCCGGAAAGCAACTCCCAGATTTCCATTCGTGGCTCCCGCGGACACTTGGCCGAATCGATGCCTGAGAGAGTCACGCCCCGCAGGATGAAGGGATACACCGTGAGCGGTAACTGATCTCCACCTACCAATCCACAAGCCGTGACACAGCCTCTGTGTTGTGTCGAACGCACCAGGGTTGCTAAGGTGTTGCCCCCCACGGTATCCACAGCGGCCGACCAGATCGCAGGGAGCAAGGAATTCTCACTCTCATCATCAACCTCCTCACGTCCAATGATCCGCTGCGCGCCAAGATTCTGAAGTAACTCGGTGTACTCCGGCTTGCCTGTGACGGCGACGACCGTGTAGCCCAACTTCGCCAGTAGGGCAATCGCGATACTCCCCACTCCTCCGGTAGCACCAGTGACCGCCACTTCGCCCCGTGCGGGCTCAATGCCATGATGCTGAATCGAACGCACACACTGGGCTGCCGTAAAACCTGCCGTGCCATAAATCATCGCCGCTCGGGGTGAGAGTGAATTCGGCAGAGGCACAACCCACTCGGCTGGCACTCGGACCTGGGCCGAGTAGCCTCCCCACGCGCCGCTACCCAAATCGTACCCGGTCACCAAAACGCTATCGCCAACGGAGAACTCTGCCACGGCAGACTCTATTACTTTCCCTGCACAGTCGATCCCCGGCACATGGGGAAGTTGCTTTACCACCCCCTGATGAGCTCGACAAGCCAGCGCATCCTTATAGTTCAGTGACGAGTACTCTACTTCAATCACGACATCACCGGCTGGCAAGTCGGAGCGAGTGATTTGCTCGATAGCCGTGGTCGCTTCCGAATTTCCCTCTCGGCGAACCAGCAACGCAGGAAAGGATTCCGTTGTCATAGTCATTTGCTCACCAATTCAATAGGCAGTTGGTCGATCTTGGCAGCCAGAATGAAATCGTTCTCTGATAACCCCCCAATGGCATGGGTCCACAATTCCACCGACACATTCCGATAACCTTCAATGTGCAAGTCGGGATGATGTCCATCCTCTTCAGCGACCTCGGCACACTTATTGAAGAATTTCATGCCCGCCATAAAGTTCTTCACTTTCCAGTCCTTGCGGATTCGTTCTCCTTCGTGAGTAAGATGCCACCCCTCGAGTTTCTCAAGCTGAGCCTCGGCTTCGTCCGGAGAATAGGGATCGACTCCCCCTTCACATGGCTTACATTTTTTTTCGGTGAGTTGTTCGATAGTTTGAGTGGGCATAGCGTATCTCCTGTAGGTAAGAGTGTGTTCTATTTTGCTTCGCTTAATAGCCGTCGCCGGAAGGCAATGGTTACTAAAGTCTCTCGTATCCAATTATTTCTATTCGATGAGCGCTCCGTCAAATCAGTACACCCTTGTTTGCCAGCCTCCTCTTGTCTACGTTGAATTCCATGGCTGAAGATCCCCCAAAAAAAATTCCGACGCTCATCGTATTGGAAGAGAGACTCACCTTCCAGCAGCGACAACTTGACCACCTCAACGACGTCATTCTCCAGCAGCAAGCGGAACTGGAGCGCCACCGCAGGGAACTGGCGGAATTGGCCAAAGTGGCTAGAGGGCTCCTGGATCGAACTGGCGATGACTTGCCCCACGAAAAGCCCCCGCACTATTGATCCCGACCTCGATAGGATGCTGCCAAAATGGCAGCATGAAACCCGCTCAACTAGCTTCGCTTAGCGGCTTTGCTCAAAATGGCAGGGCTGCATAAGAGGCGTCAATTTCCGTAACACCATAATGGGTAAGTGCTTAGAGCAACTGTGAGCTTTGGCGCACTGGTTGCATTTGTGGTTTGCACCCAGCAGGGGCATTCTGCGCCCAGCTTTTAGCTCCAATTTACTCGCAACCATATTTTCCAACTATTCAATTCACATTTCGGAGGACATCGCACATGGCAGCAACCGCCACCAAGAAAAAGAGCAAAGTCAGCTTGCAACCCCTCGGCGACAAAGTGGTCGTCTCACGCGACGAGTCGCAGGATGTCACCACCGGCGGCATCTATCTCCCCGACAGTGCCAAGGACAAACCCTCGCGTGGCACAATTATCGCCATCGGCACGGGAAAGCTGCTCGATGACGGGACCCGGGGCGAGATGCAAGTCAAAAAAGGGGACCGCGTGCTTTTCACCAGCTACGCCCCCGAAACGATTTCTATCGACGACGAGGAATTCCTTCTCATGAGTGAAAGCGACATCCTCGCCATCATCGACTGACAAACCATTGGACCCCTAACCGCGATCAGACTTGATCGCCGGGGACTCTGCGACCAAGTCTGGTCGCGGCTAACAAGTATTCACAACAAACCAACCTTCAAACAAAGGAACCCCTCCCATGGCCAAAATGATCGCTTTTGATCAAGAAGCCCGTGACGCCATGCGTCGCGGCGTCGGCAAACTGGCCCGCGCGGTCAAAATTACCCTCGGTCCCAAGGGCCGCAACGTCATCCTCCAAAAATCCTTCGGCTCCCCCACTGTCACCAAAGACGGTGTGACGGTCGCCAAGGAAATCGAACTTGAGGACACCTACGAGAATATGGGTGCCCAGATGGTCAAGGAAGTTGCCAGCAAGACCAGCGATGTCGCCGGCGATGGTACCACGACCGCTACGGTTCTCGCCGAAGCCATTTTCAACGAGGGTCTCAGGGCCGTCGTAGCTGGCGTGAATCCCTTGCAAATGAAGCAAGGCATCGAGAAAGCGGTCGAAGACATTACCGCTGAACTCAAGAAGATGGCAGTCAAAATCAAGACCTCCGAAGAAATGGCCCAGGTCGGCACGGTTGCGTCGAACGGCGATCGCGAGATTGGCGACATGCTCGCCAAGGCCATGGAAAAGGTCGGCAAGGACGGTGTCATCACCGTCGACGAAGGCAAGAGCCTTGCCACCGAAGTCGAGTGGGTCGAGGGCATGCAGTTTGACCGCGGCTATCTTTCCCCCTACTTCGTGACCGACACCGCCAGCATGGAATGCGTGCTGGAAGATTGCTACGTGCTCGTGCATGAAAAGAAAATCACCAATGTCAAGGACCTTGTTCCTTGTCTCGAGGCTGTGGTCAATAGTGGCAAGCCGCTGTTGATCGTTGCCGAAGATATCGAAGGGGAAGCCCTCGCCACCCTGGTGATCAACCGCCTGCGTGGCACGTTTAATGTTTGTGCCGTGAAAGCCCCTGGCTTTGGCGATCGTCGCAAGGCGATGCTCGAAGACATCGCCACCCTCACCGGTGGCCAGGCAATCTTCGAAGACCTAGGCATCAAGCTCGAAAGCATTGGCCTCAAGGAACTGGGTCGGGCCAAAAAAGTGATCGTTGGCAAAGACAACACCACACTGATCGAAGGTGCCGGCAAGAGCGACGCGATCAAAGGTCGCATCGAGCAGATTCGCCGCGAGATTGAAAATACCTCGAGCGACTACGACAAAGAAAAGCTCGAAGAGCGACTGGCGAAACTCGCCGGTGGCGTGGCCAAAGTCAATGTCGGTGCCGCGACCGAGAGCGAGATGAAAGAAAAGAAGGCTCGCGTCGAAGACGCCCTGCATGCCACCCGTGCCGCAGTGGAAGAAGGCATTCTCCCTGGTGGTGGCGTTGCCATCTTGCGGGCGAGCACCTCGGTGAAGCCTGGCGATATTAGCCACGACCAGAAGGTCGGTTATAACATCGTCCTGCGTGCCTGCCGCGCACCGCTCACGGCGATTGCCGCCAATGCCGGTCAGGACGGGGGCATTGTCTGCGAGAAGGTCTCCGAAGCGAAGGGGAACATCGGCTACAACGCCGCGACCGACGTCTACGAAGACATGGTCAAGGCCGGTGTTATTGATCCGACCAAAGTCACCCGCACTGCCTTGCAAAACGCAGCCAGCGTGTCGACCTTGCTCTTGACCTCCGACGCCCTGATCGCCGAGGCCCCCAAGAAGGACAAAAAGGGCCATGGCGCTGGCGCCCCTGGCATGGACGACATGTATTGAGAAGGCGTGAGGCGAGATAGGCATTACTTGCAACTCTCGCATCAATTTTTACAAGTCAACAACCCCGGGGGAGAGTTTTCTTCCTCCGGGGTTTTTTCTATGTAAGATTCCTATGTAGCACCTTACTATCATCCTGTCTTTCGATTCAGCGGGGAAAAGTTATGACAGAACATATATTCACCATCCAACCTGACAAATCGCTAGTCGAAATGCACGAGGAACGGTTCACCACAGAAGACGAGTTTCAAGATTTACTTGGAAGGTATCCTAGCCTACTAGCGGGTGCTCAGGTCAATTCAGAAAGGCCGAGGCGATGGCTCCTTGTCAAGCGAGAGATGGGAATAGCTTCTGAAAAAGACCCAACGGATCGTTGGTCCCTTGACCATTTGTTTCTGGATCAGGAGGCTATTCCTACGCTTGTTGAGGTTAAGCGAAGCACTGACACACGAATTCGCAGAGAGGTGGTTGGGCAAGTATTAGACTATGCCGCCAACGCTGTAGTGCATTGGTCTATTGATCAGATTTGCGATGCCTATGCCAGTACCTGCATAGAAGACGGTGTTAATCCCGACGATCGACTGTTTGAGTTTCTAGAGAATGAATCTACTATAGACGATTTTTGGGCAAAAGCAAAAACAAATCTCCAGGCCGGGAAAATCCGCATGCTTTTTGTTGCCGATGTGATCCCAAAGGAATTGAGGCGTATCATTGAATTCCTTAATGAACAGATGGACCCCGCTGAGGTGCTTGGCATAGAACTTCGTCACTTTGTAGGACACGATGTCAAAACTCTTGTGCCACGTGTAATTGGTCAGACCGCGGCAGCTGAATTAAAGAAAGCAGCCGGATCGCCTGGAAGTCGTTTACCCAATCTGACTCAGGAACAATTGCAGCAGATAGCAGAGGGGAAAGGCACAGAAAGCACCTATAGATCACTCGTTCAAAAACTATCTGCAATTTTCAGTAGATCCTCGACTTCAAAGAGTACAATTTCATTTCTGGCCAGGGTGAGCGATGCTAGGAATGGAAGCGTTTTCAGCTTGGAACCTGGTGATAGCTCACCAGTGGAGGGCATACGGTTTTACGCCTACCTAAGGCGGATTTCCGAATTGGCAAAACTTGAACAAGAAGATGTGCTACGTTTGCTGCCGCCAAGTGAGTTGGATGATCCTGAATGGGGAGGGGGAAGATATAGAGGATACACGAGCGAGCAAGGGCTCGACGAAATCCTCGAGAGAATTCGTGAACATTCGGTTCATTGAGAATCTAGCTTCCAGTACAACTTTCATTGATTCTTGTCAAATTCATACTGACAAGCGCCCAACGTCTAACAACTAACAACACGCCATGACTCGCATCTATCTCGCCGTTGTCGGCATCATCTATCTGTTACTCGCCTTCTGGTGTGCACTGCAACCCACCAAGACCGCCGGCTCCATCGGCTTTGAGCTCCGGGCCGGTTCGGGCCAGAGTGAGTATTTTACTGTTTATGGTGGTTTGCAATTAGCCCTCGGGCTTGTGTTTCTGCTGCCAATGGTGCGACCGGAGTTTCTGTCTGCGTCTCTACTGGTTTGCTTATTGGTTCACGCAAGCCTGTCGATCATGCGGACGATCAGCTTGCTTCTCTACAGCGGAGTCACAAACCCCACCTGGTATTTTGCTGCGACGGAATGGACCCTTTTTCTGACAACACTCGGGTTTTGGTGGAAGAGCCGGTAAAGACACCTGCCAAATGTTGCCTTGGCACCAACTTCTCTATGCCCTACATGTATCGGCTGCTGGTCAAGCTGGCCCAGATCAGCTGCTTAACGAGTGCGTTTACTCATCCAACACCAACTCATGCAGCGCCTCCTCTAGCTTGGCAACTCGTTTCTCAGTCCACCATTTTGAGAAACGTTGATTGAGCTTAATTGCCTCTTCATATTCCTCGATAATGCGGCGCGCCAGATCAGCAGCCAAAGCATCTGCATCCATGGGAGCGAGCCATGACTGAAATAAAGCCTGAGCCGTAGCTCGATCGTTGATCTTGCCCAGTCGATCTTGCAGAGTGGCAATCATTGGATAAACCTCTTGCTTCAACCTTGCAGGAAATGCGGCGTGGAAAATCTCGATCGAATACCGCAGACGCTTGCCAGTGATCCGCAATTGGTGCAACTCAGTGATCGTCGGATTCGGAAGATGCGCAAGCGGCACGAAAGCATTGCAAGCCACTCGCAGTGCCATCCGACCCATTTCTCGACAGTTTGGTTCCCAATACGAACCAGGATTCTCGGCTAGTGACCGCAAGCATTTCTCGACGCTCTCGACCAACTTGCCCCGCGACGCTTTCGCCGCTACCTTGACCAGCTTTTCCTGCACCATACGCCGTTCGCTCTCCAGGCGTTCAAAGGCATAGGCTGTCACGGAATCCTCGGTAGACTCGGTAGACTCGGTGGTCTCGGAGGTAAAGCGACCCAAGAGTACATCAATATCTCTGGCTGGACCCGCGGCATCCCTGATCCGACTAAGCCACTTTTTCAGGGCGTTGGGCTTAGCGGAAAACAGCGGCTCGAATGCCCTCATAGCAGCCGAAGCACGGCGGCAACCGACCCGCAATTGGTGGACATGCTCGACATCTTCACGATAGTGGTGAGCCGAGAGCGGTAGGAGCGATTCCACAGCGGCCATCCGCTCGGTCAGCACTTGCCGTGCAAATTCTCGTGCCGGTTGCTCCGACGATACCATCTCTGCCCATTTGGTAGCCATATCACTAGCCTAATCCAAGGAGGGGAAGGGGGCAAATTAGGCCGCGAGATTCCTTCCCTAGCTTTTCCCTGACGTTTTTTCCTCCCATCTGTTGGGGGCTGCCAAAAGTGCTGTTAGAATGCCAGTCGCGAATAGGCGGCATATTCACAAAACTGCGAGTTGGGTTGCTATGATTTCTCAAGATGCCAAACGCAAAGAAACTGCCACGTCTTCTACCATTGGGGAAATGGTCGGACCTTACTCCGTTGGCCGCTGCCTGGGAAAGGGAGGATTTGGGGCCGTCTTCGAGGGGACCCATCAGGAAACGGGCCAGCGAGTCGCCATCAAGCTCTTGCACGGCACAAAACAGTTGGAGCCAGAAGTCCAGAATCGCTTCGTCCGCGAGATTGCCCTGCTGAAGAAACTTGATCACGAGAATATCGTGCATGTGTTTGATACGGGCCTCCACGAAGACAGCATCTACTGTGCGATGGAATTGGTCGAGTGCGGAAGCCTCAAGGAGGTGTTAATTGCGCGAGGACGGCTTCCCTGGCGTGAAGCTGCAGAAGTCGCCGTACAGGTATCACGAGCACTGAGTCATGCACATCAACGAGGCTGCGTTCATCGCGATCTCAAGCCCGCTAATCTCTACCTTTCGGAAGATGGATTCGTGAAACTAGGTGACCTTGGTTTGGCCCGCGATCTGAACGATTCACGACTCACGACCTCTGGGCAGACCGTGGGTACTTGGCGCTACATGCCACCCGAGCAGATCACTGCCCAAGACGATATCGATGGGCGTCTGGATATCTACGCCCTGGGTTGCATCCTCTTCGAGATGGTGGCCGGTCATGTTCCGTTTGACGGCGCAAATTTCGCAGAGATATTCGATCAGCATCTCGAAAGTGCCCCACCACGATTAGATGTCGTCGTTCCGGATTGCCCAAGTGAATTCGCCGACATTGTCGATGCCATGTTGGAGAAAAAACCAGAAGATCGCCCCGAGAATGCTGAGCTTGTTGCCGAGGCCTTAGAACAATTGCTTTCGGGGACATCTAATTCAGCGCGGCTCAACTATATCTCCCAAGTTAACCACGGCAATGTCGGAGAACTCGTTGCCAGCAGCCCAAATCTCACTGAGCGTCTCCAGACTGGACTTAGAGCAGGTGAGAGAAAGCCGAATTGGAGAATGCTCTCGGGTGTGCTTGTCGTGATTGCCTTCGTGGTAGCCATCGTGCTAGCCTTCAAATAACTGGGTTGATTGCCAAGATTCCCCATTGGATGACGAATTCCACCTTGGAATGTGCTTATTTCACTGTAACACCGAAACTTCTGATCTGGGTTTTCATCGCCTTAGCATCTAGAATAGGGAGTTCCAACCGAGAGTTCTATCATCTACTAAAGTCAGACATATTCCCTGAGTTCCTATTTCTATGGCGAAGACAAGCATACCCAATGCCGCTGGATCCGATGCACCCAATGATGCGATTGTGATCGATCTGAAAGAGCCGTGGATCGCCGGCATCCTCGCCTGGGCAATTCCCGGCTTGGGCCACCTTTATCAGGGCCGCACCGGCAAGGGGCTCCTGTTTTTCATTTGCATCCTCGGCACGTTCGCCTATGGCCTCTACCTCGGGGGCGGCAAAGTTGTCTACGCCGCCGTCCCCTGGGAGCAGCAGTTCCGCTGGCAATACTTTTGCCAACTCGGGGTCGGTTTGCCGAGTACCCCCATGTTGATTCAAAGACATCGCATGCTTAACAACGAGCCTCTGCTATTTGGGAGCGACTTCATGGCCCCTCCTAGGAACGAGCCTGTACCCTGGAAAGACGACTCCGGCCACATGACCCGCCAACCCAATGAACTGGCGAAGTGGACTGTTGAGTACCATCCCCTTTTTGAGATCGGCACGGTCTACACTATGGTCGCGGGCTTACTGAATGTGCTGGTGATCTGTGATGCAGTTGCTGGGCCATTGATCGTCAAACCACAAAAAAAAGACAGTGAGACCGAACCTACCAGCTAAGCCTGAGCCTTTCGGTTTCTCAGTTTGCCCCCATTCAGTAATTTCCATCCTCGTATTCAATTGTGGATTCCAATCTTATCACTATGTTACTTGCCACCTTAACAGCGCCTTCTTTTCTGCCGCTAGTTCCGCTACTGGCGGTGGTAAACCTGTGGTACGCAGTCCCATTGATAGTAAGCGTGAGCTTGGTCTGTGCCGCGACACGTCACGAAGAAATCATGCCCATTCTAACTCACGCCCTTCGATTTGGTTTGTGGGTCATCGTGTTCATGGCCGGGGTAATGGTGTTACTGGCAATTCTCGGCTGGCTGGCTTGAGAACGCCGGCAACAGACAGTCCTCGACTTTTGCCCCAACCAAGGACATTCCCCAATGGTTTGGGCCGCTTGTCTAAATACGTTTGAAATTCTATGCTGCTCTTACACTTTGCGTCCGTAGCTCAATTGGATAGAGCACTGGTCTTCGGAACCAGGGGTTGGGGGTTCGAATCCCTCCGGGCGTACTTACTGCATAAGCACTGGCTTTTTAGCTAGCTTCGTTCGTGAGACAGCGGGTCACATGGCCGCAATTACTACGTAAACCGGCGGGAATGCTACCGACTTGTTGTCGGGATACCGAGTGAACATCCTCGACGGCAATCACCTACGGCGGACCGATCGGCGAATCGCAGCGTTGCATGAAGGCAACGTGGCCCCGTGGCCTAGAAAATCGTTGGTCATGTTCGATCGCGCCCTGAGATTGGCGATCGACGTGATTCCGTGTGAAGATGGCACCTGTGTCTTACCGTGTGTGGGGCAGCACCTAAGCTGCAGGACACACCGCCCATATCGTGGTACCATCAATCTTCATTGCTGCAAGCATTGGGGCAAAAGGTTCGCCGGACTCACTCGTATATCTCGAAAATGGTGACTACCAAAGGCTACCTCTTGCGGCTAAGCGATCATGCTACCTCCAGTATTTCTCGATACACGCGCGCCACATTGCCCGCCATGGCCTGGGCTGAGAATTTTTCCGAGTGTCGACTGCGGGCTTGCTGGCAGAGCGAGGCATAGTCGTGGGGGCTGCCATCTCGGATGATCTCGCGAATCGCGGTAGCAAGTTCTGTCGCACTCCCAGGTTCAACTAGCAGTCCGTCTAATCCTGACCGTACTGCAATGGGAATGCCTTCGACAGCGCTCGCCACCACGGGGAGTCCGGCGGCCATCGCCTCCAGCACGACCATCGGCAGTCCTTCGCCAAATAGGCTGGGAAGTACCAAGATCTCGACTTTACGCAACTCTGCATGAACATCACTTACGAATCCAGTCCAGGTGATCAGGTCCGCGATTGTAAGTCTTTCGACAAGAGCGCAGACTTCGGCCTGATAGGCTGGGGTTTCAAAAGGGCCGATAGCCCGCAGATGGACATCATAGCCGTCGGCTCGCAGGAGCGCTAGTGCTTCCAACAACACTTCGACACCCTTGCGTGGTCGGAACAGGGCGGCCATGCCGAGTGTCCAGCGACCCGTCGGTCGAGTGCGGGGAAAACTTTGCACGGCTGGCACACCGTTGGCGACATAGGCAACTCGCTCTGGAGCGATGCCTTGTGAGGTCATCAATTCCTTGAGATTCGGCGATACGGCAATCAGCCGTGAGGAGCGTCGCAGCAGCCACCGCTCCAGGCGATCGTTGACCAGGTTTTGTAGCCATCGCGTAGAATCGTTGCCCGTGGGACTGTGAACATGGTAAACCAGCGGCACATCGGCCAGCCGCGCGGCGATCGCCCCGGCGAGCAGTGAACGGGGCGTGTGGGCATGGACGAGGGCGAAATCCTCCTGGCGGATCAGTTCGGCTAGCTTGCGGCCGCATTGCCAATCAAACCGACTCCGCATGGGAGTACGGTAGAGCTGCGCGGACTGCGATGTGCGGGTTTCGGGAAACCGATCCGGCTTCACACAAGCAAACGTCACCTCGAAGCCAAACTGCGGCAGTTCCTGAGCCAATAAATCCTGCACCCGCTCGGCACCCGAATAGTGCTCGCCATTGATGACATGCAATATGCGCTGGGGCGATACGACTGGCTCAATCGACGCAACAGCAGGTGAAAATAGAGTTTCCGTCATACGAAAAGTGTAGGTCATTCTCTCGCGGTGCGATTGTATCAATCATAGGGGTACCGCCTCGTCCCAACCTGCAGGGTGCATCTCCATGTCATTTGCAGCCATTATGGCAAACGCATATGATCCAAGCGCAGTGTCATCAACCCCAAGCCAGAACCGGCCCGGAGATCCGGGTTGTGGTTTGATCCAGAATGTATTCACGCGGGTTTGATGTTGTCATGATCCTTCATGTGTCTGAATCGTTCGGTGTGTCCAAGTTCTCCTGAAACTCGTTCGTGCCTTCGGTGAAGTACACCTTCGTTGACGTGCCGCAACAGGTGCAGTCCATCGTCTGAAATACGCGACCATCGAGCTCAGTTTGCCTGGAAGCGACACCGGATGTTCTGTGCGGTGTTTGTCTGTCACATGCAAGACATTAATACTTTACGGTTGCCATCGGGTTGTTCTCTCATAGCGTCTTTGGGTTGGTTGTCTTAGCAACAGAACGACCGCCATCACCGGGTGGCGGGAGAAAAGTTTCCATTTCAAATTCGCTGGCCACCGCCACTCCGGTGCATGGCATGGTTCGTCGGAATTCTCGCGTTAGGTGTTGTACGAGGATGCTTGCGCTAGCGGTGTTTTCTGGGCCGGATCAGGCAGTAGTCGAAACAGTTGATGTGCTAATTCCACCAACCCATTAACGTCGTCACTCTCAAAGACTTCGTTGAGAATGAGGCGACAATTGTATCCAGAAAGACAGTCCATCACGGTACTTTCCCATGATCGCTTGCATGGCCAAGAAGCGACAACTTGAGCCGTCGGCGCGGCAGTGCGATGTTGTGAAAGCCGAGTTGCGAGATCATCGGCAAAGCCCATCTTGATACGCCGATCATCCAATTCCGGGACCAAGCGAATGATGTAGAACTCGCCAACATCTTTGGCAACGGGTTTCGAATCGCCAATAAACCCTTCTTCGCGACGTTTCTGCCGGATCAGATCAGCCTCATCCTGATACACAGCGAGCGTGAGTTGATTTTGGGAGTCCGGTGTCCGTCGTTTATGCGGTGTGATTCCAAGCTTCAGAACGTACCGCCGCGCATGGGAACGATCCATCCCAATTTCTTCCTTGAGATGCTTCAGCGATACGTATTCTTCTGCCATGGTTTCTTTGATATGTCCGACGAACAATAAATGGACAGAAACAAATCGGACTATCTCTGCCCTGTCCTACCAAAGCAGAAACCCTAATTGGACAGCGCCACTTTGACCTCATTGTTAGTCGTAAGTGCCTTGACATCAAGGGGTTTTGAGTTGGCTATCCGGTGTCGGGTAGACATGACTTGATCTGCTCCACGTCGATCCCCATTTCAGTGAATTGGGCAAG
>JBGSPU010000009.1:0-47249 GCA_041738415.1 Bythopirellula sp.
TCTGGCTGGCGGTATAGGTGCTAAGTACGGAGTCGATCCGATGTCATTTGCCGTACACGCCGAATACGTAAACAGGCCGTCCACAATCATTATTGATCCGCAGGGCCGCGTGCGACTTGCCTACTACGGGACATTCTGGGGTGATCGACCATCGATGCATGAAACACTGGAGATGATCAAGTCAGAAGAGTTTAGCTATGAGCATCCCAAGCGTCTCAAGTAAGGCTGCTCCTCAAGCAAAAAACGCTGCTTCCCTGTGTTTCGACACTTTTGGGGGAAGCAGCGTTTTGACCTGAAGTTCGCTTAGTACGGCATGCCAAAGAACCGTCTTACAAGCGGGAGGCCGTAGGTTGGACGATAGCTAGTGTAAGCGGGCCTGGCTACGACCGCAGATGAACTGCAGGGTGCCCCATAGGTGGGCGACGCAACGATTTGCGGCACGCCAGCGCCATAGGACGGCACGCCTTGAGCTTCATAGGGCTGTCCAACAACTCCCTGTGCCCCGCTGTAAGATTGTCCTGTCGGTGAATTGTAACTGGGAGCATAGGACGGGCTAGCGTAGGACGGCGCAGCAACCGCTGGTGAGGGCGCGGAATATCCGCCGCGCGTCCCTGATTGTGCAAGTGCGTCACTCGTGGACAAAACACCGACAAGCGCCGCAGCTAATGCAACGGCTAGAAAACGATTGAACATACTTCACTCCATTGGGAAGGGCTGGAAGGCAACTGATGCACCTGGTGACCGGTTGCGAAAGGACTCTTCCCATTATCGACAGGCGTCTTGTCAGATTCTGTGTGCACTCACACATTCAGCAGAAAACAACAATTCCCAGCATTGTTCCAGGTCTCCAACAAGAGGATTCCGGTCTCCGAGTGTTGCACGCCAATCGGAGGAGGTTCAGCAATCGCTGCACTAGTTTTTCGCAATCGCGGGTTGATCGGAGGACCGAAAAAGAGTTCAACGAAGCTCAATCGCTTGTCGAAAACTTGGTCGCCATTGCAGTCGTAATCATACCATACATGCCTGAACGAAGTTGATTGTCATCATCTTTCACTTCAGCTTCGACACGCATCGTACGAGTGCGGGTTTCAAGTTCACCAGAGACTCGTGTAATCATCCCTTCGAAAAGTCTTCCTTTTACAGAATCGACTTTGAGCTCTACCTTTTGTCCAATTTGAACTTGATTGGCATTGGATTCTGGAACCGAGAAGGCGATGCGAAATCGATCGACGCGATTGAGAGTGAACAGCGGTTCGCCCTTTGCCGATGCGGCCGAAAGCACAAAGTCGCCAGTATCGATTGCACGCTGTGAAATTTGACCAGCAAAAGGCGCGCGTATCTGGGCGTACTTCATGAGCGCCAGGGTTTGTGCCAGCGATGATTCAGCTACTTTCCGCCGTGCATGGGAAAATGCCAGATCGGCTTCCGCCTGCTTCAGACTCGCTTGCGTCACCAGGACGTTGGACTCGGCCGACTTCACGTCCGCTTGGGCTGCCGTCATCGCCGCTTCCGTTGCGCGATACTGTTGTTGCTTTTCATCCTGCATCGCAGCGTTGACGGCCCGTGAACTAACAAGCGTCGTGATGCGGGCTAGCTCACTCCGCGCGAACGCGATGTCCGCTGCGTGTTTTTCGAGCTGCGCCTTTACTGCCGTCAGCTCGGAATTGGCCGCTGCAATCCTTGCCTTGGCCGATGCAACCATCGCTTCGGCTTGTTGAATTGCGGCCTGTGCTTGCTCGACCAATGCTTCTTGCCGCAGAAGCTCGTGATCCATTTCAGGAATCGAAAGCTCGACGAGGATCGCACCCTTCTCAACCTTGTCGCCGATATCAACATGCACTACCGAAACGAATCCAGACGCTTTGGCGTAGATATTGGCCTTTTCATACGGTTCAACTTGCGCTGGCTGTGTGATCGTCGATGGCGGTTGTCCGATGGCGAAAGACGGCAGTGAAGCGAGCAGAAAGGTGATGATGAAAAATCGAATCGAAGTATACATCATATAGTACCTGCAGTTGGAGTTTTCGACGGATTCTTCATATCGCGTCCCTTGAAGATCACGTACAGACTGGGAACGACGAAAATAGTTAACAAAGTGGAAGCAGTCAGTCCACCGATCACTGCACGAGCCAACGGCATGGTCGGATCGCCTTCATGCAGTGCCAGCGGAATCAGCCCGAAAACCATTGCCAGAGCGGTCATCATGATCGGACGAAGTCGTACTGAGCCTGCTTCGATCGCAGCTTCCATCGCCGTGTGTCCGTTATCGCGTAGCCGATTTGCAAACTCGATCAGTAGAATCGAATTCGTGACCGCGATCCCGATCATGAACACGCCTCCCATCAACGACTGAATGTTGAAGGTCGTATTCGTCAGCCACAGTATGCCCAACACACCGATGACCCCGAGTGGCACGGCAAACATGATGATGAATGGATCGAGGAACGAACGGAACTGGGCGACCATGATCAGATAGATCAAGGTCACGGCCAATATCATGCCATAGGCAAGGCTGCTGAACGATTCGTTCATAATCCCGACTTCGCCCCGCATGGTGATTGCATAACCCGCCATGTCTTCTCCATCGGCACCTCGGGGAGCCCAAGAGACGTCGGAGATTGTCGATTTCGGGTCTTTGCGAACCGCCCATGCATTCAATACGCGCTCGATGTCAACTGAAACTGATCCAATGTCGCGTCCTTCGACATTCGCGTAGATATCGACGACTCGTCCCAATGCCAGGTGGGCGACTTCAACTGCGGATTCTTCCACTGTTGGTTCGTCAACCAGATTCTGAAGTTGAATCGGACTGGTCGTTGTCGAGCCGCTGATTGGTACCGTGCGTAACGATTCGAATGAACCGATGTCTTCTTCCTTGTAGGTAACGCCGACAAAGTAGTGATTGCCTGATTTGTGATCCAACCAAAACGAAGGATCGAAGGAAGTCGAACTGTTGAGCATGCTCATCAGATTCTTGGTTGCGTCTTCTTGAGTGATGCCAGACATGGCCATCTTGGTGCGGTTAGGATTGATTTTCAGCGTTGGGTAGTCGATGGGTTGCTGAACTCGCACATCGACTGCTCCCGGCACCTTTTCGGCAATCAGGTCACGCAGCTCGGCGGCAATTCGGGTTTGTTCTTCCATGTTCCGCCCAGCGATCTGGATGTCGATGGGCGAAGGCAATCCAAAGTTTAATGCGGCCTGCACCATGCCGCCCGTATTGAACGCGAACGAGATGTCCGGAAATTTCTCTTTGAGCCGCTTTCGCAACCGAACCGCATACTCCTGTGTGGTGACGTGTCGCTGGTCAGCTTCGGTCAACTGGCACAGCATCGTTGCGTCCATCGGTCCGGCGTTGGGTGTATAACCGGCGGGCCAGTCATAGAGGACTCCAATATCGGTCACCACCATGCGGCGATCTTCCGCCGGAATCACGGCAAAGATTTCTTGTTCGATCGCCTGCGTGATCTCTTCGGTTGCTTCGATTCGCGTTCCCGATTCGGCGCGCACGTTAATCAGGATTTGAGCTGCGTCCGTCGCGGGAAACAGCTCTTTGCCAATCATGGGATAAAGCGGCAAAGATGCGACGACCAGAATCAGAGCCGCAGCCACCGTCAACCAGCGGAGCCGGACAGCTACTCGGAGCAAGCCCACGTACATTTCTCGCACGGCCTCATAAGCCGAGTCTGTCAGGGCGAATAGAAAGAACTTCTTCTCATCCGGCTTGTGAGCTTTCAGGAAGTAGGCACAGAACGCGGGGGAGAGTGTTCGCGAGAGAAAATAGGATGCGAACATCGCGATTGTCACGCTGATCGCCATGGGTGTGAACAGAAATTTCCCGATCCCAAACAGGAACACAACCGGGAAGAACACCACACAAGTCGTAATCGTGGCGACAAGCACCGGCATGGCAATTTCAGTTGCACTATCCAATGCGGCACGAACTGGAGATTTCCCCATGTCGAGATGACGGAACGTGTTTTCAATGTCAATCAGAGGGTCGTCGACCAGTCGTCCCATGACCAGCGCCAATCCACCCAACGTCATGGCGTTGAGCGTGTTGCCGGTGAAATAAAGGCCAATGATCGCAACCAGTGCCGAAAGCGGAATCGCCAACGCGATGATGAGCGTGGACCGGAAGCTGCCAATGAACAGCAGCACCATCAACGATGCCAGCACCGCGCCGAGTATGCCTTCCTTCGTCAAATTACTGATCGCTTTCCGGACGAATACAGACTGGTCTGCCACAACATCAAGATTCAAACCCGACGCCGGCTCGCCCGTTTTCGGGTCGGTGTAGCCCTCCTTTGGCGGCAACCGTCCAAGGAACTCGGGGATTCGCTCGCGGACGCCGTTGACCACATCGATGGTATTGGCCCCCGGTCGCCGAAAGATGGGCACGTACACCTGACGTTGGCTCTTGAAGTTCGGTGCGCGACTGATGCGAACCACATTGGTTTGAATCGCAGACGCGTCTTCCACATGCCCAACATCGCGGACATAGATCGGCCGCCCATCGACCACCTTCACCACGATTTCATCAAAGCCGGGAACGTCTTCGATCATGTTGGCCATGTCGACCATATAATCAGTTTCACCGATCTTGGCGGTCCCCGTAGGAATCATCAAGTTGTTCTTCTTGATCGCCTGCTGCACATCCATCAGCGACAGTCCGTATGATTCCAACTTTTGTGGATCGAGGTAGATGTAAATGCGTCGCAGCTTGCCGCCAAACACTGCCGGAGCAATCACCCCCGGCGACCCCGAAAGCATATTCCGGACGTTGTAGTAGGCCAGATCGTAGCTCTCCTTCTCGTCCAGCACATCGCTCGATGCAGCCAGCAGTGCGGTCGGCAATGGAGCGCTCGGATCGAACAGCATCACCATCGGCGGAACCGTCCCCGGCGGCAGGTAATACATGTCGCTCATCGCGTAACTGGTCACTTGCGAGAACGCAGTGTTTGGATCAATGTCGTCGCGAAAATAATCCTTCACGATCGACACCCCCATCATGCTTCGTGATTCCTGACGCTCGATGCCTTCCGACTGGCCGGTCCAACGTTCGATGCGGCTGGTAATGTCCCGCTCCATGATCTCGGTGGGCATGCCAGGGTAGAGCGTGAGCACTTGCACAGCGGGCGTTTTGAACGAAGGCAGAATGTCAACGGGAATTCGCGTGATTGTCACGTATCCTAGCACGACGATCATCAGGCACAGGACGATCACCAAGTAAGGATTGGCAATCGACACCCGCACGAGCCAGCTAGACTTCTTTTCCTCAGCGGGCGGATCGCCGGTGAGAGATGCATCGAGGTGTGTTGGGGTGGAACCTTCCATTCAAACTCCATTCAAACAATCTAAGTGCGAGAAACACTCTACTTTGGTGGCGAGCAACTTAGTGGTGATTCTCTTTTAGGGCATCGAGCAAAGCGGCCTTCAGCGGCGTCGCTCGTCAGAGCCACCGTCACGAATAAACCAAGGGCGAGAAATCCTGCGGAATGTTTGATCATGGTTTTTCTCCTTACTTAAGCTGATGTGGGTCGTGCCACGTCAGGCTGCCAGTGGCTTGGTCGGCTCGACCGTGATCCGAGCCCCATTGACTGCGGGCTCTTCGGGATAGGTCCCATAGGCCCGCACGACACGCTCGAGTTGCATGGGTGTTGCCCTGCCGATCACGACGACAACGTTGCGGTCGATTTTGGTAACGACCATGTCATAAACACCCTCACGGCAATGATGGACCTTTTCCTTATCTAGCGAGTCACGTTCGTGATCAAATTGAGCGAGCCGTTCCTCGGGGAGGATAAAGATGGAAACATCGTGGTTTTCCACTTGTCCAACGACATAGGCAGCATCGTCTCCATCGATACTGCAAACGCCGCCGCCACGAACTTCAAACCCCGCATTCTCGCGCGGGGGACAACGAACGGCAAACGGTACCCGCTGCTTGAGATACTGTTCTATCTCCTGATCGCTGGTACTTGTGAATTCAATGTGATGCCCTTCCTCGGCGAACGCCTGATGGGCGACAGCCGCCAATGCCGACAAGTGGTCTGAGCCTTCGCTGGGCAGCATTTGCCACACCGCGACTGCCAATAACAACGACGCAGCTAGCGCAAAACAGGAGCTGAAAAACATCCAACTCCGAGTTGCCACAGGCCTGACTACTCCGATCTCCGAAAGGACACGCTCCCATAACTCAGGCGTTGGTTCGGAGGGAGCCAATTTGGCGGTTATTAATTCCTCAAAATGCCCTTGCTGAAAAAACCACTTTGAACAGCTCGGACATTCAGCAAGATGCTCGTTGATCTGGAGATAGAGTTCGGAATCTCCCTCGGAGTCGTAATACAATTCCCAATGTCGGCGGGATTCACTGCAGTTCATAGGATCACCTCTTTCTCCGGATCTCCGAGTTCATCTCAATAATGTTCATCGTAATCATCTGGTACTATTTGCGTTTCGGGAAGGAGTCGTAAGGAATCAAGCGGTGTTCTCGAGCGTAGTCTGCTAACCACACACGCAGTCGAGTCCGTCCTCGCGACACGGCACTCATAACGGTTCCTATAGGCAAGTCTAAAATGTCCGAAATCTCACGGTTTTTGAATTGTCCAATCGCTCGCAATAACAGTACAGATCGTTCCAACGGCTTTAACTCGTTTATGGCTGTAGCCAATTCTTCATCGCAATGACTCAAGACTTCGTCCGCTCGTTCCAAGAGCGTTTCGATCTGCGGTTCGTCGATCACTTGATCCCACACGTCTTCGATCGGCACTCCCTCCGCGAGGACCTCATAACGTTCGCGCTGGTACGAGCGGTTGCCGGCATAGATCGTGAGATTCAAATAGCGAAATATCCAAGCACGAAAATTCGTTCCTTCTGCATACAGATGAAAGTCGCGATACGCAGTCCTGAGGGCCTCTTGCAGCACATCTTCCACCGCATTCGGATCATGGACACACCGTCGGCAGTAGGCCTCCAGCCCAGCCTTCAGTGGCTCCAAATGTCGGAGAAATCGCGCAGCTCGATCGTCGGACTGACTAGCCAATTCACCGCTTTCCATTTAGGTCGAAACTGAGATGCATCTGCATAGGTAATGATGTTTGTCAGCAGGTTTCATGCTACCCTGCCAAAAAAGTTTGTGTCCTCACAGCGCCATGGCATCGCAAACTGTTGCTGGATAAGGACTTGCGATATTTACTTTACTTCGCAGAACTTTATTTCTGTAAAGACTGATGCGCAAAGAGCTGGTTACTGCTTGCGACACGGGAAAAACAAAACTCGATTCTGCACCCTGACGGCCAAGGAGCAGGTGGGCGATAGGGTCACGGATCGCTTATCGCGTGCCGCATTTGGTACGATTGCCGGACCAGTTCATGAGCTACTGGAAAGGCTGCTTCAGGTCGCGAGGCAGGAGTCTCGTTCTGTGAAGCCCCTCGCCTCCGAGGCCATGGAGTACGTGATTGCCCTGTCGGACGAGTTAGAGCGTCCCTTGTAGATTCGTTGTGTGAACTGCCAGAACTCCCGCAGCTTAACTCCCCCATCTCTCGACTCGTACTGGTAATTCAGTGGAGACGTCATGCGTATGTGGGACTCGTTACAGACGGATTGGATAGACACACAATAGTATTGAATTGCGATATGCTTGACAGCCTCGCACTTGACCAGTTGGGTTAAGCGATTGGAATGACGCAAGGCATCGTGAAGAGGACTGACTACCATGGTGAGCGATTGTGACGCTGTTGAATTCGTCGGCGGCCCGTTTGATGGACTGCTGCAGTTCGTTTCCGGCCCCCCGGTTGCCCTAAAACGCTTCTCGGTATTCTTGGTGAACTCAAGAGTCGTAAAGACGCTTGATGGCTTCACAACTGGTCCGACTTCTGAAGTGACTAGTGTCGCGGTGTACCAGTTGCAGTATGCGAGTTCAGGCTTACACTATCAATACCTTGGTACAATCGCGCCGAGCCGTATCGAGTTGACTGACTGATCGGGCTGAACGGCGGCTGACTCTGGTTACATGCTACTTGATCAGAGAGTGATTGTTTGTGAGGTCATCGGATCAATTGACGGAGAAATCGTGTAGCTTGATCCTCTCTTGGCTTCGCCAAACTGGTGCCTTCCGTTTGATCACCACGAGTCGTCTCTCTAGACGTAAAGATTCTCGCGGGCAGTTTTATTGCCACTAGCAGCAGATAAAATCGCCAAAAACTTCATATAAACTGGAAATGTCCCTCGCTCAACTCCGTAAAAGATGGCTTGAAATCGGGGATTTGCGGTGTTCTTGGGAACTGGTTGCTGCCTAGCTTGTGAAATCTCGCAAGTCAGGGATAATTAAGTTGACCTATCAGGCCAGCGCCAATTCTTACTGCACATGAGCATGGATAGCCAGACCCACAAGAGCCTTCATGAATTATCCCCCGCCGAGTGGGTCGAGCGGCATGGCGACTCCCTCTATCGCTACGCCTTCTCGCGGCTGAGAACTGTGGACGCCGCTGAGGAAGTTGTCCAGGAAACTTTTGTTGCCGCGCTGCGAAACGCCAAGCAGTTTTCTGGCACCGGCTCCGAGGGAGCCTGGCTCCTGGGAATCCTCAAACGAAAGATCGTGGATCACGTCCGGAAACAGACCAAAGTCGGAGTTCAACTGGATTCCGAGGAATCAGGCGATATTTCCGAGGTCTTATTCGACCAATCCGGCCACTGGCGAGCTGAATTCAAACGGGGGGACTTCCGCCGGCTCGATTCGCTGGAGCGTGAAGAGTTTTGGAGCGTCCTCCGCACGTGCCTGAAAGGTTTGCCCAACCGTCAGGCGGACGTTTTCTCACTAAGAACTCTGGAAAATCTTTCCACGGAAGAAATCTGTAAGGATTTGGGGATTACCTCGTCAAACCTATGGGTCCTGCTCTATCGAGCCCGGACCAGCCTGGCCAACTGTATGAGGTCTCGTTGGTAAATAGTGACTTAAAAAATTATGCTCAGTTGCAAAGACATATCTCAACTTGTTTCAGAATCCCTCGACCACAGAATCTCCTGGTGGAAGCGACTGAATCTGTGGATGCATCTTAGTATGTGTCGACTCTGCTCGCGGTTTCGCAAGGACATCGTGCATCTGCATCATGAGTCGCACCTACTGAGCCAACTAGCCGATCTCGACGATCTTGAACCAAACATCAAGCTTTCAGCGGAATCACGCGAGCGGATTATCCAAAAACTCAATTCCTCGCAGTAAAGCACCTTATTTTTTACGCAAACAAACAATTTGCGGCTTTTCTCATGTTTTGACCGAAAGGATTTCGACTCTTGCCCGTCAAACTCCCTGGTTATGTCTCTCAAAGACAGCCGATCCTAAAATCCATTTGGTAAACCACCATGTACGAAACCCTGTGGCATCTGAAGCACTGCAACCTATTTGAGCGACTCTCGCCCGAAGAATTGCACCGACTTGAGGCCCGCTGCCGGCTACGTACCTACCCGGCACGATCTCCTATCTATCTTCCTGCCCAGAAAGCAGACTCAGTATTTCTTGTGGCCGAAGGGGTCGTCAAGGTCGCCAGCATCTCGGCCGATGGCAAGGAGTCGATTCTCGCCTTCGTCGAGCAAGGGGAACTGTTTGGTGAGCTAGCACTGCTAGATGTCGAGAATCGCGACGACTATGTTGAGGCGCTCGAACGCACGACCGTCGTGATGATTCCCGCACAAGACATTCAAAAAGTACTCGCCATTCGGCCCGACATGGCACTGGCCGTCACCAAACTGGTCGGTCTGCGGCGACAGCGAATCGAACGCCGACTCAAGAATCTGCTGTTCCAATCAAGCCGCGATCGGCTCATCCATCTTCTTCTCGACCTTGAGGAACAGTTTGGAGAAGAAACTCCTGAAGGTGTGCGTATTCGGTTGAAACTTTCGCATCAAGACATGGGAAATCTTATCGGTGCCACTCGCGAAACGGTCACCAGTCTCTTAGGACAATTGCGTAACGAAGGAGTCATCGAATACAAGCGGTGCAAAGTACTAATTACGAACTCACGAAAACTTGCGCAAGGTGTCGAACGCTCTCCCTCCGAACGTCTCATCGATTTACATAGGAAGCCCCATCACTCCCCCGCGATTGGTGTGATGTAGACTGTCGTTCCACGCAGTGCCTCATGCTACGCAATCGTATCAATATCCCGCACAACCGTCTCGTCCTCGACGGCGACGCGGAGACAACTCTCCGGATGTTCGGTCCAATACGTCCGTAGCCCATCTAGACA
The DNA here is from genome assembly GCA_041738415.1 of Bythopirellula sp. GTDB lineage: Bacteria > Planctomycetota > Planctomycetia > Pirellulales > Lacipirellulaceae > Bythopirellula. Next base: position 10,248 of record JBGSPU010000009.1, read on the forward strand.
TTCGGTAGTGAGCAGGTCACAAATGAGCGTCGCGGGCACCAACACCGGGTGCCCCCCCTGCCGATGATACTCCGGCATCACGGCCTGGTCGGGCTGCTCGACAGCCGATGCCAATAATAGTCGCAAGGTTGCAGGTGAGACGTGTGGATGATCCCCCAACTGTAAGAAAACACTGGCTGAGGCATCAATGTCCTGGGCAGCACGCAACCCCACTTGCACGGAGCGAAACATCGGTGCATCGGCATCGGCGGTCGCTATCAGATACTCGCGGTCGCCCAACACACTGGTGACTTCGTCGGCCCGATGTCCCACGACAACAATCATCTGCCGACAAACGCTGGAAATCGAATCGAATGCCGCCACGACAAGTGGCTTTTCCCCAGCTTCCGTGGGCACCAGATGAAACTGCTTGCGGCCACCCATTCGCCGACCACGACCCGCCGCAAGCAACACGCCAATCGGTTGGTTGCTTAGCACGTCACTTTGATCGGCCATTGCGGGCAACTTGCGGTTTGGTGATGGCCAGTGCCGCGGGTGAATCGCTCATCGGCAGACTCCGCCGTACAATGCCGTCGTACTTGTACAGCGCCCCCGCAATTGCCGGGGCAGTGGGCACAAGGCCAATTTCCCCCACCCCACGTGCGCCAAACGGACACTCGGGGTCGGGTTCTTCGACAAAGATTAGTTCCATCTCCGGCATCTGGTGGCTGCGCAGCACACCGCAGTCGTTCATTTTTTTGGCTTGAATGACGCTTCCCTCGCTTTGGAACTCCTCGGTGAGCGCGTAGCCGATTCCCATGTGCAGCGAACCGTACATCTGCCCTTCGAGTTGCAACGGATTGAGCACGCGCCCTACGTCGTGAGCGGCAACCATTTTTGCCAGCCGACCCTCATCGTCGAGAATTGCCACCTGCGTGGCAAATCCATAGGTGAGATGAGTCTTCGGACCGCCCGGTTTATCAACGTCGTAACCGAGCTTGCTCGTATAGTCGCAAACCCACTCCCCTTGATACACCTGACCGGCGAGCTGCGAGAGGGTCTTGCCGCTGTCGAGTTCCTTTTTGAGCATCTCACCCGCCGCAGCAATCGAATTGCCGGCAAGCACCGTAGCCCGACTGGCCGTCGTTTGTCCGCAATTGAGTTGCAGAGTCGTATCGGTCGAGACGGTAAAATACTCGGGGGGCAGCCCCGTTGCTTCAACTGCAAACTGGATGCACAGGGTAAAAAGTCCTTGCCCCATCTCGGTAAAGCCGGTGCGGATATGAATGGTGCCTTCTTCCTCAACCGTGAGTGCCGCGCGACCGATGTCCGGCATACCATTCCCAATGCCGACGTTCTTGATCCCGCAGGCGATCCCCGCATACGGGGCACTTTTGTAGATGTCGCGCACCGCTTCGAGTGTTTTCCGCAGCCCAAATGGTTTGTCGAGAATCTGCCCCGTGGCAAATGCATCCCCCGGTTCGAGGATATTGCGATCCCGCATGTCGTAGGCATCGATGCCGACTTTCTCGGCCAGTCGATCGAGCAGTCCCTCGATGGCAAACGCCGCCTGGTTGGCCCCGAAACCCCGCATCGCACCGCAGGGGGGGTTGTTCGTATAGACGGCCAACGACTCCATATCGATCGCTGGCACACGGTAGGGTCCAGTGCAATGCCCGCCGGCCCGCTCGAGCACCTTGGCACCGACCGAGGCATAGGCCCCCTTGTCACCGATGATCCGCGCTTTGACGGCCGTGATATGTCCCTCGGCATCGCAGCCGATTTTATAATCCAACTCGATGGGATGCCGCTTGGGATGAATTCGGAAACTCTCGGGCCGGGTGAGGGTCATCTTCACAGGGCGACCCACCAGCCACGCCATCAGCGCGGTCTGGGCCTGGATCGACATATCTTCCTTCCCCCCGAATGCCCCGCCGTTGCTCACGAGTTCGACCTGCACGCGTTCGGGATCGATTCCCAACACCGACGCGATTTGGCGTTGATCGTCAAACACCCCCTGCCCCTGCGTGTAGACGAACAACCCCTTTTGGGCTGGTCGCTTAAGTGACCAGTCCGCGGGCGTGTTCTCATCGAGCGGAATTACCAAACACGCTTCGGGTTCGAGAAACAAATGCTCAATCCGCTGAGTGACATACGAATCTTCAATCACAAACGCCGAGTTACGAAAACCCTCTTCGACATCCCCTCGCTTAAGCGACGATTTACTGAGCAAATTCGAATCCAAATGCGGATGTACCCGTGGGGCATCCGGCTCCAATGCGGCGCGAGGACTGGTCACCGGCTCAAGCACTTCATACGCAATGTCGATCAACTCCGCAGCGTGGCGGGCCAGCCGTTGGTTGTCGGCCACCACCCCGGCGATCACGTCACCCGTGCAGCGGGTCACATCGCCGATCCCGATAAACACGGGCCAATCCTGCGCGATGAGTCCGACCAGCGGATCGCCCGGCACATCGGCGGCAGTCACCACACGATGCACTCCGTCCAGAGCGAGCGCGCGGCCTGCATCGATAGACAAAATTTTGGCGCGCGGATGATCGGTCAGCCTCACCGCTCCGTAAAGCATGTCCCGCACGGTCATGTCGTCGATAAACTTGCGATCCCCCAGCACGGCATCGTGGCCAGTGTAGCGCGGGAGGTTGGTCCCCACCTTGCCAGACAATTCCGCCGCCGTTGGTTCGGGCAACGTCTCCCCGCGTCGAAGCTTGGCATATTGCTCGATGCTATCGACGATCTGCGAGTACCCCGTGCAGCGACAGAGATGTGGTTTGAGTGCGGTGGCGATTTCCTCGCGCGAGGGTTCGGGATTCTTATCACACAAACCCACACCACGCATCGCCATGCCAGGAATACAGAAGCCACATTGCACACCGCCACAGCGCACAAACGAATCGGCAATCTGCTGCCGGTGTTCTTCGTCGAGTCCTTCAAGCGTGGTGATTGCTTTGCCAGCAGCCTTGGCAGGTTTTATGGCGCACGAAAGTACCGGCTTATCGTCCATGAGAATGGTGCAGCAACCACATTGCGCCTGCGGCTGGCAGCCATTCTTGGGAGAGGTAATCCCCAGATAGTCTCGCAACACGTCGAGCAGGGTCAGCTCATCGTCGGCCGGGAATTGGACTTCAACATCCGCACCGTTGACCTGGCAAGCGAGCGATTGACTTTTCGTAGATTGGGTGACAGTAGCCACGGTTGTTGGCCTCCGTAATAAAGTGAATCCGGTCGTTTGACGAATGTGGAAACCCGCGATGCAGTTTTCCGACGTCAGAAACTCCGCCTTCAAGATCATAGTGGCCAACTCATGCCCGGCGTCCGCCGGACTATCCTTCCACCGGCTCCAGTTTGACATAGAACCCGCCGCCAGACAAGCAGAATGCGGTACTTTCGCATAGACACGCCGAGGCTTTTTGGTAGATTGCTCCGATTATGAAAAATAGCAACCCGTTTCATGCAGCCGCGAAAAAGTACGAAAAACAGATGGTCCGCTTTCTGCGAGACCTGATTGCCATTCCCAGTGAGTCGGCCGAAGAGGGGCCGGTCATCGCCCGTATTCGCCAGGAAATGGAGGCCACGAAGGCGTTCGACAAGATTTGGACCGACAAGCTCGGCAACTTGTTGGCACAAGTCGGCAAGCCTGGCAAAGGCAAGAAGTTGATCGCCATTGATGCCCATGTCGATACCGTCGGAGTGGGCAACCGCGACGAGTGGCAGCATGATCCGTACCAAGGCAAGGTCGCCGACGGCAAAATCTGGGGCCGCGGTGCGGGGGACCAAGAGGGGGCCATCCCCGCGATGGTCTACGCCGCCAAGATCCTCCGCGATCTCAAAGTTGATCTCTCCGAGTATTGTCTGCTGCTCACTTGTACCGTGATGGAAGAAGACTGCGATGGGCTGTGCTGGCAGTATATCGTCCAGGAAGACAAGATTCGCCCCGACGTGGTGGTCGTTACCGATTCCACCAATTGCACGATCCTCCGTGGCCAGCGCGGCCGCATGGAGATCGGCGTCACCTGCGACGGCAAGTCGTGCCACGGCTCGATGCCCGAGAAGGGAGACAACGCGGTTTACAAAATCGCCAAGGTGGTTCGCGAGATCGAGGCCCTCAACGAACGGCTCCCTCGCGATGAGTTTCTCGGCAAGGCGACCATCACCGTCAGCTTCATCGATTGCAAAACCCCCAGTCTCTGTGCGGTTCCTGGCCAGGCATACATCCATCTCGACCGGCGGCTCACGGTGGGCGACACCAAGCAGTCGGCCGTTGCCGAAGTGAAAGATGCTGTCAAGCGCGCCGGGGTTAAGGCCAAGGTTGAAGTGCTGCGTTACGCCCGGCCCAGCTACACCGGCCTGGAATACGAGACCGAGAAATATTTTCCTACCTGGTGTTTCGAGGAGGATTCCTTGCCCGTACAAGCGGCCGTGAAATCTTATCGTGAAACTCTGGGTAAGCCGCCGGTCGTGCATCGCTGGACCTTCAGCACCAACGCCGTCTCGATCGCCGGCATGTACGACATCCCCTGCGTCGGGTTTGGACCTGCCCCCGAGAATGTCGCACACACGGTGAATGACTCCGTACCTATCGAGCACTTGGTCGACTGCGCCGCCTTCTATGCCGCCTTCGGCCAGAACTACTGCGACCTCGCCGCAGGAAGACCCCACGAAACCAACATGACCTTCAAGCGTAAGAAATAGTATTTTGAATCTCCCAACTGCCGAAGAATAGAAAGCGAAACTTATGGCGAACTTGAAAGGCCGCGACTACATCGAGACCCAGGACCTCACGCGTGAAGAACTCGACCTGCTGCTAGACACCACGACGGAACTCAAAGATAAATTTCGTCGTGGTGAACCGACGCAGCTTCTGCCGCATCAAACGGCGTTTCTGTTGTTCTTCGACAAATCGACCCGTACCCGCAACGCCTTCGAGGCCGGCATGACCCAACTCGGCGGGCACGCCCATTTTCTTGATGCCGACGTGACCCAGATCAGCCACGGCGAGACCCCCGCCGACACGGGAAAAATCCTCGCCTCGATGGGACATGGCATCTGCATTCGCCACGATCTGATCCTCGACCAGGGAAATCGCTACATGCGCGAGATGGCCGAGGCCGCCAACGTGCCGATCATCAACATGCAATGTGATGTCGATCACCCGACGCAGACGTTGGCCGACTTGCAAACGATGCGGGAACTCTTTGGCACGGACCTGGCCGGGAAAAAAATTGCCGTGAGTTGGGCCTTTGCCCCGTCGTACGCCAAGCCGCTCAGTGTACCGCAGGGACTGATTACGTTGATGACCCGCTTCGGCATGCATGTGACATTGGCGCATCCCCCGGGTTACAACCTCGTGGGCCGCACTTTGGAGGCAGCCAAAAAGAATGCCGCTGAGTCAGGGGGCAAGTTCGAGCTCGTCGACGAGATGGACGCCGCGTTTGAAGATGCCGACATCGTCTACCCCAAGAGTTGGGGCGTCTACGACCTGATGCTTGCCCGCCAGGCCGCGACGACCAAGGAAGAAATCGCTGAGAACCAACAAGCGTGTCTCGCCATGAACGCCAAGTATAAGGACTGGATCTGCGACGATCGCCGCATGAAGCTCGCCAAGAAATCAGCCGTCTATATGCACTGCCTTCCTGCAGATCGCGGCAGCGAAGTAACCGACTCCGTGATCGATGGCCCGCGGTCGGTCGTCTTCCCCGAAGCTGAGAATCGCCTGCACACTGCCAAGGCGATCATGGCTTGCACGATGCGCGAGCGGCCATTTTAGATTGTCCGTTGTCAGCAGCATTCTAACGCAACAAACAACTGACCAAGGACAAGTTTCCAATGTTTGCCATCGCACCGCAACGATTAGCCATCGCCCTTGGCGGCAACGCCATCAGCATTCCTGACGAGCAGGGTAACATTGAGGAGCAGTTCACCCACACCCGCCAGACGGCACGTATCCTTGTCGACGCCATTCTGGCTGGATATCGGCCGATCATCACCCACGGCAATGGCCCGCAGGTGGGCAATATTCTGCGACGCGTGGAACTCGCTCGCCAGGAACTCTACACCATTCCACTGGAACTTTGCGTTGCCGACACGCAAGCCGGCATGGGTTACATGATCGCCCAATGCCTGATGAACGAACTCGCCGAACGTGGCCACCCTCGCCACGTGACGACACTCGTCACGTCCGTGCTGGTCGATCCCGGAGACGAAGCGTTTGACAGACCCAGCAAACCCATCGGCCCTCGATTGAACCGCGCAGTCGCTGAGGCACATCGAGAAAACGATGGCTGGAAGGTGCGCGAGCTGGAAGATGGCAGCTTCCGTCGCATCGTTTCCTCGCCCCGCCCGCTAGAGATACTCGAATTACCAACCATCCGACAACTGGTCGAAGCCGACGAGTTGGTTGTCTGCTGCGGCGGGGGAGGCATCCCCGTTTGCCGCGATTCCGCAGGTCAGCTCGCCGGTGTCGCAGCCGTGATCGACAAGGATCTCACTTCGTCGCTATTAGCCCGAAATCTTGGCGTATCGACCTTGGTGATTCTCACCGGCGTGGAGCACGTCTGCCTGAACTTCGGCAAACCCAATGAAAAACCGCTTGGAGAAGTCACCGTCGCCGAGATAAACAGCTATCTGGCCTCGGACCATTTCGGCGCGGGTTCGATGCGACCCAAGGTCGAGGCCGCCGTAGATTTTGTCACGTATTCCACCCAACCCAACCCCGTCGCCCTCATCGGCCACCTCAACAAACTCACCGATCTCCTGGCCGGCACCAGCGGCACGCGTGTGATCAACTAACCTTATCTTCTTTTCCCAGCCACCGCCAGAAGGCCGTGGTTCCCCGACGACCATCAAACCATCGCCATCCGGCGACGGCGATTAGAAGCCAAGAGCGTACAACTCCCCACCAGCACCCACGTCGCCGGTTCCGGTACCGCCTTGAGTGCAAACGAGCCGTTGACATTCCGCTGCCAGATCAAGAAATCAGCCCCGTCGATGCTGCCGTTCACATTGCCGTCGGCGAACGATCCTGGCGCAACGGAGCTTCCATAGCTCGATTGCCACAGGGCCAAATCCAAGCCATCGACAACCCCATTCCGATCATAGTCACCATCGAGTAATGTGATTACCACCTCGAACAGACGATTCGAGGCGGCCGACATGGCCCCCTCCACGCCGCGAACATGCGGTGCGTTCGACACGATTCCGCCAAATACATGGCCCACAACTGTCTCGCCGTGCAAAAGGTCGAGATCGATCACACCATTGTCGTAGGTTGCAATCCCCGGTGCCAGAAAAAACTCGGCATTCGCACCGAAGTTGAGGGGGTTACCCTCAGAGTCCAGTAATTCTGGGAAAGCTCCCAACAAATGCTGCGAATAGTTTCCGATGCTGTCGACCACGACGGAGGTTGTCTGGCTCGTGAAAGGCATGTTATTGTCCTGCACAAACGTGCTCGTCCCATCGTTGTAAGTTTTAAGCGTGATCCCCCCCAACAGCAATTCGTGCATGGCACCTTGAGTCGCCGAGTAAAGGCCCACCTTTGCCGAGTGGTATTGATTCATCGCCTGCTTGAAAGTCCCCGCCGCCATCGGGTCGGCCATCGCGGGAAGACCGCCATCGTCGATCTCTACCGGCACAGTCCAGACTCCCGTGTCGGGGGTAAAGACTCCCGCCAGCACGGTAAGCCCCTCTTCAATAGACCCACCTGCTCCAGGCCTTAAGACGGGATAGACATTCAGATCGCGACGGCGATACGCGGCGACTTGCGGGGTTGCCGTCGTATTGGCCACCGATAAGGTGGTGCCATTATCCACAATGTCGAACGAACGAACCTGTTCGGAGTAAGCCCCGTTCTTGCCGGGGATGTAGCCACCCACGAAATCCTGGCCAAAGACTAAATGAGTACGCCCATCAATCTCATACATCGCTCCTCCGGTGATTTTGAACATCGGATCACTGATCTGCCGCACGTGGTCGACCGCCTGCCCTGTGCCGTTCACGACCCAGTCGACCATTCCGTCCAGATCGATCGCCGAGAGCGTATCAAAAGTGGTGAACCCTACACCAGAACCAGGAATCCCATAGCCCCCTGTGATATAGAGTCGGTCTCCAATCTGCGTGAACTGCTGATTGGTTGGTGTGAGCGAAGCGATCTGGTTCGCATCCAGACCCGAAGACATGCTCTGCAACGAGCGACTCCAGGATTGTTGCGTCACCGGATCGATGACCCACACATCCCGATTCTGAAATTGCTCGGGGAAATTGGTCGTCGGAGAGTTGGTGAAATCATGCAATCCATTGGTGCGTCCAGCAATGAGAACCCACTTGCCATCGTGGAGTGCAGCAGAATAGGAGTGCAATGTCGGCAACAGAGCCGAGCCGAAAGTCGTTTCGTGCAATTCCACCTGGTACGGAAGCGCAGAATTCACCTGCACCGGCGAAAAATCCGCTGTCTGGTGCTGTGCCGCACAGAAGGTTGCTCCAAGGTGAATTCCAATCAATCCCCAAGCCAATGCTACTACTCTTTTACGCACTCGGTTGTTCCTCTTCGATTCCTTGACATGACAGAGTAGCAACAGATGCTTGTTTCCTTAACATTTTCAACATCGCCTTCGTCTCGATCCCACCATCGTCGCCAAGGCTATTACCAAGCTTAATAAGCTCAAGCAGGCAGGTTCGGGAACCGCTGTCGATCTTTCGTAAGAAAAAGAGCCATCACCCGCTCCGCCCCAAGGATCAATAAATTTTATGTTTAGATAAATATTATCACTAATCAAATGAAGTACTGCTGGCTGACCTAACGTACTCCGTGGGCCACGACCGCCCGGGCCGATCGCGCCCGCGCCTCCGAAAGCCGTCTCCCAATCTTCAAAAGTCAACGCCGCCCAATTGTTTGCCGTCAATTCTGCAAGAGGAACAAGTGAATTATTGTTTGGAAAAGCCCATTGGGTGCCTGCGGGACTTGAATTCCTGGAATAGGAAACTTCTGTCGCAGCGTTGTAAATTCCCTCAGAGCTACCTCGAGTAATCCAGACATTGCCTGTAATGCGATCCTGATTGGCGGCCTCAGTAGGATCTGCAAGTGGCGCCTTAGAAAAAGTGATGTTAGGGCCCGTCCAGATAGTTTGCGATTGGACGTCCGAACAGATGATCAAGGCATGAAGTGGAATCAATAGGAAACAAATAATACGTAACATCGTTTACTCCGCGTGACGGGACATGGTTACTCAAACGGCATCGTGATATCAGTCCAATGAATAGCCTGCGGCACAAAAGAAAATGCATCACAAAATTCGCAGAGCAATTTTGCTTGAACGCCGCTAGCTAGAAAGATTATGTGCAGCCTGGATGAACGTCAGACACACATTACGGCATGAGAACAATTACCAGATATCGAGCTATGATACTTCCAACAACCAAGACTTAGAATCATTTAATGGAATCATCTTTTTCCTTCAAAGCTATTTCCATCTAATAGTTTTATGCTAGCCAAGAAAGACTGGTATGTCAAGTATTCTTGATAGAGCGACAAGTTGAATGATTTTGTTTGATTTGTGCGGTCTATTCGAGCCCAACCTGCGATTTATCTCTCACATCCTCGACCAGAGCTCACGCGATTGCGTTATGGCATTGGAACGTAAAGCTCGCTCGTCACATGCGACCACCTCGCCGGCGCGCAAGCACCAGCGACCGTCAATCATCACTTCGCGGACAAACTCAGATCCCATGGCATACAGAAAGTGCCCCGCCAGGTTTTCGCTGGTGAGCGGCGTGGCGGGTCGATAATTGGTAAGCACCAGATCGGCAGCCGAGCCAACTTCCAAACTTCCCAGCGTAATCCCCAGCGCCCGTGAGGCTAGCCGCGCCGACTCCGCCAGAAGCGCGAGCGACTTGCCAAACGGCAGCGGCAACTGTGCATCGTGACTTTTGAATTCCGCCATGCGGGCCTCGCGCCACATATCCGCCCCAATCCCATCGGTCCCCAGCACCAGAGGGGTGGTCGTTTGAGCGACTGGCGTATACCCCACGCCATTATTCATATTTGAACAAGGATTGTGCGCCAGATGCAAATGCTCACCATAGACTCCAAGCCGCGCAAAATCATCCGTCGACAAGTGCGTCCCGTGTCCCAATAGACTCCCCGGCAGCTCAAAAAGTCCCACCCGCTCCAACCGCTCCACAAGTCCGCAGCCAAACTTTTCGCGAGTGATCCGCTCGTCGCACGGATCCTCAGCCACATGGATATGCACTCCTACATCCAATGTGTTCGCCAGTTCAACACAACCGACAAGCGACGCTTCCTCAAGCGTAAAACTTGCATGCGCGCCAACCAACACCGCGAACCGGTGATCCTTCTTCTCGCTCAGTTCCGCTGCATATCGAGCCGTCTCATCGAGACCTTCATGGGCTTCGCGCACACGGTTGCGATCGGTGACTTCATAACACAACACTCCTCGGCAACCGACTGCGGCAATTCCCGCTTCAAGCGCCGAGAGACTCCCGGCTATGCAATTCGGCGAGGCATGGTGATCAATCAGTGTCGTCGTGCCACATCGCAAGGCGGCCAGCGCCCCAATCGCGCCACTGGCAGTGACACTCGCCAGATTGTGTGCCAAGTCGAGCCGCCACCAAATAAGCGCCAAAATCTCCTGGAAATTCGTCGGCTCCCTTGGTGGTGCCGGCATCCCGGCCGCCAATGCCGAGTAGAGATGCGTGTGGCCGTTGACAAGTCCCGGCATCAACACGGCCCGGCCGCATTCGACGATTTCATCGCCGGGCTGCAACGTGAGATTCCGCCCCACCGACGTGATCCGCCCTTCTGCCTGCCGCAGATCCCCTTGCCGCACAGAAGGCGGGTCAAGCTCGACCAGGATTGCATCGCGAAAGAGTGTTGCCATTACAAGAGTCCCAACACACCCGTTTGCTCGTTGAAGGCCTCGATCTGGCGGTCCCACTCCGCCGCCTGCGCAAAAGTTTTCTGCCAAAACTCAGGCTCCCACAACGCGCGCAGTTCTTCCGCACTACGGCCCTGCTGCTCGACCCAGGTGAAATACTTAAAATTGTGCAATGCCTTGCGATCCTGGTAGGTCAACTCGCGAACGTAGTCGGTTGCAATCCCTTCGAGATACCGCTCCCGATCGAGCGCGGCCCGCTCTGTCGTATATGCTCCGCAGTTGGCGGTCAGTTCTTCTAAGCGGCTCGAATAAAGCTCGGCAGAGTCGGTCAGGCAGGTAAAAATTACGTCTTTGCCGGTCATGTCGAAGTACTTGGCCGTTTTGATCGCAGCCACCAAATTGCAGATTCCAGAGATGCCCACCTGAGGCAGATGCGCAACCAGTTCCGCAGAAAGATCCTGTTGCAGAACTTCCTGCCCGACTCGTTCATTAAACAAGCGAAACAGGGCCATGCACTGTTCGTCGTCGATGGCGGCAATCATGTCGGTATTGCGCACATTATGAATCCACGGCACGTGCTTGTCACCGATCCCTTCGATGCGATGTCCGCCAAAGCCAAACTGATACAGTGTGGGGCACTGCTGAGCCTCGGTCGCCACCACCCGCAGGTCCGGATGCAGTGTGCGGAGCATGTCCCCGGCGGCAATCGTCCCTGCGCTACCCGTCGCCGAGACGTACCCCGCCAAACGCGCGCCGCTACCAACCTGCTCAAACACATCCTGAATCGCCGCTGCCGTCACATGGTAATGCCAACATGCATTGCCGAACTCCTCGAACTGATTGAAGATCACGCAATCGGGTCGAGTGCGTCGAATCTCCCAGCACTTGTCGTAAATCTCTTTCACATTCGATTCGCAGCCCGGCGTGGCAATCACCTCGGCACCGATCTGGCGGAGCCACTCAAACCGCTCGCGGCTCATCTCCTCTGGCAGAATCGCGACAGCAGTGCAACCCAACAGGGCCGAATCAAACGCCCCACCACGACAATAGTTCCCCGTGCTGGGCCAAACGGCCTTCTGCTCCGTAGGATCGAACTCGCCACTCACCACGCGCGGAATCAGGCACCCGTAGGCGGCCCCCACTTTATGTGCCCCCGTTGGAAAATACTTACCTACCAAACCGATGATCCGCGTATCAACACCCGTGAGTTCCGAGGGAAACTCGATCCAATTGCCCTCGTTGAACAACCCCCCTCGGACGACCGGTTCGTTCTTCCAGGTAATCCGAAACAGATTTACAGGATCGACATCCCAAAGCCCCACCTCACGGAGCCTGCTCTTGATCTTCTCAGGAATCGTTGTCGGCGCGCGCATCTGAGCAAACGTGGGCAGCAAAATTCGCCGCTCTCGAAACCTCGCGATGGTCCGCTCCAAAACTTTTTCATTCACTTGCATCTTGTTGCTCTCGAAAAAAATCGGGGCTCACAGCCGGACCGCCACGCGGTCCAGGACAATACTTCGCCTCCCAGAGGCAGGTGTGCCTCCGGCTAGTTATCCATTCACATCGCGGTCTCCACCGCCGCCGCGACCGATGCCAGATCGGGCTTGATCCTCAGCGGCGCGCCCCCCGCGCGGATCGAACTACGAATGTCTTTGAGCCCGCTTCCGGTAATCATCACCAGCACCGACTCATGCGGCTCAATCATCTTAGAATCAACCGCTTCGACCACTCCCGCCAATGCCGCCGCAGCAGCCGGCTCGGCAAACACGCCATGCCGACCGGCCAGCCGGATCGCTGCTAGAATTTGCTCGTCGCTCACACACACCACCCGACCCTCTGCCTCACGCAGTGCATTGACCGCTTTACGCCAATTCCGTGGCACCTGCACGTCGATACTGTCGGCCATCGTTGCCCCGTCGCCCGGTTCGGGTAGTTTGCCATGCTCCAGCGCATAGGGAATCGGTGCAACCTCGTCAGCTTGTACCCCCAAGAGCCGGGGCAATCGGTCGATCACCCCCAGCGCGTGCATCTCGCTGAGTCCCTTCCAGATACCCGCGATCGTGCAGCCATCGCCGATGCTCACCGCCACCCAATCAGGAACCTCGGCACCCATCTGTTCGGCGATTTCCAGCCCGGCTGTCTTTTTGCCTTCCACTAACACCGGATTGATCGCACAGTTGCGATTGTACCAACCGAAATGCGCGCAAGCTGCCGAGCAAAGTTGATACGCCTGGTCGTAAGACCCCTCGACAGCAAACACCCGCGCTCCGAAAACCAAGAGCTGGGCGAGTTTCGGTTCGGGGGCCGTATGCGGGACAAAAATGTTCGCCTCGATCCCGGCCAGCGCCGCATGACATGCCAGACTCGTCGCCGCGTTGCCCGTCGAGGCACAAGCGATTGCTTTTGCACCGAATTCCAGTGCATGTGCCACACCGACCGAGCTCGCGCGGTCCTTAAACGATGCCGACGGATTGCGCCCTTCGTCTTTGAGTAGCACCCGCTCCAAACCAAGTTCCACGGCCAGTCGCCCGGCATCAATAATCGGCGTCCAACCCACTTGCCAATCGGCTCGAAGCGACGACTCCTTTATCGGCAATAATTCCGCGTACCGCCAATGGTTATGCTCGCGGGAAGCAAGCGGTCGATCCAGCCAGCAATCGCCTACCGCAGCGAGGTCGTAACGAAAATCAAGAATCCCATCCGCCGGCCCACAGCGAGGGCAAGTCATCCAGACTTCCGGCGCATCCGCAGAGTGCGGAAAGTACTCAGCACCGCAATTTACGCAAACCAGCTTTTCAACCATCTCAGTCCTTCCCGCATTTCGACAATCCTGCACTCTAACTCACGCCCAACCCAGAAGCTAGTACCATGCCGCACTCTGAGATAGAATCGAGGGGAGTATCCCTGCGGCTTCTACTTATTATTTTGCGAGGCACTAATTCATAGAGCCACGGAGTGACATGGATCGAACGCGGAAAAGTTTCCGATTTCATTTTTTTCTGTGCTTCATCCGTGGCTAGAATCTCTCCCCAATTTTATCTCCTCTCACGTCCCTGGGCACGCTGGAATGGTAGATCTCTATTGCACTCCGTTTGTCGAACTGGTCGACCGTATGAGGCTTGAATATGCGAGCCGTCAAGCGATGTTCGATCTGCCTCGCCGCAAATGGTACCTGCCCGTTGCCGACGACAGCTCCGATCTTTCGGTCCGCTTCCATGGCCTCTTAGCGGGTAACCCGCTGGGCCCCGCTTCGGGTCCGCAAACCCAGATGGCGCAGAACCTGGTGCTCTCTTGGCTCGCCGGCTCGCGGATCATGGAGCTCAAGACCGTCCAGGTCAACGATGCGCTCGACATCCCCCGACCCTGCATCGATGCCACCAATGTCGGCTACAACATCGAGTGGTCGCAGGAACTCAAGGTCCACGAGTCGCTCGATCAATACGTGCAAGGAGCCATGTTGATCCACATGCTGCGGCATGCGCCACAGGAGTTCGGCAATCCGTGCGGTGAAACGGATATGGCCGGTACGATTGGCGAGGCAGTCTTCGATATGTCGGTCGGCTACGACCTGGCCGGCATCCAAACCGACAAGGTCGTCGGGTTCATCCGATCTATGATGGATGCCACCGAGAGTGTCAATCGTCTCCGCGACCAGTTGCCCCATCGGCACCGCACCCTGCGAGAACTCGACTACCCCACGGCCCTGAGCCGCAGCATCACGCTCTCCACGTTCCACGGTTGCCCGGCAGACGAGATCGAACGGATTTGTGAATTTCTGCTCACCGTAATCGGCGTCGGCGTGATCGTTAAAATGAATCCGCCGATGCTGGGAAAAGAGCGGCTCGAAGCGCTGCTCTACGACGTGATGGGTTACACCGAAATCACCGTCAACCCTCATGCCTACTCCAGCGGTTTGCGCTTCGCTGAGTCCATCGCCATGTGTCGCCGCCTGTCGCAACTCGCGGCGGAGCGCAACCTGGGTTTCGGTGCCAAGTTTTCCAACACGCTCGAAGTCAACAACCACCGCGATTTCTTCCCGGAGAAAGAAAAGGTGATGTATCTCTCGGGCCTGCCACTGCATGTGATCACGCTCACGTTGGCCCACGAGTTCCGCAAGGAGATTGGCTATGAAATGCCGATCAGCTTCTCGGCCGGCATCGACCGCAAAAACGCGTCCCAGGCAATTGCGTGTGGGTTTGTCCCCGTCACCACCTGCACCGATCTCTTGAAGGTTGGCGGCTACGGTCGCTTGCCCGCATATATCCAGGACCTCCGCAAGGCGATGGATGCCTGCGGGGCAACAACGATCAAGGATTATCTCCTAGATTGTCGCGGCAATCGCGAGGCAGCCGGTGGCGATCCTACGTTGGCAGGCTTTCTGAACATGGACGCGATCGTTGCTGAAACGCAAGCCGATCCGCGCTATTACGCGGAGCATAATCGCGCCGTCCCCAAGAAGATCGACTCGCACCTAACGACGTTCGATTGCATCACCTGCGACAAGTGCATCCCGGTCTGTCCCAACGACGCCAATTTTACCTACCCGGTCGAAGCAGTCGACATCACCTACCGCGACCTCGAAGTGCAACCCGATGGCTCACTGGTAGAAATCGGCGCCGAGAAACTGTTTCGCGTGGAGAAGGCCGAGCAGATCGCCAACTTCGCCGATTATTGCAACCATTGCGGCAACTGCGATACCTTCTGCCCGGAGTACGATGGCCCCTACCTGATGAAACCCAGCTTTTTCGGCAGCCGCGAGGCGTTTGAGGCCGGTGTACCGTATGATGGTTTTTACCTATCCCAAGACAACGGCGTTTTAAGTCTCTTCGCCCGCATCGCTGGCAACTTGTACCACCTCGAACAAATCACCGCTGACGAATCCCACTATCACGACGGTACCATCACGCTTGCGACTATGCGGAAACACGCTTATCAACTGACTGACGACAGCCCCTGCCCCTTAACCCCACACCTCATCGACATGGGCCGCTTCCACGCCTTGGCAACCCTCCTCCGCGGAATTACCTCCGATCAGAGAATCCACGCGGTGAATACGCCGCTCGTCGTCGAGCGGCTCTGACTGCACCCGCGACAACACCGGGGGACTTCAAACCCCTGGCTTTGGTAGCGATGGTCATTGTGTTTCCTTTGCGGTATAATTGAGCCGTGACTGCCCAATTCTTGTCATTTGCCTCCGAGGTAAACCATGGCGATGCTACCTGCTGTAAATGCCCATTTCGACGGCAATGTGATTGTGCCCGACGAACCGTTACCGCTCGCTCCTGGTGAGAAATTACGGGTAACCATAGAGCGTGCGTCTGCGGAATCAGACGTACCTCGTCGGTCATTGCGAGGAATCGCCAAGGGGATGTTCGAGATGGGGGACGATTTCAATGAACCGCTCGACTGCTTCGATGAGTATTACCAGTGAGTTCAGTACTTATCGACACGCAGGCGATGATCTGGTTTGTTGAAGATAGCCCCAAACTCTCAGAGCGCGGATTGGCATTGACAGATGAACGCGATACCAAGAGATTGCTAAGCGTAGCAAGCGTATGGGAGATGGCGATAAAAATCGCAATCGGCAAGCTTAAATTGAAGCACGGTACGCTGGAAGATTTTCTGCGGATGATAGTTGAGAATGAAGTTGAGTTGCTGCCCATAAAAGTTATTGAGGCAGTAGATGTTGCTACTCTACCGCAGAATGACCACAAAGATCCCTTTGACCGGCTAATCGCCGCTCAATGTCTGCGATATGATTTTACCCTCGTTTCGCCTGATCCCCAGTTTGACCCCTACGGCGTACGCCGCGTGTGGTAATGATCAATGCCGGAGGATTGCAATCCCCTGGCTTTCCAGCGATGATCGTTGTGTTTCCTTTGAGGTATAATTGAGCCGTGGCTGCCCAATTCTTGTCCTTTGCATCCGAGGTAAACCATGGCGATGCTACCTGCTGTAAATGCCCATTCCGACGGCAATGTGATTGTGCCAGACGAACCGTTATCGCTCGTCCCAGGTGAGAAGCTGCGGGTGACTATCGAACGTAATCGGGATGCGGATATGTATCCTGCTCGTCGTCGTGCAGGAAACGCGAAGGGAGAAGTCTGGATGTCGCCTGACTTTAATCCCTTTGCGAACATGTCTGCCACACTTATGAACGGAGATGAGTGGGACGAGGCCGTGGCGCTGCATATCGATCCCCTTGACCGGGTCCCGTCGGACTTCGTTCGTCAGCCTGGCAGTGGCGCGGGCGAAATCATAATGACCGAGGATTTTGACCACTCTCCCGAAGGATTTAAGGAATCTGAGTGAGTCAACTCGTCTTAGAAGCGTTTCTCTCAGTTCCATCAAGACTCAAACTCCTCCACAGTCTCTGAAATCGCTTCGCGAACTAAATCCTTATGTTTGTTGTACTCATCAGTCGTGATGGAAAGACGAAAACGTCCCTTGCGTTTGCTTGAAACAGGTATTCCCTCCGCTTCAAATCTTTCAATCCAAGCAGCCTCATTCGAGTTTCGAAAATCCATGTGAGTGAAATGCTTTGTTGGCTTGGGAGCAAAATGAATAAAACTATTGACAACGCCATTAGTTTTCAAGCCGACATAATGTTGAAGATAATGCAATTCCCACGTCGTAGTGGCTGTCTCATTAATCAAACCCAACGCAGCATCACAAAGTTGCATCAACCCTGAACCAACTTTTTGTTCCCAATACGGCCGATCTGCTTCTCCACCACCTCCGTCATCATCCGTATCGTCTACGCGAAGCTCTGTTTGATCAAGCACTTGCGAAAAATTCAGCAGCAATTGATCGTCAACTCGAAGAGCATCTAACTGAATGGCTATCATAGGAATACTACCAGCCACCAAACTCATGACATTTAAAAATCGTGTTGTAATATTCTCTGCAACCAGCACCGCGATATGGTCGTAACCAGGATATCGCCGTCGTTCGACATCCCAGTATTCGATGCATCGAATAATATGGCTGGGATTTGTGGCACCTAATTGAATTTCAACTTCATATCGCCGGTTGTTCTCGTCATCGAGCAAGAGCAGATCCAACCTTCCTCCCCCTTGAATGGCCCTTTCACGATCAAGTAGTCGGATTTCGCCTAATCCAAGAATTTTCGTGTCCTCGGCAATCCGATCCTGCAGCCACCGTTCATTGAGTTGCGAGTGATTGAGAAGTGATACTTTCTCGTGCTTTACAAAATTTAGGGGCATAGACGAAACTCAATACTTGTGGACTACTGAACAGCAATGGACAATTAATGATTATGGTCGCAACACCTCGACATTGCACACCATTACACATTACGCACGCTTCACCCACTCCGCCACCGATCCCGCTCTTGAATCAACTCTGCCACTACACTAATCGCGATCTCCCCCGGCTCGTTGGTCCCCAGCGGTAAACCAATCGGGCAGTGGAACGCCTCGGCCTGTTCGCGCGGGATGCCTTCGTCGATTAACTCCCGGACCAGCACACCGCGCTTGGCGCGGCTGCCGATCACACCCAGATAGGGGAACTTGCGGCCCTGGCGAAAAATCTCCGCCAGCACGGGGCGATCGGTGCCGTGGCCCATGGTGATGGAGAGCACGAACGCATCGCTGGGGAGCGATGCCACCTGGCCGGGGAGGTCGTCCGTGTGAATCTTCGTGAGCCGCTCGCGGTCAGGAATTTTGGCGAGCCACTCGCTGCGGGAATCGATGCAGCGGGTGTGGCAGTTGATTTGCCCCAGGCTGTTGGCGATGGCACCCGCCACATGACCGGCGCCAAAGATCACCACCTGCCAGTCGCTGTGGTTGTAGGTCTCGAAAAAGAGTTTCACCACCCCGCCGCAGGTCATCCCCACGTCGCGCTGCAGGTTCCAATCCACCAGTTGATGCACCGGGGCTGCGTGCGAAGTGTCGGCCAGCATTGCCTGGGCATGCTGGATCGCCTTGAACTCAACCTTCCCCCCGCCGACAGTCCCGGACGACAGTCCCGCCGCCGTGACCAGCATCTTGCTGCCGGTGTCCTGCGGCGTGCTGCCGACCGCGTCGACCATGGTGACACTGACAAACGGCGCACCCGTACGGGCGAGTTCCGCAAGTCGTTCAACAAATCCGTGAGGAGAAGCCATAGATTGAATGCGAAATGAAAGGCGTTAACGCCCAGGGATTGCAATCCCTGGGTGTTGGGCTGGTGTTGTGTCTCTTGGAAGCCCCGTCATCACACGCAAGATTTCTTCTCCCGTGGCGGGTAACTGCAGATCGATTTCCCCACCCGGCTTGTGGTAGGAGAGCGCATTGCGGACCGCCGCCCATACCGAGAGAGCCAGCATCAGGGGGGGTTCCCCGACAGCCTTGCTGCTGCCGACGTTTTGCGTGTTGTCGCGGTTTGGAAATAGCCGCACGTTAAACTCTGCAGGGATGTCGGTCACGGCGGGGATTTTGTAGGTTGTCGGCGAGTGGGACAAGAGTTCACCTTCTTCGTTATAAGTAAGACATTCATTCGTAACCCAGCCCATCCCCTGCACAAAGCCGCCGATGATCTGACCGCGATCCACGCCCGGGTTGAGGCTCTTCCCGATGTCGATCAACAAGTCGATCCGCAACACGCGCATTTCTCCAGTAAAACGATCCACCACCACCTCGGCCACAGCGGCCCCCTGGGTGAAATAGAAAAACGGCGTGCCACGGCCCGTCTCGCGATTGAAATCGATCCCCGGCGTCGCATAAAATCCGCGGGCACCTAAGTCGACCCGGTCTCGCCGGGCGTCCGCGCACAACTGTTCAAACGGAATCCGCACCTGCGGCCGCCGGTCGTC
The DNA here is from genome assembly GCA_041738415.1 of Bythopirellula sp. Taxonomy (GTDB): domain Bacteria; phylum Planctomycetota; class Planctomycetia; order Pirellulales; family Lacipirellulaceae; genus Bythopirellula. The sequence continues at coordinate 29,949 of JBGSPU010000009.1, forward strand.
ATGCACGTTCCCGTCGGCAAAACAGATGTGCTCCGGCGAAGCGTCCAGCCCCGACTCGCTATCGGCCAGGTGCTCAGCGGCAAACTTGCGCAGGCGGGCCTTGATCTCTTGGCAGGCCACCAGGGCGGCGGCCCCGTTGAGGTCCGTGCTGGCCGACGCGGCGGTGGGTGAAGTGTTATGGTTCTTCTCGGTGCTGGTGGCCATCATCATCACGCGGGCCGGATCGATCGCAAACTCGTCGGCCACGAGTTGTCGAATCTTGACGTTGACCCCCTGCCCCATCTCCGTCGCCCCGGTGGAGACCTGAATCGTGCCGTCGGTGTAAACATTCACGAGCGCGTTCCCCTGGTTGAGAAACTTGGTCGTGAACGAGATGCCGAACTTCATGCCCGTGAGTGCGAGTCCGCGAACTTGCAAACGCGACTTGGCATTGAACTCGGCAATCTCCTCGCGCCGCCGCTTGTAATTTGAATCGGCGGCCAGCGTTTCAAAAATCTCGGGCAAGTGATTCTTATCGACCACCTGGCCATAGGGAGTCACATTGCGACTGCCAATGCCGTAGACATTCGCCCGCCGCACCTCCAGGGAATCCACTTGCAGATACTCTCCGATTGCTTCGAGAATGTTCTCAATGACAATCATCCCCTGTGGGCCGCCGAAACCTCGAAAGGCCGTATTGGGGGGCAAGTTCGTAAAGCAGACCTTGCCCGTAAATTCGACGTGCGGCAAGTAGTAGGCGTTATCGCCATGCAGCAGTGTGCGTTCCAGCACTGAGGGGGAGAGGTCGGTGGTAGCGCCGCCATTGGAAAAATAATCGCACTTCAGTGCCAACAGATGTCCCGCATCGTCGAAGCCACAATCCCAGCGGGTGAAGTACTCGTGCCGCTTGCCAGTGACGCACATGTCGTCGTCTTTGTTGTAAATCACGCGAGCCGCTCGGCCAGTTTTCTGCGCCACGAGCGCCGCCATGATAGCGGGAATCGCCGCCTGAGTTTCCTTGCCACCGAACGCACCACCCATTCGCTTGCAAATGCAGACCACTTCGTGATGCCCCAAACCCAAAACCTCGGCGACGACCGCCTGGATTTCCGAAGGATTCTGTGTGGACGAGTGAACAACTATCTGCCCCTGCTCCCCTGGATAAGCAAGCGCCGCCTGCGACTCGAGATAAAACTGTTCCTGCCCCCCGCTGGTAAAAGTCCCCTCCAGGCGATGCGGTGCCGAAGCGAGATTCTCCTCGACTCGCCCCCGCGCAATCTTTCGCACGGGGCCTAAGAAGCGATTCTCGCGGATGGCTTGTTCGATGGTTAGCACGGCTTTTCTCGCGCGGCATTCGACGATCACCGCCTGTCGACCAAGCTCCAGCGCCGCAGGCGACTCAGCAGCCACGATCACCACGGGCTGCCCGACGTATATCACTTCCCGCTGGGCCAGGAACGGATCGTCGGCCACAATCAGGCCAAATACATTGTGCCCCACCACATCGTCAGCCGTAAAACACGCCACCACTCCGGGAACTGCCAGCGCCGACTCCACATCGATCCGCACTATCTCGCCACATGCAATCGGGCTGCCAACGAAACCGACATGCAATTCCCCCACCTGCGCGGGCATATCATCGATGAACAGCGCGCTGCCGGTGACATGCCCCCGCGCCGAATCATGAGGCAATGGTTTTCCGATGGAAGTCATGATCGATGGTCCTCCGGACAAAGGGTCAAACCAACACCACATCCGGTTGTTGTTCCAAGTAAAACTTCAAAAACACATTTCGCGTAAGCTGCAGCCGATAATCCTCGCTGCCACGCACGTCGCTGATTGGCGTCACCTCCGCCACTGCCAGTTCCCCGGCTTCGAGCATCGTCGCCTCGCTAAATTCCCGGCCCACGAGAAAACTCTCCGTATTGCGTGCCCGCAACACGGTCGGACCGACCGCACCAAACGCGAGCGCCGCCTCCGTTATGGTATTTCCGTCGAGACGCATTCGAATCGCCGCCGTGAACGAGGAGATATCCAGATCTAACCGCCGCGACACCTTGAACAATCGCAGTAGTTCCCCCTCGTTGGGCAATGGCACCGTGATCCGCGTAAGTAGTTCACCTGCCTGAAGGTCGAATGTTTTGTAGGCCAGATAAAAATTGTTGATGTCCACCGTGCGAATTTCGTTTGCAGAGCGCAACTCCAACTCGGCATCCATCACGAAGAAAAACGGCAGCGAGTCGGCGATCGGCGAGGCGTTGATCACATTGCCCCCCACGGTACCCATATTGCGAATCTGCGGCGCACCGAAAACCTTCAATACACGATAAAACTCCGCCACCGACACGCGGCATAGCGCTTCCACGGCACTCCAAGTCGCCCTCGCTCCCATGACAAGTTTTCCATCAATGATCTCGATTTGCTCCAATTCCTTGACGCGATTCAAATCCAGAACTGTCTCCGGCAGGGCCAGCCCCTTATTTACGCGGACCCCGATGTCCGTCGCCCCTGCCACAACCATCGCCTGCGGCCAATCGTGGAAGTTCTCCAGGGCACTGGTCAATGTCGCGGGACAAAGAGTTCGCACGGAACCATGTTCGTGGTTCAATGCCAGGTCATCTGAGGCATGGGCAGCAAAATCGTCCAGCAGTGGTTCTGGTGGGTACAACGCATCCAACCGCGCATCGTCAGCAACCTCCGCGGTCAGTCCCGCTTCGAGGATCGACACATACCCCGTGCAGCGGCAAAGATTCCCCGTGAGACCGATACGCATCGCGTCGACATCCACAGCACAGCCATTCTCTTGCATCGCGGTCAACGCCATGACAAACCCGGGCGTACAGAATCCGCACTGCGACCCATGGCAATCGACCATCGCTTGCTGCACCCCGGTCATTTGCCCAGTCTGGGTTAGTCCTTCGACGGTTATGATGTGCGTACAATCGAGTTGAAACAGAAAAGCGATACAGGAATCAATCGCTTCGTAACGGAGTCTCTTCTCACCTGCCCGACCGACAAGCACCGTGCAAGCCCCGCAATCCCCTTCGCTGCACACGATCTTCGTACCGATCTGCCCCAGCTCGCGACGGAGAAAACCCGAGAGCGACAGCCTCGCTTGTGGAGAGCGAATCTGGTGGCGGACACCATTGATATAGATCAAAATATAATCGCGCATCGCTGAACCGAGTTTGACAAGGGAAATGAGCACCATTGCCCTACTATTCAACTTAATTCTGCGCTACGGAACTGGCCACCCCTTTCTCGCTCAGAATGCGACTCTTGCAGACGAAAATTGCGCAAACTACCTACATTCAATTCCAAAGAATCCAATCGTCGGTCATTTACGCAAGGCGGCATTCCCCGCACAATCAAAGTTTGGAATTGCACTAGGAGGTGCCCACAATACTAACTCGGATCAACAGCTTCTGTTTCTTACCAACAACATTAGAGCTGCAACCACAGCCAGTCCGCACACCCCAGGCTCTGGAACGGCCGTGGCCGCGGTAAGGGGACCCAGGCTCTGGCCGTACTGTGCATGCCAGATCGCCAAATCTGCGGCGCTCAGCGGATTGGGTGAATTGCCCCTTTGCCACTCGAGGAAATCTCTGCCGTCGACGTCGCCGTCCATGTCGAAATCGCCAAGGAGAAAGATGTCATCGACACGCAGCATCGCCTCCGTGGCGGTGTACAGGTCCGTGACTACGAAGCGTAAGACGCCGTTCTCGTCGATTGCTTCTACGTTGTCGAACTCGCCGTCGCGCCCATCGGTTGCCGTCAGGATGGTGAAGATGGTGCCAACGGCAGGCACATAGTCATCGATGAAAGTCGCCACAACCGTACCGCTCAGCCGAGCCATGCCGAGGACTTCCAGCCAATCATATTCGGTGGCTTGTGTCGTTCCACCCAGGTCGACGGCAAGTTCGCCGGACAAGGTTTGGGCGAAAAAGCCTCGGATCGTGGCGGTGGCGGGGACGCTGTAGTCGACCGACAACTCGGAGGCCTCGAAGCCAATTTCCAAGCGGCCGCGATTGGTGGTATCGACCGCCACCTGCGATTGGTCTTCCAAGTTGAGCGTGGTGCCATTATCGATTGTGATTTGCCCCAGGCCTGTGACCGTGGCCATCAGGTTAGCGTGGATGGTGGAACGCGTGGGACCTCCAAAGTGAACGTTCGTTTGTCCCGTTTGCACGTTTAGCCGATTTCTAACAGCCACATCGGCGGCCAGAGTAAGTGGTCCCACGGCGTTGATCACGCCGTCTGCCAATAGCCCGCTGCCGGAGAGCATGGTGACCGTGGGGGCACTCGGCGCCGGGTTGGAGAAATTCAACTGCCCATCGGACATCAATCTCCAGCCGAGCATGGGAGTGTTTAGATTGACGGCGAGCCGGGCGTTTTCACCCACGACATTGGCCAGGCCGTTGTACTGAACGTTCGTCGTGTCCACCTGATCGACGTTGAGCGTTAGTTGCGAATCGTTGAGGTTAAGAACCGTATTTTCGGCCGCCCCATCCAGGTCAACCCGGGCGGCACTGATAGTGGTATCATCATTGATATTGGTCGTGCCGTTGAACTGGATGAGCCCTTGCCCTCCGTGAAATCCGCCTTCGTAAGCCGTTGGGCCATTGAGTTCGAGCGTTCCATCCTCTGCGACCGCGACGTTGGCCGTGCTCTCGAATAGTATCGAACCAGCATTGATTTGCGTGACTCCCGCTCCAACTCTCAAATCCCCTTGAACCGTTGTATCGCGGTTGATTTGGGCGTCGCCGTCGGTGTCGACCTCGCCGCCGGGGTGGATCGTGAAGCTAGTCAGGCCGTTGATCTGCGGAACGGTTGCTCGACCCTCACGGATCATATTGATGGTCCCGGTCAGTTCGAGAGGCACGAGGGTGGAAAATGTTCCCCGCAAGTTCATCGTGTCGTCATAATCGTCGTCTGCCGGGTCGAGGGTGGTCGAGCTAACCGACAGTGTCACCCCGGGTGCAATGCTTAGGCTTCCGCCTAAGCCCGTTCCATCGAGATCCGCTTGCGCCATGCCGATGGTCGTGTTGCCGATCACCTGGATACTACCCTGAAAGCGCAAGAGACCGCCGCCCGCGTACGAACCGCCGCCGATGACCGTGGTGCCGTACAAGTTAATGGCATCGTTCGGATTGTTGGTTTCCAATTGGGCGGTGGCTGTGATGATCGTATCCCCGTTGAGATCCACTACGCTGCCGACAGACAGCGTGCCGGCCAGGGTAATGGGCGAGTCGATGCGGCCCGCACCAGAGACGTTGATTGTGCCATTGGTGGAAACGGTAACGCGGCCCGGGCCGACGAGCTCGGCAGTTCCCCCGTCTTGGGTTAGGTTCAGCACGCCGTCGAGTTGCCAATCGTGCTCCATGTGAAGGGTGCCGCCGTTGTTATTCAAGGTGCCGTCGAAGGCGTTGTCAGCGGCAACTTCGATCTTGGGCGAATTGATCGTGACGGTGACGCCCGGGGAGATATTGAGCGTCGTGTTGCCGGCCTGTCCGTCCATGTCGTAGGTGTTGATGTTGATTTCGGTATCTGCATTGAAGAAGGCGTTGCCATTTTGGCGGGCGAATCCGGGTCCCAATATCCCGCCGCCCTGGTAGAACGTCGTTCCAACCAATCGAATTTCTGAATCGGGGTCGAAAACTTGCGTCGTAATGAAGCCATTGGGTTGCAGCACCAAGGAATTTTCCACGACCCCCAGTCCGTTGGCGTTGACGGTGCCACCGTCGGAAACAAATAGTGACACTCCGGTCGAGACGGCAGGGCTGCCTGGTTGACCCACGAGGTTTAACAGGCCGCCGTCGCCAATCGAACCAACCGCGTCGAAGGCAACCTGTCGCCCGGCGCCGACAGTCAAGACGGCGCCCATGGGCGATAACATGCCGGTGCCGAATCTCAAGTCGCCGTCGATCGCTTCAATTGTGCCGGACACGAGGTCGAGCGCCATGGCATTCTCAGCCGTTATTTCGAGCTCATTGCCGTCAGTAGCGCGAATTGTCCCGTTACTGGTTAGCACGCTAAACGCGCCAGATAGGTCCACCGTGCCGTAGCCCTGAAGCTGCCCGCCAGAAAGTACGTCGAGCCGGTTCGAATTGACCGTTCCGCCGTCGAGCTGAAGCCTCGCCCCGAAGTCGATGGTAATCGCGTCCGATAGAATCGTCCCCCCAGCGCCGACGAGAATCCGCGGCGTGCCGCCGCCGACCGTTCTCTGAATTGTGACCTCATCGGCAAAGAGAAGGGCCGATCCAAGGTCAACGGTGCTCGCGTTATCGACCTGCAGACTCTCCACGGTGGCACCTACGTCGACGGTAACTGTTCCGCCGTGTCGGACGAAAGCGGCGTCAGCCGAGCCAGGAATTTGGTTGCCCATCCAGCTTCCCGCTGTGTTCCAATTGGGTCCGCTGAGGAAGTCCTGCCGCGACAGATCGATGGTCGTCCAACCTTGAATGGAGGCAATGGACATGTAATCGGCCGCCGAGGGGCGCGTCCGTTCGCCGCTGTTGAGTGACGACATGACGGCGTCCTGGCCGGGGAGGTGAGCGAAAGGTCCATTGGTCCCCATACCCAAAATATTGGTCGCGATCTGTTGGCCCGCTACCCAATCGGGATCAAACTGCCAGAGACCGTCCGCTGCCGCGCCGGAAACAGGGTTATTCATACTGTCGAGCACGATGTTGCCGGGGTATCCCGAACTCATTCCCAGCGAGTGTCCGACTTCTTGGAAGGCGACTGTCAGCAGGTCCAATTGTGCGCCGCCGGCGTCGGCGTCAGCAGGCCCGCCCGTGACTGCTAACCCGTTGTAACCGGCTTCGAAGACAGCGGGTACTGCGTCACCGGGCGCCAGTACCTGGAACATAAGGGTTTGCTCAAAGGCAGCTAGTGAGTTACTGCCAAAGCTGTAGAGCACTTGATCCATCACGTATTCGGAGTCGGACTCGGGAGTTGGATCGACATACCAGTTGCGAGCAGGATCAAAGCGGACAATTGCGTGTGTTATTTGACCGGTATTTGGATCTTCAACAACCCAAGAGGGATTCGACTGGCCGGAAAAGGGACTATTCGTATCCCACAAATAAGTAATACGAATGGTGAAGGGATCCTCAAGAGCGTCCTGGAACTCCAATTCAACCTCTTGGAGAACGTTTAATAAGCTTGAGCTATCCGAATCAAATCCAGGCGGATCCTCACCGAGCGGCACTCCACTGTCATTCGCCGTTCCGTTTAGAATGAGCGGGTGGGTCGAATTGATGAACGATTCAAGAATGATGTTGATTCCATGAGCATCCCGAAGACCGAAGCTAATGAATGCGATCACCCCAACGACGATGATTCTTGAACTACTTGCATACATCTTTCACCTCCGACAAGGGCAATCAGCTTCAGACCGGGCAAACGGTCACCTATCGATAAGAGACGACAACCGCGGCCCAGTCATGCGCGCCGGCCGAGAAAAATGGCGAGAATTGCCTGAGTCTCGGGAAAAACTGCTCGCCAGGCCGCGATTTACCACAGGACGGCAGGCGTCGGATCAACCGCAGTGCTCCAGATGCGAACGGTGGCGGTGCCTCCATAGCCAGCGGCCGCCAAGCTCTGTCCATTAGGGTGCCATGCCAGGACGGAGACCCCGCCCGGGTACTGGAGCGTCAGGGTTTGTTCACCGGTTGCAGCGTCCCAAACCCGTACCGAGCCCGATTCGTCGGCAGATGCAATTCGGGTGCCGTCGGGACTCCAGGCAACTGCGTGGACATAGGTCGTGTGGCCGCTCAGATACCGCCACTGGTCCTCCTCGTTAATACTCCGAACCAGGACGTAGGAATTGCTTGAAGCACACGCCAGTTGCGTGCTGTCGGGACTCCAAGAAATAGAATTAATTTGCTCGTTGAATGTGCTGTTACCGAAGCTGCGAACGACTTTGCCCGTTTCTGGATTCCACAGGCGACACTTCTTGTCCAAGCTACTCGCGGCAAGGACTGCACCATCTGGGCTCCATGCGATTGATAACAATTTCTCACAGTCTGCCTGAAGGTCACGGACGACCTTTCCGGAGGTCGCATTCACAATGCGGATCGTCCTGCCGTCGTAAGGGATAGCGAGTCTACCGCTGTCGGGACTCCATGCCAGCAGACCCGGAAAACGAGAGTTTGAGGCCGGAAGTTGCATTGGTATTGTGAGTCGTATTTTCTTTGCTGCGTCGTCCCAAATTTGGGCTTCTCCGGCGTAGGCGAGGGAGGCAAGGCTTGCCCCGTCGGGACTCCACGATACTGCGAGGATAGTCCATGGATGTTGGTACAGTTCAATTGGCTTTGACGAACGCAGATTCATGTCACGGACGACAACGACCTTGTTAATGCGGCTGGCATATTGAGATCCGCTCGGGTGCCAGGAAACCGTGGCTGCACCTTCCGAGAATTCCGACTCAGCCGAGACGTTCCAGACTTTGATTTCGCCGTCAATAGCTCCTGTGGCGATGCGATCCCCCTCCGGATGCCAACAAACCGCCGTCACTCGCGACAAGTGGCCGCGCAGCACTCGCGGGTTGGATGTCGACGAGAAGTCGTGAAGCTGGACTTCTTTGTTGCCGCTGGCAAAGGCCAACAGCGGTTTTTTCGGATGCCAGGCCACACATACCACGCCGGCTGGTGCAGCAACTTGTTGGAACGACTCCTGGTCCATGTTCCAGACGACCAAGGGACCGAAATTGTAGCTATATGCGAGCTGAGTGCCGTCTTCGCTCCAATCCAGGCAATTCAGTGCGAGTTCGGAGTCACCGATACGTGCGATCTCCACGCCCGTCGTCGCATCGATCACGACGATTTGCCCGCGCTGGGGAGCGACCGCAATTCGATTGTGTGCAGGATTCCATCGTAAGGCCTTAACCCCAACTAACGGCAATTCGAACCGCTGCTGAGCTTTCCAATCAAACGCATTCCAAATTGTGACAACAGCGCCAGTGGGGCCGCCGTCGGTCACATTCGAGCTGGTCGATGCAACGAGCGATCCGTCGCGATTCCAGGCAACCCCCGAAACCGGACCGGCATGCCGCAGGGTATTGACAGGTTGGCCGCTGTCGGTGTCCCAGACGATCACTGTGCCATCTTCGCTGGCGGACGCGAGTCGCATCCCATTGTCATTCCAGTCGACATCCAGAACGACGCCGCGATGAGCTTCGAGCATGTGAAGGGCCTGCCCGTCGCTGGCCCAGACGCGAATGCTCCAGTCGTAGCTGGCCGAAGCAACGTGTCTGCCATCGGGACTCCAAGCGAGCCCGACGATTCCACCGTCGTGGCCTCGGAGTGTCGCCAGATCCTGCTGCAAGAGCGAATCGAGGTAGTGCCATTCCCAACCGCGCTGATCGACACGCAAATTGTCTGGTCGCCAATGCGTCAAGAGTCGATGGACCTCTGCCAGTCCGTCGGCACTTTGCGCTGCCCGACCGGCACGAGTCATTTCTGCAAAATAGAGATTCCGCTCGATCGTATCGGTGTGTTCTTGTGCCAATCCGAGCGCCGCCTGCGTCCGCAAGTAACCCGCCGACGCAACAACAGCAATGGCCACCAACAGCAGCGTACAGGTCGCCCACAGCCCCGCCAACCAGGGGTTTCGGTGACACCAGCGTAGTCTTTTCACCAAACCGGACACGGGACGAGCCCGCACCGGTTCTCCGGCCAAGAAACGTCGACAGTCGTCGGCAAACTCGCGGGCTGATTCGTAACGTTGGTGCGGCTGTTTCTCCAGGCACTTCAGGCAAATCGTTTCCAGATCGCGAGGTATCTTGTGATTGAGATTTCGCGGACTTGGCGGAGCATCGTTGATCAGCCGTACCAGCAGCATCTGTCGATTGCCACGAAAGGGGAGTTCCCCCGTAAGCAGCTCAAATAGGATCACTCCCAGAGAATAAACGTCGGCCGTCCGGTCGACTTCGTGCCCGTGTCCGCTGGCTTGCTCGGGAGACATGTAGGCCGGTGTACCGAGTATCTGTCCTTCGAGTGTCACGGTGAGTTCGCTGGCTGCCCGCTTGGCGAGCCCAAAGTCGACAATGTGCGGTTCCCCCACAAGATCCATCATGATGTTGCCGGGCTTGAGGTCTCGATGCACGACTCCATTTTCATGGGCGTAGTGCAGCGCGTCGGCAATCGTCGCGCACAGATAGGTAGATTCCTTCAGCGACGGTCGGTTCGTCGCCAGCCATTCCTTCAGCGAGGTGCCTTCGATGAAGTCGCTGACAATGTAGATCGTGTCCTCATGTTTGCCGACCTCATGGATACCGACGACGTGAGGATGTTTGAGCTGAGCGGCGACGCGGGCTTCGCGGAGCAGCACTTCCACGTCCGCCGAGTTCAGATGGCGACTGCGGGGAATCTTGATCGCCACGGTGCGTTCCAGGCTAAGATCGCGTGCCCGCCAGACTGTCCCGAATTGACCAACTCCCACCTGCTCCAACAGATGAAACTGCCCAATCCGTTCGAGTCCACCGGACTGGCCGATGCCGGACGAGCCGAGCAGACTAAAGTGACTGCCGCACGAGGGACACCGAATGTTTTCAATGTTGGAATCGTCGACCAGTTCGATGGTGTTACGGCATTGGGAACAGCGGAGATTGAGCACTCGAGCGGCGACGTCTCTCAGCGGTTTCAGCAGTGCTTCAGTACGATCTCGCAGATCAAAGAAATTGCGAAGCTCCTCCGCGAAATTGGGGTGCTCTAGAAACAAATGCATCCGGTCAGGCGCATGGCCACTCTCGCATGCGCGAACATATTTGGCAATAATTTCTCCAACTCGCCTGGAGGACGCAATGCTATCGTTTCCGCTGGAACCCATTCGCTTACTCCCCCAATACTTCATGCAGCCGCTTGAGACCTCGGTGCAACAATCCACACACCGCGGACTCGCTCTTCCCCATGCGTTGCGCGGTTTCAGTCAACTTGAGTCCCTGGAGATGATGTAACACAATCGCTTTACGCTGCAGATCGGAAAGGGAATCCAATGCCTCGGGTAGCCGGAGCAGTTGTTCATTCTTGGCTGCAAGCTCACTGGGGCTCGAACACGACTGGGCAAGGGCTTCGATTCGGCGAAAAGAATCTGCCAGCGATTCATCGAGCGATTGGATGCGTGCCGGGGCACGTTTGGCTCGGCCGTGGTAGCGAAAAGCATCGACAACATTGTTGGCTAGAATTTGGCAGAGCCAGGAAATCAGTTCGGCCTCGCTGCGTCCGCGAAACTGATCTGCCTTTGCCACGGCATCCAGCAATGTCTGCTGCACCAAGTCGGACGCATCAACCTGCTGACCGAGAAACGAATCGAGCTGCCCGCAAGCGAGCAGCTTCAAATAGGCCCGGCAACGCTCAAGCATTTCGCCATCGATTTCGTTCACAGTCTTCACGCCGTCATCCTATTCACTGCTAATTCTGGGGCAGCATAGAACCGCTTCCGAACACTATCGTCAGTATAACAGACTGCCGCACGCCAAGCTCGCGCAATCGGCCAGCCGCCTGGACGAACTACAACAGGGCCGCGGGCAACTACGAAGATATGGGCAGCCCAACGATTGGTTGTGGTGCTCTGCCTTGCGGGACGCCATCGGATGGCAGCAGGACGGGGAGATGGAAACTCTCGGTGCACAGGTAGTTCGCCGCCGGCAACGCTTCGGCCAGATCAGCGACTTAAACTTTGCTGTGGAGGTGCGAAATCAAGATTATCCAACATAAATCTTCTCCTTCCCCTCGCCCCGAATCAAATGGCGAACACCAGGGATGTAGGTCAATACGTAGCCGCACATGATGAGATTGCCTACGAGCGTATGGTTTTCGTCATTCTCCCAAACTATCCATCCAACTTAATTCTACCCTCCAAAGATCGCCAGTCCTTTTTGGCAGTACCTGGTCTTCGGTGTATCCAAAATTGAGCAGACTACCTTCATAACTACACAGCATCTTGCGCCGCGACGTTTCCAGAACACAGCGTTCTGTTCGTGCAGGGCCGTTGCACCAGAGCACCGAGCCCTCTTGGTCGGACAATCAAGAAACAAACGAGACTAAAACAGAAGATTGAATCGATCAGAAAAGATGTCTTTTCTTCTTGACATCAGGGGGGGCATTCTTGCTATATTATCAAGCGCACCGATTTTCGCATCCTTTTCGGACACGCCCCCCAACTGAGGCAGTCCCTTCAATTCTCTTTTCGCGGAGGTTCGGCTAATGGCACGCTCATGTTTTGCAGGTGTCTCTTGTAGGGTGCTTCTCCTGCACTTCTCGACACTCCTCTGGCTCGCTTATCCCCCTCTCGTTTCGGCGCTCAATCTCTCGACGGGGCCGAACATTACCACCAACACGAGTATCGGTCCCAACGGCGCGATGATTCAACCCGTTTGGAATTCCAGCATCTACAATCTGACGGGGGTCGACAACACCGGCACACCAACTTCCATCGGGCAGTTCGAACCGGCCGAACCTGGTCAGTCCCATGTGATGCTAACCAACCCACGGATCGGGTTGCGCACGACCGGCATCACCGGCGCGGCTGCGGTGAACCACGCCACCATGGTCGCCGGCATTATTGTCGGGCTTCCTTTGGGGAATCTCCGCGGAGTGGCACACCACAACTCCACGATTCTCTACTCCGCCGGTGGCGACTATTACGACTCGATTCGCAACTGGCTCACCTTGAATCCAAACAGGATCCAGGTCATGAATATGAGCGCTGGGTTCGACTGGCAAGACAATGAAGTCCAGCGTTTCGGCATACCCAATACGGTGACCGGTGGGAACTACACGCTGACCTTCAATGGCAATACGACAGGCAATTTACCATTTAATGCGAACGCCGCGACCATTCAAACCGCCCTCAATGGACTGGCTTCAATCAATGGAGGGGTTACGGTAACTTCCCTGGGGGCCGGGGGAACTTTTTCCAACCGCTATCGCGTCAAGTTCCATCGCAATCTGGGAGGGCAAAACGTCGCGCAAATGACTGCTGGCAATGCCGGTCTTATGGGTGTCGGCAACGTGACCCTTCAGACCGCACATCAAGGAAGCCCTACGACGTTTAATAACGGACAATCAGCGGCGTCGTTGTTTGCAGACTTCATGGTCCAAGATCGAAATTTCCTCTTCGTCAAATCAGCCGGTAATGAAGGCCGCTGGGCACCTGCGAATTCCATCACTCCTCCCGGCGATGCCTACAATGTGCTTACCGTTGGCGCAACGGGCGTCAATCCGGCGAACCTCAATCAGGTTGGCATGGATTACACGCGGGTGGCTCCTTATTCGTCGCGAGGCCCCACCACCGATGCGAACCCTCGTCACAAGATCGAATTGGTGGCGCCAGGATCAGTGATCACCAGCGCCGGGACTCCGGTTGCTCCGGGAAACAATCAAACCAGCACCGCCAGTGGTACGAGCTTTGCTGCACCCCACGTCACCGGCATGGCAGCTCTTTTGATGGATAACGCGCGAAACAGCGGCTCCACAAGTGGCGATCGACGCGTCATCAAGGCGACCTTGCTTAATAGCGCCTCGAAGCATGTGCGAGATCCGCTCAATGGCGATCGTGCTTGGCCCCAGTCTCCGGCAGCACAGTTTAACGTCATCGGCGGCGAATTCGTTTCGCGCGTTCCGCTTGACGATGCCATGGGTGCCGGGCAACTCAATGGCTATGCAGCCGTCAGGCAACATCAGAATCAATTCACTGACGGCCTGACCACGCATAGTGGGATCATCATAGGAGGTGTCGGCGAAAACACTTACAATCTCAATGGAGGTCAAGAAATCAAACGTGGTGGATTGGTTGTGGCCACGATCGCGTGGGATCGGGACACCAAGCTCAAATCCGGCGTCGATGCCAGTAATCTTGATAACTTCAAGAACGCAGCCAACTACGAGACAAAATACTTTGATCTCGACATTCGCCTAACTAAAGAAGACGGCACCCTCGTCGCAAAATCCGCTAGCTTTTATGACACGGTTGAACACCTCTACTTCAATGTCCGTGAAGACGGAAAGTACAAGATCGTCGTCAAGGGCTTCACACCCGGCAACGGTTCTTCGGTTCGGTACGGCGTGGCAATGTCTGCCGGCAGCACTTCGGGGATCAGCTTCTCGGTCGATGGCGGCTTCTTCAACTCCGCTCGCCAGGCGGCTCTGACCCCCAACCCTGCCGAAGGGCTTTATGCCCCCCAGAGTTTTGCCCCTTATCCTAACGATGTCCATGCCTTGGGCGTGGCAGGGCCTGGCCATTTCCCTACGGAAGGTGAAATCTTCTCGGCTTCCCCGGTCATCGGAAACGCCTCCAGCAGAAATATGCACCGCCTCAGTGGCGCTCTCGGGACGCAAAGTCGAGTAGGACCCCACAACGGACCACCTGCGGCGATGGCAGTGCTTAGTAACACCCAGCGCGGAGTGCTCGGGTTGACGCCCAACGACAACCTGGTCGGCATGTCCTACGGACGAGATGGCACGGACGGCAAGAAATCAATACTCGTCTTTTCGGTCGATCCTCAGGCCCAAGGCGCACCAAACACCAGCGTGCGATTCAATGCTGTAGACAACATGGCCAACGGTGCCAATCCGCTCTTGGGCACCATTCTTCCGACCAATCCGCTCTTTGCGGCCGCCACTACCGGAGGAGGATCTGCCGCCGGAGATTTGTTCAAGACACTGCGCTTAGACCCATTTGGAGCTTATCGTTCGCAAGAGACGAGCCCCAGTGCAGGAAGCAAAAACCGGTTGCATATTTCAGCCGAAACCCTCGGACTGCAAGGCACGTCAGACGTCGGAAATCTATTGAATACTTTAGAAGACGATCTGGATGCGGTCGAATTGGACGATATTCTCGATTACGTTGATAACGACGGGGACGGCATGCATAACAAGCCCGTCTTTTTCTCCCTGGATACCTGGTCTCCTTCACTGGCCCGCAAGAATTACAGCGCCGCCGACGTGTTTGTCTCATTCGCACCCGACACGGAGGATACGTTTGGCTTGCAACCCAATCAGGCTTTTGACTTTGAGCCATTTGCCACGCACGATAAACTTGGTCTCAACATTGGCGACGTCATCGACGCACTGAGCGTCTCCGATTTGTCACTTGGCGACCCGGGCAACGACCTGCTTCAGCTCGAACCCGATGGAATTGGCATGGCACCGCTTGATATCTTTGGTACCAAAACCACGATTGATGAGTTATTGTTCTCTTTGGCCCCCAATTCCTTTTCGGTGGCCAATGTCAATCACCCAACTCTCGCGAGGAAACTCTCGCCAGCCGACATCTTGTACTCCAATTTGGACGGCACCTACAGCATCTTTGCCAATGCCGAGGATTTGGGTCTCTTGGCAACAGACAATTTAAATGCCCTAGACATTTTGTCTGCTGTCGTGCCTGAACCAAGCACTTGCTTACTCTTAGCCATGGCACAAATCGCCTGGTGGAGGCGCTTAAGAAACCGATGTGCTTAAGCGAATCAGAGACATTCATGGCATCAAATATCAGCCGCCGGAAGACGATGGATACTATTTGCGTCACTACCCTCAAAACTTTTTGCCCAAAAAGCGGCACAGTTTCCGGCGCAACAACTCCCTAGAACACCACCTGCGCCCGCGCCGCCGTAATGTCGGCGTCACTGTCGCCGAAGCCGGGCGAATTCAGGAAGGCGTGGATGTGGGCGAACTGGAATTTGAAATGCTGGTTCAGATACCAATTAACCCCCATCGTCACGTTGTTCATTCGTCCGCCGGCAACATTGCCGTCGTTCAGGTCGATCGTCGACCATTGGGCGGCGACTTCCCAGGCACCTGATCCAGAATGGGTACCGTAGGGACTTAATGGAACGACAGGACCTAGGACCCCCGTCATGCGATGGTAGGTCCGCACTTCGCCGGTGAGAAAATACCCGGCCCGGGCATAGGCTCCCCAGAAGTCGACAGTGGGACCACCGATTTGGTTCACATGGGAATAAACCGACTCCGATTGCAAATAGAGCGAGTGATTCACCAAGACCAACTCGCCGCCGAAGATCTGGTAGTTTTGTGTGGGGATCGGACCCGTATTCACGAAGGGCAGAGTCTGGTTCGGCACACCCGGCGGCACCACATTCGCTGGGATGTTCGTCTGGCCCAGAAAGAATTCGGGAAGATCCGTGTACTGCACTACGTCGTTGGAGGGATCGATAATGGCATAACTTCCACCTACATGCAGCAGACGCTGATCGTCATCGGCGGACCACGGCACGGCAGTGACTCGACCCACGCCGCCATAACCGCCATTATCACCCACATTGCCACCATAGAAATCCGTTGGTGAACGAATGGCCGACACGGCCCAGGTATAATCACCTTGTACTGCTCCGTTGAACAATCCTAAACCGATTTGTCGAAATGGAACGAACGCGAACGGCAAGGCGCGCTCGAAGAAGGTCAAGTCCTTGACGCTCGTCAAGGTGTCCATGCTGAAGGGCTGTCGCCAATATCCAAGGCGAAACGTCGCGTCGCCGACAAATTGGCGCAGGTCGACGATGTGATCCGTAAAGCTGGGCCGCCCCGGTTGCGCAAAGTCGTATTCCATGAAATAGGCGATGTTCTCGGCCACGTCGCCTCCAGCACTCAACCGTGCACGGCGAAAGTCGGCCCCATCTTGCAGGTCGCCGTTGGGAACGCCATTGATCGCGGCAATCGACGCCATGTTCACAGCATCCTGGCCAAACCACCCCACGTCCGCCTGAAAAAAACCGTGTAGCTGGACCGTGGGATAAGTTGGGGTGGGTTTGGACGCGGCCAGTTTTTGATAGCTCGCTGACACCACTTCCGTATTGAGCGGTTCACTCGGATATTCGGTGGTCAGAGGCAACGCAAAAATCGAATTCCCACTAGCTAACTCCTGCCCAGGGACCGTGTTAACACCATCCAAACAACTGAAGACAGTAGGATCTTGCTCATGCGCGGCACGGCAATCCGGCGGGGACGAGATGCTGCCGATCACAACTATCGCGACTGAAAGCGATTTCCAAAATGAAATTGCCTGTCTGTTCATCAGAGAAGTCCTACCCGTCACGCTCTGAGAGAAAAGGTCAAGAAAAGCAAAAGATAGAGGCAAAAAGAAAATTTCGCTCAGCGATGAGCGTATTGCAGTCGTAGTCATCGACATTTGATCTCCTCCGTGAAAAGTAATTTCTCTTTAAGGTTCCTCACCAGAATCTGTGGGTCGCCAAGTGGCTTTTGGGCGTGTATGACAGGCGTTTTCGAGGCATTTCAGGGCAAAAAGAATGGTTCAGGAATCTGGCCCCCAAAAAACGACCCTGACGGAACAAGCCGTCAGGGC
>JBGSPU010000047.1:0-40689 GCA_041738415.1 Bythopirellula sp.
TTCGAGGGAAACCAATCGATAAACTCCACCAGATTCGCCGGATACTCGTCACCACGTCGCATTTCACCACCAATTGCCGGGTCACAGAAAACTACTGGATTCTACGGCAAAACGGAGCATGAGTGAACCGGATACCCCTTAAACCTATTTTGGTGATTTTCTGGCATGGGCACTACTTGGTTGTGGCTTACCGGTTTCCGTTTTCGGATTATATACTTACGCTTGTCACTGGCGCCGTTTGTCAGCTTAACACACTTGATACGCCAGGGATGGCATGCGACGGGTGAGAAAAATTCCTACTAAAGGGACTGCGAGACACGTTCGGTAGACTAAGAGGATTCTGATGAGAACTGCAATATTGCTCCTTATCGTTGTCGTGACCACAGCATCAGTGAGGGGTGAAGCCCCTTCGCCACCGCTACTTCCACCGTATGTTCGAGAATCGCTCAAAAAGAATGCATCAGTGTTTTCCAATGTACTGATTACCGGCGAGAGGAATCGCCGGTTCCTTGCTGCCGCTCAAACAGTCCTGAAAACACTAAAAACATTAGAAACTGAGGCGGATTTCACACAAGCGCTTCTTTTCGAGTTGCGATTTAGTGGCCCGCACTTTCGCGAGTCCATTGAATACCTTCCGGGTGGTAATGTTTACACGCAAGATGCGATTTACGAAGTTTCTTACGATGGTACCAAGTTCATGCGTGGCTATAAAAGGCTCAAAGACCTCTCTTCCGGTAACGTTCAGATTTTCACGCCACAAATCGCAATTGAATATGCTAAGGTGCGCGATCGGCCGGATGCTTTAGCTACGATGGAGTTCTGGTATATTCGTGAGACAGGTTTCACTGGTCCGCAAACGATAGCGACCTTGGGTCGGCCTGTTGAGTCGATTATTTTAGACGCTGCAGATAATGGACAGATTGTGTCAGTTCGTGAAGCCCCTGGCGGGAATGAAGAAATACTTGAGATTATGATTGAACGACCAGAGCCTTGGCAAAGCCTGGCAACTTTTGATATCGAGACGTATGAGCCGTGGAAAGAATTGCTGAACGGAGGTGATGCCCTGCAGATGCGGAGGGAAAGGGAACGCCGCCAGCTTGCTGGCAAACAGCGCGTACTACGATTCTGGCTTAATAGTACCCTAGGGTATGCTGTGGAGGAGAAGTGGGAGTTGCGAAAGGAAACCGATAAAACCATGTTTCATACAAAGAACTCGGATTTTGTCAAAGTTGCACCTGACGGCGTCTGGATGCCGAAGCGTTGTGTCGTTGAGTCCTTTGCCTATTACACCGTGCCCCTGTTCATAGCACCTGACCCGCTGTACGAGACTGTGATTCAAATGGATCAATGTGAGCCGGGTAATTTTGATGATGACGAGTTTCGCATTTGGTATGACGAGCCTGGCGTTCTGGTGTCAGACTGGACGAGTCCGAAAGCGACCCTTAGAAAACAAGATGCATATCGAGTTCCTGCCTCAATTGACGATTTAGTAAACAAAACTCCAGGACAAAGGCGTTGGCTCATCATATTGAATATCCTCTGTATCGCAGGATTGTTGCTAGCGTTGTGGTGGCGCAAAAAAAGGGTGGAGGTCTGATGTGCTCATGGTCGTTCTTGTTGTTACATTCTTGTCGAGCCTGTCAGAAGGTGACGGCGATATCACCACCAATCGGCCAGCAATGGTTGTAGACGATCAATTTGCGGATCAACTGGCGCACACGTTAATCCGGCATCACGATGCATTGACCGCGGTCTCATTGGTGTACAGATCGTTACAAGGTGTCGAAGGGCAGCCAGAAGGCAATTATTGGCGGCGAGCAATATCTGTTAGCGGAAAAGGTATGTTTAAGAGCGACAATAGCCATGGCCATAAGAGACTGCCTTGGCAATACGATCCCATAAGGAAATCGCTGCTTGTCACGCCTTCGGAATCGACGCTACTGGAGCATGTCAATCGTTCCACGGTTAATCTCGATTCCAACACGGGCGACGCTATTGATCCCATACAAAGAGAGTTGATCTTCGAAGTATTATGCTGGTGGCCGTTTGTAGACTGGCCACCTCCGCAACGCCTCGGCCATGTCTATTCGATGCGGGCGTTGTTGAACGAAGAATCTTATCGGCTGCTTCCAGAGAAGGCACTCGTTAGAGGAAGACCATGCTATACTTTTATTGTTAATGACACTGTCACAGTGTGGTGCGATTGCGACCTGCCCGAACGCGTTCTAAAAAGCGAACGGTACGATCCCAAGTCTCAGGCGATTGAGTCGAGATTTGAAATGATGGAATATGAGGAGGTTGCCGATAACATCTGGCTGCCGAAGAAGTTTCGGATAGTGCGGTTCGACTCGTATGCCCATACACCGCAGCTTCGCGAGAAGGTAGTCTACGATAACACTTTCCTGGTGAGCGACATTAGGGTAAATGAAGATGTTGCAAAGTCAGACTTTCGCCAGGACTATGCTCCCGGGACAGTGCAGGTAAGCCGTTCAAAGGAAGAAATCCAGTACGAGCCGATTGTAGATGGACAGCTTGACCACTTTAATTCGATTTTGAACTGGTGCCGTCTTTGCGCACCCGAAACCACGGCGGTACGGCGAAGTCGATGGAGCGATTGCCTGTTGACGTTTATGTTGTCCTTCCTGGTTGGGTGCGGTTTTATAGTGGTCAAATTGGCGATCTGGTCACCCTCTTGATACATTGGCACATTAGCGAGGCGAGGGACATTTTACGGAGTACCGGGGAGAGGGATATAAGTGTGTTGTCGGTCGGCTCGCGACAGATCGTGATTGGTTTGTGCAAACGTCGGTGGAGATTCGCTTGCGGGATGGGGTTGTGGAGTCGGCGTCGACGGAATTGCCGGGGATACGGAGTGTGGCACAACACTCCGTGTCGTATGTTGGTGATTGGTCAACGGTAGGTGGGTTGGAGTGAAAGAACACGTAGCCGAGTCTCTCCGAGACTCGGACTTCACCCGACCCAGTCGTCGCGGCTTCAGTCTCACCAGAGACTGAGCTACGGGGGGGGGAATTCCGACTCGGAGTGTCGTGCTACAATAGTTTGTCGCCTTTCGCTGGAGCGAAAGTAGCGCTACTTTTGCGGAGCAAAAGGCGACTTTGTAATGGGCATGAGTAAATGCGAAATAAATCCCACCATCGAACCGGCTTCGGCGGGCTGGAACTGCTGCTGGCTTTGGCGGTACTTGCGCTGGTGTTGCAGATGTTTCCCCGTGCGGGGAAAACGGTGCTCTGGATGCTCGACGTGCGGAACTGGCCGCGGACGGTATGGTTCGGGGCAAACCTGGTCGTGCTGTTGGTGCTGGTCGGTGTGCGGTTTGGGCCGCAGGTGGTTGAGGACTGGCGGACGAGACGGGAGCGGCTGGCGAGTGAGCATGCCCGGCATGAGAAAGAGCGGGAAATCCGCGCGCAGCGCGAGGCGCTGGAGCGGATGCAAGAGGCGAAGCGGAAGAGAATCTATTAGGAGAGTCAAGAGACAAGGGTCGAGAGTCAAGAGCCGGAATGAGGCGGAGCCTCGCAGGCAGTGCGTCCCCACGCAGAGCGTGGGGACAAGGAGATGAAGAAATGATTAAAAACTCAAAACTCGCGCCTCGTAACTCGAAACTCATCTCTGCTTTTACCCTCATTGAGCTTTTGATCGTGATTGCGATCTTGAGTCTCTTGATGCAATTGCTCCTGCCGGCGATACAGGCTTCGCGGGAGGCGGCGCGGCGGACGCAGTGTGCCAACAATCTGCGGCAGCTTACGCTGGCCTTCGAGCAGCACCATGGGGCGCACGGGTATTACCCGTCCAGCGGCTGGGGCTGGCAGTGGGTGGGACATCCCGACCGGGGGTTTGGCAAGAATCAGCCGGGGGGCTGGGCGTATAATCTGCTCCCTTTCATTGAGCAGCAGTCGCTGCGGGAACTAGGGGCCGCGATGGAGGAAGGAAGCCGCCAGCAACAGCTTGCCATTCTCAAGATCAATGCCACACCGCTGGCCCTGTTCAACTGTCCCTCGCGACGGCCTTTGCAGACCTTTCCCATGGTAGTGACGGACTTCGCCACAGTGACTGGATTTTCGCCGTTGCTGCCGGAGGAGTGCCTCCAAGGCAATGGGGCCTTTTGTCAGGTGGCCCGGAGCGACTATGCCGTGAATGCCGGCAACCAGTTTCCCAGCAATCCGGAAGGACCGAATTCGCTGGCAGAGGCGGAGGATCATCTCTGGAAATTAGAGGGGGACTCCGCCGTGGAGCAGAACGGGATCAGCCATCAGCGGAGCCAGGTGAAGGCGGCGCAGATCACGGATGGGCTGAGCCATACTTATTGCCTCGGTGAGAAGTATATCCCCGTGGCGGACTACGACACGGGCAAGTACCTCAACGATGACCTGAGCCTTTTTGTCGCACATGATGGAGACATGAACCGCTACACGGCCGATATTGAAAACCGTCCGCGATTGATTAGTTCCGATGCCGAGTTGCCCCGCAACCAGCACTTTGGCGCGGCCCATGCGACGACTTTTCACATGTCGTTCGGCGATGGCTCGGTGCAGGCGACTTCGTACGACATCGATCCGGAGACCCATCGGCTGCTGGGTGGACGCAACGATGAGGTGGTTGTGGAACGGCATTGAGCATGGTATTTCAAATACCCTCCTCGGGCGACAGCGCCCGACCCTCCCAGAGGAAGGGTTTTAACATTACCCTCCCTGCGGGAGGGTCGCGAGCTATCGAGCGGGGAGGGTTCTTGGAGTTGTCTTTCCTCCAATGCTGGATGCTGCTCGTGTCCTCGTTCATTTGTAGCGGTTTGAGTGTCTACGCCTCCCAGGACGGGGGAATGACACCCACTATAGTAACCCGAAGCGTGAGCGAGTCATACGGTTCCGCCCTCGCTGACGCTGCGGGTTACGTGCCGGACGCAGTTGCGGACAGGCAGCCAGCCATTACGGAGCAACGACGTCCCGCTTTTCCCATGCCCACCAAGGGGGAACAAGCGCGTTGTATCGCGCAATTCCGAGTGATGGAGGTCCCGCTGGTACGCGGAGACAAAACGGTGGTTTGCCGCTATCGCTTGTTTGTGCCCGAAGCGGCAGAAGGTAAAAACAATGGCCGAGAATTCCCTCTGCTGGTATGGCTGCATGGTTATGGGGAATCGGGGGACGACAATTGGCGGCACCTGATTCACATCAGAGACGAGGTGGCGAAGTGGGAAGACGCCAAAGGAAGTTTTCCCTGTTTTGTGCTCGCTCCCCAGAGTCCGTTTGAGGACCATTGGGGCAGCGCTATGGAAGCGCTCGTGATGCAACTTGTTGAGCGGACGATTGGCGAGTTTCCGATAGATGCCGATCGCATTTATCTCTCAGGAGTTTCCAGCGGCGGAAATGCCGCTTGGCAGTTTGGATCCAATCATCCGGACAGGTTTGCCGCGCTGGTGCCGATGGCAAGCGCCAGTGTGAGTGTCGATTGGGCGGCGTTGGCGCAAACACCTGTCTGGGCGTTTCGCTCGGCTGAGGACCCGCTGGCCCCAGCGGAAGATTTTCTCCGCAATGTGGCGGGGATCCGTTCACAGGGTGGCCACTGCTGGCTGACGGAGACACCAGGCAGGAACCACGACTGCTGGACGGCGGCTTTCAACGACTATCACATCATCGACTGGCTGTTAGCACAGCGGCGGGGCGAGCCGGTCGTGTCCATCCCTTGGTGGGCAGCCCTGAAGAGTTTTCAGAGCCGACATTTGCAGGGGGATGAAGTCTGGCCACCGCTGGCGATGGTGAGTGTCGTAGCCGGATTGGTCTGGGCAGTACGGCGGCATTTGCGTTTACAGCATGCGCAGAAGAACTCGCCTGCAGAGGTCGAGCATCATTAATGCCCGATTCCCTTGCACACTCGTCAGACACCCGGCCGCTCGTTTCCCTCGTCATCCCCGTCTACAACGAAGCGGCCACCCTCCGCCAGATCATTGAGCGGGTGCGGGAGGCGCTCGCCAAGGTGCCGCATGACATCGTGCTGGTTGATGATGGCTCGACGGATGGGACCCAGGAAATTGTTGCGCGACTCGGCGAGCAGGGGTTGCGGACCTTCCGCGACGACACCAATCGCGGCAAAGGGGCCGCCTTGCGGACGGGGTTTGCGGCGTGTCGGGGGGAGATCGTCGTCGTGCAGGATGCTGACCTGGAGTATGACCCGCGGGATATTCCGCGGCTGGTGCAACCGATTGTGGACGGCAAGGCGGACGTGGTGATCGGGTCGCGGTTTCATGGCGACGTGCAGCGGGTTCATCTCTTTTGGCATCGCGTGGGGAATGCCCTGTTGACGCTGCTCTCGAATCTGTTCACGAATCTGAATCTCTCGGACATGAAGTGCGGCTACAAGGCGTTTCGCCGCGAGGTGCTCCAGGGGATCACGATCGAAGAGAACCGTTTTGGTGTCGAGCCGGAGTTGGTGGCCAAGGTGGCCCGTGGTGGGTGGCGGGTGTTTGAGGTGCCGGTGTCGTATGCGGGGCGGGATTATGCCGAGGGGAAGAAGATCGGCTTCGGCGATGCCCTGCGGGCGGTGTGGTGTGTGGTGAAGTATTGGAGGCGCTAGGCGCTAGACGTTTGGCGCTAGTCAGAGGGGAGGCGAGCCGGTTGGCGTGAGCCTCCGGGGTCAATGTGCCGGAAGCAGGCAAGTTGGCCGTCCGGATTCGGTAACTGGTGAGGTGATTGGTTCATCGATAATAACGGACGCGTCCCCGTCGCGGCTAACGATCCACCGAGAATTTCCATACGGTTTGTGACTCATAGGTCTCGCCGGGGTGGAGGATGGTGTTGGGAAAACTCGGCTGATTGGGGCTATCGGGGAAGTGTTGCGTTTCGAGCACGAGGCCGCCGCGATGATCGTAGGACTTGCCGCTCTTGCCTTTCAGGTTTCCTTTCAGGAAGTTTCCGCAATAAAACTGCACTCCAGGTTCGGTGGTCAGCACTTCCAAGACTCGGCCTGACGTCGGCTCGTATAGTCTGGCGGCCAGTTCCAGTTCACCAGCGCCTTTCTTGCGGTTGAGGATCCAATTATGGTCGTAACCGCCGCCAAACTGGAGTTGTTCGTTCGTTTGATCAATGTCGCGTCCGATTTTTTTTGCCTCGCGAAAGTCAAAGGGCGTACCGTCGACGGCGGCCAGCTCGCCAGTGGGGATGAGGGTGGCGTCAACGGGCGTGTACCGTAGGGCGTTGATCATCAACTCATGATCGAGAATATCACCTTCGCCTTCTCCTTTGAGATTGAAATAGGCGTGCTGGGTGAGGTTGACGGGAGTCGCCTTGTCAGTGGTCGCATGATAATCGATCACGATTTCATTGTCGGCGGTGAGCGTGTAACTGACCTGCACTGTGAGATTGCCAGGATAGCCTTCTTCCATGTCTTTGGCCAGATAGGTAAGTTTTACACCATTATCGCCAACGATTTCAGCATCCCAGATGACCTTGTCAAAACCGATAATCCCACCATGCAAACTGTTGGGATGATTGTTGATTGCGAGCTGATACTCCGTGCCATCGAGAGAGAACTTGCCTTTGGCGATCCGATTGCCATAGCGACCGACCACCGCACCGAAGTAAGGCTTGTCGACGGCATTCATGTATTCGGACACGTCGTGGTAGCCTAAGGTGACATCGGCCAGGCTGCACTCACGGTTGGGGACCTCGATGGTGGTGATAATCGCGCCATAGTTGGTGACTTTGACCACCATCCCTTTGCTATTGGTGAGCGTGAACAGCTCTATCGAGTCGAAGTCCTCGACGGTCACTTCTGCAAAGGTATGGGGCGCAATGACCATTAGCCATGTGGTGATCAGGAAGAATAGCTTCAACATTTATCGACTCCGTAGATTGGGGGAAAAGTATTTGCGTAAAATCTGGTAATTCGTGCATCACGACTACCTTGCCAGCCAAGCCTGATTTCTATTTTTCGCTTGTTCATGGCTTTCGCAAGGGGAAATGTCTGGGATAATCGGAGTTTCGGCAATTATCTCCAACTGGTGATTTGTCTGGTACATGGGCTCCGGGCCTGTGTGAGTCAACTCTAAGTCAAGGGCCGGGGCCACGCTACCAACCATGATTGAGATCAACGAACAACTTCAAGCGATTGAACTGTTGCCTCGGCTAGAGGTTTTTTGGGAGGTCTCGGCGCGCGCCATCGACGCGGTCGAGGAAAGCTGTCCGCCTGGTTCTGGTTCGCCGGTGTTTACGGTGGCGGGCAAGTACACCGCCAAAGGGTGGACGGAGTGGACCCAGGGTTTTCAGTATGGCTCGGCGCTATTGCAATTCGATGCGACTGACGATGAGCGATATTTGCAGCTTGGTAGAGAGCGGACAATCGAGGTAATGGCTCCGCATCTGACGCATGTGGGGGTCCACGATCACGGCTTCAACAATGTAAGCACCTACGGAAACTTGTGGCGACTGATGAATGAAGGACGGGTCGCAGAGGAATCTTGGGAACGTCGTTACTATGAGCTGGCCTTAAAGGTCACGGGGGCTGTGCAAGCAGCGCGGTGGTCGCCTATCCGTGATGGAGGCGGGTACATTTATTCGTTTAATGGTCCGCAATCGCTGTTTGTCGATACCATTCGATCTTGTCGTGCCTTATCCGTTTCGCATCAATTGGGTCACGCGCTGATGGGGGAGCGCGATGAAAAGATTTTGCTGCTCGACCGGCTGGTGCAACATGCCAATGCCACGGCTCGATATAATATTTGGTACGGCGAAGGTCGCGATGCTTACGACCTGCAGGGACGCACTGCACATGAGTCGATCTTCAACACCAACAATGGCGAGTATCGCTGTCCCTCCACGCAGCAGGGTTACTCGGCGTTTAGTACCTGGACTCGCGGGCTCTCTTGGGCGATGGTCGGATTTGCCGAGCAATTGGAGTGGCTTGCCACGCGGAGGGATGTCGAGTTGGAAAGTGTTGGCGGTCGTGTGGAGATCGAGGCGACTTTTTTGAAGGCTGCCCGGGCGACTTGTGATTTCTACATCAAGCATACACCCGTTTGTGGTATACCGTATTGGGATACGGGTGCGCCGGGGCTGGCACAGATGGGGGACTATCTCACCAGGCCGGCAGAGCCGTTTAATGAATACGAGCCGGTAGACAGTTCGGCGGCTGCGATTGCGGCCCAGGGCTTACTCCGCTTAGGGAATTATCTTAATTCGTGCGGAAAAACTGATGGGAACCGCTATCGGCAGGCGGCCTTGACTGTTGCTGAGACGCTGCTTGATGATCTTTATCTCTCGACCGATCCGAAACACGAGGGGCTACTGCTCCATTCAGTTTATCACCGCCCCAATGGTTGGGATTACATTCCCCCACAGCGTAAGGTACCCTGCGGCGAGTCGAGCATGTGGGGGGATTATCACATGCGCGAATTGGCCCTGATGCTGGGACGTGAGGCCCAGGGCCAGGCTTATTACACTTTCTTTGGCCCCACAGCGTAAAGAGTCGAAAAAATGGCAGAGATGATTAGAAAAGTTGCACTTGTGACAGGGGGGTCTCGCGGGATTGGCTTAGGGATTGCCCGGCAACTGGCGAAAAGCGGATTGGATTTGGCGGTCAATGGCCGGCGCGAGGAAAGTTCGGTCGCTGATGCACTCGAAGAACTGGAGTCTCTCGGCGCTACGGTGCTTTATTGTCAGGCAGATGTTGCAGATGCCACGGCTCGTGCAGATATGCTGACAAGGATTCGCGGTCGCTTTGGTCGACTTGATGTTTTGGTAAACAATGCGGGGGTCGCTCCCGAGGTACGGACCGATTTGCTCGATGCCACAGAAGAGAGTTTTGACCGCTTGATGGGGATCAATTTGCGCGGGCCCTACTTTCTTACCCAAGGGGTTGCGAGGTGGATGGTCGAGCAACGCCAGGCAGATCGAGAGTTTGCTGGGGTGATTGTCAACATCACGTCAATCTCTGCGACATTGGCCTCGGTGAACCGGGGGGATTATTGTGTATCGAAGGCCGGCGTGGCGATGGCAACCCAACTGTGGGCGGTGCGACTGGCGGAGTTTGGCATCCAGGTCTATGAAGTGCGTCCGGGGGTGATCCGCACCGATATGACTAGCGCTGTGAGTGAAGTGTACGACCGGCGGATTGCCGAGGGCCTTACGCTCGAACCGCGGTGGGGAACACCGGAGGACGTGGGCAGGGCAGTGGGGCTGCTCGCCCGAGGAGAACTCAGCTATGCGACGGGGAATGTCCTATTTGTAGATGGTGGACTGACGATGCCAAGGTTATAACTGTGGCACGAGGAGAATCAACAAATGAGAGGAATTAAGGTATCGAGTCATTGGGCGAGAATTTTGCTTTCTTCTGCCTCCTTAATTCCTCCCAGTCCCAACTACTTCGATTCTTTATTTAAATTTTATTAGGGAAGGTTTTTGTGCATGGTTGCTTTGGACTGGATGGTGGTTGCTGGATACTTCGCAATGCTGTTAGTGTTGGCGTGGTGGGTGATCAACAAGAATAAGAACACCTCCGCCGATTACTTTCTGGCCGGGCACAGTCTGGGGTGGTTTATCGTGGGGGCCTCGATCTTTGCTTCGAATATCGGATCGGAGCATTTAGTCGGATTGGCCGGGTCGGGGGCGACGGATGGGGTGGCGCTGGCGCACTACGAACTCCACGCATGGTGTCTGTTGGTGCTGGGATGGGTGCTGGTGCCGTTTTATGCCCGGTCGCAGGTGTTCACCATGCCGGAGTTTCTGGAACGGCGGTTCTCGCCCGCCTCACGCTATGTTTTGTCGATCATTTCGCTGGTGGCCTACATCGTGACGAAAATCGCGGTCGGTATTTTTGCTGGCGGAATTGTTTTCGGTGTCTTGCTGCCGGAAATGAGGTTGGGACCTTTCGATAGTTTCTGGCTGGGGTCGATCCTGGTGTTGGTGATCACGGGTATCTACACGACCTTGGGTGGGTTCCGTGCGGTGGCATACACCGAGGCATTACAAACCTTTATTTTGATTGCCGGGTCGGCACTGGTGACCTACTACGGATTGGAGCAGATCGGAGGCTGGGCAGCGCTCAAGGAGAACTTAGGCAGCGAGGCATTCAACCTGTGGAAGCCGTTGGTGCCCGCTGGGGTCGAAGGAACTTGGGCACCAGTAGAAGTTGTTAGCGAGGGAGGAAAGCTTACGAAACAGGCGTGGTACTTCAACAGCAACTATCCCTGGCTAGGGATGTTGTTCTGCGCACCGATTATCGGCCTGTGGTACTGGTGTACCGATCAATATATCGTGCAGCGGGCACTTGGAGCGAACAGCGAGACGGAGGCGCGTCGCGGAAGTATTTTTGCGGGGATATTAAAACTGTTGCCTGTGTTTATTTTCATCATCCCGGGCATGATTTGCTTGGCGCTTGCCAAGACCGGGAGTATCGAAGGGCTGCGTTCGCTGGTGAATAGCGAGGGGGAAGTGGTGCGTGATCAGGCACAGGCGGCCTTTCCGTTGATGGTGCGGCATGTGCTTCCAGCGGGGGTTCGCGGCATTGTCGTCGCGGGATTGCTCTCGGCACTGATGAGTTCGCTGGCTGGGGTGTTTAACGCCTGTTCGACCTTGTTCACCATCGATCTCTATTCCAAGCGGTATCCCAACGCATCGGAAGCCGATCTCGTCCGGATTGGTCGTCGAGCGACCTTGGCGATGGTGCTGGTGGGGCTCGCCTGGATACCGGTCATCAAGGGATCGCGGGGATTGTACGATTATTTGCAGTCGGTACAGGGTTATCTGGCCCCACCGATTTTTGTGGTGTTCTTCCTCGGAATTTTTTGGAAGCGGCTCAACGCCCAGGGGTGTTTGTGGGCGTTGATCGTCGGTTTCTTGATGGGGATGTTTCGCCTGACCGTCGATACGTTGCCCAAGGTCAAAGAGGGTTTTGCCTACAGCGAAGGTTCGCTGTTCTGGATCGTCAACAAGATTTACTTTCAGTATTTCAGTTTGTTGATCTTCATCGTCAGCTCGGTGGTGATGATCGTGGTGAGCCTGCTAACCCGGGAGCCGAATTACGAACAGATCAGCGGCATTACCTACGGAACACTGACCGACGCCCAGCGAAGCGAAACCCGCAGTAGTTGGTCGGTGATGGACGTGGTGGCGTCGGGTGCGTTGCTCGCGGCGATTGTGGTGGCTTATCTGTTCTTCAGGGGGTGAGAAGCTATCCCTGACCGAGGGTGGCACTGGCACCCTCGCTATGGCATTAGTTTGGAACCAAGTCATGCGCCGCCGATTTCGACCAGTTCACTGAAGGAATGCGGTTCGGGAACTGTTTCGCCTTTCTCGCGCAGACCTTCAATGTGAAACTCAATGCCCTCTCTAATTAGTTCTAGGACCTCCTCGCGAGTCTCTCCGACGGCAACACAACCAGGAAGATCGGGAACGTAATCGCCCCAACTAGTGTCACCTTTTTCAATGATTACGGTATATCTCATAGAAAACTCACTTACTTTTTAAGCCCCGCTTGCTTCAGAATACTGTTCAATGTGCCAGGTGGTATATCAGTGTTCGGCTTACCGGCAACAGTGACCGTTCCTGTTTTCATTGGATGCTCGAACTGACGGTGACTTCCTCGCATCCGGGACTGATACCAGTCATCGTTCTCTATCAACTGGCTCACTTCTCTAACTTTCAAGCAGAATGCCTCAGTCTGCATTTCCGCAAAACTATCTCTAATTCTGCTCAACCATTGCCTTTCGGCGACGGCTATTAGCGGTGCTTTCTCAAGGGTAGCGTCTTGTGCAATTCAAGTCAAAAACGCGACTGGCGGTCGGTGAATTGTGAGAACGCGACCGGCGGTCGCGGCTTTATGGGATTGAGTTGACCGACCCTCCCGGCGTACTTAAACTAAAGGGTTTGGGGAACTTCGGCCGAATTCGGAACTCTTGCTGCCATGCTTGCCAAACGTGTGATTCCTTGTCTGGATGTGGACCGTGGCCGGGTGGTGAAGGGGACGAATTTTGTGAAGCTTCGCGATGCGGGAGATCCCGTCGAAGTCGCGGCTCGGTACGAGCAGGAAGGGGCCGACGAGTTGGTGTTTCTGGACATCACGGCCAGCCACGAGGGGCGTGATATTATGGTCGACGTGGTGCGGCGCACTGCGGAACAGGTATTCATGCCGCTGACGGTCGGAGGGGGGATTCGCAATCTCGACGACATTCGGCAACTGTTGCTGGCTGGGTGTGACAAGGTTTCGATCAACTCGGCAGCGGTCCGCGATCCGGAATTTGTGCGGGCGGCGGCTTTGCGGTTTGGCAAGCAATGTATCGTGGTGAATATCGATCCGAAACGTGTCATTCACGAAGGGCGCGAAGTTTGGGAAGTGTTTATCAACGGGGGACGCATCGGCACTGGCCTCGAGGCGGTCGATTGGGCCCGCCAAGTCGAGAGCCTGGGTGCAGGCGAGATTGTCCTCACGAGTATGGATGCCGACGGGACCAAGGATGGGTATGATTTAGAGATCACAGCGGCGGTTAGCGAAGCAGTGTCGGTCCCCGTGGTCGCCAGCGGCGGGGCAGGGTGCCCGCAACATTTGGCCGATGCGGTGACGATCGGCAAGGCGGACGCGGCGTTGGCGGCGAGCATTTTTCACTTTGGTGAGTTTACGATCCAGGAAACCAAGCGCGTGATGGCCGAGTGTGGCATAATCGTGCGTATGGCTGCTTGAGCAGAAGATAACGGCGGAGGACATGATGGCAAAATCCCCCAGTAAATCCTCGATCAATGAAGCGGATTACGATAGTTTTGTGGCCCGGCATCAAGAGCTGGAGGTCAACAAACTTTTTCGTGCCTGCGTTAAGCTCGAAGCCAGCGATCTCCATCTCAAGGTGGGTCGTCCTCCTATGGTACGGGTCGACGGTTCGTTACGTCCGATGAATCGCGAAGCCGTCGACGACGAAGAAATGGTGCGACTGTGTTTCCCGCTGATGAACGATCGGAGTCGCAAGATATTCGATCACGACGGTGGGGCCGACTTCGCCCACATGTGCGACGTGGATGGCACGAATTGGCGGTTCCGTGTGAATCTGATGCAGCAGTTGGGGCACATTGGCATGGTGGCGCGGCGGGTGAATAGTTGGATCCCCGACTTCGAAGGGCTTAATTTGCCTGCGTCGATGGAGCGACTTTGCACTTACGACCAGGGGATGATTCTGCTCGCCGGCGTGACTGGTTCGGGCAAGAGTACGACGATCGCCTCGATGCTCGACTGGATCAACCACCGCTACCGCAAACATATCCTGACGCTCGAAGACCCCATTGAATTCGTATTTACCGAAGACAAGTGCCTCATCAATCAGCGTGAGATCGGTCTGGACGTGGTCGATTTTGAGATCGGCATGAAGCATGCCGTGCGTGAAGATCCCGATGTGATGCTCGTCGGCGAAATGCGTGACAGGGAAACCTTTATGACGGCGATTCACGCTGCCGAGACGGGGCACTTGGTTTTTGGCACGATTCATGCCAGCACGGCCTCCTCGACCATTGGCCGTATTCTGGACCTGTTTCCTCAGGACATGCATAGTGCATTGCGGAGTGCAATCGCGATGAATATGCGAGGGATTGTCGCCCAGAAATTGCTCAAGTCGATCAAGCCAGGAGTGGGCCGGGTGCCAACGGTGGAGATCATGACTTTTTCTCCTACTGTGAAAAAGCTGGTACTCGAGGAAGAAGACCATCGGCTTAATGGTGCAATCCGCGTCGGTAAGGAAGACGGCATGCAAAACTTTACCCAGAGCTTGAAGATGTTGGTCGACGATCAATTGATCGACCGTGAAGTGGCCCTGGAAGTCGCACCTAATCGCGAAGAATTGAAAATGGCTCTCAAGGGAATCGACGTTTCGCAAGGTGGTATGATTTGATGCTGAAATTGACCGGATTTTTTTCAGGGATCGCTGCCGCCGTGTTGTTGATTTTTGCTGCGCTAAGTTGGCTGTCCTCTGATGCGGTTTGGGCCCAGACCGGGTTAGGGGAGTTGGGGGCCACTCAGGCGATTGGCAATGAATTGGACTCTGGAGCGGCACGGCGTGTTCCGGCGAACAACGTGCAACCAGTTGAGGCAGCCCAAGGAGAGCTATCCCCCACGAGCACCGCGACTCCAGTCGACTTTTCGCAGCGAGCGCTCACCTTGAGTTTCAACCTGGGTTTGCTACTCAAACTGATCGGGCTGGTGGTAATCTTGTGGATGTGGGTCGCTGCGGGAGATTGGGTCAATCGCGATTGCCAAATCCACGGCCTGGGGTGGCACAAGTGGAGCCTCATTTATTACCTGCCGTTCTTTTTGTTGACCTATATCTTGTTTTTTCTTCCGGCACCGATCTGGCTTCGCGCGCTATTGATGTTTGTCGCCTTCGCAGCTTCGTGGGTCCCTTACGTCCTGGTTCACAATAAGAATGTCGAACCGCATGAAACAGTACTCACAGGTTCCTGGTGGCGGTATGCCATTGCCTCGACCCTCAGTAGCGTCGGCATCAAGATGAGTGCCGAGCGGAAGGCAGATTATGAGAAGGGGGTCGCGGTCGAATTATTGGCAATGGGAGCGGATGATCCCAGCACAAATAATGCGAATCTGCTGGCAGCACGCCATTCGCCCGGATACTTGCTGCTCAAGGAAGCGGTGGCCGACACGGTCCAGCGGCGTGCCGACAAGCTCATGCTCGATTACACCCAGCAGGGGGTCTCGGTGCGTTATGAGATCGATGGCGTTTGGCACAATGGCGAACCGCGCGACCGCGAATCGAGCGATGTCATGCTGGCTGTCATCAAGACTCTGGCGAATTTGAATGTCAAAGATCGGAAGAATAAACAGCAAGGTCAGTTCGGCGCGAAGTTTGAGGGGAAAACGTATATCTGCCCCGTAGTGACGCAGGGAGTTGCCACGGGGGAACGCGTGGTAGTGACGCGAATTGGCGAGAAGCAACACATGGCGCATTATGCCGACCTCGGGATGCGCGAGGGCCTGCAAAAGCAATGGGCCGAACTGATGGGCGCCGAATCGGGGTTGCTGATTTTCTCCGCGCTTCCAGGCGGAGGATTGAGCACAATGATGAATGTCTCGCTGGAAGAGACCGATCGGCTCATGCGTGATTTTGTTGCGATCGAAGAAGTCTCCAATCGCGAACACGATATTCAGAACATCTCCGTCACAACCTACGATGCCTCCAAGGGGGAAACCCCGGCGACGATTCTTCCGGTGCTGATCCGCACTTATCCCAATGTCTATGTACTGCGGGACATGACGGATGTGGAGGCAGCCAAACTGCTTTTCAAGGAGATCCAGGACGAGCACCTGGTGGTGACGAGCATTCGCGCGAAGGAAGCCGCTGAGGCGCTGTTGCGTTTCTTGCAGTTGAAAATGCCAGCCAAGGAATTTGCAATGGCCACCAAAGGGGTGCTCTACCAAAGGCTCATTCGGAAGTTGTGTCCCGACTGCAAAGTCGGCTATACGCCAGCGGCTGACGTATTGCGCAAGCTGGGGATACCGGCCGGCAAGATCGAGCAACTTTATCGTCCCCCGAAAGGCGAGGAGATCGAAAAACCCTGCAAGACTTGTCAGGGTTTGGGATATGTTGGTCGCACGGGGCTGTTCGAGTTGCTGGTCATCAATGATAAGATGCGAGAGATCTTGATCAAACAACCCAAGCTTCCTCTGTTGAAGGAGGCTGCCCGTGCGGCGCGGCAACGTTCCTTGCAGGAAGAAGGAGTCCTGTTGGTTGCGCAAGGAACCACGTCGCTGCAGGAATTGACCCGAGTGTTGCAGCAATAAGAGAAATGGTTTTTATGTAGAGGCAAATGTCATCCCGCTGGAAGCCAAATTGTCCCGCAGGGAAAGAACGGCGACCTGAGGGATCTGGGCCGCATGATCAGTACAAGTGGGGTGCCCTTTGCGTGCGAACCCAGATTCGTTTAGTCGTGAAACTCCTATCGGAATGACAATTCCGTTAACAAACTTATATTAGGTAACTCCCATGCTCTACCTTGCTATCTTGATCTGTGCCGTGCTCTTTGCAGGAGTGGCGATGACGGTGAATGAGGGATTGTGGAATAATGCCATCGCGCTCTTTAGCGTCACACTGGGAGGGTTGTTCGGGATATTTGTAGGCGTCCCGGCGGGAAATTTTCTCGCAGAGCAGATGGACAAAGGCGCGGCAAACGCCTGGTATTTTGTCTTTGCGGGGGTGTGGGGGGTCTTTACGGTCGCGGTGCTGGTTACCCGCATTGTGGCTGACCGCACATCGCGGACCAAGATGCGATTCATCCCCTTGGTCGACAAGTTCGCGGGTCCGTTGGTCGGGATCCTGGTCGCGGTGATGTTCGCCAGCTTTGCTGCTTACACGATCGACCGCATTCCCATCAAGGCAGGTGCGTGGAGTTACGCAGACAGTCCTGGTTTTGCTCAAAGTGTTTTCACTTATACTAGAGCACCATTTTGGAACGTCGCGAACTCATTCGCCAGGGCTGAGAATATCGATACCACATTCACTGCCAAGTAATGGCTTTTTCCGATTCTCCTTTCGAGTGTTCGCCGAGGTGAAGTTTCAAAGAGC
Organism: Bythopirellula sp.; assembly: GCA_041738415.1. Classification (GTDB taxonomy): domain Bacteria; phylum Planctomycetota; class Planctomycetia; order Pirellulales; family Lacipirellulaceae; genus Bythopirellula. The sequence goes on from JBGSPU010000047.1 coordinate 17,558, forward strand.
GGAGCAGAAAACATGGAAGCTTATGATGCCGACGAGCTTGTTTCGTATCGCTCTCTGAGTAATCTGGCAATCTTGGCCATGTTGATAGGGCTCTTGTCACCGCTGGCGCTGGTGGTACCGCTCTTTATTGTCATCCCTCTGGCGGGTGCGGCGGTGGCGCTGTTGGCGTACAGTAACATCCGTGCCCATGCGGAATCTCTTTCGGGTTTGACGCTTGCCAAGATTGCCCTTTTTCTTAGCGTTTTTTGTCTGGTAGCCGCGCCCGTGAAATCACTAGTGCGTACGCAACTCTACCAACGGCAAGCCGATCAAGCTGCACGCCAATGGCTTAACACGCTTGCCGAAGGGGATCTGTCGGAAGCACTCGGTCAGCTTACTCCTAGTGCGATTGGGGGACTCACGAAACCAGACATCACGCCGGGCAATCCCGCTTCTCAACCTTCTGTCCAGGATGTGGTCGAGGCACTGGGGAAGAACCAGTTCGTCGAGAACATCCGTGCGCAGGCCCAAGATGGACCGCTCGAGTTGAAAGTACTTTCGCTGAATGTGGACAACAACCGGTCTCAGCCCGCGGTCGTCATCGAGTACGAGACAAACAATCAAGGTGATTCCTCCTCAGTGATTGTTCATTGTCTACGGATGGGTAGTCCCACCAGCGGTAGTATTTGGAAGATAGAGGCCTGGACATCTGCTACCGAACCTGTGCATCAACATTGATTGCCTATTGTCATCCTTGCATCAGCGACCGGATTCTGTGCCGATTCTGGAAATGTGAGGGAAAGCGCACTTCTGCGTTCGGAAAACTTGGGAAAAGGATAAATCGGGAACAGCCCGGTAACACGACGGTAACATAGTCCCCCTATCTTAGAGATCGTGGTACCCGATGTTCGGGTTACCATTGCCAGGGATGTAGTCCTGGCGACCCATCGATTACCTTAAGAGTAAAGGAGCATCGCAATGTTACGTTCACGAATCCTCCAGAGCTGGCTTAGCTGGCAGGTTATAATGGGCTGCCTAGCTTTTCTCAGCTCGGCGACACCAGCCAATGCCGCGACGGCTGCAGAGTTATTGGAAAAGGCGATCTATACCGAAGAAACCGTCGGCGATCTCGACGAGGCGATCAAGGTTTACGAAAAGGTTGTCGCAGAAGGCAAAGCTGCAGAGAACCTTGCAGCCCAGGCGCAACTGCGGATCGGCTTGTGTTATGCCAAGCTCGGCAAAAACGACAAGGCAACGGCGGCTTTTCAAGCTGTCATCGACAACTATCCCCAGGTGGAGGAAGTTGTTGCGCAAGCGCGCGAGCAATTGCCGCGCGAACCAAAACTGCAACCTGCCCCGTGGGGTGAGGGAGACGAGTTGCTAATGGAGATGCAGCTCCCGAATGGCATGGGGGTCGGTGAGCAAATCTATCGCGTTTCCGCCATTGAGAAAGATGGTCAGCCCTATTGGGAGTGTCAGACTTGGCAGACTATTGTAATCAATGGCCAGTTGGGAAAAAGTCGGGTGCTGATCGACAAAGAGACCTTTGCTCCGATTGAAAGTAACTGGAAACACACCATGCTGGGCCAGGCAACGGGAAGCTACGGCAAGGATCAAGTCGTGATCCAGTTGTCCAACCAAACCGATTCGACGACGCTGAAGTTCACGGGGCAAGTCTTCGACAACGAACAGGCTGCGGAAATGTTTCGTCTGCTGCCACTCAAAGAAGGCTATAAGACGACCGTGCAGATCATTTCGACATTGGGAACGACTTTGATTCCGCTGGAACTAGATGTTACGAAGCTTGAGACGATTGAGGTTCCTGCAGGGAGTTTTGAGTGCTTTCGGCTTGAACTGAACATTGGTCAGACTTTCTGGATTTCTACCGACGAGCATCGGTACATTGTGCAGTTCCGCGCCGGGGGGGTGACAGCGAAACTTTCGGATATTCGCCAATACAAGCCGGGCGAGAGTACTGAAGTGAAGGAGGACCGCTTCTCGGTGACGCTTCCTCCCGACTGGTTCGCCTATACGCCCAGTAATAACACACAGGATAAAAGCCCCGAGACCTCACTTATTGATCCTCACGCGATTGCCAACACGAAAATCGAAGCGGGTCCTCTAGAGCCGCTTCAATCCGAAACTGATTCGCCGGAGGCTTGGTTGAAGACATCGCTTGATAAACATCGCGAACAGACGGAGGACTTCAAGCTCACCGACCAAGGGATTGAAGTTACAACAATTGGTGGTCGGCCAGCGGCTAGCGCAACATTCCATTTCAAGGAGGGGAATAAGTCGATGACAGCGCGGAGGATCGCCATCTTTGGTGAGACATCGGCCATCAATGTGCGATTTTCTGTCGAGTCAGACCTGTATGACAAGTGGGAACCTGAGTTCGCGAAGGTCTTGTCCACTCTAAAGGTGAAATAGGAATCGGGTCGATGGCTCGCTGGTGGCAAACAAGTTCTGAGAGCGACCGCCTCGCGTGGCCCATCTTGCTGATATTTCTAACGGTACTGGTGCCGTCAGTGGGGATGGTGTGGATGATGCGCGAGGCGGTTCGCAATGAACGACTGGCTACCGGGCAGCGCCTCACAGAGGCTTACCAGGCGCAATTGCAGTCGGCTAGCCAGGTCGTAGTAGACCGATGGAATGCACAACTTGAGGAATTGTCACGCCAATTGGGCGAAGGAAATCCTGCTCAAGTTTTCGCCGAGGGTGTCTCGCAAGGCGTCGCTGATAGTGTGCTGGTTTGTGATAAAATGGGTCGAATTGTGTACCCAGATACGGCGACTACGATCGATCTGGAAATGCCCGAGAAGTTTCCTGCGTGGGAGAACGCCGAGCGGTTGGAGTTTAGCCAGCAGTGGTCGGCGGCAGCCAAGGCTTATAAAGAACTCGCGGCAAGCGGAATTCATGCACCCCAGGCGGCCCAAGCCCAGCAGGCCCAAGCGCGTTGTCTCCTTCAAGCTGGTAAAAGGGAAGCTGCGATTGAAGTATTGCAAGAGCTGCGCGGGCAAGAGGGGCTGCATGACGCGCAAGATAGATCCTTTGCCGCCGCGGCAGAGTTGCGACTGCTAGAAGTGTTGGATCGCGACACAGAAACGTGGAACGATGTGGCCGGTAGTCTCCAGCGCCGTCTGGGAGATTACGGTGAGAATTCGATATTGGCCCCGCAACGACGATTCCTGATGAGTGCGCTCCAAGAATTGACTTCCTCGCCGATTGATTGGCCCACGCAAGCCGCCGAGGAACTGGCCGCCAAAGCGATGTCAGTTTATGAGCCGAGTTTCTCGGCATCGCGATTACACCCTACGCAACTCGCCGAGGTGTGGAGCTGCGCTTCGCTGGATGGGCACGTAGTGGGACTTTATCGTGCTGAGTCATTGCCCGCGCACCTGCTGAAACTGACGAACGGTTTGGCACTGCCAAAAAACGTGAGCTTTGCTGTGACGGGTCCGCAAGAATCTTCCGAGGCAATGTTGGATACATGGCTGGGAAAGTCGCTGGCGGGTTGGCGGTTGGGACTCGTGACTGAGGGCGATCCTTTCGACGAAACTTTGCAGCAGCGCAAGGCCGTGCATATTTGGATTGCCCTGTTGGTTGTTGCTGTGACCTGCGTATTGGGTTGGCTCCTGGCTTCAGCCTTGCGGCGACGACTGCACTTGGCACAGCTTAAAAATGATCTGGTCGCGACGGTCTCTCACGAACTGAAGACGCCTCTCGCCTCGATTCGCTTATTGGTCGACACGCTCTTGGAAACACAGGATGGCAAGTTACCTGAGAATTCAAAGATCAATATGCGCGAATACCTGGAGTTGATTGCTCACGAGAATGCGCGGCTAACCCGCCTGATCGACAGTTTCTTGACGTTCTCTCGATTGGAACGAGGCAAGCAACACTTTGATTTTCAAGTGATCAACGCACGCGATGTGATTCAACAAGCTGCCGTGATATTCAAAGAGCGCTGGGCTGATGATGCCGATTGCTTGCAGGTTCAGGAAAGTCAACAAGCGTTGGTGATTGGAGACGTTGATTCGTTGGTAACAGCCGTGGTAAATCTGCTGGAAAACGCCAGAAAGTATTCCGGCGAAGACAAAGCGATCTATTTGTATAGCTCAGTAACGGCTGACCAGGTTACAATTGCTGTAAGTGATAATGGAATCGGCCTGAGTCCCCGCGCTACCCGCCAAGTTTTCGAACGGTTTTTCCAGGTCGATCAGCGGGTGGCACGCACAGAGGGGGGATGCGGTTTGGGACTCAGCATTGTGGCCGCGATCATGCGGGCACACGGTGGCGAGACGCGGGTTGAGAGCCAGCCAGGTTCCGGCAGTACCTTTCTACTCATTCTCCCCAAGTACACATTATCCACTTCGATCAAGAGAGAGTCAGAGCAGGTCGCTCAAGTAGATGTGGAGAGTAACTGATGACCTTGCAAGTGAATTCACAAAGAGTTCTCATCATCGAAGACGATACGACGCTGCTGCGAGGATTGAGTGACAATTTCAGTTCGGCAGGCTACGAAGTCCTCACAGCGACAGATGGTGAGACAGGAATGGCTCAAGTGCTTGCCGAGCCTCCAGATCTGTTGGTGTTGGATGTTATGCTCCCCCGAATGAATGGCTACGATTGTTGTAAGCGGGTACGGCAGGCCAAACTGACTTTTCCGATTTTAATGCTCACTGCCAAGGGCCAAGAGGAAGATATCGTTCGCGGTCTGGAACTCGGCGCGGATGATTACATGACCAAACCGTTTGGCATCCGCGAATTGCTGGCGCGGGTCAAACGTCTGCTGCGTCGCCAGGGTAGTGTACTGGCAGACCGAATTGAGATCGGCGAATTCATCTTGGATCGCACTTCTCACATGCTTACCCGCGACGGCAAGGAAATTCCTTTGACCTCAAAAGAATACTCGTTGCTAGAGTATTTTGGATCACGCCCTAACCGAGCACTCACGCGCTGCGACATCATGAACCACGTCTGGGGACGGTCGATTATCGTCAGCGGCCGGAGCGTGGTTCGGTGTGTCGCCACGCTGCGAAGCAAGATCGAGATCCAGCCAAGTCAGCCAAGATTTATACACACGATTCGCAATGTGGGTTACCGGTTTGAACTGCCGGAGTGATGGGCGTTTCGCTGGTCGGGCCTGTCCAGCGGATCTCTTTGAGCCGTTCGATGTCCCCTCGATGAACTCGCGGAAGTATTCCCGCAACGTGTATTCGCTGATGTCCAGCAACTTGACGATGCGTTGATGCGGCAACCCTTCGCTCTTGAGCAACAAGGCTTCCATCTTCCTCTGCATACGAGGATGTGGATGGGCAAACCGTTCATATCGCAATTGTTCGACTTGTTCTTCCGTAATCTCAATACGAATCATCTTGATCCTCACTGATAAAACGATCTAGCAAAAAGTCAGGAAAGAGTAAGGTAATTACCTCCATCAAAAAAACCGCAACTACTCACCGATTGCACTATAACACCACTGGATTTGCGTATTCGTGGGACAGATCAAATACACACACCGTCAAGTCGCTCTTTTTTTGGGCCTATTTGTATTTAGCCTTACAGAACCTCTCCAACCGCGATGACTATCATTTAGGACAGGCGACCAAGGGCAAGTGTACGAGCCAGAGTTGAAGTGGCCGACATGATTGGCCCGTGGCGAAAACTGAAAGTAAGTCTTTTGAAAACGGAGGTGAGTGATGAAATTGTTTACGACGGGTCTAGCGGTGTTGCTTTTGGCAGCCGGAGCGTATGCAGCAAGTGATAATCTCAGTCCAAGTGACGGTCGACCGAGCGATCTATCGCAGCAGTCCTGGACATCACAACTGAGTCTGCAAGATCAACACGTACCGTTGCAAATTGTGACTGGTGCAGCGCTGCAAGATTATTTGGAACTTGTCGAAGATGCTACTGAGGATGGCTCTGCTGCTGTCATCCTTGAGTCAGCGCAAGATGGCGAGCTATTGGCAAGACATCGCCGGTGTCGATCACGCCATCATAGGCGGTACCGTTGCTGTTGCTGAAAGAGAATTATCTCCGACGACCCATCCGCTTGTTGGCAGGATGGGCACCGGCGAAATTGCATCAAAGTGAAACCTGGTTTCATTGTTACGGACACCGTCGAGGTAATTCGTTGTGTATGGTGACTGGCCGCAGGCTGTAAAATTGCTTCGAACTCAGCCTGCGGCTTATTCGTACACGCCACGATTACGGTGACTAATATGTCTTACGAATCGTATTGGTCTTTAAACACCAGTTACTTCCTACTGCTAATTACAATCTTGCTATGCAGCGTTTCGCAAAAGTCGACCGCCGGTGTACGGCGACACGATGTTAGCGACTCACAGTTTCTCAATCTGGCCGGTTCAGACTCGGCGTTCGCTGCGGTCGGGAAACTCACTTGGGATGAACCATCGAGTAGCTTTCTTGGCTCGGGCACATTGATCGATGATCGATGGGTTCTTACTGCTGGGCATAACATCGACGGCTTGAACGGAGCGGGCGCGGGCATTAGCAATTTGAAGTTTCAACTTGGGACAACTTTCTATACAGCAGATCAGTGGATCGCACATCCAAATTGGTTTGCAGCGGGAGGGGAGAGCAATCTTTTCTCCGGTTGGGATATCGGTCTGGTGAGGCTAAGTGATACCGTGACTGATATTGATCCAGCAAACTTGTTTACCGGGTCGAATGAGTTGGGTATGACAGCCACATTGGTTGGCTTTGGGCAAACCGGCACTGGGTTGACCGGTGCCCTCGCAGGGTCTAGCGGAACACGCCGTGCAGGGCAAAACGTCATTGACGTCGTCGGCAGCACCCAAACACCGGAGAGCAATCCAGCCTTTGGATTTGGGCACGACCGCACTCTGGCGGTTGATTTCGACCGACCGGGGGTTGCTTCAGAATCGACGCTTGGATCTTCCAATCCGTTGCCTCTGGAATATCTCACTGCCCCAGGCGACAGTGGGGGAGCACTTTTTGTGGAAGTCAACGGTGAGATGCAAGTCGCCGGGGTAACTTCGTTTGGCTCAACGGTTGATGGCGTGATCGATTCCGACTACGGCGACCGTGGCTCGTACACGCGCGTATCACAGTTTATCGACTGGATCAACGACACCATCGCAGCAAATTCACCGGTCATTTCTGATGCCGATTTCGATCAAGATGGCGATGTGGATGGGGCCGATTTTCTCACGTGGCAAAGGGGCTTTGGCTTGGGAACTACCTTGACCGAGGGCGACGCCAACGGAGACAACCTGGTCGATGGTGACGACCTGACCGTTTGGAAAAGCCAGTTTGGCAGACCAACCCAGTCAGCATTTGCCACCGTCCCCGAGCCTGCAACAGGCGTGCTTCTTTTTGGAGTTGTCTCGATCGGAATGAATCGCTGGAGGCGTGGTAAAACATCCCATGTGTATTTGTCTTCGCGGGGCTTCGTAGCCGCATGCCAGAGAGCTTAAACCATGAACATATTAGATACTGAAGCGATCATCGCGGAACACGATATCCGTCAACTAACGATAGACATTGAGAAATCCAGAGCGAACTTTGACGCAATGGGAATGAGGGCACCCCTTCCGCTTGGGACGCAAGTCGAAGATGTGAACGTTGATGGTATCCCCACCGAACTGTTGACTGTAAGCCGTCACCCGTCATGTGCTATTCTCTTCTTACATGGAGGTGGATACGTCTTCGGCTCACCCAGGAGCCATCGCCCACTGACATCACGTTTGGCACATGCATGTAACGCAAAAGTGATAGCGATTGATTATCGTCTTGCCCCTCAGCACCGCTATCCTGCCGCTCTGGACGACGCCTGTCGCGCTTATCGCTGGGTACGAAGCAACCTCACGGAAGCCAAGAGATGTTTCATCGTGGGCGATTCTTCCGGAGGTGGTATGACGCTATCCACGATGGTCGCTCTGCGCGACGCTGGAGAAGAGTTGCCGACTGCAGGAGTGTGCATCTCGCCCTGGAGTGACATGACCAGTCATGTGAAATCGATGCTTGCCAACGCGCGTGTCGATCCGATTCTTAGCGCACGCTTAATGTGGTTACTGGGAGGAATGGCACTTGATGGGCAGGGTCGAGCGAGACCAGATGCCTCACCTCTCTATGCAGACTTGCAAGGACTTCCACCGTTGCTGATTCAAGCAGGCACCCGCGAAGTCTTGCTGGATGATGCTAAACTACTGGTAGAAAAACTGAAAGCATCTGGTGTGTCGACTGAGTTCAGAATATGGCGGAATATGATTCACGTCTGGCACTTGTATGCGTCAGTGCTCAACGAAGGGCAATTGGCTATCGAGGAAATTGGCTCGTTCCTAAAGAATCAGATACGCCTGGCTGCAGAAAATGAAGCGATATCGTGAGCCAACCTTGTCTTTCGTAATCACTCTCCCTTTTTTGTTGATCGCCTGATAAAGTTGGCTCAACAAGGGCCTTAGCTCCAAGCAAAACCCTGCCAATTAGCCACGGATCAGCCCAGCGCAGCCAATGACCGCAACCAAAAATCATAGCATTTAGTCACGGATTGACCCAGCGCGGCCTGTAGCTACAACCAAAATATTTTCTCGCAGAGACAGAGAGACAGCAGAGAATACTCATACACTCGTAACCGTTCAGCCAAATGGCGACTGACGCCAATCGTAGCTGAATTGGCAAGAATTCAGTCGAATAGACGTTAAAGGTAGGTAGTCTCCGAATTCTTGCGAATCCGGCTACCGTTCGTTTGAACTGTTACTTACATTCTGCTCTGCCTTCCCTGCGTCTCTGCGAGAGATAACTTGTTTTCAGATAAAGGGTTAGAAAACATGTTTGTTTTCTGGTTGAAAAAGTTTTGCCAGGAATCACAACTTTGAATCGTTAGTAGCACGGATGAGCTGTAGTTATCCAAGGGAGTTCACTTTGTCTGGATTCTTGTATGAAATGACTGCGACTTCGAGGTATAACGATACCATGCGATTACTTCTCTTAGCGTTTTTCAGTTGCTTGGTATCACTGGCAAGCAGTGTTTCACTCTTGGCCGAGGAAAAAAATGTCCACCTGCGTGCTAACCAGGTTGGCTATCTGCCCGACGAAGCTAAAGTCGCAATCGCCTTTTCCCATAGACCGGTGACAGGCACGTTTTCTCTGGTAACGGTTCCTTCAGGTAAGGTCGTATTCACAGAGAAAATCACCGATTCGACCGCGCCAGGGTGGGGTACGTTCGCACACCATTATCAACTCGATTTCAGCAGGTTCTCTACTCCCGGCCGATACCGGTTACAGATTGATGCGTGCGGTGATAAGTCTCGTTGCTTCACGATTGGCGAAGCCGCTTACGAAGACTATGTCAAAGCATTACTGCGATTCATGCGGCAACAGCGTTGTGGTTACAATCCCGTGTTGGACTGCGTTTGTCATCCGCGGGACGGCAGAACGGTGTACGGTCCGTTGCCGGAAAGTACGTTCGTCGATGCCAGCGGGGGTTGGCATGATGCGGGGGATCAGCTCAAGTACCTGCTCACGGGCAGCAATGCGACGGCGAGCATGTTGTTGGCGTATGAGTTGGAGCCAACTAAATTTGACGACCGCTCCGACCGACTGGGACATCCGCTCCCTAATGCCATCCCGGATGTACTCGACGAAGCCCGTTGGGGTTTGGATTGGTTGCACAAGTTGCACCCACATCCCAACGAACTCTACCATCAGGTAGCTGACGACCGAGATCACACCGGTTGGAAGATGCCCGACGAAGATACCTCTGACTACGGCTGGGGCCCCAATAGTTATCGCGTGGTGTATGCAGCAGATGGTCAGCCTCAGGGCCTTCGCAAGTACAAGAGTAAGTCGACCGGCATGGCAAACCTCGCGGGGCGTTGTGCAGTAGCGATGTCGATGGCTCACCGTATATGGAAGCGTGATCTCGCCGATCCCGTCTTCGCTGAGCGTTGTCTGCAGGCGGCGCGAGAATTCTACTTACTGGGCCGTGCCCATGAGGGGGTCCAGCAAGGCAATTCGTATGGAGCGCCGTATCGCTATAGCGAAACGACCTGGGCAGATGACATGGAATGGGCTGCTGCCGAGCTATTTGCCGTGACAGGCGAACGCGAGTATTTGGTCGATGCCATCCACTACGCAAGGCTGGCTGCGGACATCTCATGGATGCCGCTCGAAAATGCAGAACATTATCAATACTACCCGTTTGTGAACGTTGGGCACTACGCATTGTATCCGCACGTCGACGCCGAGATGCAGTCAGAGCTGGCCAGTTTTTATCGCTCAGGCATCGAGGCCACTCTCTCGAGGGCAAAGAAGAATGCCTTTGGCGTGGGTGTACCCTTTATCTGGTGTTCGAACAATTTAACAATCGCACTGGCAACGCAACTCTTGCTCTACGAGCAAATGACAGGAGACTCACAATACCACGATCACCTGCTAGCCCAGCGTGATTGGTTGTTCGGTTGCAATCCTTGGGGCACCACCATGCTCACAGGAATTCCACGCGGCGGCGAGTTTCCCGAGGATGTCCACACCAGCACCTGGAAACTGGCACGCCGCGCCGTGCCGGGGGGCCTGGTGGATGGACCCGTGTATGCCAAGGTCTACGAGAGTCTGCTGGGCCTTCATCTGGAGGAAGCAGACGAGTTCGCCAAGTTTCAAAACCGCCACGTCGTTTATCACGATGACGTCGGGGACTATTCCACCAATGAACCGACCATGGACGGCACGGCCTGTGCCATTTTGATGATGGCCCATTTCGGTGCTCATCCTGAACTGGTGCGCTCCGAAAAAAGCAGAAGCGTACCAAAACCACCCATAGATTTCGTGTTCGATGAAGGTGCCATTCGCAGGGCTTCAACTACCGAGAAAAAACTGGCATTGTTGTTCACGGCAGATGAACACGTCGACGGCGCTGAATCTGTCTTGCGGACTTTGGAAAAACACGACTTGCCTGCCTCATTCTTTTTGACGGGTCGGGCTCTCGATGCACCAGGGATGCGCGACTGGACAAGAAAAGCGATTGCCACGGGACACACGATCGGCCCGCATTCCGATGGTCACCTTCTCTACGCACCATGGGATAAGCGCCAGGAATCGCTGGTGAACAAACCTCGGTTTCAAGCCGATCTCTATCGCAACCTTGCCGAACTGGAGGAACTAGGAGCCAATTTTCATGAGCCCATTTATTTTGTCCCCCCCTACGAATGGCACAATACAGAGCACACCCAGTGGGCAAAAGAGTTAGGTTGCCAAATGATTAATTTTACTGTGGGGACAGGTTCGCACCGCGACTTCGCGCCGGAGGATCACAAGGCTTTCGTGCCGTCGGAAGAGTTGATTGATGGCATCCTCGAATTCGAAAGCAATTCCGAATCCGGACTCAACGGCCATCTGCTTCTGCTGCACTTGGGCAGCACGCGAAAAGACAAAGTCTATGCCAAACTAGGTGTCTTGATCGACCAACTTCTCGAACGAGGGTATAAGTTTGTGCGGGTTGATGAACTGCTTGGGCGTCTCTCTGAGTAGATCCGTGGCCAGTCGCGTTCCATTTCACTGACTGAAAATGTGCGCAGTCTGCGAAAACTTGAATCGTTAGGAGCACGGGCCGCGTGAAGACACGCTCCACACGGTGGGCGCGTCGCGGCTAACTTGCACTTTACTCCACCTCGATCAATCGTATGCCGTGATCTTGCTGGCCGAACATGTCGGTGGCTTCAACTTCCAGGATATAGAAGCCGGGGTTTAGGGCAACTCCTAAAGGCGCGGACCAGAGGTGGCGCGTGAACTTTGGTTCGGGGAGGACTCGTCGTTGATGGCGCTCGGTTTCACGATTGTGAGCTTGGTATGTCTGATAAGCCTTGTCATAACCTGGGGTTTGCGGAAGAGTTTGCCAATCGCCGTGGCCTCGAACTCGCATGCGGACTTTCGATCGTTCGTTACCGTTGAAGACGTTTACTACGATCTTTGTGTTCGTGGATTCTGCCGCAGGAATCACTTCGGGGGCCTGGATAGCCATTTGATACTCGGGGGGCATACGTGCTCCCTTGTAGCGTAGTTGGTATTCGTTTCCCTTGAAAGTTGCCAAGATGTAGCCGTTGGGTGCGCCGTCGGCCATGGTCGTGTCGGGCAAACCTTGAACGTCTCTGGGACCCTTGTACCAACTCCCGGAGCCGGTTGGCACATTGTGGTGGTGATGCTCTGTGCCTGCTTCGGGCGCATAACCATCTTCTTCCCCTGAGAAATGTTGATGCGTGAAATGCGTATGGGCGGAGAACGACATCGTGTGGGGATGGCTGGAAAGAATTCCTAGCAGTTTCCGAAATTCTGGAGAACTATGTGGCTTGCTATGGGCGTCGACCACGATCTCTGGCAGGGGAATATGGGTGCAGATAACGAGCAGGTCATCCCGCGGCACACCGTCGACATAGTTTTTCACAAAAGTGAGTTGCTCGTCGGAGAGACCTCCGCGATAGCTTTTCTCGTTACTTCCGAGCCACACGACATTGTCGAGCACAACAAAATGGACGTCGCCATACTGAAACGCATAGTTAGGCGGGCCGTAGACATGCTCGAACGTTTCGTCGGAATGTTTGTCGTCGGGTGAATCGAAGTTGATATCGTGATTGCCGAGCACGTTGTACCACGGCTTCCCCACAAGAGCTTGAACAGCATTGACCGGCTCGAAGAGTGACAAGTCATCACCAACAATGTCTCCCATGGACATGCCGAATAGGGCAGGGGAGTCGATCAACTCCGCAATTACGTCGTTGGCATAGAACCTGACTTGCTGGCGGGTGGCGGGTTGGGGATCGCCCATGACGATCATCGTAAACTGGTCGGGATCGCGAGACGCGACCAAGGGAAAATCGATGCTCTCAGGCAGCGGACCGGTCGGTTTGACTCCTGCATACTTGTAGCCGTCGTCAGGCGAACCGGCAGGTTTGTGGATGTAGTAAAAACGGGGGAGATTCTGCTCGTCAATCTGCGTCTGCCAGTCGCGGGGTTTGATGAGGAACAGAATCGTGTCATCGTTGACTTCGATGTGATAGTTACCCTGGGAATCGGTGGCGACGACCTCCAGTCCGTTGGAGACTTTGATGTTCGGCAGTCCCGGCTCGTTACTGTCGCGGACCCCGTTGGCGTTCTGGTCGTTGAACACGACACCGTTGGCGGTTTCCGCAAGCAGTGGCGTCTCAGTACCGTGAATTAGGCCAATTGTCGCCGAGATAAGAAAAATCCCCAAAAAAACATTTCGCCAGCAACGATTCATGAACTACGACTCCGCATTGAGGGTATGATTTCGTGTCAGGTATCACATATAGTGATAAGGTCTGCCACGAGCATTCACAAGAGTCGGGCGCGAGGTGCCGAAGTAGAAACCATCGCCTTCCGGCGACGACTATTAACAGGTATTCTAGCGAGAGCTGTGGCACATAAGCCAGACAGTAGGGCCGTTTCGCAGCTTCAACGCATTTTCAGTGCGAAATTCGAGCCGTTCGTAGTAGGAGAGATTCTCGGGTAATGAGGTCTCCAGAGCGATCATCTGGCCGGTCGCGTCGCACTCTTCAAACTTAGCTTCTAGCAGTCGGGCGGCATAACCTTGGCCACGCTGCGGCTGAGCGGTTGCCAGGGCCAAGAGATACCAATAGGGCTGCTGGGGATGCCGCGCTGCGAGTCCAGTGAATCCTTCACGGACTTCGTGGATACGCTTGCCGTGGGCCATTCGCATGTAGAGCGACTCCGCCCATCGCTCCCTGCGAGACGGGGCAGGGGGGGTGGGCGGGGTCCAGACCGCCACACTTGCCAATTGGCCGTCACCAGATCGGATGACTGAGACTAATCCTTGTGAAACGCGCGGAGCTACCAGTCGCCGAAAAAGACGCTCACTGGCGGTGAGCCTCTGCGCGTCGTTGGGAAATAACCAACGCTGCAGGGGATCGTTGGCCAGGGCCGTGGCCAACAGATGCGTAATTGCAGGAATCTCCCGGCGGGAGAGTTCCGTCTCAAAGACTGGAGTCGTCGCAGGTGCGATGGTAATTGGCATTTCTGCGTTTCCTCCAATGCAAGGGTAGGGGGGGGCAAGTGTTCCATTCAAATCTAGCACACAGGATGCCCATCAAATCCTCCTTTTATCGCATTGGTGAAGTTGTCGTGGGCTGGGATGCCTGATTATAATGAGAGGCCCTCCACCTGGATGCCGAACCGGGCAGGGCGGAATGGGGTCTGTCACTAGATTTTCTCCCTCTCTGTTTAATCCCTTTACTTGGAGCTAGAACGTGTTTGATTCGATCGCCATCGTGGGTGCCACCGGTGCTGTGGGCAATTTAATACGACAAATGTTGGAAGAGCGGAGTTTTCCTTATGAGAGAATTACGTTCTTGGCATCCGAGCGATCTGCCGGCACAAAAATCACCTTCAAGGGCGAACAACATACGGTCGAGCTTCTGCGTCCCGAGGCCTTTGATGGAATCGAACTTGCCATCGGCAGTACACCCGATCCGGTTGCTGCAGAGTTCTGCCCGTGGGCAGTTGAGCGCGGCTGCGTGGTTGTGGATGAGAGCGGCTATTGGCGGATGGACCCCAAGGTGCCGTTGGTCGTTCCCGAGATCAATCCAGACGCGGCGTTTAATCATCAGGGAATCATCGCCAGCCCCAACTGTTCGACCACACAGATGGTGTTGGCAATGAAGCCACTACACGATGCGGGGACGATTCGCCGGGTGATCGTGAGTACCTATCAGGCCACCAGTGGGGCAGGGGTGCAGGGTCAAGAAGACCTGATCGCTGGAAGCCGGGCATTCTTGGAGAACAAAGAGCACAAGTACCAGATCTTCGCCCACCCGATTGCGTTCAATCTCATTCCGCAGATTGGTTCAGCCAAGCATGCTGGCTACACCAGCGAAGAGATGAAGATGGTATTCGAGACGCAAAAAATCTTTGGGGACGATTCGATTCAAGTCTGCCCGACTTGCGTGCGCGTGCCGGTTGAGAATTGCCACAGCGAAAGTATTCTCGTTGAAACCGAGAAGAAGATCACTGCGAAGGAGGCGAGAGAGTTGTTCGCTGCCACTCCGGGGATCAAGGTGATCGATAACCTGGCAGCGGGCGAATACCCCATGCCAGCCGATTGCAGTGGTGATGACGCGGTGTTTATCGGTCGCATTCGTGAGGATCTGTCTTGCGACAATGGTTTAGCGTTCTGGTGTGTGAGCGACAATCTGCGCAAAGGTGCTGCTACCAATGCGGTGCAGATCGCCGAATTGTTGGTTCGTTCGCAAGCCGCGGTGTGAGTAGGTGAGTAGGTGCCGACGTTAAAGATCACGATTGGATACGACGGCACGAAGTATTCGGGTTGGCAAGCGCAACCTGGTCGCCGCACGGTTCAGGGTGCTGTGCAGGATACATGGCAACGAATCACGGGCGAAGCCGTGCAGGTGACGGCTAGCAGCCGCACCGATGCCGGCGTTCATGCGCTGGGGCAGGTGGTGGGTGTCACGTCTGCGACGCATCTTTCTGCAGAGCAACTCCATCGAGCACTCAACGCTTTGTTACCCACGGACGTGGTGGTCAAGAGCGTTGACGAGGTGCCGGACGGTTTTCACGCCACTTATGATGCCCTCGGTAAGCGCTACCGTTATCGCATCCACAATGCCCGCTGTCGGCCGCTCTTCGAACGAGACACGGTCTGGCATGTGCCGCAGCAGCTTGAAGTCGATGCGATGCATTGTGCCGCGCAAGTACTGGTCGGTACGCACGATTTTGCCAGTTTTCAGTCGGCAGGTTCCAAGCGAGAAAGTACCGTTCGCACGATCTCGGCAATTGATGCTCGACGCGGTGTAGGCGAGCAGGAATCACTGGTGGAGATCGACGTCGAGGGGAACGGGTTCCTGTATAATATGGTGCGAATTATTGTCGGTTCGCTAGTAGAGATAGGAATCGGCCGGCGCGACGAAGCATGGCTCGCCGCGGCACTCACAGCAGGGAATCGCCGTTGTGCGGGAAGAACGGCACCACCGCAGGGACTTTGTTTGATGCGCGTCGATTACACTCAACGGCATCGGGACGATGCCGGCTAACAAGCTACCCTTTCCTCGGCACTCTGATGTGACTAGACTGGCACTTCTGAGCAAGTGATTCGTCAAACTCCTTCAACACCACTTTCGATTTTATGTCATCGGTTGGTAAAGAATTTGTTGGCCCCTACAGGCTTTTCTATTTGATCCGAGCCGGGGCGATGTTTGAGATCTGGGCTGTGAAGCCGATTGGCAAGAACGAGCCTTTTGCCATGAAGTGGTTGCCTCCGGGTGCAAAGCATACGCGTCAAAGTTCTGCAGAGTTAAAGCATGAGTATTTGGTTGGGAAATCGCTCGATCATAAATCGGTGATCAAGACGCTTGATTATGGCACAGGAAAAGACGGGACGTACCTGATCATGGAACTGTTCAAGACTCCCAATCTCAAGCAACAGATTCACGATGGGGTGGAACAACTCCATTGGCGCCTGGAAGAGATTCTCGGCGAGGCGGCCCTCGCGGTCGAGTATATGCACAAGCAGGGTTGGACGCATCGTGATATCAAGCCGGATAACTTTCTGGTAAATGATGAGAATGAGGTTCGTTTGATCGACTTTACTTTAGCGCGAAAGATCAAAAAGGGAATCTCAAAACTGTTTGCAAACAAAGCCCCGGTGCAGGGGACCTACAGCTACATGGCCCCCGAGCAGATTCGTGGCAAAGAAGTTGACGAGCGGGCCGATATTTACAGTTTCGGCTGCATGGTCTACGAGCTGATGTGCGGTAAATTACCTTACACGGCCAGCAGTTCTACGGAACTACTGAACAAACATCTCAAAGCACGGCCCCAGCCGATTGCCATGTTGCAGAAGAACGTACAGTCAGATTTTGCCGATCTGATCCACCGAATGCTTGAAAAAGACCCGAATGATCGCCCCAGTTCCTTGTTAGAGTTCTACCGAGAGTTGAAAGCGGGGCGCTGCTTCTACATCAAACCAAAAAAGCCCGAAGAAAAAGCGGCCGACGATCACGACGACCACGAGTGATCGCGGTATAATTCTGCCATGCCTGGTTACGACTTCCGACTACCGTTTGAGCAACCCATCTTCGAGCTGCAAGAGCAGATCGATACCTTGGAGGCTAACGACCAGCACACGCCCGAACTGCGCGAGCGGATTCGCGAATTGCGCAAGCAACTTACCGAAACGACCAAGGCTATCTACAACCATCTCGATCCTTGGGAGACCGTGCAGGTAGCACGTCACAAGGAACGCCCGAAGTTCACAGACTATCTCGACCTGGTCTTTGACGAGTTTGTCGAACTCCACGGCGACCGATTTTTTGGCGACGATCGTGCGCTCCGCACCGGTTTTGCCAAATTGGATGACCACAAGGTCCTGGTAGTCGGTCACGAAAAGGGAAAAACCCTCAAGGAGCGCAACGAGTGCTTCTTTGGCTGTGCCCATCCCGAGGGTTACCGCAAAGCGATGGAAAAGATGACTTTGGCGGCGAAATACGGCCTGCCGATCATCTCCATGATCGACACGCCGGGGGCCTATCCTGGAATCGGTGCCGAGGAACGGGGCCAGGCGATGGTAATCGCCCAAAGCATGATGGCGATGTCGCGTTTCAAAACCCCCATTATTTGCGTGGTCATCGGGGAAGGAGGCTCCGGCGGAGCGCTGGGAATTGGCGTGGGGGATAGAGTCGCAATTTTGCAACATGCCTATTATTCGGTTATTAGCCCGGAGGGTTGTGCCGGAATCCTGTGGAAAAGCCACAACTACGCCGAGCAGGCGGCCCAGGCGCTGCGGATTACCTCCAAGCATCTGAGCGAAATGGGAGTCGTCGACGACGTGATTGAGGAGCCTTTGGGCGGAGCCCACCGCGATCATCATCAGATGGCGGGCCGCATGAAGATTTATCTGCTCAAGACCCTTCGCGAACTTCTGCGGAAGCCGACGGAAAAATTACTCGTCGAGCGGTACGAAAAGTTCCGCCGCATCGGACCATTCTTGGAGACTCTGCCAGCAGTTACTGGTAGCCAATTTGGAACAGATGGAATGAGCGGAGCAGAGGGGTAACAGATTCGATTCTCACCTGATGGCATCTGCTGGCAACGTCCGATAATCACTGTTATGTTCGTTTCTGGGGTCATTTTCCCCGGGAAAGGACCTGATTGTACCTTGGCAGCCCTCCCTCAAGCGAATTCAATACTGTCTGCCGTTTGCCCCCGCAGCCTGAGGGTCCGGTGGCCAATTCGGCAAGGGTGTGGAGACCGGTTGACTGAGTGGAGTCTGAGTACTTTTCGGTGTCGCAGTAGGCCATTCGGGGAATGCCGCCTGAGGCCAGGTAGCCTGTAGGCCGTTCTCATGGTGTCGCTGGCCGTTGGGGTCGAGTTGCTCATTGATCCGATGCAGATAGGGACCGATGACGTCGTGGATCTCAGGGGGGACCACTGAGTCGGTTTTGTCCAACATTACGACGATGTAGCGTCCCGTTTGCGAGGCGAGGATTTGTTCCTTTTGGGGTTGGGGCAACAAGGAAACCGCGAAAAAGGTGATCGCCGTACATAGCAGCACGCCCTTGGCGAAGCCGAAGATCGCGCCCATTTGGCGGTCGAACGATTCGAGTTTCACTCGGTCGATCACTCCTGAAATAAATCGGAACAAGGTCCAGATAACAAATGAAGTGGCCATGTAGATCACCAGCATCGCCAGAAATTTGTTCAGCGGAGGCGGCGCGATGCCCTCGAACGTGGGGGCAAGTTGATCGGCAAACCGCAGGGCAATGAAATAGCTCAGCACCAGGGATGCTAGCGAGGCGATCTGCCAGGCCATCCCCTTCCACATTCCAAAAATTGTGGCGGCAATCAGCACGACCAGCATCAGCACGTCATAAATCTGCATGAGAATAGGTTCTGCATTGGGGTTCGGCGAGACTTTTGGGCTGGAGAAGTATATCGAGGGTTTGCGGGGAAACGAAGGGCAGTTGCCAATCGTTGAAGACGTTAAGCCACGGGTCTGCTGCTTGCAGTGCTAGCAGAGGGCTTCTCTGGCACCGATTGGAGACTTTTTCTATTCTCTCGCCTCGGATTTCCCTTGCTCGAACTTTTTTGCTGTCCTATGGCTGGATTCAAGACACATATTACCACTAGCACGGTACTCGGCGTCGGTTATGGCGCGGTCGGCGCTTACTATGGTTTGCCGTGGGAGTCGGCCGTCATCGCTGGTGGACTGTGTGGAATCGGCGGGATGCTCCCGGATATCGACAGCGATTCCGGAGTGCCGTTCCGCGAATCGATGGGTTTTGCAGCCGCCATCATCCCGGTGCTGCTCTTGCCTCGGCTGGAAGCACTCGGATTAAATCACGAGCAGTTCGTGCTGGCTGTGGGGAGTTCGTATGTCTTCATTCGATTTGGCCTCGCAAAAATGCTATCGAAGTATACGGTGCATCGAGGAATGTTCCATAGCCTGCCGGCAGCGCTGATCTTTGCCGGCCTGGCGTTCTTGTTTTCGGGATCCAGCAATTTGCACTTGCGGTATTTCAAGTCGGCAGGTGTGTTGCTGGGAGTGATGTCGCATCTCGTTCTGGATGAAATCTATGCCGTTGAATGGGTTGGCGGCCGCTGGCGATTCAAGAAATCCTTCGGCACGGCCCTGAAGTTGTGGGGCAAAAGTAGTTGGGCCAATATGTCCACCTACGCCAAGTTGATTCTAGTATTCATGATGATTCTGGGTGAACCAATGGTCATGGAGCGCTACGGCACCCACTATCCGATCGCGCTGGACCGCAAGGGTTGGCGAACTGAAAATGCCGGCGACTTGCCGGAAGGTTATCCGGTTGCCATTCCAGCGCCTAGAATCACCCCACAGGGCTATGCGTTAGATTCCGCAGATAGCAGTAGTTTACCAGAAGCAGACCAGACGATCTATGACACGGCGCGTCGTCTCTGGCGAAACCTCGGAGGTGCAAAATAATCATGAGTAGTGAATCATGGGTGATGAGCCGAAAACGCATCATTCATTACTCATCATTCATCGCTGATCCGTGTCGATCCAGATGGTTACGGGGCCATCATTGGTGAGTTCAACTTCCATCTGAGCGCGAAAGCGGCCAGCGGCGGTTGAAATCCCCTGCTCGACCAAGTGGGTGACGAATTTTTCGTACATCGCTTCCGCCATCTCGGGAGGAGCAGCCGAGAGGAAGCTCGGCCGCCGACCCTTTCGGCAATCGCCGTAGAGGGTGAATTGACTCACGACGAGGATCTGCCCCGCTACCTCCGATAGCGAGCAGTTCATTTTGCCTGCGTCGTCCTCGAAGATTCGTAGTCCGACGATTTTGTCGGCCAGCCAGATGAGTTCCGCGTCGGTATCTGTGCCAGCGATTCCCAATAATACGAGTAGCCCCCTGCCGATCTCACCTACGATTTCGGAATCGATGACCACGCGGGCACGAGAAACTCGTTGGATGCAGGCTCTCATACGTAATCTCCGACAAGTTTGCCTCGCTTGTCGCAAGGGGGTTCCAGTGCCATACTTCATCGCATGAATTCTAATGTATTGCTCACGTATTATTGCCTGTTGATTCTACTGGTGTCCATCGCTGGCGGCATGGTTCCTGTGTTGGTGCGGTTGACCCACCGCTGGATGGAATGTGCAGTGAGCTTTGTGGCGGGGGTGATGTTGGGAATTGGACTCTTGCACATGCTGCCGCATGCACTCGATCAGGCGACCAACTCCATTGTGCCCACCGCAACTGCCAACATGCAGGTCATGTTGTGGGTTCTAGTGGGCCTGTTGACGATGTTTTTCATCGAGCGATTCTTCTGTTTTCACCATCACGAAGTGGAAGACGGCGTAGTCACCTGCCATCATGGACTCGAGGGCGACCACAGCCACGGCCACGGTCACAATCTTTCCTGGAGCGGGGCGGCATTGGGACTCACTCTGCATAGTGTGATCGAAGGAATTGCCTTGGCGGCAGGTGTGGCCCATGGGCATGAGACGGTTAGACTTGCCGGGTTCGGCACGTTCCTGGTTATCGTGTTGCACAAGCCGTTTGATTCAATGACGATTGCTACCCTGATGGCTCACGGTGGCTGGTCGCTCACTTGGCGGCATGTGATCAATGGCCTGTTCGCGTTGGCGATTCCTCTGGGAATCTTGATTTTTCGCTTTGGCTTGATGGGCGAAGGGGACGGCGGAGCGGTGTTGTCCCACGCGTTAGCATTTGCGGCGGGTACATTTCTATGCATTGCGCTCAGCGATCTGTTGCCAGAATTGCAATTCCATGACCACGATCGCGGCAAGCTATCGGCTGCGCTCTTGTTGGGGCTGGCACTGGCTTGGGGAATTAGCCAACTGGAGAGCACAACGCATTCACACCCCCCTGCCCTGCCGGTTCAAACTCCGCAAGAAGTTTCACAAGTCTGAACGAAGGGAAGGGTCGTGGATTCCAAAGTGAATCGCGCCCTTTTTGCTATTTCCATTCCCTTGGTTCTCAAAAACGCACTCCTCAGCCCGACTCTCTGCTGGCCAACTACGCTCAATCCGGAGGAACCTGATTTGAAACCATTGTACAGTTTTGGTCGAACAACCTAGATCATCGGAAGACGAGCGAGAAGTAGGTGGTTACTACGACCACGCCCAATAGGTTCAGCGCGAAACCTTCGCGTGCCATCTGTCGCACCGTCACTCGACCCGAACTGAAGACCACCGCGTTGGGAGCAGTTGCTACGGGAAGCATGAAGGCGAAGCTGGCGGTCAACGTCGCGGGAACCATGAGTAACTTGGGATCGATGTCCGTGGCGGTAGCCGTTGCAGCCAAGATGGGCATCATCAGGCTTGCGATGGCGGTGTTGCTGGTTACTTCGGTCATGAAGGTAATCGCCAAGCAGAGCAGACCGATCAGCAGGGGAATTGGAAGATTTGATAAGGAACTAAGTTGCTCGCCGATCTCTTGGCTTAACCCCGATTTTGTGAACGCCTTAGCGATCACAATGCCGCTACTGAAGAGCAACAGGACACCCCAAGGAATTTTGACGGCAGTTGGCCAGTCGAGGAGGCGTTCTCCTTTGCCGTTGGGGATCAAGAACAACACCACCACAGCCAACAATGCGACACTGGCGTCATTGGCTCCAGGTAGATTCAAGAGATTTCGCCAGCCACCGAATGGTTCGGAACGAGTGATCCAGAGAAATGCCGTGGTGGCGAAGACTGCGAGTGTGCGAATTTCTTCAATCCGCCACTCCCCCACGGGAGGAAGTTCGATCTTGGTGGTCGATTCGATTTGGCGAGTGAGCCACCACCATATCAAAGGAATCATTATTAACACTACGGGCAGCGTCCAACTCATCCACTCGAGGAAGCTTACCTCTTCACCGACCAGCAATTCATAGTTTTGCATGAAGATCAGGTTCGGAGGGGTGCCAATGGGAGTGCCGATACCGCCAACACTCGCGGCATAGGCATATCCCAATAGCAATGCCAGCGACAAGCGCTCATCGGGCACCTTTTCAATGACTGCAACTACGATCGGCAAGAGCATGAGGGAGGTCGCCGCATTCGAGATCCACATGCTCAACACCGCAGAGGCCACCATGAAACCCAGCACCAGCCGGCGACCATTGGTCCCTCCCAAGAGGGCGACCATACCAAGGGCGATCCGGCGATGGGTTCCGCTGCGCTCCATGGCCGACGACAGCATGAAGCCACCTGTCAAAAGCAGAATCATTTCATTGCCGTAGGCGGCACCCACCTCATTGGCCGTCAGTACGCCGACCAACGGAAACATTGCCAAGGGAATCAGCGAAGTCGCTGGAATGGGGATGGGTTCAAAGACCCACCAGAGGGCTGTGAGGGTAGTAATACCAGCCGTCCAAGCGGCGGCGGGGGGCGACCCTTGCTGAGAAAGCACGAACCCCAATAAGACAGCGACAATCGGACCGAGCCAGAGTGCCCATTGTTTCATCATTATTTTCCTCTCGAGGTGGTTTTCTGCACTAGTCTAGTTGGACAGCGCCACTTTGAACGCTGATAGCACTGTTAAACTGTTGGAGTGTATCGAGTTGCGACGAATCCATTCATATCCATGCTCAGAGACTTGATGTTGAACACAAACCAATGCAATATAAGCACTTAATCACGCTAG
>JBGSPU010000085.1:0-6034 GCA_041738415.1 Bythopirellula sp.
CGATCAATAAGCTCCATAGTTTTGCCACTGAGTTTAGTAGTAGCAACCGGATAATCTGCCGACCAAATAGCAATTCCTGGCTTCACTTCTCCCAGCCAGTGAAGCCAAGACGTTCCTTCGGCTCCAGGCGCTTCCCATGTAATCTCGTAGTCGCCATCGACTCCGTGTATGAAAACCACATCCATTACCTGCGAGCCATTGCACCCGTAAACGGGGTAGATACTTGCCTGTCGCGGAGTCACAGGAAGGCTTCGCCAATACAGAATACCAAATATGATTAGCAAGAGAGCTGAAGAGATGCCGACGAGGGCAAGTTTTTTTGAGGAGGTCATAAGTGGTACAGAAAAGGTAGAGCTGAATTCTATATATCACTATGGTTAGCATTTTAGAGTACTTGCCCTCAGATTTCCACCACCGCAATGGTCTCTAGCAAGATTGTTTCGCAGCTGTAGAAAACTACCCGAATCGGGGCAAATCGGGCGGACTTCCATTCAGATCTGCTTAGCTGCGAAAATCCCTAAGTGTCATTTGTAGAGCACAATAAGCCAGCAATTCAAGCAACAAACTTTGGTGCCAGTCCCGAGACTATCTATTTGTCTCTTCGGCCCAACAAGGATACCATCACGATCAGGGGCAACAACAGCAGTCATATTTTTCGAGATATTTGGCATATCCCTGCAAATCAATGGCCTGAAACTGACTGATGGTTCTGCAACGGGGCCCCTCTCTGCAGGCCGAGATGACGCCTCCAATATGAGCGATTCCATTCAAGGGTGTGCGGTTTCGGTACAGTCGAATCTTGACCAACCTCCTGATTCTTTCGTAGTATAATCGAGGTATCGAAATTGGCACACCATATGCTTTTGTAAATAACCATCTCATCCGTTGGATAACCTCGCGAGCGGGGTTGCCCGCTTGTACCCTTTGAGGAGGCGATCATAATGTTCCGCTTTATCCAGTTCTCATTGCTCACGCTGCTCTTGACAGTGCCAAATCCCATATGCGCTGCCACGATCTTTGAAAGCGGAACACTTGGGCCAACAGGAATTCCGCAGGGTTCCGTCACAGCCTCCAACATCACCTCTAATGTTTTTGCCGGTGTAAGATTTAAACTTTCGACGCCTGTGAAGACAACAAGAATCGGCGGACATTTTGTTGATCGCAACAACGGGACATTTTTCGGAGCCATTGTCCGGCTAACAGACGAAAATGATTTCCCTGACTCGGGTGATCTCTCGACGCCCGACAAACTTGGAAGCGTAGTACTTACTTTTCCAGTCCCCTCCGCAGAGGTTTTCGGAGATTTAGACTTATTGCTTGATCCCGGCTGGTACGCAATCGTGTTTGGAAGTGGTCTTTTTGGTACATCAGGGGACGGTGCAGCACCACTCAATAATCCCGATATAGGCCTGCCATCTTACATTGCCTTTCAGCCAGGTTCGGTCAGTGGTTGGAATAACCTGATCAATCCGCTGTTCCGCAACTTTCGGTTTGTTGTAGAGGGCAATAAAGTACCAGAAGCCTCAACAGTTGTCATACTGATGACAGGTTTTCTACTCTCCATGTTCCACGACAGAATCTCCCGTAAGATCCATTAAATCACCTATTTTCAGACCCAAGGAGGGATATCTAACCATGCGACATCTATCCAATTCCTGGACCAGAGTGCTTCGTAAATTTGGTATAACTCACAAGCGATTCAATTCGCGTTTATCTAGGAAGTATTCACAATTTAGAAAACTTTGTTTCGAGCATTGCGAAGATCGACGACTGTTGGCTGTATTCACAGTTACTAATTCCAATGACGCCGTCGAGAATACGCCCGCAGCTATTGGTACCCTACGACAAGCAGTGTTTGATGCCAATTTTATCGATGACCAAGACACCATCGTTTTCGCTCTTCCGCCCAACGAAGATACCATCACGCTCACTCAGGGCGATCTCGATATCACCGAAAACCTCATTATTAATGGCCCTGGTCGAGACATCAGCGGCAACTTCCTGGTCACAATCAGTGGCAACAATAGCAGCCGCATTTTCGAAGTGCTTAGCACCTCACTGGAAATCAATGGGCTGAAACTGACTGATGGTTCTGCTGTTAGCTTTCCAGATTCCGAAGGTGGTGCTGTCCGTTCTTTGCAATCTGACATAACAATTCGCGACAGCGA
The DNA here is from genome assembly GCA_041738415.1 of Bythopirellula sp. Lineage (GTDB taxonomy): Bacteria > Planctomycetota > Planctomycetia > Pirellulales > Lacipirellulaceae > Bythopirellula. The sequence continues at coordinate 2,169 of JBGSPU010000085.1, forward strand.
GATTAGTGGCAATCAAGCCACTACAGGGGGCGGACTCTATGTCGATGCCTATGACAATCAAATAGAAATTCGTGATTCGATCATTTCTGGCAATTCCAGTACTCTCCAAGGTGGCGGCATCAGAATGGATGTGTTAGGCGCTAGTCAGGCACTTATCGATTCGACCACCATTGCCGATAACTACGTCGGCTACCAGCCATCGATAGCATACAGTGCCGGCGGGTTAAAAATTAATGTTGCCATAAATGGCCAGTTCACGATGTCCAGAAGCACAGTTTCGGGCAACACATCCTATGGTGGTAGTGGCGGCATAAGTATCGATAATGAAGGCGATATTTTGATCGTCAACAGCACGATCTCTGGCAATCAAAGCGTGGGCGGTGGTGGCGGGTTATCCGTTAACGATGAAACAAATGGTGTGACTCGAATTTCCCACAGCACAGTCGTTTTCAATACTGCAGGCTTCATGGATGGCTCATCCGGTCTCATAACTCCTCCTGTCGTCAAGGGTGGAGGACTATCTGTCAGCGGGGATGCATACACTGGGATCACTCGCACGGTACTAGACCACACGATAGTGGCAAACAATGCCGATAAGATTAATAGAGATCCTGATCCATTCGGTTTGGATGCGCCTACTCCTGATGTCTTTATTGCCACGGGTGCCAGAGATGATGGAGGAACCATAGTTCAGCAAAATATTAGCGCAGCTTTCTCCTTAATCGGAGATGCGAAGGGAGGAAACAACGGTTCTCATCCCAGCAATCCCGACGGGATCATAGTCGCAATCGCCTCAGGTGCAATGATAGGACCCGCTGGAGTTGATCAGGTACTGAAAGACAATGGTGGTCCTACGCTAACCCATATGCCATTATCAGGCAGCTTCGCAATCGATGGTGGAAATCCATCGATCAGCAATCCACCCGGGACAGACCAGCGTGGATTTGGCAGGATTGCAGACGGCGACGGCAATGGCAGCGTGATTATCGACATCGGAGCCGTGGAGAAAGACAGTTTGCCCCTAGTGGATGCGCCTACAATTGTTGACGTGATTATTGACCGACGCGGCACAAATCCCTGGCATTCGACTGCCGAAGTATCTTTTGCTGAGCGGGTGGCTTATGTAACCGGCAGCGAGCAGTTCCGGCCGATCTCGACTCGTGGAGTGAACACTACCGATGGAGCTGACACCCTTGAGATAGTGTTCAGCGAAGACGTCTTCGACGCATCTGGCAATGAACTCACGGGCAGCGAATTAGCGTTGCATCGGACACGGCGGTTTTCCAATGGGGCAGTGGTCAACGAGGTGTTGGATAGTGACGATTTTTCATTTTCCTATGATCCGATGACATTCACAGGCACATGGACGTTCAATTCGACACTACTTGACGGCAAGTATTCCATCCGCCTTTCGGACTCGGTTCAAGACGCTGCGGGAAATTCACTCGATGCCGACTGGGTCAACGACCACAATGGCACTCCCGATTATTACCAGGACGATCCTCAGCGCAGCTTCAATTACAATGTGGCCTCCGGCATCGGAAATGGCACACCCGGAACCAACGGAGGCGAGTTTCGTTTCCATTTTGCTTTGCTGGCTGGAGATTATGACGGCGACGGATTCGTAGAACATGGTGCCGAGTCGGCAACTGGGGATGGCAATGCGGATGGTGTTGTGGACGGCAATGATGTCAGCATCGGTTTTATATATTCGATGCTGCCGCTGCGCTCCGTAGGTGGAGCTGATTTCAATGATGACGAAAAGGTCGATGGAATCGATCTGTCGATTTGGCAAAACGGATACGGAACAAATGCTGCGGGTGACGTGGACGGGGATGGCGATACCGATGGCGCCGACTTCTTGCTCTGGCAAAGAGTCTTCGGTACGTGCAGTGTCTGGGCCGATAGCTGCGTTTATCAGTCGTATGCCGAAGCCATGGCAGCAGTACTGGGAGTTACTTTGGAAGACTTGACTGTAGGCCTTACGCCGAAGGTGTTTAACGTGATCATCAGCGGATCGACCTCAGTCCATGCTCCTTATTCGTTTGATACAGTCGATGGTTCCGGTTCTCAAATTGCTGCTGTGCCGGTAGGCGGGGCAGATACGATTTCGATTGTGTTTAGCGAGGCCGTAAATGTGTCCTCCAACAGTTTGATCGTGGTGGGTTTGAGGACAGCCAACGTGCCACAGTTGGCCGAGTTCAGTTACGATTCATTGACCTTCACCGCCTCTTGGCAATTTGAAAGCTGGGCGCTGGGGGACAATTATCTCTTGTACCTACAGGACAGCATCACTGACATGGACGGCAATTTCCTCGACGGCGAGTGGACCAACCCAGCGAGTTTATTTACTACCAATAGCGCGGTGAGTACCTTCCCTTCGGGGGACGGAATCACAGGGGGTACTTTTAACTTTGTAATGACTCTGCTGCCTGATATTAACGGTGATAATATTGTCAACTATACCGAATATTATTCTACTTATTACCGTTGGTACTATGGTGCTCCGGCGAACGGATTCGTGTCCAGTGATTTCAACGGCGATGGCGTAATAGACGAATCAGACTATCAACTGGTGCTTGACAACATGTTTACGAATCTGCAGAACCTCTCCATCTTGGCAGACATGGATGCAGATGGAGATGTTGATGCTGATGATCTTGGTGTGGTCAGCGACAATTACGGCATGACGGGTGCCACTTGGGCCGATGGAGATCTGGATGGGGACGGTGAAATCACCGACGCGGACCTCGATTTAGTATTTGCACAGTACGGCTTGTGGCTGAATATGGTGTCCTAGAAATAACGAAGGCAAGAGGAGTTAAACCGGCTTTCTTCATCTGAAGAAGTCCTTTCTGGGCTACCCCCCGGATGCCATTCTCTCATGGACCTGGACCAGTTAAAGGGGTAAAGCCCGGTAGGATTGGGCGGGGGATTTCTGATTGCATCACTGCAAGCTATGTTCATTCTTCCGCCCTTCACCTCCCCCCAATTCAACTACTGTTTGACTAAGAATCCGTTTTCGGGCAACCTCCTCCTATAACATTTATTTTTAAGGAGAACCCTATGACTAATGAAACTAAGACTGAGCCAAGAAAGGCAAAAACTACAGACAACAAGAGCAATGAACTTGCTCACACCGTCCGCGACGGAGCCATTGCCGCCAACATCTGGAAGCGACAATCCCAGACCGGCTTTCCGTACTATGAGTACAGCTTGAGCCGCTCCTATAAGAGTGTCTCCAGCGGCAAATCCGGCTACACAAGCAACTTCTTTTTAAGAAACGAAGCTGCCTTGTTGAAAGTTGTCGAGCAAGCATCCAAATGGATTGCCGATGCGGAAGTCAAAGAGTCGACAGACAAGGACGAGGCCTTAGCCGCGTAACCTTCAAACGCTAAGGGAGAGACCACGGCCGCCTTGCGGCGGCTGTGTCTTTCCCACGCGATCTGTTGTTCCCCAGGTATAATGCAGGCACTCCTTGCACGCCTACCTACGGCAAACTAACAAGTACCAATGGTATCAGAAGATGACCGACTTACCCCTTGAGCCAGAAGAATCACCGCCCCCAGAGAGCGATTTAAGCAACACCTCCCTTCCTGTCAGACATCGCCTCCCTGACACGCGACCATCCGTCGTCCACAAATTCAACATCAACGGCCACGAAGGCTACATCACCGTCGGATTTTTTGAGGACGGCACACCCGGCGAACTGTTTCTTAAAATGGCTGTCACTGAGCGCCCAAACAGGGCCATCGATAGGCGCTTGAAACAGGGCCACTAAAGTGGGTTGCCGCGTAGGCTGTATTGCTTTTCATGAAGCAATGGAGCTGATCGCATGGCGAACCGATTGAAGGTGGCTAAAGTGT
>JBGSPU010000051.1:0-13284 GCA_041738415.1 Bythopirellula sp.
TCATTTCCCGCAGTTTCATGGTGCGGGAGCATACGCAGTGGCGCGCCGTCAATCAATATCAACTCGGACGCGTGATCCGCCGAAATCCTCAACGATTCGCAGAGATTGTGCTTGCCAATTTTTGGGATTTCTTGGGGGGGGGCAGAAAAGCCCTTGACAAGCCGAATAGGCCCTCTCAAGATCAACATACTCGGTTCAGGGCAATCCTGCTCGGGAAGGTCCCGAGAGCCCTGAAAACCCGTGAACGGTTACCACTCGGCTTGCCTCCTGAACTTAAGGCCGAGGTAGACGAAGACGCGAGCGCTTTGGACTCGCAGATCGAGGTTGCCTCACGTTTGTGTCAAGGGTTGTCTTCGCTTGGTGTTTCCACAGAGGCGGTCGCGGGCCTGGTCGGCTCGCATAGTGAAGATAGACGTAAGGTGGCTGCCGATGTTTACCGCTCTGCCAAGGCTTTCCAGAATGCTTGGCTTGAGTATACAAAGCTCGCAGGCGTTACCCCAGTTGCGATGGAGTCGAAGACCGTTGTCGGCGATGCTTCTGCCCAGGCAGAGACGGTACTTTCACACCGAACGTTATTGAAACAGTGGACCGCATGGATTGCGGCTCGAAAGCAAGCAGAAGCTCTCGGGCTCACGCCATTTGTCTCTGCCCTGCAACAGAGGGGACTCCAGCCGACCGACCTTTCTGCGCGATTTGAAGTAGCCTACGCCCGCTGGTGGCTTCCTTCGGCAGTGGATCAATCCGAGACGTTACGGACGTTCCAACGATTTCGCCATGAGGACGCAATTGAAGATTTTCGGAGGCTTGACGACTTGGCACGAAAAGCCGCATCCCCCAGGGCATTGCAGGCGATCTATCACGACCTCCCTCCCACAGATCAAGTGCCACGCAAGTCGGAACTGGGTCTGCTGCGACACCAGATGGGCCTGAAGCGACCGAGCAAGTCAATCCGTGAGGTAATCTCTGGGATGCCAGAATCGTTCGGCAAGCTCGCACCCTGCCTGCTGATGTCGCCACTATCTATTGCTCAATATCTGCCGGCGGACCAGTCTCAGTTCGATGTAGTTGTATTTGACGAAGCGTCGCAGATCGCTACATGGGACGCGATCGGGGCCATCGCTCGTGGCAAGCAAACGATTATCGTCGGCGATCCCAAACAGCTGCCGCCGACAAACTTCTTTGGCCGAGCCGACAGCGATGAAGATAATGACGAACTTGATGACTTCGAGAAAGACCTGGAGAGCATCCTCGACGAGGCTCAGGCCTCTGGTCTGCCCACGCTGCAGCTCAATTGGCACTACCGCAGTCGCCATGAGTCGCTAATCGCATTTTCGAATTACAACTACTACGGCAACCACCTCGTGACGTTCCCGGCGGCAGAATCCGAGGACCGAGGCGTGTCACTAGCGCTCGTGAACGGAGGACTCTATGACCGTGGAAAGAGTCGCACGAACCGTGCCGAGGCGGAAGCGATTGTAGCCGATGCCGTCTCAAGGATGCAGCGATGCCTCGCCAAGCCCGAGGAAAATCGGCTTACATACGGCGTCGTCACTTTTAACAGTCAGCAGCAGTCGCTGATCCAGGACCTATTTGACCAGGCATTGCGGGAAGCACCGGAATTGGAGTGGTTCTTCGCCGACGAGCGCATCGAGGCGACGGCCGTGAAGAATCTGGAGAACGTCCAGGGGGACGAACGGGACGTCATGTACTTCTCGATCACTTTTGGCAAAGACGCTGCGGGGAAGTTTCCGGTCGATTTCGGAGCCATCAACCGGGACGGAGGCGAGCGACGACTTAACGTGGCAGTGACGCGCGCAAGGCAGGCGTTGCTCGTCTACGCATCATTTCTGCCAGACGAGCTGCGAGCCGAACGCTCATCAGCTCGCGGCGTGCACGACTTGAAAGCATTCCTGGAGTACGCCCATAAGGGACCGAGTGCGATTGCCGCGCGCATCGACGGGTCGGTGGGTGAAATGGAATCGCCCTTCGAAGAAGCGGTGGCAGATGCGCTCGCGAGTCGTGGGTGGCGTTTAGACCCGCAGGTTGGCGTGTCAGGCTTTCGCGTGGACCTAGGGGTCATCCACCCTGATCGGCCTGGCGCATACTTGGCTGCGGTCGAATGCGACGGCGCAAGCTACCACCGTTCGGCGGCGGCCCGTGACCGTGATAAAACTCGTCAGCAGGTGCTTGAAAACCTTGGCTGGAAGATCTGCAGGGTATGGTCGCCTGATTGGTGGTACGACCCCAACACTGCGGTGGAGGCTCTTCACGATCAGCTTAATTCACTCTTGGAAGCGTCTCGTGAGAACCAGCTTGAAACGAATGCTACAACAAGTCCGGAGCAATCCAACTACGAAAAGACAGGCGAACCATGCCCGGAATCGGCAGGGGAGGACGACGAGTTTCTCCCGCCAACCGACTTCTCATCTGCAGGCCACCAGAACGAGTCTGACGAAGCGCTACGACCGCAGTTGGTCGCGAAGCACACGACTGGGGAAACACCACAGATGCAATATCAGTTGGCGGACCTTGTTGATGCAACTGAGCACCAATCGCGTTTCTTTGATGACGACTATTCACGAGAACTCCGCCAGATGGCGCTGGCTGTAGTCGAAGCCGAGGCTCCTGTCCGAGACGATGTGGTAGCCCGGCGGATCGCCCGAGCTCACGGGTTTGCCCGGACCGGCGCACGGATCAAGGACCGAGTGCTTTCGCTCTTGCCGGAAGTCACTACGACGGAGGAAGATGCGGGACGATTCCTCTGGGCAACCGAAACGCCTTCCGCAACTGTCCCATTTCGCTATGCCGCACTTGAAGATGGGCGGCGAAGCCTGGACTAAATCCCCATGCCAGAGTTGATGGGACTTGTCCTTGGACGGCCCGACTTAGCGGCGACGGAGGATCCTGCGATCGCATTCGCCCGCGAAATCGGTTTGGGCAGACTGGCGAAGTTGGCCCGAGAGAGGCTTGAAGCCGCCGTCGAGTTGGCGACCGGCGATGAGTCATGACTTTGGCGCCAACCTCTAAGGCATCTCCGGCGCTAGATATGGCCAATGTTCAATCGCCGCATTTGCATCAGTCCCGGTTATCTGCTGCATAAAGGGCCTCTCCCAGATCGTAGTGCTAGATCTCGCGCTGAAAGGCTATCCGGCCCCCGCCACTTTTTGTAGTTGCGTGAATTCGCTACTACTCGTAAGCCCCGGTAATACCGGGGCTTTTTCATGCGCTGGCCTTTGCATGTGCGGCGTTGTGCGAGGCTTCGCGATTCATCCGGAGGGATTGCAGCACTCTACCCGCTCAAGACTTCGGGCCGAAGCGGCTTAATGCAATCTGCCAAGAAATATTGAAGCTCTGTCGAATAGATTTGAGTATGCTGATTTGTGGCTGAAAGCTTGACGCACCGATTCGATCCGAGCGATTATGCGGCGAGTGAGCGGCGGCGACGAAAAATAAGGGCGCGGTAATTTCACGGTGGTCACACAATGTTACAAAGAACCTATCACCACTAAAACACACGTAGTTCGAATCTCACGTTCGGTCTGCAAGAAGAATACTGAAAAGAATTACGTTGAATTCTAACTCGTAATTGCATGTCTGAATTGACGCTTTTTTCCGACAGTTCTACTATGCATTGGTAGGGATTCAATAGGTGACAGGATCCGTAATACCGGCAAGAATTCCTCTGGTCTGATTCGTCCCATGAATGGGTACCTTATGATTGATCGCTTTTGCCAAGTCTTGCCTAAACTCTTTACCCTTAGCAGTCTGGCGATTGCGGGATGTAGCTCTGGTCCCCGTGCGATCGCGCCGGTGGATATCGATGCTGATCAGGCGGCCGAGCGAGCCATCGAAATGTATGATAAAGATGGCGATGGCACCCTCAATGCTTCTGAGTTGTCTGAAATACCAGGGATACAAAAACACCTAGACAAGTATGACCTAGATGCTGACGGAATTGTATCGGCAGATGAGATCACCGGGCGGATCGAACTCTGGGAAGAGCAAGCTATGGGAATTCGTACTCTTGAAGTGCAAGTGATCATGGAGAATCGGCCATTGGGTGGCGCTAATGTGCGATTTGTTCCCGAAGCTTTCTTGGGTGATGGCCCCAAAATCGCCTCAGGTACGACCGACTCTAAAGGGTTTGCCAAGATATCCGTGGCGGCGGATGAGTTGCCTGAAGATCTTAGAAAAGCGCGAATGCGGGGTATCTTTGGCGGTATCTACAAAATAGAGATCACTCACCCCAACTTGAACGTCCCTGCAAGGTTCAATACCGCTACGACGCTAGGTGAAGAGGTGGCGCGGGATACGACTGATGATTGGCTGGTTTTCAAATTGCAAAAAGAGTAGTTACCATCTCAAGGCAGTAGTCACCAACATCAGAGTCACGAATCCAATCTGAAACAAGAGATTCTTGGGTTCTGGCACGCGATTCAAGTCAGAAACGAGATGCGAGCCATAGTGATTCTGCCAAATCGTGCGGTCAGCTTCGTTTACAAGCGTATCACCATTGGCATCACCTTGTTCAGGGAGCGAACCTCCGGCCAAATTAAAGCCGCGTTGCCAGCGAAGGAAGTCCGCACCATCGACGTCGCCATCATTGTCGAAATCACCTATGGAAGGTCCCGTCGGGAGCGGTCGGGTACCTTTGAGGCCAGCCGGATAGTTGATTCCTTCTTGGAAAGCAGTCCAGAGGTCACCTGGGTTCCCCACTGGATTGCCGAAATCTCGCCAATACTCCAATGAATACTCATTCCAGCCACCATAATCTTGGTTGTGGACAAACCAACTCATTGAGACGATGTTGTGATTGCCAGGCGTCTGGTTCCATGAGTGGACATCGGCTAAAGATCCCCGAATGAAGTCGGATGTTACAGTTTCATTGCTGGCTAGGTTGCCACTAGTACTCGTTCTACGATTCCATTCAGTAATATAGACCGGTGCATCCTGCTCACCGTGGGCATCAATGACAGATAGTTGGGCCACATAAGAGTTGTGGAACTCCGCGACTGCAACATTTGCCGAAACAAACGGATTGCCGTACGCATGCAAGCCAAACCCATCGATCTCGCCCCCAGGGATTGCTTGAATCGCCTCAATCGTCTGGGACAACCAAATACTGCCATCCATCCAACGTACGCCTGGGATCACTCCGCCAGGGCTTGGAGGGGCTACCAGGACTTCATCATTAGGCCGAACTGCTTTGATCGCGTTGCGGATTTCATGATAGACATCCGCATACCCTTGCGGAGTAATTTGACTATTCGTCCAGCCGTTGCCTTCTCCAATGATGTTCGGCTCGTTGCCGATGATCCACACGTTGGCCTGCCCGCCCAACGTATTGACCACCCCCAAGACAGAGTTTGCCCAAGCGGCCCGATCGGAGTTTGTCGGAGCAGGAATTGTCTGCCCCCAGTCGTAGTCGATCCGAGTGATGATCGACGCTCCATGATTGGAGTAGATCGACTGGTAGAGCGGTTGGAAAAAGCTGGCTCCCCACCAAGGAGCGGAATGGGTGAGCACGGTCTCCGTGCTCCACCCCCCCTCTGCACCATCGCCGGCTTGGGAACCATTGAAGTTCCACCAATGCACCCCGTAGAGGCTTTCTCCATTGGCCCATACTGGAACATTACCAAGAAGTCTTGAGAGCAGTAGAATCGACAGAATTCTCTTAACCATTTGTGCGTTTATCCTCTCCAATTATCGGATGCGCGGAAATCAAGTTGGTTTGAGAAATTCGACGCTGGGATTCATCAAGAAATCGCTCAAAGCGAACAGTTGCCGACTATCACTTCGTAAGTTCTGACAGTTCCTCCGTCGGAGCGATGTCCATGCTTTCGATGAACTTCGGCATCTATATCATATGAAATTGTTGGTACAGAACCGTCAACCATCGCTAGGTTACAACCGCCGGAGTGGGCGCTACCAAATCGTTCGGACGCCCCTACGATCCCATCGCGGTCTTGCAACGGAAGATAGGCTTCACCATCGACGGGATCTTTTTCGTCATACCACACCGACCGATAGAGATCGTCCTGAAAGCCGGTATACATCGGCCAATCATCGGCATGGGCCAGCCCGGTTTGGTAATGTTGCGGTTCAATAAAACGTTCGCCGATAGCATAAGTATTACTAAGTCCGTCGGTGATTTGACGCAATTTCAATGCTGTACCGCAAAATCCGATTCCACTGTGTTCATCCAATGGAGGCAGCCAATCAGATTTTACACCGGCATCAATACTAGCTGGCGCGCACTTGAAGCACCAAGCCTCCAACTCATGAATGTCTCCAGCGTTTTGTGCGTAGTCGCTACGGCCATGGACTGCTGAATAGTAACTATTCTTGGGAGTGTGGCTGGCAGCATTCGGATATGGTATGGCAGGGCGACGAGAGGGGCAGTTCATGAAGGAAATGGCAATCGCGTCACGCGCGCCAAGTGCTCTTTTCTTTTGGAAACCAGTGGGCATGCCAGACGTCAGGTCGTGAACGGCCGACTGTTCGATGTAAGGCAAAAGATTGTAAATCCAGCCACCAGGCTGTCTTTCATCCGCGCCAAGATCGGGGTCGCCAACCCAGTCTCCTAGCCAGCCCCCTGCAGGGAGATACCCGAGAGCCGCTTCGTGCTGTAGCATCGCTAATGAGAGCTGCTTGAGATGGTTTTTACACTGCGCATTCCGAGCTGTTTCGCGAGCAGCCTGAACGGCTGGCAACAATAGCGCCACCAAAACGCCGATGATGGCGATTACAACTAATAATTCCACGAGCGTAAAACCAGGAAGAAACCTGTGAACAACGCGCTTAGAGGAAATAACTTCCACTACCTCTCCCTGACAGAGAATTCCATTAAGACGTCATACTCTTTCACAATTAGTTTTCTTGATCCGTTCTAAGAGTTCCCAGGAATTGAATGTGGTGGGAGTCGCTTCCAGCAGCGTTTGCATCGGCCGGAAGCAGACTCCACAATCTGAATATCGATGCTGAACTACTAAAGAATTCTACGAGACAATAGGGTGCAACCCAAACCAGTGAGCAGCAAGAAGCACGAAACAGGTTCAGGAACGCGTGTCACGTCAATCTCCCACAACAAGGGCGAAACAAAGGCGGCTGTCAAGCCATCGTCTATGCCTGTAAAGGAATTCACTCCATCAAACGGATCCCGGTTTTCTCCTCCCGTATTGTCCACAGCATACAAATCAAAGGTCAAATTCGTGACCCCAGTGGCCAATGCTGCTCCAGCATCATCAAGAATCCTTAGCATAGTGGATTGCCATTGCCCTGAATTGATTACTCCTGAAGCATCCGACTGATAGTAGCCGGCACTATTGGCACCCAGGCCGGGGACAAATCCCCCGAGTGGCAAGAAACTACCGCCGTTATCAGTAGAAGCCTTAACCACCACCGTAGAAAAAACGCGCCCATCACCGCCAAAATTGCCGGTCAGAATATTGATTCTATGAATGTCTGTTGGGCTCGCAAGATCGTATTGGAGCCGCTTGGTAGGATTACCCGCACCTGGAAAGTCATTAAGCAAACCAGTTAGGTTACTGATGGACCCGGAGTCGTCTGTGATAGCTTGAAGCCGTTCTGGCTCACCTGGAGTTGCTCCGTGCCAATTGCCGTCATCTATGGAAGAGATCAATCCAGAAATGGCGTCTCCCACTGCAATCAAACTATTCAGATCGTTACCCCCGGCACCATGAGTGGTCGTCGCAGTAATTGCGGCACTTGCGATCTGCACCGTGGCAATCGCCGCGACAAGTCCAAGACATGTTGATACTACTCTCATTAGTCATCCTCCAATTTTAAAGGTCACTATAAACTAGAAAAGTAAACACACAGATAAGCGCTAATTCAAGTCTTCATTGATCTGCCGACAGCGAGACTCCGCTGTTTGCCAAATCCTAATACTGTTATCAAACCTAAGGTGACGGACGTTAAGGAAGCTGGCTCAGGAACAGAAACACTCGTCGCAGGGAGCGCTCCTGAGCCATAAGTACTTTGCCAAACACCCAGATCCGCTGCGTTCACATTACCGTCACCTGTAGCATCGCCGTCCCCTGGCTGCGCAGAACCGTCATCGATCCCAAAACCACGTTGCCATGTCAGAAAATCCTTCCCATCTACGTCACCGTCCATATCAAAGTCGGCCGATACATCGGGACCTTCCAATACGTCAATTTCCCAGATAAGTGGCGAGCTAATGGCAGGTGGTTGTGTATCATCAAATCCTGTGAATGGATTTACTCCATCAAAAGAGTCCCGCTCCCACCCATCAGAATTATTAGTAGCGTAGAAATCAAACTGAAGGTTCGTTACTGAGGAAGCAATTGTCGGCGATAAGTCGTCAGAAATTCTCATGAAGCTCACAAGAGTTTCCAAGTTCGCAGGAACATCGCTCGCGCCGCCAGGTCGATTGATCGTGAGGGGCGTATCCGAAGCATAGTAGCCGTTCGAGTTACTCCCCAGGCCTGGTACAAACCCTCCAAGAGGGGAAAAGCTAGCTCCATTGTTAGTGGAGTAGCGAATGACGACGGCTGCAAAAACACGTCCATCAACGTCGTTCAAATTTCCTGAGAGAATGTTGATTCCGCCAATGCTTGTTGGCTGAGGCAAGTCGTATTGAATTACCTTCGTTGGAGTGCCTTCGCCGGGGAAATCGTTCAAAAGCCCTGCAAATATATTAAAACCCCCACTTCCATCAGTGAAAGCGGGTAATCCATTCGGATGGAGTGAGTTGGTCGAAGCAGGATTAGCCGGGTGCCAACCCATATCTCCGGGCAGTTCCGTCGCAATGAGTCCTTGTATAATGTCGCTATTGGATAGCAAGCTGTCAAAGAGTGTGTGATCGAAATTCGGATTCGGACCATGATCGGTGGTAACTGTAATCGCGGCGTGGATTTGAGAACCTGAAACCGCGACTCCCAGTATTGCAAAAAACGCAATTCTTTTCCGCCTATTCATAATTGCTAAATCCCCTCTATGATCGCATGTCTCTTTGCACCGAATTAATTTGACGTGTGCCCCGGAGGAGGCTGTTCGACAAGATTCTAAGTTGTAGATCAGTAGGCCAGTTTCTGAGTTACCCATCAGCAGCAAAAAGGCGTGGTGAACTGTGCTCCCATTTCACCCTTTTCTGCTTTGGAGACGATTCACAAGGCCAGGAACGAAAGCTGACAAAGTATTGGTGAGGACCGCCTCATTCATCTCCTCAATGTCCCATAATACCCTAAAATCATTGCAATATTGTGTAATCTTTTTAAGAAATCTGGTATGGTAGATTAGCTCCTGTTTCTGCCACGGAACAAGCAATATGGGTAACTTTGAATTGTTGATCGTGTGGTGCTCAGAGCTATTGTAAAAGGGGTATTCCCCAAAAGTAGTTAAAATCCTGGTAATAGTGCTACTCAAGCTGAGAATTAACAAATATTTCCCAGGTGCCACTGACTCAGGTCGGGAGGCAAAAATTCATTGTACTTAGAGTTTTCTGGTATGTCACGGATTTCGTCCCGTCTTGAAGTTGCCCTAATCGTTGACCCGGCGAAGCCGTACGATAGACGTATTATCCGAGCTGTGGGCTCTTATGTGACCCAGCACCAATGCAACTGGTCGCTGTACGTCGAACATGACCCCATTCTTCGATTGCCAGATTTACAAGCGTGGGACGGAGACGGCATTCTAGCTAATTTCGATGATCGGCGGATTGCCAAGGCCGTGTCTGACATTAAGGTACCCGTTGTTGGAATTGGCGGTGGTTACGGTTACTACGAGGAAAACCCCACGATTCCTTACGTTCGCACCGACAATCGAGCCATTGCCGAGTTGGCCGCACAGCACCTTATCGACTTGGGTATCCGCAGCTTTGCTTTCTGCAGTGAGCCACCGAACCGTGCTAATGGTTGGGCACGCGAGCGTGCGGAAGCTTTCCAAAAATTCCTTGAAGAAGCTGGATTTCACTGCGAAGTTTATACGGGACGGTATACCGCCGCGCGACGCTGGCGGGAGTCTCAGGCGGAGTTGGAGCAATGGGTCTCAAGTTTAAGTCCGCCGATTGGTATGATGGCCTGTCGCGATGGCAGAGCCCGCCACGTAATGCAGGCCTGTAAAGCGGTGGGTTTGAGAGTGCCCGAGGACATCGCGATCGTAGGCGTAGATAATGATGAAGTGATCTGTGAGTTAGCTAACCCTCCGCTAACAAGTATCGAGCAAGGCACCAAGCGGATCGGATTTGAGGCTGCCGCTCTTCTCGACGTCATGATGGGTGGCAAGACACCTGATGACAAACATACGACGATCCCTCCCGAGGGTCTTATTGTCAGACAGTCGACCGACGTACTTGCTACCTGCGACCAAGAGGTCTCCAAAGCGCTGCGCTTTATACGTCGACACGCGACTGATCCAATCACTGTGCAAGATGTCCTGGATATCGCCCAAATGTCACGGTCGACGTTAGAAGCACGTTTTCGTGAAGCCCTAAACCGATCCATTCATGCCGAAATTAGTCGCGTGCAAGTCGAGTTCGCCATGCGCCTGCTCACAACCACCAATATTCCTATAAAAGAGGTCGTGAAGCGAGTAGGGATTTCTTCTGTTCAGTATTTTTCGGCTGTCATGCGGCGTGAGACGGGAAAGACCCCGGGGCAGATTCGCGCTGAAATGCAGCCTTAGTGATAACACGAAATAGTCTGATTCTCGGTGCATCTCTAGCATTTTACGACTATGATGTAGATGGTTGCTGGGCATACCTTTCCAAGTAGATTTCAATTCTCTTAATCTTTAACCTTCATAACACCATGAGATCGATATTGTTGCTTTTGAGACGCTTGCAGGAACTCAATATCTGCCTAACACTAGCTTACACTTGGCTCTTAGCAGCGACCCAATATGCAATGAGTGATGAGTTTCATGGCCTTAATGCAGGGGCACCAATTTGGAATGGAGTCATCCAATTTACTCCACAGAAGGCAGCACAATTTGCCGCAACTGGTACCGACTCAATTCGACTTAATTTCCGCCTCGATTCGGGTGCAACGTCTTGGAATATCACTCAATTGCACCTCTACGACGAGGTGATTCAAAACGCGAAGGACGCAGGACTCAAGATTCTCGGGCTCTTTTCCAACGAAACGGTTGCCGGCGGACAGACCTCATGGAACTTGGATCCCGACGGTGACGGAATGAACTCGTACGTTAGTAATTTTGCTGATACGGCACAGTTTCTGGTAGATCGGTATAAGAACGATATCAAGCAATTTGAAATCTGGAATGAACCCAATGCCTGGTCAAATCCGAATTACCAAAGTGATCCTCAGAACGCTGGTGGCACTTATATTTTGCCTCGCGTTTACGCACAATTACTTTCCGAAACCTATCGGCATCTCAACACCGCTGGACAATCACTGCTGAATGATTTCAATATTTCGCTAGCCACGGGCGGACTTTTGGCTCATGACATCGGAGGCAGCTTCAGCACTGCAATGCCCTATTTTCAACAGGTCTACGATCAAGCCGCAGTTTGGAGCAGCTTTCAAGCCGATACGGGATTGCAATATCCCTGGGCCGACTTTGGTTATCATTTCTACATCAGCCAAGGCAGTCTTGCTTCGCAATCACAACTTTCCAGCTATTTTAATGCGGTCCGTTCCACTCAGGTAGCCAATAGCGATTTCTCAAACGTCGCCGTTACGGAGTTCGGATGGCAAACGGTCGGGAGCAATACGGAACAATTGCAGCGTGATAACATGGCAACTTCATACAACTTTCTAGAGGGTCAATCCTATGTCAGTGGTACTTATTGGTACCAGTGGGTAGACGATGGGACTGGTGCCTGGGGAATCGTCCATGGAAATGGGGCACAGAAGCTTTCTTACCACGAATTCTCCGCAAGAAACAACTCCAGTCAGCCTGGTAGAGTTCTATTTACTACCGAGCACGCGGCCAATGACGGAGCCTTAAGCCAAGCCAATAGCTCCTCCGATATTTTGCAAGGTTTGATAGCTACGGAGAGACCCGGCGACAAGGGATGGCACTCGGCAAATCCTGCTGCTGTGAATGGCTCGAGCGATCCCAACGGCCTTCCTGCCTTCACCGACGGTGTGGGAGATATCGGAACGGGACTGACAGGGTTACTGAACGATTTTCCTGGATCCGGCTCACCAGCAAAGTTGCTTGAGTATGAACTAGGCGGGGCCTTCGACGTCAATGAAATCCGCGTCTTTACTGGGAATTACGGGGCTGATGGACGAATATTTTCCACAACCGGCGTATGGACCTCGACCGATGGTTCAATCTATGAGTTTCTCGGGTATTTTCAATCCGATTCCTCCGGAGTTACTAACAACAGCACTACGCCCGGTGGCCCCGACGGATCGACCCTGGTCCGTATTTTTCGAGACGATGATTTACCATTGGCGACCGGTATCACTCACTTGAGATTTGATTTCTATGCGGTGTCAAATGTCAATGGAGTGATGTTCGATCCATTCAATGGCATGAATTCGTTTACAGGCGCAGATGATGGTTTTGAAGCCGCCTACGTATCCCCACTCGTTCGGGAGATTGATGTATTTGGGACCTTGGCCGCCCTAGAAAATGCCGACTTTGATGGGGACGATGATATAGATGGCCTTGATTTCCTTATCTGGCAGCGAAACTACCTCACTGGTACGAGGCTTTCAGAAGGCGACGCGAATAGCGATGGTCAGGTCGACGAGACCGACTTAGCAATTTGGCAAGGCCAATATGGCTTGGCAACATCTAGTGTGCGAGACCTGGCGTCGATCCCCGAACCAAATAGGCTAGTTTACATACTAGTGAGTTGTCTAACACTCGTATCTCACAGGTCGGCTAAGCAAAGATGGTATTAGAGCTGAGAATGTAAACCTATTTTCTTGCGATGGACTCGTTCAGTTGCGAGAATACCTGTTTTGGCCCTCTATCTCGAATACGCATTCCTGTTTTCAATCATCTCCGCTATCGACCGAGATTCACAGTTGAAACTTTTGGCGCCCAGCAGTCAGAAAGCATTGTGACTGTTATTTCTTGAGAATAGTGCTTTCGTGGGGAGGCGATTATCGGACTCCGGCCACAGGGCTACTGGGGGGAGCTAAATAACTATCTGGCAGGGCTGTTCTTCTCACCACAAATTGTCATTGGGCGCTTCAAACAGGGCCACTGATGGGCGCTTCAAACGAGGCCACTTGGTTGAGAGCCCTGTTTAGTTGGTAGTTTCTTTGTTCTTTTCGTCACGGGACCCGGTGGGCGCTTTGGTCTATTTCGGCCCTG
>JBGSPU010000052.1:0-6863 GCA_041738415.1 Bythopirellula sp.
TCACGACGCTGGTTCAAACGTCGAAAAAGCTTGGCCTGAGTGCCTACGAATACCTTCGTGACCGCCTCAGCGGTACCTGCGTCCTACCCACCCTCTCTCAATCCATCTCTCGCGCTGCTGCTAGCGATTGAGAGGATACCTTTTTTAGCAGCATGCGATGTGTTCTGGAGGAATGTCAGCTGTGAAGCAGTACCACAATAGAACGATCCGCGTTATTTGTACGCTTTGTGCGTTGATCTGTTCATTTGGTGTCGCTCTCGCTTCTCTTTACACGCTTACATCTGAAATAAAAACCTCTCCAGAACGTTCGTCACATTCAGCAACCGATTTGGTGGAGATGTTGGGACGCGGTCCTGTCTATTTTGAATTTGATCGGATGGTGACCGATCTTCCAACTGACCATGAAGAACTTAGCCATTACGTATCGTTGGTGTCAGCACCTGGTCCAGCAGAATCCGAGTCACCATCTCGAAGCCGTAAGCTTCATGCTGGGCGCCTTGTAGCTTTGTCCGATGGAACGCCTGAATGGATAGTAAAATCAACCTCTGTGGACTCTGTGGATCATATCAAACTTGGCGCGGAAGATTTTCTGGTTACTTGGCGAGGATTTGAAACGGCGGCGAATTCAGATGGCGAGCGGAGTGAGCATCGCGATCAAACTCTTGCCGCATTGGCAGATTTTGGCATTGAATTATTTGCGACCGTTGAAACCCGGGAGGGAAATATTCCCATTGCCGACCTTCTTGCCACGTCTATTGGCGAATTTCACTTAGATCAGGAAGAGATCTCTTGGACGGCGTCTGCCTTTGCGAGTTACATTCCGCCTCAGACGATCTGGTGGAACCGATATGGGGAAGAATTCTCATTCGACGACTTGGTTCAGGAAATGATGGCTAGAAAGCTTAATCGGGAATCGTGTCGTGGACTACATCTCGTCATGACGTTGACCAAAATCTTGCGGATTGATCGAAGGTGCACTATTCTGAGCCCTGGAGTACGGGAGTCTCTCAATTCGTATGTCCGGCGAAAATTGGCCGACGCGATTCAATCTCAACTTATGGATGGATCTTGGCCTCTTCTTTGGTCCCGCTCTGGGTTTTCGGGCATTAGAGATCGCACGCCCGAAGATAGCAATGTCAGTCGCATCTTGGTGACCGGTCATATGCTTGAATGGATTCATATGCTGCCAAAAGACATGAAGCCTCCTATCGACGTCGTGCAAACCGGAAGTCTTTGGGTGCTACAGAACCTACGGTCTGTACCAGAGGAGACCATCACTAAAGAGTATTGTCCATACACGCATGCTGTGCTTTCACTATATCTTGCCTGCCCTCCTGAGAAATCGCAGCGCGGCATGCAGCGAGGGGCTTAGGCAACTTCTTCTTTTTTTGAAAGGAAATGAGATGAAAAAGTTCTTTCTCGCTAGTGCGTTTGCAGCTCCATTACTTTTAGCTGTTGCCGTATTATTTGCTGGAAACGCAGAGGCAAACTATCGATTGCCTGGCCGTTCAGTGCATTCGACTGAGGCCAGTGCAATCATGGGTGGAGCTTGCAATAAAGATTCTGAGACTTGCCAGCCTGATTGTGATTTAAATAAAGCATATGGGGTTGACGGTACTAGCGGTTCGAACTCGGGGGGTGGTTGTTTTGGCGCATGTGCGACTAGCAGTGTTAGCCCGACCAAGTGCGGGTAATGAATGATGATTATATTGCATCATGTACGAACAGTTGACTGAATCATGAAAGGAGTGTTCGACCAAAGCGAACCGACAGTGGTGTAGGCTGACCTTCTTGAGGCCTCCTCCATAGGGAAACGGAGGAGGCCTCAGGGCCAACGCGTATAGCCAGACAATCTGCACCACCTAGCGTGTGACCTTATAAAGTGCGGTTGTCCTACCGGAGAGCAGCGGAGTGGGCTCCGTACCTCTTTTTGAAAGGGACTCACGCTTTGCCAGGTCCAACTTTGCTCTGAGTTGCGTTTTTATGTGGAACGCTCGTTTCAGTGCCGCTTGCATATGTTAAGAATCATGTTTTTCGTCGTGTTTATTTCGTCAACCGCTGCGTTCACCTATTCCAACCAGCGGATGACCGAAGCTCAAGCCCGGAAAGAGCGATATGCTTGCGGTGCCCGCGCCGCCTTTGTTCTTATTCGAATGATCGGACGGAACGCGACATACAGTACCGCACTCAACCACGCCCCAGCGTCGCAGCAGGGGTGCTCACTGGAGGATTTGCGAAATGCGCTACAGGCGCACGATGTAGAATGTGCTGTCCTTCGGCTGCAGCTAACAGATCTATCAGCGACGCCTTGCCCGTTCATTTTGCATACGCAAGAACTGGATTCTATTCCGTTGCGACCTTCTCCAACAGGCGACCCTCCTATAGGCCATTTTTACCTTGTCACAGAAGTCGATAAAGTTGGCTTGCATACGTACGACCCGGTGACGAGTCGGAAGCGGCATTGGGGGTGGAGAAGCTTTGGAGATCAGTGGGGTGGATACGCAATCGTCCCTACGCGAGCAACGATTCGATACGAACAGACGCTCTTGTCTTATTTGCTCGGAGTAAACCTACTCGTTGCGGCTTTTGTTGTCGCGTCGCTTCTGCGAAAAAAGCCCCGATGAATCGAAGATGAGGTCCTATTCCATGTATTTTGTCAGGTTGCGGTGTCTTTTCATTACTTCATTTCTGTTCAGTTATGGACTGCAGCATCCTAATAAAGCAGCAGCGGAAGATCGAATAAGATCGAATTTGAACGATGGCGTGAACGCTGCAGCCCTTTTAGGTGGAATTCTGGGCGTTGAGATTCCACCAGGTTCTCACGAAGGCGGAGAATACACTAATTCATTACAGCATATTCAATTGCGACTTCAAACCTACGGAGTAGCTACCAGTTTTCGAAGCCTCAGCTATGATGAATTAGCTTCCTTCAATCTACCATGCGTCGTACCTTTGCGATTTACTAATGCCGAAAAAACGTCATTCTGCGTTTTTCTTCAAGCAAACGAGTCTGAGGTCCATCTCATCGCAGCGGGGCCGTTGATGACACGAGCCATGTCCGTTGACGATTTCCGCAGACATTGGATCGGTTATGCCGTTTTCGGAACCGTCACCAATTCTAATTATGGAGAGTTACTGGCGTGGGGACTACTTGGTAGTGGTTTACCTCTTTCCGGTTACGGATTATATACCTACGCTTGCCGCTGGCGCCGTTTGTCAGCTCAACACACATGATGCGCCAGGGATGGCGTACGACGGGTGAGAAAAATTCCTACTAATGGGACTGCGAGACACGTTCGGTGGACTAAGAGGATTCTGATGAGAATTTCAATATTGCTTTTTATCGTTGTAGTGACCACAGCATCAGTGAGGGGTGAAGACTCATCGCCACCGGTACTTCCACCGAATGTTCGAGAATCGCTCAAAAAGAATGCATCACTGTTTTCCAATGTGCTGATTACGGGCGAGAGGGATCTCCGGTTCCTTATTGACGCTGAAACAGTCCTGAAAACACTAAAAACACCAGTAAAAGAGGCGGATTTCGCACAAGCGGTGCGTTTCGAGCTGCGATTTAAGGGTCCGTTCTTTCGTGAGTCCATTGAATACCTTCCAGGTAGAAATGTTTACATGCAAGATGTGGTCTCCGAAGTTTCTTACGACGGCACCAATTTCATGCTTGGCTATAAAAGGCTTAAAGACCTCGCTTCCAGTAACATTCAGATTTTCACACCACATATCGCAATAGAATACGCTAAGGTGCGCGATCGGCCGGATTCTTTAGATACGATGGACTTCTGGTATCTTCGTGAGACAGGTTTTACTGGTCCGCAAACGGTAGCGACCTTGGGTCAGCCTGTTGAGTCGATTATTTTAGACGCAGCAGATCATGGACAGATTGTGTCAGTTCGTGAAGCCCCTGGCGGAAATGAAAAAATACTTGAGATTATTATTGAACGGCCGGAGCCTTGGCAAAGCCTGGCAACGTTTGATATCGAGACGCATGAGCCGTGGAAAGAATTGCTGAACGGAACTGATGTCCTGCAGAAGCGGAGGGAAAGGCAACGCCGCCAGCTTGCTGGCAAACAGCGCGTAATTCGATTCTGGCTTAACAGTACCTTAGGGTACGCCGTGGAGGAGAAGTGGGAGTTGCGAAAGGAAACCGGTAAAACGATGTTCCACACTAAGAACTCGGATTTTATCCAAGTTTCTCCTGAAGGCGTTTGGATGCCGAAGCGTTGTGCCGTTGAATCCTTTGCCTATTACACGCTGCCAATGTATATATCGGCTGACCCGCTGTACGAGACTGTGATTCAGATAGATCAGTTTGAGCCGGGTAATTTTGATGATGACGAGTTCCGCATTTGGTATGACGAGCCTGGCGTTCTGGTGTCAGACTGGACGAGTCCGAAAGCGACTCCTAGAAAACAAGATGCATATCAAGTTCCTGCTTCAATCGATGATTTGGTAAAGAAAACTCCAGGTAGGCGTTGGCTCATCATACTGAATATCCTCTGTATCGCAGGATTGCTACTAGCATTGTGGTGGCGCAAGAAACGGATGTAGGCCTGATGTGGTCACGATCTGTCTTGTGCTTACATTTACATTCTTGCCAAGCCCATCAGAAGGGGATGCCAGTATCACCACTAATCGGCCAGTAATCGATATAGAAGATCATTTTGCAGATCAACTTGCACGCACGTTAATCCGTCATCATGATGCATTAACCGCACTCTCACTAGTGTATACGTCGGTGCCAAGTGCCGAAGGGCAGCCAGAAGGCAATTATTGGCGCCGAGCAATATCTGTTAGCGGAACAGGAATGTTTAAGAGTGACAATAGCCACGGCCATAAGCGGCTGCCTTGGCAATACGATCCCAGAAGAAAATCGTTGGTTGTCACACCTTCGAAATCGATAGTGCTGGAGCATGTCAATCGTTCCATGGTCAATCTCGATTCCAATACGGCCGAAGCTATTGATTCCATACAACGTGAGAAGATCTTCGAAGTATTATGCTGGTGGCCGTATGCAGACTGGCCGCTTCCGCAATGCCTGGGCCATGACTATTCGCTGCGGGTGTTGTTGAATGATCGATCTTATCGACGGCTTCTGGAGAAGGCACTCGTTAGAGGAAGACCATGCTACACCTTTGTTGTTAATGACATTCTCACAGTGTGGTGCGATTGCGATCAACCTGAACGTATTCTCAAAAGCGAACTATATGACCCCAACTCTCGGGCGGTTATTTCAAGATATGAAATGATGGAATATGAGGAGGTAGCCGATAGCATCTGGCTGCCGAAGAAGTTTCGCGTAGTTCGGTTCGACTCAGATGCCCATAAACCACAGCTGCGCGAAAGGGTAGTCTACGACAACACTTTCCTGGTGAGCGACATTAGGGTTAATGAAGATGTTGTAGAGTCAGACTTTCGCCTGGACTATGCTCCCGGGACCGTACGAACAATTCGCTCACCGGAAGAAATCCAGTACGAGCCGATTGTTGATGGACAGCTTGACCACTTCCATTCGATTTTGAATTGGTGCCTTTTTTTTGCACCCGAAACCACACTGGTAGAACCCAGTCGATGGAGCGATTGCTTGTTGACATTTGTGTTGTCCTTCCTTGTCGGGTGCGGTCTCATACTGGTCAATTTGGCGAGAAGGCCTCATCCCTTAAATTGAGCCAGTGTCGACGTGGCCTGCTCCCCAAAAGGTGGATCCATATCTTACGAGAGTCTTAACAGCCCATGAGGGCAAGGGAACTCCCCAAGACAGCGATACGGTGTTGTGATTCTGTTACGGACTCCACATCTGATTCAAGTCCATGGTGTACGCAGGTATAGTATTCGGGTCGGAGGAAATTTCGTTTGGAGTGTTTCGTTCGGGTCCGCGTTTCGAATCGAAATCCGAGGGTCTCCTGAAGCTTCTTCTCCTCTTGCTTACTTATGATAAAATCTGTTTCCTAGATCAAAAGGGTAGGGGCTTTCTAAACTAACAGCGCGTTGAAAGTCTTAAATAACTCCTCCGCTCGATCCAAAGTTGCTTTGATGGCGGCAGTATCGCCATTCAGCAGAGAAGGGTTCTCTAGTAGCCATCGGGCGGGGCCAAAATGATTGAAGTCGGCTACCTCAGCAGGCATCAATCTGAACAAGGCTTCAGCCTTTTTGACGATGTGCGGTGACTTGTCCGCTTTGTTAAGCTTAGCTTTGGTGATAACGGATTTGGCTGGCGGCTTGTAAGCCCCGTTGAGAATCTCGACGAAGAGGGCTGAATCAAACAGATCTTCGACATCGGCCTCTTCTTGGTCAAGAAAGTCGGCGACAGTATAGAAGTGTCCCGACTGCAAAATATTAGCTTTTTTCAAGTTCTCAATTTTCTTCTTGTCCCCGCTAGCGATGTCAGAAAGCACTGCAACATTGATCTGATTGCCACCGAAAAGCCGCACAAACGGGGTAATCTTGTCGATACCACCTGATGGGCACAGAGTCCACTTGTCGCTTAGACCCTCGCGATGGCGGTTAGTGAGTTCGTGAGACAGAACCTCCAAATAGAGGATGTCTGATGGCCCTTCTACAAGTAAAGTATTCGCACCGATGAAAAGTGATTGGGTTACTTCATAGCCCAACGCACCTTGCAAGGGGAAAAGCGTATCGGCCGAAACTTCAAGTACATCTGAGTGAACCTTCGTCCCCTTCACTAAAGGGCGTTTACCCACCTCTTGGATAATTGTCATTGGGCGCTTCAAACAGGGCCACTGATGGGCGCTTCAAACGAGGCCACTTGGTTGAGAGCCCTGTTTAGTTGGTAGTTTCTTTGTTCTTTTCGTCACGGGACCCGGTGGGCGCTTTGGTCTATTTCGGCCCTG
>JBGSPU010000091.1:0-4209 GCA_041738415.1 Bythopirellula sp.
TATTCAGGATGCCGTCGCGACAGGGGCCACGATTCGCACGGACGGATGGAAAGGCTACGCACGCTTGCGTAAGATCGGTTACGAACATGACATCGTCAATCTCAGCCGCAATGAAGAAATGGCGGACGAGCTGCTTCCTCAAGTGCCTCGGGTCGCCTCGCTTCTCAAACGCTGGTTGCTGGGGACTCATCAAGGGACGGTGGGCCACAAACACTTGGATGACTATCTCGACGAGTTCACGTTCCGATTCGCTTCGCCGCACTTCCAAAAGTCGCGGGAAGCTGTTCCACCGACTCGTTCAGCAGGCTGTGCAGGTCGATCCGGTCACATGGGAAAACGTCGCAAAAGGCCCGCAAATTTAACATGAGTGAACCGGATATCCCTTTAGATCAATTTTCGCTGCTAGCATGCAGCAGTTCCCTCCTACAATCGGGAAATGCTCCCCGTTCCTGCTCAATTCCCCATATAACCGGCGGCCTATGCCGCACCGAAGACGATATTCGAGAAGCCCTTGATTGTGGCTGCCTGGCGGTCACGAGTACAGCTCCCCAGCTATGGAGAATGAACGAGAGGGCTTAGTTTGATGCCGTACATTAGAGCGATAGTACAATCCCGAGGTAGTCCTGCCATGCGTTTTCACGATGACCTGTTTGTTACATTCCCACGGATTCGGCATGGCATACAAATGTCGGTTTTTCTGCTCAGTATTGCATTTTCCAGCCTTGCTGTTGCTGAAGTGATAATCAGTGAGATTATGTACAATCCCCAGGGTTCGGATACGAACAATGAGTGGGTCGAAATATTCAATACGGGGTCTTCTGCAGTTGATCTCGCTGGGTGGACACTGGAGGACATACAGGACGGAAAAGTATCCTCCACGATTCAATCTGGAACCGTGTTGTTGCCGAGCCAGGCGCTCGTTCTTACGGGAGATTCAACGTTATTTGACATGAATTGGGGGGGCGGAATCAATCGTTTGCAACTTGGTTCTTTTCCGACTTTGGCCAATACGCCCTCGCCAACAAACGAAATAATCGCAATCCGCGATAATCTGGGAGTCGTTCGTGACCAAGTGAACTACGACGATGAATTTGGCTGGCCTGACCTGGTTGGCTCGGATGGGGAAAGTATTTTTCTGCGACCGGAAGCCCTTTCTTCATCGCAAAACGATATCGGCACGAGCTGGCTTCCCTCAATGACGGGACTCTATGGTGCGGTTTTTACCAGCATGGGTGGCCTCGGGGAAAACCATGGTTCTCCAGGATTCGTGGAAACTCAAAGTCAGAATCCGTTTGTTCCCTCACCTGATGCCGTCTGGTCGATGGTCGTTTTTCCAGATACGCAGAACTATGTGAAGAATGCTGCTCAAGTACCCATTTTGGGTGAAATGACTCAGTGGGTAAGAGATAATCGGGAGCAGTGGGGGATTCAAGTAGTCTTGCAAGAAGGTGACATTGTCAATAACAACGATACTTCCACTCCGAATAGTGGAGACCAGGACAGCTCAGCGCAATGGCAACACGCCAAAAACGCGTTTTCTCTGCTTGATGGTCACGTGCCTTATATATTTGCGACTGGCAACCATGATCACGGTTTCTTGAACACAGAAAATCGTGATACGCAGTTCAACACTTTTTTTAGCCCTTCAGATAACCCTTTGATTGACCCCGCTCAAGGAGGCATCTTAAAAGGAGTCAAAGATCCCAGGGAATTGCAGAACGCTTATTACGAATTCACGGCTCCTGATGGACGGGAAATTCTTGTGGTTAGCCTGGAATGGGCACCTCGCCAACAGACCGTCGCCTGGGCGAATCAAATCGTCTCGCAATCCAAGTATGAGGGGCACACAACAATCCTGCTCACTCATGGCTATACTGATCACGATGACACCAGGTGGCTATTGGATCCCGCCACTTATCCAGCAGTTTCAGATGGGAACGACGGGGAGGATCTGTGGAACGAACTAGTCAAGCTTCATAGTAATTTTGAATTTGTTTTTAGTGGCCACGTAGGTGGCGATGGCCTTGGGTACATCGCCAGCAATGGCATCGAGGGAAACCTTGTTCATCAGATGCTGTTCAACACGCAGTTCGAAGCAAATGGTGGTAGCGGTTGGATTCGTGTCTTGGAATTTCTCGAAGATGGGCATACGGTGCGCGTACGGACCTATTCCCCTTCCCACGACTTGCAAAAAACAGATTCCGCCAACGCGTTCTTGATAGATATCTCGCAGATCAAAATTTTCTCTGCTGATTTCGATGCAGACGGAGATGTTGATTCTGCCGATCTGCTCAAATGGCAAACGGCCTATGGATTGACCTCCCTGGCGGACGCCGACCAGGATGGAGATAGCGACGGCGCAGACTTCTTGAAGTGGCAAAGGGAGTTCGGATCGAGCACCTCTCCTTTAGAAAAGCTCCGCCCCGTTCCAGAGCCCAGTTCACTCGTGGTCTTGTTGATGTTTGCAGTCTGTCAGGCCAGTTTAACCATCGCAGTAGCGAGGACATCTTTTAGAAGAGAGCTTTGAGTAAATCGCGCACTTGTCCTAAATCTAAAAGCTAAATGCTTAAATCGAACAAGACCAACCAGGAGAATTGCTTGGATTCAGTGATAAAAGAAGCAAAAATGAAAAAATCCATTAACTGTTGACATGTGTCTTCCGGCAGGTATGATCCGGGTATAACTCGAAATCATTGCCTACTACAGGCATAAACCTATGTCGAGTGAGCCAGAGATTTTTGAGAAAGGCTCCGCGATCATTTCGCGGAGCCTTTTTTTGCGCCTGCCTTGAGTGCAGCGATTAACTCCTTACTTATCCTCTTTATTTTTAGGCGACGAGCTTTACTTATTCTTCATAAAAGAAGAATACAATCCTCGATAACCGGGCAGAAGCATCCAGCGCAACAACACATTGGGCGAACAACGTAGTCGATTTAGAAGTACTAAAGCTAATTTTCATCAGTATCAACCTATTTGAGTACACACATGAGGAATTCGATGAAGCGACAACAATCCAGTATTACCTACCGTGCGCTCGCAGTTACCTTAGTACTTGCTTGTTTTGCATTGATGACGTCTCATTGCGCGTTCGCGGTAGAAAATGCAAACATTACGGTCAGTGGCACGGGAGTAGTTACCATACCTGCGGGGCAATCGACCAGCGGCTTTGGTGTACTAGGCAATGGTTCGGTCGGATCCGTCCCCATTCAGATTGGGGCCTCATCCACCGACGATGCTGCCGGAGGAATCCTTATCGGCTCCATTTCCGAAATTGGAAGGACAGCCAGCACCTCGGGCGGGGGCTCAGAAACGCTCTATGCGACAAGTTCCACCTCGCCAGATGGATTAGGGGGCTTGAACCTGATCACCAGGAGAGCCGGCGAAGACACGCCTGATACTTTATTCCCTGGGGGAGCTCGTTTCGACGCAAACCTCGGTGCCGCTTATTTCCCATTCTCAGAAGGATGGGTTGGTGGAACCGTCTCTTCAACAGTAGGATCCACCTTTAACTCCTTCAATCTCAACGGCCTCACTTCGGCAAATATTTCGCAAAACCTCTTCGGGACAGGTGACAATTTAGTTTCCATACCCGGGGTCACCGACACGCGCCGCCAGGGCATCCTACTGGCCAATCATGCCAGCGATACCAATCAATATACGCTAGCAACTCCTTCACCAAGTGGAGACGGATACACCGTTACCACCAAGGCAAACAACACCAATGGAAGTGCAGGCACGAGCAACCAGTCGATGTCCTTCGTTTTTATCCCTCGCAATACACCTGGAGTTACTTTGGGTAGGGTGCATGGCGGTAACTCAGCGCTCCCTCCTTCGACTGCCTTTCAAAGCGGTGATGCGGTGACCGTCGTTCGCGAATTGGAAGGCCAATATCGATTGAGCATTACTGGCCAGTCGCCTACTTCGGGAACTTTGCTTGTGTCAACTCACGGTGGGCCGACTGGAGAGGGAACGCGCGCGAGCGACAATGTAATTACCTACCAAGCGTCCGGTAGTGACTGGATTATTCTTTCGCAAGACTTGGCAGGCCTGAATGGTTTGGGACAAGATACTAATTGGACAGCGCCACTTTGACCTCATTGTTAGTCGTAAGTGCCTTGACATCAAGGGGTTTTGAGTTGGCTATCCGGTGTCGGGTAGACATGACTTGATCTGCTCCACGTCGATCCCCATTTCAGTGAATTGGGCAAG
>JBGSPU010000127.1:0-53907 GCA_041738415.1 Bythopirellula sp.
CGGGCCTGGGGCCGCTGACGCTCCAGGCTCTCTTCATCACAACTATCCCCAACATTCTTTTGCCCTGCCATCCCTCAGAAAATCCAATCTCCACTTCACGTACTGCTCTCATTCACCCACAGATTCTGGCGAAGAGCCTGACTGGTTTTGGCACGCTGGATGCGTTCGATGGGAGAAGTTCGATCGGAGATGCCAGTGTGGCAGCAATGCTGTCTGGAGTGTTTCTCGCAAAAAACAACGGCTTCGCACCGTCGCGGTGTATGCCACTGCGAGTTGCCCTTGTAAGAATTACCAATTTTCAAGTAAGTATCCCCTCGTTCAAAATGAGTTTGCGTGTTCGGTTGGCACTCCAGAAGATCGAACTGAATTGATGATCTTCCAGCATAGATCGTCGCCCGTGGAGATGGATCTCCTGGCGATGAAATTTCGGTTAAGTCCGATGGTCTGGTGAGATGTTACGAATCCGATAGACCGGGTATCCATGGAGGGAACCGATGGTCGCGTTGAAAATGTACTTTTCCCTTGCCTGCAACATCCTGCTAGGCAGTCTGCTCTCAGCAAGCCTTTGCCAGGCGGAGACCCTCTTGTTGGATTTTGGTTCCGCTACGTGCGGGCCATGCCAGCAAATGCGCCCGACTATTCAGCGTCTTTTTGCTGCTGGCTATCAAGTGCGTCATGTGGACATTAATCAAGAACCCGAAATAGCAAAGCGGTTTCATGTCAATGTCGTTCCTACGTTCGTAGTCTTCAATAACGACCAAGAAACGGCACGGGTGGAGGGACTGGTCAGTTACGAAAAACTTGTAGAGCTGCTCACGACTGCCGATCGCTCGGGGCCTGCCGTCGCCGACAACATGCCGATACCAGGGCAAGTCGCTTCAGCAACTGCTCCTCAGGGCAGTGCTCCTCAAGGACAATCTCCTGCACCGGGAGGTTCACCCGCACTGACGGCGCAACTGCTGGAAGCTTCTGTCAAACTCTCTGTCGAGGATGCCGCTGGCAAGTCAGCAGGAACCGGCACAATCGTCGATGCCCAAGGGGGGGCGGCGCTGGTGCTGACATGCGGACATATCTTCCGCACCTCCGAGGGCAAGGGGCCGATCACTGTGACCCTCTTTTCGGCGACTCCCTCGGGAGCAGAGGTCCGCGAAACAGTCGCCGGCCAGTTGATGGACTACGACCTGGAGCGCGATCTCGCATTGGTGATCATTCGCCCTGGAACTCCGGTGGTAGCGCGGCGGATTGCTCCCCCCCATACCGTGTTCTCACCTGGAACGCCTGTGACCACGGTGGGCTGCAATCAGGGAGCGAATCCCACCGCGATTACTTCGCAAATCACGACCGTTGATCGCTATCAGGGTGCCCCCAATGTGGAAGTGGCCGGGGCACCGATTGAAGGACGCAGCGGCGGGGGACTGTTCAACTCTGCTGGTCAATTGATCGGCGTCTGCTTTGCTGCTGATCCACAGGGCAACGAAGGGCTCTACGCGTCGCTCCCTTCGATCCACGCGAAACTTGATAGCATGAACTTGGCGATGGTCTACAAGACGCCTGCCACTTCGCCGACCGCCAGTGGACCTCAAGCGTCACTCGCCAGTCTGGCGGTCAATGAGCCACTCGCCGTGCGTGGCCAAGATGCGGCCGAGGAATCGACCGCGGAGTCACCCAGCGATGCCCCCGGATTCGGGGATCGTCCAGAGCCAATTCAGCAGGCCCTGAATCCGGCGGAGCAGGCGGCTCTGGCGGAAATCAAGCGGCGAGGAAGCGATTCGGAGGTGATCTGCATCATTCGGCCACGCGATCCGGCAGGAAAGAGCGAGGTCATCACCCTGGGCAGCGTATCGCCCCAGTTCGTCGAGTCGCTCGCCAGAGAGCATGCCACCCAAACCGGGCAGTCGCCGGCTACTGCCGCCGCTGGCCAATTGCTGCGGTAGCTCAGTTTGACGACTCTGAAGGCCGCAATATCGGTACAGCCTGCGCATTCCACGACCTTGGTGGGCCTATTTCTATTCAGCCGAGATTTGCCGCAAAGTGCAACGTAGGGTTTCAATATTATGCCATACGGTTAAGTGAAGCGAGTTTTCGTTGCTCTGTCGTCGCTGCCGCTGATTGGAAATGGAATTATGGGACTGATTGTCGTATTGTTGTCACTGACCAACATTGCGTTGGGTTAGGGGTTGGCTGTCTATCTGCGCCGAGCATCATCATCGGTAAGTCTCTTGAGAACTGCTGCGCCTCAGCCAGTGACCATACCGACAGCCCGGCCAAAGGCACCCGCAGTCCCGGTGGCTCCCGTCGAAATGGCTGCTACTCCAGTGGCATCTCCCGAAACGCAAGAAGAGTCTTGTGAGAAGTCGCCCATCGCCGAAGATTCTGAAGCCGAACCAGTCGCGGCATCTGAAGTTGCACAAATCGTTAATGAAGTCGAAGACACGAAGCCCGTGGTCGACGAAGAAAATGTGTTGGCTGGTATCGAGGCGTTCCGCGCGCAGTTGGCTCAGGTGAAGGAAGTCGAGAGCGAAGCAACCAAAGAACCGGCGACGGCTATGAAATGAGGCCAATTAATCTCCGGAAATGTGCTTCGCCAGTTTTCGCCCTGTTGTGCTGAGTGGCAATTCCTCAAGTTGCGTAGGGCGGATCCACCGCATGGCCCCCTTCAAACGTCCTGACACGTATTGGGCCGTGTAGCAATCAAGGGTGATTCGATAGCGCGTGACTCCGTGCTTGATCGTGGTCAGGAGGCTACCTGGTTTGGTAGAAACGCCGGTTTGCTTGCGAACCTTCTCACTCAATTCTTTCTCAACAAACAGCGGTTGTTCGCTCTCGATCTCGAAGCGGGGAAAATCCCATAGCCCCGCCCAGCGCTCGCCCGGTCCGCACTGCCGCACAATCAGGCGGCCATTCTTACGCACGACCACTGCCGCCTCTCGGATATCAGTAAACTTCACTTTGGCAGACGCACGTGGCAGTTCATGTTGCGATCCATTTCGAAAGGCTTCGCAGTGAGCAGTCACTGGGCATTCGCCGCATCTCGGTTGGGTCGGAGTGCAAACGAGCGAACCGAGTTCCATCAGTGCCTGGTTAAATCGGGCAATATCGGTTCGGGGTAAGATTTCCTCGGCCGTGGCCCACAATAGACGCTGTCCGACAGCTTTGGTGGGATCGTCGGGATAGGCCAGGAGCCGTGCGAGGAACCGAATGGTGTTCGCTTCCAGGATGGGTGCCCGCTCGCCATAAGCAATCGAAGCGATGGCCCCTGCCGTATACCGCCCGATTCCTGGCAGGGTCTGCAAGCGGGCGACGTCGCGGGGGAACTGTCCCGTGTGCTCTGCGACCACCTGTTTCGCTGCGGCATGCAGCCCCCGTGCTCGGCGATAATATCCGAGCCCTTCCCACAACCGCAGCACCTGGCTCTCTTCGGCGGCGGCAAGTTTTTTTACCGTGGGAAACGTCTTCAGGAATCGTAAGAAATACGGCTTGACGGTCTCCACCTGGGTCTGCTGCAACATCACCTCGCTGACCCACACGCGATAGGGATCCTGCGATTTCCGCCAAGGGAGATCCCGCTCATGCTTGGCGTACCAAGCCAAGAGCCGTCGCCGGAAGGCCTGTTTCCATCTCGAGTCGAACACTGGTGAGGTGCCATCCATTGCCATGAGCGATAAATAACAAATTGGTGAGCCGCGGCGCGTCCGCCGAGTCTCGCTCGGCAAAGCGGAGCGAGTTTCAGTCGAACTAATGGTTCAATGTTCGTTCTTCACAGATTTCAGCCCTTCGATTTGCACGACGTTTTTGATGTTGGAGGAGCAACGGCCACAAGTGCCGCACCCTGAGGAGGCACCTTTGACAAAACGCAACCAAGCCAAACGGCCGAGATAGGCCACGGCAACAAGTGTGATCAAAATAGCCATCGCGTCTTGCATCATTATAACCCGATTCGGCTGGTGATTTGGTAGGTGGCCAGCGCCGCGACATAGGCGAGCACCGTCATATAGGTAAACGTAAACACAGGCCAGCGCCAACTGTTGGTCTCGCGGCGGATGACCGCCAGCGTAGCTGCGCATTGGGCACATAATGCGAAGAATACCATTAGGGAGAGCGCCACCGGTAAATTGTACACGCGCTCCCCCGAGTCGTCCCAGCGGGCGGCCTGCAAGCGTTCCTGCAAGCGGGATTGGTCCCCCTCGGAGCCGACGTCCAAGTCACTCCCTAAGTTGTAGATGACACCCAAGACGCCCATCACCACTTCTCGGGCCGGGAACGAGGCAATCGCCGCACAGCCAATCCGCCAATCCCAGCCCAACGGCCTGACCGCTGGCTCGATAAATTGTCCAGCGCGACCCAGAAAGCTCTGCTGCTGATGCAGACTCGCTGCGAGGTGATCAAGATTTTCAGGCTGGTCGAACTGGACGAGTTCTCTCAAGGCCAACTCATGATCGGGGGTATTGGGCAGAGTGTTGGTAATTTGAATTTCCAATGCTTCACGCTCGGCTGCAACCATTTCGGCCACCTGCGATTCACTGCGGGGATAATAAGCCAAGGCCCACACGACAATCGTCACGGCAAAGATTACCGTCCCTGCCCGCTCGATAAAATCCCAGCCTCGTTCCGCCATGCGAAAAAAAACGGTTCGCCATGAGGGCAATTTGTAACTAGGAAGTTCCAGCACAAAGGGGGGGGTCTCTCCGCGTAGCAACGTCTTCTTTAATAGCCAGGCGACCACCACTGCCACGGTGATTCCCACCAGATACATCGCCAGCAGAGTCAGTCCCCGCAGGCCGACGATGCCGCCGAGATAACGATGGGCGGGGACGAATGCTCCAATCAGAATCACATACACTGGAAGCCGGGCTGAGCAACTCATCAGCGGAGCGATGAGAATTGTCGCCAGACGATCGCGGCGGTTCTCGATCACGCGGGTGGCCATGATTCCGGGGACGGCGCAGGCGAAAGACGACAACAGGGGAATGAACGACCTGCCGCTGAGTCCCACGCCGGCCATGAGGCGATCCATGAGGTACGCTGCGCGAGCCATATAGCCG
The DNA here is from genome assembly GCA_041738415.1 of Bythopirellula sp. Taxonomy (GTDB): domain Bacteria; phylum Planctomycetota; class Planctomycetia; order Pirellulales; family Lacipirellulaceae; genus Bythopirellula. The sequence goes on from JBGSPU010000127.1 coordinate 5,043, forward strand.
CAGTCCTCCAGCACGGCAATGAAGGCAAATAGGATGAGAATCTGCGGGAGGAAGACCACCACAGCTCCCACTCCGCCGATGACTCCATCGACGATCAGAGATCGTAATGCGCCTTCTGGCGAATGCGAACTCACCAGTTCGCCAAGCCAGCCCACTCCGTCGTCGACCAAATTCATGGCGGGCTCGGCAAGAACAAAAATGGACGAGAACAAGCAGGCCATCACCACCAGCAGAACGAGTGTCCCCCACACTTTGTTGGTGAGCACGTGATCGATGCGGTCACTGATCGTGAGATGTCGCTCGTCGGGAACATGCACGATGCCATCAAGAATCTTGGCGACCCAATCGTAGCGTGCCATCGCTTCGACCGCAGGCACGGACAGTCCCTCCGCCGCAAGCGACTGGCGAATCGAGGCAAGCTCCTCGTGCTGTGATGGGGTTTCACTCGGAAGCAATTGATGCTCAAGATAGCCGTTGCCATCCAAAATCAATCGACTTACCAAATACCGCGGTAACGGTTCGGAACGATCTCGATTGAGCTTCTCGGCGAGTTGATCCGCATGCTGGCGAAACACCGGTGGGAAAGGATCGTGTTCTGGCGGAGTGCTCTGATCAGCAGCTTCGATGAGAGCTGCCTTTAACGCGTCGAGACCCTGCCCACGGTTCGCTTGAATGGGAATCACCGGCACCCCAAGTCGTTCTGAGAGTGACTCGACATCCATTTCGATGCCGCGGTCCGCCGCAACGTCGACCATATTCAGTGCCACCACCGTGGGAAGCTCACACGAGAGGACCTGGCTCAAGAGGTAGAGATTCCGCTGCAAGTTCGCGGCGTCGATGATAGAGAGCACAATATCGGGAGGCGACTGGTGACTCCCGCGGCCCAAGAGCACATCGACCGCCACCATCTCATCAGGCGAGCGTGGTGCCAGACTATACGTGCCGGGGAGATCGATCACCTCGAACGTCTGTTCGGCATTTTTGAATCGCCCGATTTTTTTCTCGACCGTGACACCCGGATAATTGCCTACCCGCTGGTTTATTCCAGCCAGGGTATTGAACAGGGTGGACTTACCCGTATTGGGATTTCCTACCAGAGCAATGCGAAGAGTCGAGCGTGAGACGATAGTGGACATGCTGGGTTCATATTACGGCAAGCGAATTTCTATCTGCTCGGCTTCGGTGCGACGCATGCAGAGTCGATAGCCACGAAGTTCAAACTCCAACGGATCACCAAGCGGAGCCGCACCGACGAATTGGATCGTGACGCCAGGCGTCACGCCCATTTCCAAGAGTCGCTGAGCGAGTTCACCTCCCCGGACAATCTGAACCACCAAGGCCGACTGACCGCGGCCAAGCTGTGCCAACGTCGTCATCCCGCTTGCCTTGTCATTGAAAGTGGTGTGACCATCACTCGCAACAGTTCATCTCCACGGACGCACAATTTGGTGCCATTGATGCGCAGAATGCAGGTCGGGCCAGGTCGCACCATTTCCAGCAGTGAACCTTCGTGAATACCAAGTTCGTTGAGATGCCGCACTAGTTCCATGGAGCCGACCAGCGATTGAACGGTAGCCTGCTGCCCAGAACGTAGCAAGGCGAGGGGAATTGAAGCGTGCTGGTTTTCGACATCGGACATAGTGAAAAATCTGCTAGTGAGACTCGGTATCAATATCTATGCCCAATTCTAGCCGGAAGTCGTTGCCCTAGCAACAGGGGTGAAGTGCCGCGAAGAAGGCTTTTTGGGAAAATGGGCTCACTGTTCTTTCAGAGCCGCAACTAGTTCCATGAGTACCTGTTTGGCATCGCCGAACAGCATCAGGCAGTTGTCGGCGGCAAAGAGGGGGTTGGGGATGCCTGCGAAACCGGGGCTCAGGCTCCGTTTGACCACGATGACTGTGCGAGCATCGCTGACATTGAGAATCGGCATGCCGGCGATCGGGCTGGTGGGGTCGGTATTTGCCACGGGATTCACGACGTCGTTCGCTCCGATCACGATGGCCACGTCGCATTGAGAGAAGGTCGGATTAATTACGTCCATTTCCTTGAGTTGGTCATAAGGGACATCGGCCTCGGCGAGCAGGACGTTCATGTGTCCCGGCATGCGTCCGGCCACGGGGTGAATTGCGTATTCGACCGTGACCCCCTCGGCTTCGAGCAACGTGGCCAACTCACGAACGATGTGCTGCGCCTGGGCCACAGCGAGCCCATAGCCGGGTACCACGACAACGCGCTGCACGCCATCGAGCAGCATGGCCACCTCTTCCGGTGACGTACTTTTGATTTTGCCGGCGTAGACCTCGTCATCGCTTGGCCCCTCAGCACTTGGTTCGAATTTGGCGAACAATACGTTGAGAAGCGATCGATTCATCGCCTTGCACATGATGTTCGTGAGAATAATCCCCGAGGCACCCACCAGTGCCCCCGCCACGATCAGGACGTTGTTATTGATGACAAAGCCAGCCGCTGAGGCAGCCAAACCCGAGTAGCTGTTCAGGAGAGCAATCACGACGGGCATGTCTGCACCCCCTATGGGTGTGACCAGGAACACCCCCAGCACGAGCGCGATTCCGGCTAGCAAAAAGTATTCCCAGCCCGTGCCGTCCATCATTTCGAGGCATAACAGCAGTGAGACGGCCACCAGCACAGCATTGATGATCTGTTGTCCGGGAAAACTGAATGCCTTTTTGAACTGGGGCAGTTCCTGCAACTTTCCTGCGGCGACCAGCGAACCAGTGAACGTGACCGAACCGATCAGCCCGGTCAGTCCCGCCGCGAGTCCAGCGACAGCGACGTTGCCGGTCGTAGGGGCATTTCGCAAAACTTCGGCTCCAGCGACCAGCACCGAGGCAATGCCACCAAAACCGTTGAACAGGGCCACCAGTTGCGGCATCTGCGTCATTTGTACGGTGTTGGCAAACCAGGTTCCCACGGCCGTCCCGACAGCGATGCCAGCGATCGCAATTGGCCAACTCACCTTCCCACCCACCAGAGTTACCAACACGGCGATGAGCATCCCAGCAGCGCCAAGTAGATTGCCCCGCACGGCGGTGCGCGGGTGGGTCAGCCCCTTAATTCCCAGGATGAATAACACAGAGGCGATCAAATAGCCGAAAGTGGAAAACTGAGGCCACGATGCCACCTCAGCCGCCTCTTCCGCAAGCTCGACGAGAGGTTCTTTGAGCTCCAGCTCGGCAACCAAGATCTGTTTCAGCAATAGGTCAAACACTACAGTACGCCCTTAGTTTGGTTAGGAGTTACTTCTTTTTCTTGAACATCGCGAGCATGCGGTGGGTGACCAGGAATCCACCGATGACGTTGGTCGTAGCGAACACGATCGCCAGAAAACCGAGCATCCCGCCCCAAAAGCCTTCTCCGGCCAGCAGGGCTCCGACAAGGGTAATCCCACTAATCGCATTCGAGCCACTCATGAGGGGCGTATGAAGCGTCGGCGGTACCTTGGTGATGACTTCCACGCCAACAAAGACCGCGAGAACGAAGATGGTGAGGCCGGTAATGATGTCCATGGGTAGAGGGGCAGTGGTTGGTGGTTGGTACTATCCCAGCCGCGACTCAACGAGTCGCTGGTAGCTTTTTCGTAGCGATAGTTTTACGAGTCCCCTGCCAAATGATCCACAGGCGGCGCTGTGGGGGGCAGTACCAGGGGTTCCTGCCCCAGCATCTCGCGCAGGCGGCTGTTTTGGACTTGCCCGTCTTTGGCAACGAGCGTATCGCGAATAATCTCATCTTTCAGGTCCATTTCCAATTCGCCTGATTTCGTCATGAGCAAGAGAAAAGTGACCATGTTCTTGGCGAACATCTGGCTGGCATGTTGGGGGACTCCAGCGGGGAGATTGGTAGGGCCCAGGATCGTCACTCCATGTTCCACAATCGTTTGGTCCGCCTGGGAAAGGCAGCAATTTCCGCCCCGCTCGGCGGCCAGATCCACAATCACCGAGCCGGGACGCATTCGCTTCACCGCTTCTTCGGTGATCAACAGGGGCGAAGCTCTACCGGGAATCGCGGCCGTGCTGATGCACACGTCGCAGTCGGCGATCACGTCAGCTAATTGCTCCTGTTGACGACGGACCTGATCTTCGCTGAGTTCTTTGGCGTAACCCCCTTTGTCTTCCGAACCGGCCGTGTCGAGGTCGAGTTCGACAAACTTCGCTCCGAGACTCTCGATTTGTTCTTTCACCACAGGCCGCACGTCATAGGCCTGCACAATCGCACCCAGTCGCCGGGCCGAGGCGATCGCCTGCAATCCTGCCACGCCGGCACCGATTACCAGCACCTTCGACGCGACCAGGGTCCCCGCAGCGGTCATGAGCATAGGAAATATTTTCGGCAAGTGATCGGCAGCCTTTAGCACCGCCTTGTATCCGGAGATAGTTGCCATCGAGGAGAGTACATCCATGCTCTGCGCGCGGGTGATGCGCGGGATCAACTCCATCGCAAAAACGATTGCGCCGTGCTCGGCAAGTTCTTGGATCGCCTGGGGATTGCCAAGCGGATCACAAGTGCCTACAAGCACCTGACCACGACGAATGAATTCCAAGTCTGCTCGGCCAGCATCCGGATTGGCACCCAGACAGCGAACTTGCAGGATCACGTCACCTTGGGCAAACGCCGCTTGGCGATCGGGGACGATCTCGGCACCCTTGGCTTGGTAGGCGGCATCGGTGAATCCGGCGGCCATGCCAGCCCCCGTTTCCACGAGCACTTGCCAGCCCCCCTTCGTAAGCGGTGTCAGCAGGTCAGGCACCAACGCTACGCGATTTTCACCTGGGTAAGATTCTCGTAGGACGGCAACTTTCATAGCGACTCAAGTGTGAGTATCAGGGTGCGGTGACGGATCAAGTATCTGAGGCAGGATAATTGGCCTCAAATTCAACAGGCCGATTGTGACATAAATCCCTAGTTTTCAATAGTAGCATACTGTGCAGCTTTCCCATTTTAGCCAGCAGAAATGGATTTACCAAATCCTGGGCCAATTCAGGCACAGCTTGTTGGGCGGCTGCTTACAACCGGACGAATTCTTCGTTATTAATGATTTCGCCTGCTCGTTGAGAACCTATTCATGACACGACTCAATCAAAGACTTTTCAATCGATGAGGTAACCAATATGAACAGAATCCTGGTTGTTGGGGCTATCCTAGCGTTCTGCACTCCTTGTACAGGCCAGGAATCGGGCGTGGAGAATCTGCTCGCTCAAGCGGAGCCGGCAATTCAGGGGCAACTCAATCAGGTCCTCGAAACTTTTGAGACTCAAACAAGTGGGGATTTTGGCAGTAATGTCGTAGTTTTCCAGGAAATTCAAAAACTTAAGGAATCGACCGCAGACAAAGGTGAGATCGCAAAGCAAATAGCCATCTTTGTGGCAACGCCGGGTTTGGATGAAAGACAGCGGCTCATGGCACCTGTAGTCTTACAATTACTGCAACTACAGCCAAAAATCGTTATTCGGGCTTTGGCACCCCATCTCGATTCTGAGAATGAACACGTCCGCTCGTTTGTTCGGGATTGGTTTCAGGGCCACGATGTCTGTGCGGAGGGTCCTTCGACATTGCTGGCGCTCAATTACGCAGATTACTTGGATTATGTTCGAGGCCAGCTCAACAGGAACGAAGAGGTTCCGACAGCCTTCATTAAATACATCTACGAGCGGTCGCCGGAACGGGCGTTGATTGTTTTTAATTATGCCAACCCCATTCTCCACGCCGAAACTGTTGCAAGGCTACTCGAGATGCAAAAGAAGTTCAAAGCTGATTGGCAGAAACGTGAAAAAGCCGAACTAGACAAGCGATTTCCTTTGAAAATGATGAGCGAACAAGAAATCAACGAATTACAGAAGCGAGTTGACCGGCAGACAAACAAACTCACACTGGAAGAGCGAAAGCAACAGTGGCGTGAAGTTCACCTGGCAGAGCACCTAGTCAGCCACGCAATCTGGCTTAAGGAGAACGATTACGAGGTGCGGTTCTATAAAACGGCCTTGCCAGAGGCGAATGAACAGTTGGAGAATCTATCCAAGCACGACGGATGGTGGGACCGCCTCTACGTCGCCGAGATCATGCGACAACACCGCGAGCTGCGGCAGATCGAAGTCTTAGAGAAGCTCAATCAAGATAGCAATGCTCTCGTCAGCAAGTCGGCGAAGGCTGCAAGTCGCTAATGGGTTGCCTCGATACGACAGGGCAGCCGTTGGATTGTAACTGTTCGCAAGCTTTTGGCCGCGCGATGGGTTAGAATCGGCGTGGCACAAGTTCGTGCTCTGTCGATCTTTGATATTCGAACCGTTTTTACGTGCCGAAGAAGCTTCGCGGCTAGCGATCCGTCGATAGTCGCCCGGCGGTCGCTTTATCCGGATGATCCTTATTTCAGCGTTTCGGAAGCGTATTCGCCTTGAATCGGCAGCAAGAAATGGGCCACCACAATAGGATTCGCTACCCCTGAGAGGGCTGGAATAGTAGTTGGCGCATCATTTACGATGCTGCCCACAATTCCGATTTGTGCCCCAAGGCGAGGAGCATTCCCACCTATTAACACCGGAACCAACGCTCCAGACTCTCCCAAGCGGATCCTGGCAAGCGATCCTGCCGCAGTTGATTCGACGCGCTCGACACGACCGGCAAGCACAGCCCCCGCCGAGGGTCGTGCCTCAAACTCCCACCAAGGGCCAGCGATAAGCGGTAAATCAGCCAGAACATGGGGATTGGTAAAAAACGCTTCAAGCAACTCTTGGGCCTCGGCGACTTGGTCGGCATCCTCGACCGTGAGTCCAGGTTGATTCATGAACGAACATTTGTCGGCCAGCCGACAGAGCGTTATGTAGGCATGACCCTTGCGTTTCTTGATGGCTTGATCGGCTAAATCTCCCGATGCCAATTCCGGTGCGGCTTCTGCGGCGGCAGTCAACAGGCGGTGAAACTCCTCACTCTCAACCAGTGCGAATCGGGGGCCACTGTAAACGGGCACTTCCGCTGTAGCGGGCTGGACTTCGGGATCGGTCACCAAGGGTGGCATTGCTTGCTCATCCTGAGATGGCGAGGCTTCGGATTCTTCTTGAGCCAACTCCGCTTCACCTTCCTGCAAGTTCGGCAATGGGGTTTGCATTGAAGCGGGCAACATAACTCTGGGCAGGTAATCTGCTAGATGCGCCACGTCGGCGGCGGGACCTTTGATCCACAGCAAAGCATATAAACCTAGGGGAATCCCGATCAATCCTAAACTCGCACTGAGCAGCGTGCGCGAAAGGCTATGTGTACTTTTCTTAGGAGACGTTAATTGATCGGTGGTGTCAATCTCCAAATCCGGAGTGGTAGGAGCTGCAAGATGAACAACAGTATGATCGGATGTAGTCTTTACAGTCGGCTCAGCAGAATCAAAATCAAACTCCTCAGTTTCCACTGCTGCCCAGGGAGTGGCCTCCGGTGCCGGTTCCGAATCGCCTTGAGGTTCGAGGTCTTCATGGGGAAAGGAAAAGTCTTGGAGCGAGTCGTTCGACTTCCTGGCAGACCCGCGTTCCAACTCTACTGGCTCAGAGATTTCGCCTTCGGATAGACTCTCTGGGGACTCACTCGGCTGCGTGTCTGAGATGGCTCGCTTGAGTCGGGCTTCCCAGTCGGAAAGGGTAGCAGTCAAATCGCTCTCAGCGCGCTCGGGCGGGGCAGCTTGAACTTCGTCTATTTCTGCTTCATCCACAGCCGTCGATTCTTGCACTGGCGTACGTACATCCAGTGGCTCTTGGACCATGGTATTAGCTGCCCACTCGGCAACCTCACTGCACTTGCTCCTGTCACTCGCGGGAATCAACTCTGCGGTAGGGATGGAGAACTGCACCACTTCCATCAAAGGAAACTCGTCACCACACCGCGGACAGCGGGCTTCGTCGCTGAGCGTCGCTTCTTCTGGCAATGCCAGTTGAGTGGTACAGCCAGGGCAGGTGGCCAATTTCGCCATGAACAGGTTCCTCAGGACTCGCGGTACATCTCGGAGTTGAAAGCCGCCTCGACAGAGGCTACCGTCTATTTTACGGCAATGCCCACTTCAATGCAGCAGGAATCGGGATGAAAGCAAGCTCGCAGAATTTCGCTGCAAGCAGTTAAGGTAAGCCCGGGGGATTGTAGCGATTGCTCCGTTTACAAAAGGAACTCGGTGCCGCTCAATACTCCACGTTGACCCACTGTTTCTCGCGTCCACTTTTGAGAACCGCATCGCAGATGGCAATCTCGTTGTGGCCATCGACGAACGTGGCGAAATCGCCCCCGGGCCGGGTGCCGGCGATAAAGCCGTACACATTGCGAAAGAGATTTTTCGGTCCGTCGGGATACGCCTCGTTGTGGCCACCGGGATAGTGGGCATATTGGCGAGCCTCGGGATAGAGCAGACTGGGGTCCTTCATGATGGTTTGATTCGGTCCGTCGCGGTGACCCACCCACAGCTCGTTTGGCCGTTCTTGATTCCACGACAAGGCACTGTTTCTGCCGTCGATCTCGAAGAACAGCCGATTCTTTCTCCCCGCGGCACATTGATTGACCGTCAGCACGCCGTGCATTCCCGAATCGAATTCCAACAGGATCGAAGCATAATCTTCGGTGTTGATCGGAACATCTTCCGTGTCTTCAGGCCGGAGCACCTTGCCGGCGTAGGTCTCCACCTCCACCTTGGGCCGCTTGCGGGAGGGGTGAATCGTAACGAGGTCGGCCATCACGCGGACGATCTTCAAGCCGGTGATGAACTGAATTAGATCGCACCAGTGAGAACCGATGTCGGCCACGGCACGCGATTCGCCACTCATTTCGGGCACCAACCGCCAGTTCCAATCGGTTTCTTTCAAAAGCCAATCTTGCAGATACGATCCATGGACGGCAAGGATCCGCCCGACTTCCTCCGAGGCCTGACACATGAGTCGGGCCTGTTGCACAAGCGGCATGTAACGGTAATTGAAGTCGATCGCATGGACCACCCCGGCTGCCTCGGCCAGCTTCACCAGTTCCCGGGACTCGTCGGAGTTCATTGCCAACGGTTTTTCAGAGATGACATGCTTGCCGGCCGCGAGGATGTCGCGATTCACCTCGAAGTGGAGGTGATTGGGCGTGCAGTTATGCACGACCTGAATCTCCGGATCGGCGAGCAACTGGTGGTAGTCGCTGTAAGCCTGAGGAATCGAGAGTTCATCGGCCTTGGCCTGGGCAAGGGCCGTGTCGCGTTCGGCAACTGCCGCGACAAGCACGTACCCAAGCCGCCGCAGGGCCTCAACGTGTGCGGGACCAATGAAACCTGTGCCGATGATGCCTGCTTTGATTTGATTCATTTCTGACTCGTTTGAATGAGGAGATAAATTATGCCAGTCCGCTTCGATTAATCGATCATTTCTACTTTCGCCCAACTCCCCGAATCTATCGAGGCATCGACCGCTTCCAGCACGGCCACGCATTGGGCACCGTCGTGGAAGTCGGGAACGCAAGGCTGGTTCTTGGCGATCGCCTGGGTGAGGTTATAGGCTGCGTGCGAGAAACTGTGGTCGTAGCCAAGCATATGGCCTGGCGGCCACCAGTTGCCGGCGTACGGGTGAGCGCCCTCGGTGGCAATGATCCGGCGGAAACCTTGCTGAGTGCCTGGATCTGCGGTTGAATAGTAATCGAGATAATTCAAATCTTCAAAGCACCACGCCACCGAGCCTGTACTACCGTTGATTTCGAAGCGATTGAAGTTTTTGCGACCGGGGGCCAGGCGTGTGGCTTCGAAGGAGCCGAGGGCACCGCTCGTGAACTTGGCGAGAAAGAGCGAAGCATCGTCGACGGTGACTTGCTCTGTTCCCTCGCCAGCCTTTGCAGTGAGTCCTGAGGAAGTTCCTTCCGCCGGTCGCTCGGAGATGAAGGTCTTTTTGGTGCCAACCACTTCATCAATCTCGCCGACCAGGAAGCGGGCCAGATCGATGGAGTGGGCCCCCAGATCGCCGTGGGCCCCCGAACCGGCGGTTTCTTTACGAATTCGCCAATTCATGGGGAACTCGGGGTCCACCAGCCAGTCCTGCAAATACGTGCAGCGAATGTGCCGAATGTCGCCAATCGCTCCTGCGTCGATCATCTGTTTGGCGAGAGAAACGGCCGGGCAGAGTCGATAGTTGAAATTAACCATGTGCTTCACACCCGCCTTACGAACGGCAGCGAGCATCTCGCGGCCTTCTGTCACGTTGAACGCGAGTGGTTTTTCACAGAAGACATGTTTGCCCGCCTGGGCTGCGGCGATGCTAATCTCCGCATGGGTGTAGCCGGGCGTGGAAACGTCGACAACGTCAACATCGTCGCGATTTACGACCTCCCGCCAATTGGCCGAGGAGTTTTCCCAGCCCCAGCGTTCGGCAAATTCGGCAACCGCCTCCGCGTCGCGACCGCAGACCACTTTCATGACGGGATCGAGATCAAGGTCAAAAAACCGACCGACTGTGCGCCACGCCTGGCTGTGGGCTTTCCCCATGAATTTGTAGCCGATGAGGGCAACATTGAGAGACTTTTGCGACATGAGAGATACCAGCTCGATTCTATAAACTTTGAGGGACGAATTTCGAGCCTGCCATTTTAACAAATGACAACACAGCGACTAGGTATCAATTTGAATGAACCGTTCAAGTCAAGTCCGGTCACCAGCCCCACGTTTCGTCACTCATTCGCCACACACCTGTTGGCCGACGGCTACGAGATAGGCTGAAACAGCCTATCTCGCATTCAAACTCATGACAGATACGTAACAAATTAAGGATTGTAGTTCGCGCAGCCGAACCTGCCACGGCATGCTACAGCCGACCGCCAAAAGCTCCACACAAATTGCGGCTTGCAGTAACTGGGCTGCATATCACCGAGGGACGAATCCATGGCGGGTCATATACAGCCCCGACGTGTGTGGTCCCGGTTCGTTGGCAAACATTCTCTGCTGAAAGAGATGCGTCATCTCAGGTCCGATGTACCACGGTTCTTCGGAGATGTCGTCATCGAGCGACTGGCGATCATGTATTTCCCATCCGAGCCCTTCGGGTTTGCCATTAGGGAACCGGGTGACTGTGAGCACGTAGTGGCAACAGTCAACTGCCGAGACACGACTGGGAATGTCTTCCTGCATCGGACAGCGCAGTAGGGGAGGACGGGGGAATTCAGCGTTTGGGTCATAGTTGTCCTTCATCACATCAGCCAAAGGTCGTTGTTCAATCCATTTGAGAATATCGACGGTCCAACGATGCGGATCAGGAAATCTCCTTTTGGCCTGAATGAACTGGCCCAACGCCATATGTAGCTGGCGGACATTGTTCTGACAAACCGTATCCTGCGCGCGGTTGCGGGCTCCTTGTAATGCCGGGAGTAAGAGACTCGTCATCATGCCCATGATGACGAGTACGACGAGCAACTCGATCAGAGACGCAGCGTGACGCTGACGTGAAAACGCAGATTGCTGCATAAGAAATCCGCCTGTAAGAACTGAAGAGGGCTTTCCTATTACACAGTAACAGACGAGCGAATCAAGCAGGTTGCTCGATAGTCGTGCCGGCTTCGAACTTGATGTGATCCACTTCAAAACAGACCTGGGGCAGCCATCTTGGCTGCCATCGCAGGACAGAGGCCTACACCACGAGTTTCCACAATTCTTTCCAAAGCCCCACTCCATTCACGGTGGCCACTACCAGCAAGATCACGGCGGAAAGAATTCCCCCCAGCAGCATCCACCAACGTGTGCGGTAGGGGGGTGGGAGTTGGAAATTAAGATACAACGCCGCGAGCATCGAAATGGCCACGGCAAGATTCGTAGTCAGAAAAGCAACGATGTGTGTGATTGTGTCGAACTTGAGATCACTCCACACCACCAGCATCGCTGCGGCAAAGACATAAATGATGACCACCCGATGAACCTGACGGAAGGTCCAATGGCTGTCGGGCCAGATCGCCTGTGAAAAATCGTGGATCACTCGCGAGTAGATTTCTGGAAAGGCCTGCAAGGTGCCCCAGAGGGCGATCAGCACGCAAACGTAATAGACCCACACGAGCGCCGGATGGATATTCCGCCACACCTGGGCCTGATCGGTGAGCAGACTCCAATCGGAGAATGCCTCAGCGAGCTTGCCGCTCGCCAGCAGCGGATAGAGCACCGCCGCTCCGGCCATCATAAACGATGCGCTCACAATCCAGAGTACGAGTGCCCCGCAGCCGACGTCCCATTTGAGCGGTAAGAGCGAACGGAGAATCCGCTCGACCTGGGTCGGCTCGGTGGGAAGATAATCGCCGGGAACGCCGGCGGCGGCCCGCTGGCGAATCTCATCAATGTGCGGATGCCCCGTGAGTCCCCAGCCATGAAGAGAGATCCAATTGGCATAGACGATATACCCCAGTACGCTTCCTCCCACATAGCCGAAGGTCGTCACCAAGGCGATCGCGGGTTGCGCTCGCACGTCGGCAGGGGCCCACGCGGGAAACGCTGGTATGTGGCCAAAAGAAAAACTTCCCTGGAGGGCAGCCCAAAGATCGGGCCGAACCAGAATCGTGCCAATCAAGGTCCCCAATACCAGCAAACAACAGATCACCACCTGTTGCTTTTCCAGTCGACTGTAGTTGAGAAGAAAACTAAAACCCAGTGCGGCGAGGATGAACAGCGAGGTGAGCGAGCGCTCGACATAAAGTTCCTGGCCCTGCACCGCGGACGGATCGTCCGGCAGCAGAAAATACAACAGGTCCCCGCAAGGTCGGGCGACTGCAGCCCACAAGGGCCCTGCGGCAGCCATTTCCAAAAATACGATGAGCAACAACAGCCAACCTCGTGGACCCGGCGCCCGAACCAGTCGATGGCTGAGCGGTTCGCCGCTGACCGCTGTATAGCGGCCCATCATGTAAGTGACAAACACCCCTTTCACGAGCACACTCAAGAGCACCAGCCACATCAGATCGTAGCCGGCCCAGGAGCCGGCCCGCACGACGACAATCGTTTCGCCTGCTCCGATGGCGACCGAGGCAACAATGGCCGCCGGGCCGAAGACGGCCAGCAGTCGCGCAAGCTTCCCGCCGGACCACGGCTCGGCGAGTACCCCGGTGTACTCTTGGGGTACAATCTTGTCGGAGGAGTTACCCATGGAACGCTGTCGTCTGGAAAGAGTCACTCAGATAAAAGCTGGCTGCATAACCTCCCCCTTGCGGGGGCGGGTATCACCAGAACGCTCTGAGTTTACTCACTTACCACGGGCTTAGCGACTTCGATTGTCTTGCTGGTTTCAGATTCTGCAGCGCTGGCCTGGGGTTCGCCGAGCAGTTTTCTTAGCTCACGCTCCAAATTGGGTCCCCGCGCGAGCATACTCACGACGTTGCCCGCCTTGTCGACCAGAATCGCTCGCGGGATGCCGGTGATCCCATAGTAAACCGCCAGGGGATGCTCCCAGCCGCGTTCGGTTTCGTCCTCGCTAAAGAGCGTGACCCAGGGGATGCCGGTTTGCTGGATGTAGCTTTCAGCCTGCTCACGTTTTGCATCGAGACTGATTCCGACCACTTCGAAACCTCTATCGTGGTAGGCCTCGTAAAGTTTGAGCACGTTCGGTACTTCGGCTCGACAGGGCCCACACCAGGTAGCCCAAAAATCTACCAAGACGACCTTGTCCCGATAGCTTGCCCAGTCGAACTTGGTGCCATCGAGCAGCGTTCCCTCGACTCGGATCGGATTGCCCGGCAGGCCCATCCGCCTTGCGATCCCCTCGAGCATCGGCACGACCTGCTGCAAGTCGGGATTGTCGCTCTTCTGATAGAGAGGGATTGTCGCATCCAAGAGGCGTTTAGCTTGGGCTGCACCGCCGGAGTCCCCCAAGTAATCAACAACTGACATGACCATTTGCAGTTTGCTCTCATCCGGAGTACCGCGGCTAACAAATGCAACAAGCGTATCAATGACTCCATTCCGCTCGGCTTCATTCAACTTGCTCCACATTCCTAATCCGCGTTCGATGTTGAACTTCATCCCGATCTCGCTCACTTCCGACCGTGGGTCGGCGAGTGCGGCTTGGATCGCCTGCTCGAATAGGTCGGCGGCACCCGGTTCTCCGAGCTCGCGCAAATACTGCAAGGCCTGCAGCTTGTAGAAGCTGGCTTCGAGCGCCTGTGGGTTAGTGATCTCCATGGTCAGAATCTTGTTCGCCGCAATCAGTACCGTGCGAAAAATCTTTTTTTGATGTTCGACGACTTCTTCGTCGCTCTTGCCCTCGGGTTCCATCTCACCCAAGCCGTCCATGAATTCGAAAATATCTTCAGCGGTTTGCGCATCAGTTGGCAAGGGAACCGAATCGGCACTCTCATCTCCAACCACGGCGACTGTCGATTGCTGGGCAAACGCGAACGGGGAAATCAATGCAAGCATTACTACGGCACTAACACACTTTAGGAAGAAACTACACACACAGAAAGAATGCTTCTCAATAAAACTCATGGAAACCATCGCTGGGGTTGATTGGGGGGGGGAATTGCCTCGACTTATCCCGTTTGGGGAGTCTCGCTAATTATCCCAGCGAGCAGCCAAGGTGCAAGGCTCGAAAATGGCGTTTGGCCACAGATAGGTGGCTAAAATGGCCGAAATTTCAACCGACGTGGTGAAAATCGGCGATGATTTTCCACGCTTCTGCCGGGGTATCTGCGTAGTAGCAAAGTTCCAGATCGTCGTCTGCTACCACCCCTTGATCAGACAGGTATTGGAAATTGATTACATTCTTCCAATACTCCTTGCCGTAAAGAATGATGGGAATTTCCTGCATGCGACCCGTTTGCCGCAGGGTGAGCGTGTTGAAGAGTTCATCGAGCGTGCCAAACCCACCGGGAAACACGACCAATGCTGCGGCGCGGAGAACGAAGTGAAATTTCCGCAACGCAAAGTAGCTAAACTGGAAACATAACTCCGGTGTGATGTACGGATTGGGCTCCTGCTCGTGTGGCAACTCGATATTGAGACCGATGCTCTTGGCACCTATTTCAAAGGCACCTCGATTGGCAGCTTCCATGACACCCGGCCCGCCACCGGTGGCGATCACGAAGTTGCACTTGCTATCGTGATGACATGATGACGAAACGATGCGGCTAAACTCTCGCGCATCATCGTAAAAACGTGCCTTGGCGAGGACGCTCTCTGCCCGGACAACTCCTCGCCTGGCGAGCGCGTCGGAAGGATTTTCGGCCAACAGGGCTTTCGCTGCGGCCAGCCGCTGCTCGGCTAGGTGGCGTTGGACGACCCTGGTTCCTCCGAATACGACAATCGTGGAGTCGATCTTGTTCTCACGCAGCAGTGTCTCGACTTTGTGCAATTCGAGCTGCATGCGAATCGGTCGCTGGGCTGCGCGGCCTAGAAAGTCGACATCGACCTCAGCCATGCGATAGCTGGGCGAGCGAAGGATCGCCTGTCGGTTTGCTTCGACTTCGGGGGGGAGGTCCATTGTGTCTCTTCGGAAGGGGAAATAGTCGGGCCCGGGACGGACCAGCTCGCATTGCAACTTTACCTTATCGTCATAATTGGCACTTGTATGCACCAATCCAGTTGGTGGGGCGATCCTGCTGATTAATCGAGTTCTTGCGTCTCCCCCAAGGCGGGGATATGCACGTCCCAGCCACGTGAAGTCCGTAATTCCATCGCGAGTGACTCGCTGCTCTCCAATTCGCCATGCGTGAGAAATACTCGTTTGGGGTCAGGGAGGGACTCAAGCCACCGCAGCAGGCCGCTCCGGTCGGCGTGCCCACTGAGACCTGGAATCTTTTCGATCGCTGCCCGCACCGGGATTTCCTGCCCGTGCATTCGTAAGGTTTCGGTGCCGTCCTGGAGAGATCGGCCACGAGTCCCCTCGGCCATGTACCCGGACAGGACCACCGTGTTTTTCGGATCGGGAAGCCGCTGCTTGAGATGATGGACGATTCGGCCACCGGTCATCATGCCGCTGCTGGCAATGACAATTGCAGGACCCGGGAGCCGATTGAGGGCTTTCGATTCTTCCGCCTTGCGACACAAAAAGATTCGCGGCCCGGCCAGCAGAGGATGCTCATAGTCGAGTTCCCCTTCACTGAGGTCATGATCTTCATCGAACTCGCGGTAGACACCTGTGGCATTGCAGGCCATGGGGCTATCCAGATAAATCGGCAAATCGGGGATACGGCCATCCTTCTTCAAGAGTTGCAACAGGTAAATCAACTGCTGCGAACGCCCAACGGCAAACGCAGCGACCAGCATCAAGCCGCCCCGTTTGGCAGAGCGGTTCACCACATCAGCCAGGCTCTGCATCAAGTCAACCTCTGGGTGATCGCGATTTCCATAGGTGCTCTCGCAGATCAAGTAGTCGCAGGCCGGGGGTGGCGTGGGGTCGTGGTAGAGCGGACCGTCGTAGCGGCCCACATCGCCAGAAAAAACGATTCGCAAGGGCTCTTTGCGATCGCGAATTTCAACCTCGATCAAATTCGATCCCAGAAGATGTCCCGCATCGTGGAACCGCATCCCAATCGGCTCAGCGGGCGAAAACCAATGCTCCCGCGGTTGGGTGCGAAACAGTTTGATTGTCTCCTTCACGTCATTCCCCTCATAAAGTGGGAACGCCGGGATGTGTTTTGAAAAGCCCTTCTTGTTGGCATAATCGGCGTCCGCTTCTTGAATCTTGGCCGAGTCCAAAAGAATGATTTCGGCCAACTCCGCCGTGGCCGGCGTGCAGAAGATCTTGCCGCGAAACCCTTGCTTCACGATTCGAGGCAGATAGCCCACATGATCGAGATGGGCATGGGTTAGTACGACCGAGTCCACTTGCCGAACATCAAACGCGGGTGCTGTCCAGTTCAGTTCTCGCAGTTTCTTGAGCCCCTGGAACAAGCCGCAATCGAGCAAGACCTGAGCATCCCCAGCCTTAAGCAGATACTTGGAACCGGTGACCGTCTGGGCAGCACCGTGAAACGTCAGTTTAGCCATCTGGGGGTATCCTCTCGCAGGTATGGGCAAAGTTGCTCCAATAAACATAACGATCTGGGCGGCAAATCTGAACAGGAAATTCTTCCGTGTAAGAAGATAAAATTCTAGCCGTCGCCGAGAGGCGATGGTCGGGACCTGAGAACCACCCCCTTCCGGCGTCGGCTATCAAGCCTTAGTAAAACCGATCTTCGATCAGATTCATACTGCTAATAGATGCCATGGAGCGGGCCACCGGGGGCGGCGAGGGAATCGACGCTTAGCGTAATCTCCGGAGGCTCCTCCAGCACGGGGGCATGATGCGGCTTGATACGGGCGTCAAAGACGAGCGGGCCTCGGCAGCCCCAGTGTTTGTCAATCACGAAACTTTCGATACCGTACAGGTCGAGCGCTGGGTTGGTGCGTGTGAAAGTCACCCACAAGAAATTCCGGAGCGACTCGGCGACAAACTGACTGTCGTCTACGATTACGATCCAGCGAATACTGCCAAAACTTGCTACTGAGCTTTCTGCACAAAATCGTTCGATGGGGGCGGCGATGTCGCGGCGAGAATTGCTCTGAGACGTGCGTGAAACGTCGTAGTCGAACGACGGTGCGGGGCAATGCGGGCCGGTGACCGCCAGCACGCCAGGCAACACCAGGCGTGGATCGCGGAAACCACCGGGAAGCCTTAAATCCTGGGGGACGCGCTTTGCCAAGTCATGGCGCGCTGGACCAGCGGCAGCCATCACCACCTTGGAACCCGCATTCAATGCCGAGCCACTGTAGTCGAGCGTATCGACGGTCGTCTGGGTGTGAAAATGCAAATCACGCGACCAATCGGTTCGTTCCAATAGATGCCGCAGGAATTGTTCGATATCGTGGAGATCGAGTTGCGGATTGTCCTGCTCGGCGACGATCAACAGAAACTTGGCGAGCGACAATTGTCCCTGACCTAGAATCGCACTGGCCTGCGTGAGTATCTCTTGAGGACGCCCGGCCGCAATAAAGGGCATGTAACGCTCACTTCCGATTGCCAGCAATAACGGATGCACCCCTGCCGCATCAACGGCGTGGACTCCCCGCACTCCAGGCAACACTTCGGGGATCAGTGGTCCGGTCATCTCATGAATCAATTCACCTAGCATGCTGTCTTCCTGCGGCGGTCGGCCCACCACGGTGAAAGGCCAGATGGCACCCTTGCGATGATACACCTCTTTCACCCGCATAACGGGAAAGGGATGGGCCAGGCTGTAGTACCCCAGATGATCGCCAAACGGACCTTCTGGTTCCAACCGGCCAGGGATCACTTCGCCGACGATGCAGAAATCGGTATCCGCGTGGATAGGCAACTCATCGCCGCGAGTAATCATCCGCACACGCTGCCCCCCCAAAACCCCCGCGAAACCGAGTTCGCTCATTCCCTCGGGCAGGGGCATCACTGCCGCCACAGTCATCGCCGGTGGCCCACCGACGAACACATTCACGCGAAACGGTTTTCCTGCCGCGAGCGCTACCGCATGGTGGACCCCGATCGAGCGGTGGATTTGGTAATGGAGTCCGATCTCCTCGTCCTGTAGGTAACGCTCACCCGACAATTGCACGCGATACATTCCCAGATTGCTGTGCTGGAGTCCCGGTTGACGAACGTCCTCGGTATAAACTTGCGGCAGGGTGATAAAAGCCCCGCCATCGTGGGGCCAACTCCGCAGTTGCGGCAACTGGCTGATCGACGTGCGGTTGGCGAGAATGGGACCTTGCGAAACTTTTTTGGGAAGCAGCGAAAGTCCCACCAGCGGCACACGCCGATAATGCCACGGCCTTCGCAGCAATTGCTGCGGATCGCTCCGCAACTGAACGAGTTGCGAGATCGACTCCAAGCCGTCGCGGAATATCAGCCGCATGCGCTCGCGGGTGCCAAATAGATTCGCCAGCAACGGAAAGCGGCAATCGACGACGTTCGTGAACAACAGGGCAGGTCCCCCCGCCGCCACAACACGTCGTTGGATGGCTGCCGCCTCGAGATTGGCACTGATGGGCGCATCAATGCGGACCAGTTCCCCCTGACGCTGGAGATCGTCAACGCATTGCTGGAGGCTCTGGTATCCCATTTTTGTCCTGTGATGGTGTCTCGTGATTGCAAGAACAAACTCGGCTTTTACCATCGCACAGGTGACACGTCTTTCCCGCGGAGGGGGAAATCCAGTTTTCACCGTTTTCGCCTAAATTCCCGCCTGCGCGGGAATGACTCATTCGTAAAAGTTCTCCAGGAATTGTAATGGCTTGGATTCCTGGTTGGACAGTAGAATAAAAGGGACTGGCAGCGACTGGTACGCTCAGCTAGCCCCAAAGGCACTTTTCATGGCGAAAACCGTAGTTAATCCCTCTGCCGAACTCCCTCCACGAGTGAACGATGTGCCGCTTTCGCTCGAGCAGTTGGCGGCACTCTCGGTATTTGCATCGATCAAAAAGGCTCCCTCATTCTCCAAGTTTCCGGGGAGCTACGTCCTGCGGCATTACGCTCCTGGTGAGGTCATTTGCCATCAGGGGCAGCCTGGGTGGTCGGCCTTTTACATGCTTACTGCCGACGACCTCGCTGCTCTCGGCGGTGAATCGACCGGCCCTGCATCCACTGCCGCCGGGAAAATTCAGCGTCTCTGCGAAAAAATGCAACAAACCGGACAAGCACAGCCCCGCCTGGCGACGGCGCGCCTTTTAACTGCGGGAGTGAGCGCCCCTTCTCACGCAAATGGCCTCTGGAATCGGTTAACCGCCGTACTAACCAAAGCTTCACAGGCAAAAAAAACAAGCCGACCGCAACTCATTCCCAACGACGGCCCGACGGACATCAACTACGAGAGTCGCGAGGCTGGGATTCTAGCCGGGGAAGTGTTTGGCGAAATGAGTTGCCTCACGCGGCAACCCCGATCAGCGACCGTGATTGCCGACGAGGAATGTTTGGCCTTGGAAATCCTGCGCAACGTGCTCGACCAAATGCGTAAAGACCCGCAATACAAGCAGCAGTCCGAGCAGAAATATCGCGACCGTGTGCTGGAGGGCCACCTCCGCAGTTTGTCGTTGTTTTCCTTGCTCAATCCGGAACAATTTCGCCGTGTGATGGGGAGAGTCGAGTTGGTCGATTTTGTCCCAGGGGCCGTCCTGTGGGATGAAGGGGATCCTCCGTCGGAGGTTTACGTCGTCCGCTCGGGGATGGTGCAGGTCTTGCAGTCGTTCCCCTGGCGGCTGGAAGAAAAAGACATGGTTAAGTGGCCCGCGCTGGTGGAGAAACTTCGCGGAAAAAGTGAAGGCCCCTTGGCCGCTTGGTGGTCGAAGCTTTCGCCAGGTTTGCAGCAGGCCTTGTCGGATGATTCTGGGGAACCCACTCTTGAAGTCAAACAGCAATTTCTCAACGAATGCAATGACTTGGCCAAGACATCCACCTTGCTCGCAGACAAAAGTATGGCGGCTCTGCTCGCCGACGAGCGGTTTCAGCGGGAGGGGAGTAAGTTCGACGCCAAGGTGAAAAATTGGACTGAACTCCAACTCCGCCGTGGCAGCCGAATTCTTTATCATCTACTCGCTCCGGAGGAGATTGCCCCACCTGCTCCGGCGGGTGTACAGCGAGTGCTCCGCTATCTGGGCCGGGGCGATGCCCTTGGCGAGATCGGCTTGGTACGCAACTCACCCCGCACCGCCACCTGTGTCACCTATGCGCATAGCGATGCCAACATCGAAGCGACCAACATCGAGCTCGTGCGGGTGCCGGCCGACCTGTTCAACGATCTGATAGAAATGTCGCCCCAGGTCAAAGCGGAAGTACAGAATATGATTGCCGGCCGCACGGCTCGCGACCAACAACTGGCCGACGCGCCGCTCGAGTCTCTCTCGCAGTCTTCGCGCGCCGAGGAACTCGGTATCCTGCAAGGGCAAAAGCTGATGCTCATCGATCTGGATCGCTGCACACGCTGCGGTGATTGTGTGCAGGCCTGCATCGATACTCACACGGATGGCAACTCGCGGCTCTATCTGGATGGCCCCCGTTTTGGCAACTATCTGATCCCCTCCTCCTGCCGCAACTGCCGCGATCCGGTGTGCATGATTGGTTGCCCCGTCGGCTCGATCCAACAAGGCACCAACGGTGAGGTGCAAATTCGCGATTGGTGCATCGGCTGCGGCGTGTGTGCCCGGCAGTGTCCGTACGACGCGATCCAGATGCACGACGAATCGCTGATCCCCGCCGGTGCCCCCGGTTGGCGTTGGCTGCGCAGCGCAGCGGAACCCGCTGGTCACTGGTTTGCAGCCGGTTCGCTTGCGCGGAATTGGCTCACCGGCACTTGCCCCTTTGAGGCAGGAATCGAAAGTGCGCTGGCCTTCAGTTCTGGGACGGATGGGGATTACTACTTTCGTTTCGAGTTCGAAGTCGATCCTTCACGTCTCCGCGCGGAACGTACCTGGCAATTACTGGCTTCGACCAAAGGAAAGGGGCTTAAAGTCTATCTCGATGGCGAGCAGCTCACCCTCGAGCAAGACGCCCCGCAAGCCAAACGGGGAGAGTACATGGCCCACTTGCCACGAACGCGAATCGGCCGAGGAAAGCACGTCGTGGCGGCCCGGGTGGCTGCACCTGTTCCCCTAGGCAACACGATCTTCAATCTCCGTCTTGACCTGATCGCTGGCGAGCAGGAAGAAATCGAGGAAAAACTGGTGACCGAGCGGGCCGTCGTCTGCGACCAATGCAGCAGCCTCAGCGGCAACCGCCACGCATGCGTCTACGCCTGCCCCCACGAAGCCGCAATGCGGGTCGATGCTTGGGTGGAGTTTCCGGAGGGATGAGGGGGGGCTGGCAATTGGGGGCTACACGCTGGTAAGAAAACAATCTGTTGATTTACCTGTTCCTGGCCCCAAGATCGCAGCCCTCTTCAGGGCAGCGACCAGATGATCACCCCTGTATGCGGATCCTGACGCCCTTCGAGAAGCAGAGGCCAATAGCGTTCAAAGGCGGTCGGGGCGGGACGAACCCCTTCAAAGGGTTTGCCGGCGGCTTGCCTCGAAGAGGGGGGGTAATAACCTTTCAAGCCAGCAGCGGGTGCGCTAGTGCCACGGCGGGCCCCCGGATAGTAGGCCGACGAGTTGCCCCCATTCGGCTGAAGGCGAGGATGCAAAACATTGGGTGCAGTCGATGAACTTCGCAGGCGGTAAAACGCCAGCGCAGCGTTGGTACTCATCCCGGGCGAGGTCTCGCGCCACATGGCCAGCGGATCGTTCCCGCCGGCATTGCCTTGGCCATAGAGCTGCGGTGAAGACAGACAGACTGCCACGGCACCAGCCAGGATCAGACCGATCAGACCCGCAGGTAAATATCTCATCGCACCTCCAACACACCGTGACAGAAATGCAGGCAATTATTGAGTTGTTATCTGTCAGTCATAATCTTTGAGCCAGACAAACTTCTGGCAGAAAGCCTAATAATGAACGAGCAACCGTAGTGCCAAACTGTCGTCGCGAACGAGGAGAGTTCCTAGAAACACTCCGGCGAATCAACCGAAGGCCTTGTGGCTCTTCAACTTAGTGTAGCTGCTGAGCCGTTCCGAAGGGAATCCCCCCAAGCTGGTTAGAAGGGCAGCTTGGAAAAGCGTTGTCGCGGAGGGGATGCGCTTTGCCATCAGGATCGCATCACCGGGAAGACTAGCTGATTGCACGAAAAAATACTTGCAACCCGTGGGTAACTCGGATGGGTCCACTTTTTCGAGGGGGCACGAAACGCTCGATGACATCTTTAATCCAGGCATTGTTCGTAGGCGGATTCCTGTAACCCCGGTCCCAAAATGTCGGTGAACCTCGATGGCACAGCCGATTACCCGGTTGGAGAGTTCATCGAACTCCATCTTCGTGTCCTTCGTAGTTCACATCTTCACTCGCCAAGGTTTCGAAGTGGCGAACAAAGAATTCGAGGCTATACCCTAGTTCAGCAACACCCGGCATTTGATGGTGCTCGACAAACGGCACCTACATCACCGACCCGCAATTCATCAGCGGGGAGGTCAACGTATCGCATCTTTGTAGAGTTCAAGTTCAGACCGCACTTACTCCGGGCACATCATAATCAATCGTGGACGGAGGAAAATCTGGACCCTATTATGCCCGATTTTGCGGCTTATGACGAATTGACTAAGTTCCTCGATAGTAAAAACTTGACGCTGGGCTTTTGGGTACTTAGGATCGAGATTAGGGAACTTTATCTACTTTTGGCGTCCCGCTGGGAAAATATACCACTCGATCACACCGATCGACGAGGAGACTTTGTTGGCACTCATTCTGCAAATCGTCTTGGCCATCGTCCTGCTGCTGGGATTGGTGTCGGTATTCTTGAGTGCCAAGAATTGGCATTGGAGCCAGTTCGTGCTCATCTTGTTTATCATGCTCACCTCAGTGGGTTTCCTAATTCTCGCCGCGGAGACGATGCGTATCCATCGCGGACTGCGTGCCAAGTTGCCACAGATGGAAGCCGACCTTGCCAGGCTCGAACTCAGCAATGAGCAGCTTCTGCGTGGAGTTCAAGATGATCAAGCTGGTATCGTTCAGTTGGAACATCGGCTGCAGATGCTCACTCGCGAGCGGGGACGTGCCTGGCGACAGGTAGCTCCGGCAGGCGCTCTGAACGAAAAGGGACAAATCGCAGTCGCCATTGCCAATCCCAAGCCTCATGGCTTAGATGCGGAGACGATCGTCTATCTGTTTGAGTCGGGAAACGCGGATCCGGCCAATCCCAGTGAAGGTCGCCAGTTTCTTGGTGAATTCAAAGTCGTCGAGTCGCGCGATACGGGCGTCGTTTTGGAACCGATGCAGTTGTTGGATCAACGCACAGGTGAACGCCTGGCACGGAGCGAAGGTCCTTGGAGTCTCTATGAATCGATGCCTTCAGATCGCTACAAGACATTTGCCGACATGGACGAAGCTGAACTGCGCAAGCGGCTTCCGGCTGCAATCGTCGAAGAGTACCTGCGACACGGGCAACCGGCCACTGCGGACGATGATCCCCATGATGTTATCGGTTTCGATGAGAACGACCAGCGACTCGGTCCCAATGAAATGAACAAAGCCGTAAAGAAAGTCTACAACCGACCGCTGAGGGATTATTCGTATCTTTTTTCCGAGTTGAGTCGACAGAAAGCGGTGCTCCTCGCCAAGCGGGACGCCTTGATTGAGGATAATGCGAAATGGACTGCGGCGCTGGCCAGCGCCGAAAAGCTTGGCGAGTTTCGCGAGCAGGAAATCAAGCTCCTTCAGGAAGACCTGGCGGGCATGAAACAGGACCACGAAGCGATTGAGAATCATCTAAAGGCGGTGAATCTCTCGCTCAAAAACGCCCATGAGTTGATAGATAGCCTGCTGGCTGAGAATAGTTCGCTCGCCGCTCGGCTTGCTGCGCGTGTGCTGGAGTTGCGTGAGAAGATTGACGCTACTGTCCCTCCAACGGCTGCGATTGCTGCTCCTTAGGTCGCTAGCAGGGCGCAGAACCATCGGTTTCGGCCGCCGGCTGCTAAATCTTCTTGGCGTAGTCTCGGACTCGGCTGTAAGCTACGATAGCTGCATGGGACTCTACGACCGCGATTATGCTCACGAACCTCAGCAGGGAGTGCAACTCCGTTTGCCTGGTTCCATCACCAACCGAATCATCCTGATCACGGTGGGCTGCTATTTATTGCAGCTTTTTCTCGGACTCCCGTTCACCGAAAGGTTCGTGTTGTATCCCCACTGGTACAGCCAGCCGTGGAACGCATACCGATTGTTGACCTACGGCTTCCTGCACGATCCCAACTCGCTTTGGCATATCGGGTTCAACATGTTCGCCTTGTGGAGCTTCGGCAACCAGGTCGAACGAGTTTATGGCAGAGAGCGATTCAGTTGGCTCTATTTGACGGCAATTGTGGTATCTGGCCTGATCTGGTCGCTTTCTGAGGCCAGCATGGGGAGAGCTCAAGCGGTCGTCATGGGTGCCTCGGGTGGTGTCGTGGCCGTTGTGATCCTGTTTGCCCTGAAATTCCCTCATGCCAAGGGAATGGTGTTCCCGATCCCGATCCCGATTCCAATGTGGGTATTGGCAATCGGGTTGGTGCTGCTGGACTTGCAAGGGGCTATGTCGCGCGGAGGGGAAATCGCCTTCACGGCCCACTTGGGGGGTGCCCTCTATGGCTGGTTTTTCTTCCTTACAGGCTGGACTCTCGGTTCATGGCTCGGTCCGCTGTTTGGAGTCTTGCCGAAGATGAAGCGGCCTCCATTGCGGGTTCACGAGCCGGAGGAAGAGGATGCAACCGACCTTGAAGTCGACCGCGTCCTCGCAAAGATCCAAGCACAAGGTCGAGAGAGTCTGACTTGGCGTGAACGGCGGATTCTGGAAAAGGCCAGCCGAGAATATCAGAATCGTCGCAAACTGTGAGCAAGTGAACTCGCGCGCGAAAGGATTCGAAATCTGATGATTCGACAGCGAAAGAAAATTCTGTGGCTCTTGGCGGCCCTCCTGCCGGTGCCAATTGCCTACACATTTAGTTCGACTGAGAATGCGCCAAGTGCCCGGCCAAGTGCAGTTCCAGAGAAAGTTTCCCCTGCCCGCACGGGAGATATGGCTCGGTTGAGAGAAAGTGTGTTCTTAATGGGCACAACGCGGCCCGGCCCGGCGGATCAACGACCCGTGCATCGCGTCAAGTTGAAATCTTTCTGGCTCGACATCACCCACGTCACGAATCGAGCGTTCGAAAAGTTTGTCTCAGAGACCGATTATGTAACGACTGCCGAGAAAACGGGCTGGTCACTTTTATTCAATCGCCAGCAGGGCAGTTGGGAAGAAGCGGCAGGGGTATGCTGGCGACATCCCACGGGTGCCAATAGTTCGCTTGTGGGAAAGGAAGAATATCCCGTGGTGCATGTGAGTTGGTTTGATGCGGTAGCCTACGCCGCTTGGGCTGGCAAGCGACTCCCAACCGAGTCGGAATATGAGCTTGCTGCCCGGGGTGGACTCAGCGATGCGGCGTTCCCTTGGGGTCGGGAACTTACCCCTGACAATCGGCTGCCAGCCAATTACTGGCAAGGCAAGTTTCCACTGGCGAATCTCGGACAAGATGGCTTCCTGGGAGTGGCACCAACCAAATCCTTTCCGGCCAACTCTTATGGCTTGTTCGACATGGCAGGCAACGTTGCCTGTTGGTGTGCGGACTGGTATGCGGTGGATTCCTACGGCAGCAGCCGAGCGAGTAACGGCGCAGGCCCTGCGACTGGCACAGAACGAGTTGTGCGTGGCGGAAGTTGGCTCTCAAAGAGCGAGAAAGGTGGTGGGCTGCAAGTCGGCGACCGTGATCATGCCCCTCCCACGACGACCAACGATTACGTCGGCTTTCGCTGCGCCCGCGATGCAAAAACTTCGACTCGGTGAGGCAATTATAGCCGTCGCCGGAAGGGGGTGGTTGTCCACGTAGAGACCATCGCCTGCCGGCGACGGCTCTTCAATTCCCTCGGAATACCGAGTACATGGTGAACTCGGTTAATTGATTCCATCCAAATCGGGTACAATAATGTCATCTGTTTCCCTTCCACCTCATCTGGATAGAAGAAATGCCTGAACCGAACACGATCCTTATTACCGGGGCCTCGGGGCTCATCGGCTCGGCTCTGACCACAGCACTTGAATCCGCTGGCCACAAGGTAATTCTCGCTGTTCGAGAGAAAGTTCAAAATCCACAGCAAGAAATCCGCTGGTCCCCAGTTCTTGGCGAAATCGATCAACAAGCTCTTGAGGGGATTGACGCGGTCGTGCATTTAGCCGGTGCAAACATCGCAGGTAAGCGGTGGACTGAGTCCTATAAGAAGATCATTCTCGAAAGTCGTACTAAGGGAACAGCACTCATTAGTGAAGCGATCGCCAAAATGGTGCGCAAACCACGTGCGTTCCTTAGTGCTTCGGCGATTGGCTATTACGGCGACCGAGGTGCTGCCGAGTTGGACGAATCGAGTGCCCCCGGCGACGACTTTCTCTCTGAGGTTTGCTTGCAGTGGGAACGATCCTGCCAACCAGCGCGAGATGCTGGCATTCGCACAGTCAATACCCGCATCGGCGTAGTATTGAGTCCCGCTGGTGGAGCATTGAAGAAGATGCTGTTTCCCTTCAAGATGGGTGTCGGCGGGGTGATCGGTGATGGCAAGCAAGCCATGAGTTGGATTGCCTTAGACGACGTGGTGGCCGCGATGCGATTCTTGCTCACCCAGGATTCTCTCTCCGGCCCGGTGAATTTGGTATCGCCACAACCGGTGACCAATCGCGAGTTTACCAAAATGCTTGGGAAGGTGCTTCGCCGGCCCACAATTCTCCCTATGCCCGCCTTCGCCGCGAAACTGGCCTTCGGGGAAATGGCCGACGCCTTGCTGCTCTCAAGTACCCGGGTGGTGCCTGAACGGTTGCAGACTGCTGGGTTTGATTTCAAATATCCTCAACTGGAATCAGCTTTGAGACATCTCTTGTAAGCGAAACTTGTCTAGCAGAGCTTGTAACCTCTTTCTCGGCAAGTTACCATTGAAGGACTTGCTGTTGTTCGGCTAGCCCTTTTCCCAAAGTTTGGTGTCGAACAGTCAGCCTATGCTGTTCGATTTTCTTTTCGCCTCTCGGCCTCAATTTTCCAGGGGAGTTTAACCATGTCTACTGACGAATTCATGAAACAGCAGTATCTCACCTTGCGTGCGGAAATCAGTGAATCCAAATCGCGAATCTTTTGGCTCGTGATTATCGGAATTGCGCTAGTGCTTGTGTCAGGCTATTTGGCTGCGGAGCACCCTTCGGCATTTGCCAACGCCGCGATCCCTTTTTTGCTACTGGGTCTGATGATGTCGTTTATCGCCGAAGATAACAACATCGCCCGGGCTGGCCGATATCTGCGCGAACATGTTGAGCCGGAAATCAAGGATTTGACCTGCTGGGAGCATTGGCTAGAGCGTCATCCCGAGTTTCGCGAAGTGGATCATTCGTTTGTCATCGGGTTCAGCATGTTGTTTTTCTGTTTCTTCGCGATCTCGACCTCTCTGACTTTGGTATACTTAGACCGGCAGATGTATTCGATGTTGACTGTCGGCAGTGCAGGTGTTGCCTACGTGCTAGCTGCTTTTTGCGTGCTGGTAGTTTTTGTTCGCCACTTGCGAGCTGGGAATCCAAAGCAAAATCCGTCTGTCGAACCCTCGAAAACATCGGAAGCCCTTGTCGGTTGATTTTTTGGGCCTCTAGATGCTAGTTTTTGCAGTTCGCAAAGAATTTGCTAGAAACGCAAAATGCGCGGATGCACCGAGGGAAAATCACGAATTCGCCGCGTCTCGGCGACCTTTGCTTTTAACAATTCTCCGCCCCACTCTCATGATTCGGCCAGTTCTGCGCCTCGTGTAGTGCCAGCAGTGCCAGCGAATCCTTCTTCGCAAACAGACTTTTTTCTGTATTCGTGTCATTTTTTGCAGGCGCAATTATCCGCAAGGTCGATAAGGGAGGAAGCGAGGATGCGCAATGGGCGTACTCGCACTGGTCTTTGACCGAAACAACCGATTCAAGGTTGTCAGAACAAAATACTCTCGCCATGCGGTGCGTTTGGCGAAGGGTTACACGCTGAGGAGGAGCGTTCCATGCGAGGGGGCTATTCGAAAAAGAATTTTGCCAATGAGGTCACGCGACTTGCGGGGCTATCGTTCGCGGTGTTGCTGTTGGCTGGATCTGCTTTTGCCGAGCAGGAGGATGCCAGTTACGAGCAAGTCGCAGAACGAACCGTTGTCGAAAAGTCCATTCTCGTCGCCAAAGAGGCACTCTCCGAAGCGGAGTCCTCGCCCGTATCTGCGAAGACTCGCAGGCGGAGGCGACTGGAGCCGATTGCCAATGTTTCACAATATGAACCAGATCTGGCAGAACCTCGCAGAAATGCCGTTAGCGAATCAGACTTGACCCCAGAGAGGATTTCTCTGCCCACGGACCTCGGGACCACGATCATCACGGATGCCGCGGACGACGTCGCAGCCGAGCATTCGCTCGATGAACAGGGCGAGGAACTCCCCATCGAAGGTTTGGTGGGGCTTGAGGCGGTAACATTCCACGGTATTACCCCCGGTGTCTCCCTGCGTAGCGAAGTTCTCGCCGATTGGGGAACTCCCGAATCTGACGACACGCAAGCCGCGACGCTTCATTATAAATTCGAAGGACTGCGCTCTGTCGATGCCACCTTTGTGAATGACCGTTTGAAGTCGATTGCGATCAGTCTGGACAAGCCCCTGCCGACGAGCGAGATGATTACGAGCTTGCAGTTGGAAGGGTGCCGCCCGGTGACTGTGAGTGACGTCAAAAAGTCACTCTTTGCTCATGTGTTTCCTGAGCGAGGTGTGGTACTCACGGTCTCTAGTTCGGCCGGGATGGTCGTTGCTTCGGATGAAGGGACCGAAACGCTCGAAGAGCAGGTCAGCGACGTACTGCTTGAAACAATTAACCCGGCAGCCTTTTTGCTGCGTGCCAAAGAGACCGCCCGCGGCAATCTTACTCAGAGCATTGCCGACCTGGAGCAGGTGGCCACAATGGATCGCCGCAGTGCCGAAGCCCGACGTAGGTTGGCGGATTACTACTTGTCGGTGGGAAAAGCCCTAACGGCTGAGCGGTACGCTGCCGAGGCCGTGGACTTAGAACCCACCAATCACCCCAACCGGCTGCAATGGGTAAAGTGTCTGAGCCAATTGGCACGTTATGACCAGGCAGTGGAGCAAGCCAAGCAAGTTCTCGATGCCAAAGATGTCAAACCACTAGATAAGGCACGTGCCTTGGAAGAAATGGCGCAGTTGGCCTCTCTCGGTTCGAGTGATGTTGTCCAAAAGGCGATCCCTTTGCACACCAAGGCGATCGAAATCGCTGACAAACTGGCCAACAGCGAAAATTCAGAACTTCGCCACGCGGCACAGTGTTTGTTGATCGACGCCCATCTGGCAATTGCCACGCAAATTGCCCAAGGAAATTTCCAAGACAAGAACCGGGCGGTTCCCCAGTGGATCGAACGGGCCTCGGGATTGGTTGAGGCATTGATCGACGAAGATTCCGACTATCTTCCTCGCCGGCTCCAAGTCTCGGTGAGTGCACTGGCGGCAGCAACCAATCTCGACAAGCCGATCAATCCCAAGTTGTGGATTGAAGAAGCTGAGGAGACCGTGCGATTTTTGGAATCCGATATAGCTGATCGCCTTACCTGTAGCCAATTCGACTGGCAATTGGGAATGGCCTATCTGCACGCTGCCGACATCGAGCATGTCCGTAGCCAGGCCGCCTCCGCCAAGCACTTTGGCGAGTTGGCCGAAGAAAAATTGAGCGAACTTTCCCGGCAACGCGATGAACTGCCCGACACGGGCTACACCATGGGGCGGCTCTACTTTCAAATTGGTGCTGTCTATGCGATCCATGAAGATGACCATGAGGCCGCCTGCCAATGGTATAACCAGGCTGCCGACTTGTTGCTCAATCCAGTGCCAGTGACAACTTTGGCCGTGCCCCAACAGCATGGCGATGCCTTGGTGAGTATGGGCGTGTCTTACTGGCGGACCAACGAGCGTGAGCGTGCCGTGGAACTGACGCTCGCTGGGGTGGAATTGATCGAGCAGGCAGTCGACGCGGGTCTCCTCAATTCGACGTCGTTATCCATTCCTTATGAAAATCTCTCGGCCATGTATCAGGCCCTGGGGAAGGAAGAACCGGCAGCTCGGTATCAGCAACTGGCGCGCAAGATCGGCAGTGGGCAGGGTTTCGACAGCTCTCGCAAATAGCGCCAGGCGATCCCAAAACTTCTCCTAGGATTGCCACTGGCGGAAGCCCGTAGTTCTCTGCGGGTTCAAACGTTGGCTTTCGTCGGCGTCAATGACCAATTGTCATCCGCTGCAGGTAGAAGCATCTGGTGCAATCAGCTAGGATGAAATGCCGCTAAGCGTTTTCCCAGGCCCGCCGGAGTTCATTTCATGCCTGCCTTCGATCCCGCTGAATATGGAACCGTGTTGGCGGACTTGATCGCGTCTGCTGATCCGATGCCTCTTGATGCAGGGAGCCCCCATCTTGAAGTACGTTCTGCGCTCTCAGAGTTGACAATCGAGCAGGCCTTTCATCACACCTCGATCGTGGACGCCGACTTGGCTCGGTGCTGCCTGTCGGGAGTGTGGCTCTTGCACAATTTTCTCGATGAGTCCCACTCGATGAGCCAGGGGATTTCTGCGTCGTCAGGGAGCTACTGGCACGGGATTATGCACCGTCGCGAGGGGGATTATTCCAATGCCAAGTATTGGATGCGCCGTGT
Organism: Bythopirellula sp.; assembly: GCA_041738415.1. GTDB lineage: Bacteria > Planctomycetota > Planctomycetia > Pirellulales > Lacipirellulaceae > Bythopirellula. Next base: position 36,306 of record JBGSPU010000127.1, read on the forward strand.
CGGTGCGCACCCGGTGCTTGCCGAGATGGCTGCGAGCGAAAAAGCTGCGGGGTGGGGTCCTGATCGCTTCGTCGATGAATGCGAGCGGGCAGTTCGCAGCGGCAAACAGGCAGAAGTCGCAGTATTGGTCGCTCAACAGCAACGGGAGTGGCAGCTGCTGTTCGATTTCTGCTACCGAGCAGCAGTTGGGAGTTAGCTGGAGAGATATCTCTATTTTTTCAGCCCCTTGAAACCATCTCCCAAAAGTCGATACTGGGGGTTGGACCATCCCATTCCCCCCCCATTTTTTCCTACGAAAGGCCTCACCATGTCACGTTCCGGAGCAGTTACCTTCAAAGGCAATCCCATGACCCTCGCGGGCGATGCCGTCCAGACTGGCAAACCGGCCCCCGACTTCAAGCTGCACTTTTTTGAGGGCGGCATGAAGGAACTTACGCTGGCTGACTTGAAGGGTAAGCCAACTATCCTGAGTGTTGTTCCTTCGCTCGACACACCTGTCTGTCAAATGCAAACAAAGAAATTCAACGAGTCACTTGGCGAATTGGGCGACCGCGTCAACGCCGTCACCGTGAGTCTCGATCTTCCCTTTGCAATGAATCGTTTTTGTGGTGCCGAGAACATCACCAACATCCGCTCGGCGAGCGACTATCAGGATCGCAATTTTGGCAACAATTGGGGCACTTTGATCGAGGAACTAAAAATCCTCTGCCGGGCAACATTTGTGCTAGATGCCGCTGGCAATGTGGTTTACGCCGAGTATGTACCGGAAGTCGCTAGTGAACCCAATTACGAGGCCGCCATGGAGGCCCTGCAAGGTCAATTGCAAACGGCTTAGCGTTCCTAGGTGGCTAATTCTCTCCCTTAAACTACAAACTCGCTGGAAATTTGCAAACTTTTAATCGCCCAGGTGATTGGCACGTTTTTTTGGGGGGGCTTTGGCATTGGATGGCCCTGACCTTCGATATTCTGGCGGCGGGGCGATCTCGGGGGCGACAATGAAGAGGGCGCTGACGCTTTCGTGTTGCATTAAAGTTATTGGTTAGCGCCGATTGCGGGTTGGCTTCTAGCGGGTCCGACTTACGACAAACAATTATTGGGAATAGGAACCATGAGTAGATTTCTGGCAATTGTGATTGCTTTGGTCATCGTCGCGTTATTGGTCAACAACTGGCAATCCAAGCGGAAACCAGCCGTGGAGGATCCCCCCCTCGCACAACCGGCGGTGGGGAACGCTCCAGAGGCATTCCAAGAACAGCAGCCCGCCGATGGGAATGAGCAACCGTCAGTGGAGGCCGCTGCTTCGGCACCCTCGATAGCAGCGAAGCCCGGCGAAGCGACAGAGCAATCGACAACTGAGGTCGCTTCAGCTCCCCCGAAGCCTGTTGCCGATTCTGAACCCAAAGCAAAAGCCGAGCCGAAACCCGAATCAAAACCCATTACCAAGCCCACACCCAATACCGAACCCGAATCGGTGAAACTCGGCGACGGTGCGCTTTTGGAAGGTATCCCTGGTGAAGGGGAGCTCACGATCGAGCAAATCGAGACTTGGATCGCCGATCCCAAAAACCACGTCGTTCTCGCTCCCGAACTACCCCTCGGCCTTGCCGCTGGTGCTTCGGCGATTGTAGGGATCGAAGAAAATCCACTCACCCGCGCGAAAATCGAGCTTGGACGCCAATTGTATTTCGATACGCGACTTTCCGTTGATGATACGATTAGCTGCGCAAGCTGCCACGATCCAGAGTTTGGCTTCGCCAAAAACACTCGTTTTGGGGTGGGTGTGAGAAAACAAGAGGGAAATCGTAATTCTCCAGTGGCTTTCAATCGCATCCTGAGCGGTGCGCAATTCTGGGATGGTCGCGCTGCTTCGCTGGAAGATCAAGCCATTGGACCAATGGCCAATCCTATCGAAATGGGCAGTACCCATGAAGTTGTGGTCAAAACTATCTCCCAGATTCCTGGCTATCAAAGGCAATTTCAAGCAATTTTTGAAGATGGCTCAACGATCGAAAACGCTGGCAAAGCGATTGCCAGTTTTGAGCGGACCCTGGTAACCGGCCCGGCACCCTGGGATTATTACCAGGAACTGCAGAATTTCGAGCGGGCCTATGCTGCCGACATCGAGGATCTTGACGCCCTCCAGGAGGAAGACGAAGAACTTTATAACGAATACATCGAACTTAAAAAAGTCAGCGAAGCACATCCCATCAGCGACTCGGCTGTTCGCGGTGGAGAGCTCTTTTTCAGTGACAAGGCGGGCTGCACAGCCTGCCATGTCGGAGCCAACTTTACCGATGAGAAATATCACAATCTGGGCGTAGGCATGGATGTCGTCGAACCCGATTTGGGTCGCTTTGAACAGACGGGTGAAGACATCGATCGTGGGGCGTTCAAGACCCCAACGGTGCGCAACATCGTGCAGACTGGTCCATATATGCACGACGGTTCTCAGAAAACGCTGGAAGAAGTCGTCGAATGGTACGCTAAAGGAGGGCACCCCAATCCGTACTTAAGCGACAAGATCAAGAAACTCGATCTTACTGACCAAGATAAGGCCGACTTGGTGGCGTTCATGAAAGAGGGGCTCACAAGCTCGTTACCCCCAGTTGAAACTGGGCGGCTACCGAAGTAGGAATATCCTGTGAGAGAAATCTCGGGGGTGCAGCACCGACTCGGCGGTCGAGCGAAATCAGGTTTTCAAACGCAGTATGCGTCATCCCCCAAAAAAACGCTGCTTGGCAATGCAATCGAGTACCTCAACAAGGACCATGGAATTGCTCACTTGAAGAGTGAAAATTCCCAGTGTTGCCGTACGCTCTCTCGCCCAAAAGTATCACCTTGCTCGCTACAAGCGGCTATTTCAACTGCGTCTCCGCGGGCTGCGCGGCCTGCGGAGCCGAGGGCAATTCCTCTACGACCCGGGTCCAACCGAGCGGTGTCCGTGGCGAATTGAAGAGTGCGCCAAAAAGCTGATTCAGTGTGCCGTTGACCGATGGTTTCTCAAACATGTACACGGCCCGATTGCGGCCATTAGGCATGTGAACCTGAATCGCCCTGGGCATCATGGTCTTTCGTTCGAGCATCACGTCCACGTGGTGATAATTGGCTGCATCAGCTTGGGTGCGAGGGTATGCTTCGAGCCATATTTCTGATTCGCTGGACTGGCGACTACGGATCCAGTAGCGCGCCTTCAGCTTGGCCGCCTCGGCGCCGAACAAGAAAGGAAGGGGTCCATCAACGATTGATTTGCCGCGCATGTCTTCAGGCAACGCCTGCACAACAAGCTGCTTTTTCTCGTGCTTGTATTCATAGATCGCCTTGCCGTCGCAGACCCAGTGTTCGCCCACTTCATCTTTTTGCAGAACATACTCCCCCGCCTTCTCGGGGTCCTTCTGTACGAAGCGCTGGATGTCGTTGATTTTGAAGCTTCCCTTATCCGGCTTGGCATACGTGAGTTGCCCGGTGCATTTGATGGAGGGGTCGTTTGGGGGGCCGAAGACGGGGTCGTATTCCCACCGTTCGAAGTGGCAATCATAGGTCTTGATCTTTGCCCCCTCGTTTTCCCACATCTGCAAGATCTGATCGACAAACTGCTGCTCAACTGCATCGAGTTGAAAGGGGGGACCAAACGCCGGCTGTTCGCTGGGGGAAGTGGGTGGCTGCTGACTGGGGAGCGAAGTCAACTGCGCCAGTGGGGCGCCGACCGTCTGCGTTTGTTCCAGAATAGGTTGGATCTGACTCGGCTGTTGCAGGTCCCCTAACGCCGTCGGTTGCTCAGTAGGAAGCTGCTGGGGGCTCGTTGCCGATGGGTCTGGCAATTGCGTTTGGGCAAAAGTGTTCACCCCAGGGAGGGAGCAGGTGAGCAACGCGAGGGTCAGCAAACTCTTCGACAGTGGCATAGAAATAATCTCTTATTGGGCAGGTGCGGAACTGGAATCCACAGAGGTCTGCTATCGAAGCACCGACTTTTTGCTCGCCGGCAACGGGGCGGGGATCATAGCAATCGGCCCACATGCTCACCAGGGCGAATTCCTCGACCCCCGTCTGGCAACGGTAGCTACGACTTCGCCAGAGCGTGGAACAAAACTCTCTTGACGGATTGACAGCATTGCGCGCACCATTGGCCCCATGTCCACAATGAATCTCCGTTGGAAAGCCAGCCTCTCAGCCAGTTCGTTGCACGCGGTGCTGTGTGCTGTGGAAGGGCTGCCTGCTGCAAATAATTCGCTTGCTCTGATTCTACAAAAACCGGGTGACCACTTGGTGCAAGCCATCGAGAGTTGCGGCCTGGCGGTCAGAGAACTGCTCAATGCACTGGTCTGTTTTTCCTCCGAGTACGAGAACAATCGCCAATTGGTGGAGGTTGCGCTCTCGCGCCTGTATGGCAGAACGGCGGTGACCGAAGAGCGACTCAGCATTCTTTCGGCGGCTATCAGTGGCTTAGAAACTCGCGCACTGGCCGAGCGGCCGGAGCTGGTCGATGAACTGGCCCTGCGAGCCCGACCCTTGCAGGAGCAATGGGAGGCTCGTGGGCCGGGCTTGTTGCGGCAACTAGCCCGGCTGACCGAAGAGGCCTTCGTCGCCGATTCAGCCGAGGTAGTGCTAGTTGCCCCGTTGATCGGTGGCCATGGCCGGGCGTACCTCCGCGCAAATCGGGTGATACTGGAAGGCGTGCTGGCTAATCCCCATGCAGATTTGCCAGAGGCCCTGCGTCTGGGCTGGTTGCTGGCGCAACTCCAGGCCGACGCGCCAATCTATGCCGATGCCGTGCCCGGCGAGCGATTGGAACGACTGACCCAGTTGGCGACGATCCCTGCGATCCTCGCCGCCGCTGAAAGCGTGGAATGGGCGACGTGCGACGTTGCCACGATTCACCGGGCCTTGGAGTGCTGGCGCTTCGAGAGAGACTCCCCGCAAGAATTGGCCGAGAAGTTGCTTCAATGGTGGGAAACCTACGACGCGGGAACCTCCTCATGGCAAGTTGCCTGGCGGGCACTCGATGCGCTGCTTTGGCCCTCCAGGCCGTGAATTTGAAGTCGATTCACATGCGTTCATGACCCAGGGGGTCTTGTTGGGGGCAGGTTCAATGCTAGCTGACGTTGGTAATCGCTGTTGACCGAATTTCGAGTCTTGCGATGATACCCGCCAACCCCACTTTTCAGGTCAAAGCTGCATTAAATACTAGGGTATGAGCGATGAAGAAAACGGTGCTACTCTCTCTCTTGTCGGTTGCGACCGTAATGTCTTCTCATCTCACATTTGCCGCTGAGCCAACGATCCAGCAGACCACTCACCAGGCACCGGCAACGCTACCCAGGATCGTGACCCCTGGCGTCATGTTTGCCCAGCAACCGACTCAAGTGGGAGATCGAGTCGCCCAGCGAGTCGGCATGGAACTCGATCTGCTCACCGTGATCAAACAAGCGGACCAAGTCGCAAACGAAAGCAAAACGGCAATGCGAACCCGCCAAGAACGGGAAATCGAAGTCCTCGAAGTATCGGGCGGTCAGGCGCGTCGCGCAAAGGTTTCGTATCCGCTCGCGCGACAGATGTCTCCCGAGAACCCCCAACCCGACACAGAAACTGCCCAGGTAGTTGAGGGCAACAGCTATTTCATTGTCCGAGTGGGAGATCAGCTTCAAATCACCGATTCCACAGGGGCGATTCCCACGCGGAAGGAGTTTGAAATCGTGCTGGGCAGCATGGAAAATTTTGGCAAACCCAATCCGCTCGCTGAGTTCCTCTTAGCCCGGCAGATTCAAGTAGGTGACAAGCTGGAAATCCCCCTGGCCATCGCGGCCAGCATGATGGGTTTCGAGAAAATGGGGGACGTCGAGAACTTCGAACTACGGCTGGAAGACGTGATCGTGGTCGATGGCAAGGAGTGTGCCCTGTTTGGTGCCAAGATCGTCACCACGGGGAGCACGGAGTCTCCGCTGCATGTCGAAGCCACGGGAAGCGTTGCGATCGAGATTTCCACCGCCCGCACGATTGAGGCAACCCTGCAGGGACCCGTGTCTATGACCGCCGTAGAAAACGGCGTTCACTACAGCACCGCCGGGAACTTACTCATGGCGGTCCATTCCTACTATCGCACGAAACCTTCACCATAATTTCTGTCCCTCCACAACAAAACCCGGCCGACGCGCGTTGAACGCGTCGACCGGGTAGTCGCAGGAGACTATCATCCCCCCTGGCCAAGCCAGGGTTGAGGCACTTTAGTAGGCGAATTCCACTCCACTTTGCAATCCGTGCAAGAAGAGCGAACCGTTAGCGTTGATAAAACCGATTTGTCCCAGGCTGGTAAATGCCCCGGGTACTTGATCCGCCGTCAGAGCAACACCGGTGACTCCCAACGCCCGGTAACCAGCATAGATTCGGCTATGGCTCGTAGTTTGGTAGCTGGCACCGACGCGCAGCTCACCCAAGAACGCGACTTCGTCTGTGTCCGAGGAAGACGAAAAGTTTTCTCCAGTGGGATTAACCGTGACAGGTCCTCCAGCAACCGGGACATCCATCCATTGATCTACTTCAATGTGATTCGCGTAGATGCCTGCATTCGTGCCGAACTGTAGGGCAAACCGACCGGAATAGCCCATGTAGTGGGCACCATTGGCACCAATCTGGAAACCGATCAAATTGTTTTCCGCCTCTACGTTGTAGGCAAGGAATCCCAAGGCATTGGTGTCCATTCGTTCGAAGTCACTGCGGAAGTAGAGTTCCTCGTCCAAGCGCAAATAGCGGGCACCGATCATCGTGGTTAATTGCCAGCGCGGGCCATTGAAGCAACCGCCCCCGCACGACCCACCACCGCACGAATCGCACGAGCCACTGCTTGAGCATCCGCCACCAAACAACGGTAGACGTAGTAGATTCAATTCAACATTCTGAGCCGAGAATGTGTTGCGGGCAGTTAACTGACGAATTTCTATGTCCCAAGGAGTGGTGTTGTCTGTGACCGGGGGACCGTAGTCAAAATAGTGATTGACGGAGCGACCGTTGTACACGAGCCCTCGAAAATCCATCATGCCGTAGGTCCGATCACCATCGGTGCCAAAAGTCGCCGTATCGGTGACCGTGGCAGTAGCAGTATCTTCTGCCAGTCCCCAATAGGCCGCTTCCCACGCGAGTGGGCCGCAGCCGCTACCACAATCGCTGCAGCCGCCATAGCCACCGCAACCACCGTGAGCTGCAAGAGTCGCCCCGAAGCGGAATTCAGCACCTCCTTGAACATCGTTGTCGAGGTCTGCCGTGGTCATCACGATTTCTGTATCAGTTGGATAGTAACCAACGCCAGGGGTAGAGGTCACAAATGCCAAAGGTGTGTTGCTGTTGTTTACTCGGTCCATCAGCAAACCATACACCCCTCCAAACCAATGGCGTCGAGGTCCGCAGGGATTGCTGGAGCCGTAGCAAACGTTACCGCTACTCGCACCTGGACCACAGCCGCCGCTGAAAGTATCGTAATTAGCGCCACAGTTTCCCGTTGCACAATCAGCCGAGTAGCTCTCGTAACTCGGAGTAGTCTGCGGGGCACCTTGGGCACTGGCTACGCGATAGCCTGGTTGCATCGGTGCCGACTGAGCAGCAGGCTGCGGGGCCCGCTGCATCGGACCGGCGGGAACCGATTCTAAGTTGTTGTACGAAGGCATATTCGCCCCATTGGTCTGGTAGGCCATCGCCGTATATTGCGGAGCATAAGCCTGCTCCTGGGCGTACATAGGTGGTGATTGTTGAGGTTGCTGAGCCGAGTAGCCATACGGCGCGTACTGCTGGGCTATGACAGTGCCAGTCGGTGCGGCCAAGATTGCTGCCAACACGGCCAGCCTGTGCAGATGGGTAGTCGAGAATTTCATTCGCGGGTCTCCTTTGCGATATATCGAATCCCGAGTCCATTCGGGATCGTGTCGAGCTCAAGTCAAGCTTGTCGCGGACGGGGAACCGGTTTCGACAAACTGGGCAGGACAAACGGCGGCGTGATAGATTCCGCCCTAAAATCCAATCGACCGATACAGGCAGACAAGTTGCCGTTGGAAACTGAGCCGTACAAAAGAATTTTTGAGCACAAGAGGTGCGACCCGTATAACCGTTAAAGTTCAACAGCTACGGTCTTCCGAGTCAGCAAAGTTTGCCTGACCGCTAGCGAGCAGGGTCGTCCTCGACCCCGGTCATGTGGCAGTGAGAAGACTGAAAGAAACTAGTTGAAGGCCCTGGAATTGCAATCCCATGGCGTTGCCAATCCAGGGAAATTCTTACGCTGCTTGTCGGAGAGGGGCCGCATCGCAGTTGTCAGCGATTGCTAGCATTTCCTCAGCCAGGGCCAGATAATCCTCGGCCCCCGCCGACTGGGGCGAGTACTGAAAGATCGATTGGCCAAAGCTAGGGGCCTCTGCCAGGCGAATATTGCGGCGGATGCGGGTCTGGAACAGATGAACTTCTTGCCAGATGCCTGGCTTACTGCGGGCATCTTCGAAGAACGTCTCCACATCGGCGGAGACTTCGGCAGCGAGCCGTGTGCCACTGTCGAACAAGCAAAACAGCACCCCCGCCAACCGCAGCCGATCGTTGAGCCGTTGGGCGACCAGGTTGATTGTTTGCAGCAATTTGCTCAAGCCATGCAGTGCCAAAAAGTGCGGCTGCAAGGGGAGAAATACGTCGTCGACGGCCGAGAGGGCGTTGATTGTCAAGATTCCCAGCGAGGGGGGGCAATCGATCAATACGTAATCTAAATCTGCACAAGAATTGGCGAGCTTATCGCGCAGGATCAGCTCGCGGCCAACGACGCCGGCTAGTTCCACCTCGGCGGCGGCCAAGTCGATATGCGAGGGAGCCACCTGCAGATTCGCACCCGCCTCCTGCCAAATCTCTGAAAGCCCCACGTCGCTAGTGAGCAGATCATAAACCGTCTGGCGTTTCAGTTCATGACCCAGCCCGAGATGCAAGGAGGCATGTGCCTGCGGGTCCATGTCGATAAGCCCGACGCGCAGGCCTTGATTCGCAAGCGCAGCGCTCAAGTTGACCGCCGTGGTGGTTTTTCCGACTCCCCCTTTTTGGTTGATGATCGCAATCGATCTCATGCCGTGCATCCTTTCAAGCCACGCAGCCTTATCGCGCCTAATGCTCAGAAATTTGTGGGCGGAGTATAGATGCTCCCCAAACGCACTTACAGGTCATTCTGCGAGGCTGCTAGCATCGAACAACCGGGAACTGGCGAAGTATTCTCGCAAGGTTTCTGCCATGGGTTGGCAGCCAACGGCTCGAAGTTGTTCGTGTTCCAGCAATCCAATCGCGGTGAAGTCCTCGGAAAAGAGTACGTGCGCCTTTTGGTCCCCATTGTTCAACAGCAAGCAATAGCGCCAGCGGGGCCGCTTCACTTCAAGATTCCAATCATAGTTGTCGTCCGTCAGCAGTGAGTTTCTGAGATGGACCATACCTGGGACATGCGTCACCTCATGCACGTTCAACTGTACGAACTGCTTGTCGTCCACGACCAGCAACTCTACTTCACCACGAGCAGTTTCCTCGGTCGCTGAGGCCAACGTCATGGCCGTCACCTGCGAGGGGCGCGCGAACAACTCGGCTGCCGTCGGCCCCCAGAACTCGGTGCTGCGATGAGCCGACTCGAACCGATACCACCACGAACCAACCCCCAAAGCCAGGGCCAGAATGCCAAGTCCCGCGACGAGTTTAGTTCCAGAAGGCATCGCTAAGCTCACAATTCCCTAGGTTTTTCGCCGTCTCAAGTCGGTTGCCTCCAACAAGACTTTCCCGCATCGCAAGGCCCAGTATACTAAAATCTGCGCGTTGCACACGAGTTCGAACATAATAAGGAAGAACGTAGTCCATGGCCGACAAATTTGATCCCTATCGCGAAGCACTGGTGGTAGAAACCTCTACGGTTTGGCCCGAGGACATCGAGCTGGACCCCGAAAGACAGTACCAACTTGCCGCTGCACTGCATGCCCATCCGGAGGAGGCGGCAAAACTAGAATACGTCCGCGTTCACTCAGGCTTCTGCCGCACGATCCACGTGACCGACGAAGACATCGAACGGGCCTCCGCGCTTGTCGGATAAGACTAAACTCTCAAGTCACCGAGACTCAGTGTACTACGGGGAAAGATTTTGGCGAGCCGAGCGCATCAGCCACCGGAGAATCTCAGCCCTGCAATACTCAGCGTCTCCTCCTGCTCAGCGTTTAACATCAATAAGGATCCATTGTGCCCGAGTCTCCCCTAATCACCCGCGTCAATCTTGCCGAGCGGAGCTACGACATCCAGATTGGCAGCGGCAACCTTGCTGCCCTCTCGCCATTCTTGCGCCAGCGCTGCCAAGGTTCCCATGTCGTCATTATCACCGACGATCAGGTTGATCCCTTATACGCCGATAAGCTGGGTGACCAACTCGCCGAAGACGAATGGGAAGTCCATGTGTTGGTCGTTGATGCCGGCGAGCAGTCGAAGAGTGTCGAGAACGTCCAAGAGCTTTGGGAGACCATGCTGGAAGAGGGAGCCGATCGCAAAAGCATTGTGCTGGCCATTGGGGGTGGCGTCGTAGGCGACTTAGCGGGCTTCGCGGCGGCATCGTTCGCTCGGGGGTTGCAGTTTTTCCAAGTCCCCACCACACTCTTGGCCCAGGTCGATAGCTCCGTGGGAGGCAAGGTGGGGATCAATCTCCCCGGTGCGAAAAACATGGTCGGAGCCTTCTGGCAACCTCGCGGGGTGCTGATTGATGTTGATGTGCTCAGTACCCTCCCCGACCGCGAGTACCGCGCAGGTTTGGCAGAGGTAGTAAAATACGGGATCATTCTCGATGCCGACTTTTTCGCGTATCTCGAACAGAACATCGATCCGATCAACGCTCGTAATCCCGCCGTTCTCACCCACATGATCGAGCGCTGCTGCCGCCTCAAGGCCGATGTGGTCGAGCAGGACGAATGCGAGATCACGGGCCTGCGGGCTGTACTCAACTACGGCCACACCTTCGCCCACGCCTTTGAAGCGGCAGGGGAGTATGGCTTGCTGCTACATGGCGAAGCCGTCGCCATCGGCATGGAATGCGCCGCCCGCCTGGCCCACCGCCTGGGCCGCATCGACGAAGAGTTCGTGAGCCGCCAAACGGCATTGCTCAAGGCCCTTCACTTGCCAACAGAAGTTCCCGATTTCGACGGCGACGAATTGGTACGAATTATGCGCCGCGACAAGAAAGCCGACGAAGGCCGCCTCCGATTCGTGCTGCCGACCAAGTTAGGGCATGTCGAATTAGTCAAAGACGTGCGAATAGACGACGTGAAGGCAGTGCTCAAAGAATAAATTGTAGGCCAGAACGAGTGGAGCGAGTTCACTTTCGCCGATCAACGTGCATTTTTCCCATTCTTATTGAGTTCCCGTAAGAAGCCTTGGATACCAGGCCAGCGGCACTGAAAGGATTCGACCGTCGTCGAGGGCCACCGTCATTGAATCTTCGGTGAACTCTATTAATACGGCGACTACTTCGCATTGGTTGGTTGTCATAGCAACCTACCAAGTCTATTTCGCACTCGCTCACCATCACGCTTCATAGCAATCTTTAAGAGGAATTCTTGCCCGACCCTTTCTTTTTTTTGCCATTTGCCACCTCGATGTCGGTAACCAGAAGTAAATCAACAATGTTGAAGGAATCATCCGACTGATAGACAATAACTGTCCGACCGCTGGGCGACATTGCCAGAAATTCTTTATGCGAAACGGATAAACTGCGTCCATCCGCCAAGTGGATGGCGAACGGTTGAAATGGCTCAGAGTTATACATTTGGCGAAATTGGTCGATTGTCATGGCCAAATTTACCTGTTTTCTATCCGAATGAACCTGTCATCGATGTAAGCCATTATAGCCGAAATTAGATTCCTGGACATGGATTCCTGGACATGGGTTATCGCTACTTACCCTTTCGCCCGCTGCCGCGCTTGCCACCAACCCTCGCCGACTTTGATCAACGCCGTGCGGTCCTCTAGATTCGGGCGAAAGATCGTCAACAGTAACAACGGCAAGAACCAGGCGATGAAGACGCCCCCGTCGTAAGCGTGCCAGAATTGGGCGCCGACCATGATCGCTGCCGAGCAAGAAATCAGTGTGGCCAGGTTCTTTTGAAAGGGCCAGATCGTAAAGCTAAAAGAGAGTGCCACGAATGCGGCCAACACCGGATAGCGAAACACGGGGTTCCAAAACTGCCAAATCCCTTGAGGATTAGCCTCGGTAGGAGCCCGCATGCCGAACATCTGCAGGAAGTGATCGAGAAACCGCTCTGTGTCGGTCGCGGTGAAGGCCAGCGTCAGCACCAGAATGCCGATCATCAGCACCACCCCGGTGGCAAAACGCTTGATCCCGCGGTTCCAATAAAAACTGCACCACAGTGGAATCAAGAACGCTGGGTAGTAGATCGTTCCCGATGCCAAACCGATCATCATCCCCGCGCTGAGTGGCCGGCGATAAAGAACGACGGCCCAAACCAACAGCGACGCCGGCATGGCGTGTTCAACACTGCCGGTCCACAGTGCCGTGTAGGGGAGCAACAAGTAGGTGGTTGCCGCCGAAATGCCCATCGTGATGTTGTCGAAATGGAGGTAGCCGACAAGCACCAGACCGACCACGATCAACACATGCGATAAGATCGCCATGACGCGGGCTGTGGCCTCTTGAATAATCCGCTCCCGGCGGTCGAGTTCCTTGGTCGTGGGCCTCTCCGACTGGGGAGCCGCTCCGATGAGCGTCTGAGTCGAAATCCGCGGCATCCGATACAGCAGAAAGAAACCGGGACCATCGGTAGCAAAACTATCTTGCTCGTCCCCGAGTGTCTCTTCAATACGCACCTCTTCCGTCTGTCTCGCAGGGAGCAAATCCTCCATGTTGGGTTCGCCAGTGACCACGTTGGCCATCAAGAAGAATAAGAGCGAACTCCCCATGAAGAGCAGACCGGCGGCATTAAGATTCGGCTCCAACAGGGGGCGGCGGACCATCGACGTGTCGACGAGCAGTCTCGTGAGCAACAACAGTTCCACTGCCAACAACCAGAGGAATCCGAAGTATTCGATGAGAAGGGCATTCTCGGCGACTCCCATGTTTTCCCACGACCACTGCACCAGCAATAATCCAGGAGCAAGCAGGATCAGCAGGAATAAATCGACATTGCGAACGCTGAAAACGCGATTGAACTTAAAATAAAGAGCCAACATCAAGAGCGATGAAAGATAAGCCCAACTCGTGGGGTTGACGCGCTCGTAGTGGAACAGAATTTCTGGCATGCGGTGTTTGCAATCTGGTGCCGGTGGCCTCAGGCAACGACCTCACCGGCGAGGAATGCCCCCAGTTTACCATGAAAAGTTCGAGCAGGGAATGACCGGTTTACACTTAGAATCGTTAAAAGGTCACACGGCGATCACTTCACGACATGAATGCCGAGTTGGACGCGGGCCGTCTCTGCCCAAGGGCTTTCGGGAGACAATTCCAAAAATCTGCGCCAGTGCTGCTCTGCGATGTTCGATTCATCGAGTCGTTCGAGCACCCCTGCCAGATGGTAATGCACGTCGGCATAGTCGCTGTGAAAACTGAGTGCCCCGCGAAAAGCGGCCACTGCCAACTCAAGTTCGTCGTTCTCTGACAAGACACAACCTAGCATCGCGCGGGCTTCGACAAACTCTTCATCCAGCTCCACGGCCATATAAAACCGCTCGCGCGCCGCCGTCAGGTCTCGCATCCGATACAGCAGATCGGCTAGCGCAAAATTCACGTCTGCCGAGGGGCCGTCAACCACCAGCATCAGCCGGTAGGACTCCACAGCCCGCGCAAGCTCTCCTCGTTCCTCCCAGGCCAGCGCTGCCTGTTGCAGGTCGGTAGACTGGAGGTCGCAAGCGACGGTCTTTAGCTTAATCGTTCCAATTGCATCGTCTGTCGAACAACGATCCAGGGAAAGCACGTTCGGCTCGCGGGGGGCATCCGTATCGTTCCCATCATCGGTCGTGTCGAAATCGATGAGCAACTGCCCGCCAAGTTCGCTCAGATCGTCACCTCGCCGCAGGATCAGCTTGCGACCCACCACCACCAGGGCCGGGTTGGCCAACGGGCGATCTTCTGCGGGCAAGTGGCGCTCTAGCTCTTGGAGTTGGCGATCGATGGACCTCAGCGAACAACCGGCGTGTATCAGCGACGCCAGTAGCCGGGCGATCGTGACCTCGGTAAAGTCGAAGTAAGATAGCCGCCGCACCGAGTGGCACTCCACCAGGATTCCCTGCCGCTGCCAACGACGAATCGTGGCGACCGGCAAGCGCACCAATTCGGCGAGCATCGCCAGCGTGTACCAACGAGCAGCGCTCGACGAGGTGCCCAGTTCAGCTTCATTGGGTGATGCGTGGGGAGAGCGAGCCATCATAAGAACCTACAGGACAGAAATACCAAACTGACCCGTAGTTTCAGCTAGCCTCCCGCCAATGTCAACGCACTGCGGGATCGCCACCGGTCCCCTAGAGTTAGCCGTCGCTGTCCCAGTGCTGTTTTTTCACTCGACTACCGCCGCGACCAACTGCAACTCGTCCACAGATTCTTCCACCGCGGCGGTGGCGTCCGTCTCAGGCTGAGGCTCGGCAGGAATCGGCGCCGGTGAAACTGGCTCGACTATCGAGCCGCCACAAGGGACCTTGAGCATAATCGTCCGGGGGACCCGAACGGTGTATGTCACCGGCACTTTCTTGCACACCGTGCGAGGAATCTGCACCGTTTCGTGTTGCTCGGTCATGCGGCAAACTCGCACCTGGTAAGGGACGACCCGCTCTTCCTGGACATAGCGGCAAACGGTCACCGGTACTTGGCGGACCCGTTCTTCCTGAACAAATTTGCATACCTGCACAGGAACTTGCTTTTCGACGCGCTCGACCACCTGGCGGATCGTGGTGACCGGCACCATCCGCACTTGCTCCTCTCGGACCGTGCGGCAAACCTGTACGGGCACCTTGCGAACGACTTCTTCCGGTACCTGACGGCTCACCTGCACGGGGACTCTTTCGATAACTTCCTCGGGACACATAGTGGTCACGGGAACCTGTTGGGCTACCACATTGGGCTTCCAGGCTTGGGTCACCACTTGCTGCGGAGGGGTTTGGATATTGGCCCAGACCAGACCTGGTCGCTGGACTTGAATCTGGCCCGTCACTGGATTGATTACTTGTGTGGCGGGCATCCATGTCAGACCTCGCCGCACGAGCTGACCCGGCACAGTGGACACTTGATTCACAAAACAGCCCTGGTCGGCAAAGCGGGTTTCCATGCGTGTCACGGGTCGCATCACGGTGACACGACGTTCCTGCTCGACCGTTTCCGTGACGGGACGCATCACCGTAAATCGCTCTTCGCGCTCAGCGGTCTCCCAGACCTGGCGCTCGACAGTAAATCGTTCTTCGCGCTGACTGGTTTCGGTCACATTACGGATCTGATTGTAACTGGCGTCTCGCATTTGCGTCTCAAAGACGGGCCGCGAGACCATGTAGCGCTCTTCACGGACACTTGTTTCATTGACGGGGCGTGTGACCGTGTAGCGATGTTCACGTTGCTCGGTATCCCAGACGGGAATCTTGCGCACGACCTGCCGTTCTTCGTAAACAGTTTCCGTTTCTAGTTTAAAAGCAGTTACCTGTTTTTCCTCATACACCGTTTGACATTGCACAGTGAATGCGGGCTCTGCGCAGACATCACACTGCGCAGCGGCAGAGTTGAGCAGTAAGCAGCTAGTTACAACAACAGACAGCGGGAAACAAACGTGGCGGTTCATGCCAAGTATCCTGATACTAAATGTGGAAAAGAAACAATTCTCCGAAGCGGCGTGCGCTTCTCGACGAAACAAGACCCTCTATAACAGTGTTGCGGACAAAGTGCGCCGAGGCAAATAAATCTTCTAAAGTAATGCTGTGCTAGCACGCCGATGTTGCCAAAAAACAACACTTGGACGAGCTATCAAGCAGTAGCTCCCTATTTCAATGTGGCCAGGAAACCACCCCACAGCAATGGGTGAAATGACCACAGGCGATAAAAGTAAAGAAAGCCCATACCGCAGTCGCTATAACCCGCAGAGTTTAAAGCGCCAGATTAGCCGCAACGCGAATTGGTTAGCCGCGACGCGAATTGGTTAGCCGCGACGCGCCGTCGAGTTCTGCTCGACAAAGCGGAGCGCGTCTTCACGCCACCAGATCCAGCCACAACCCATACTGGGCGAACGCCAGATCGATGTCTAATTCGTTCACGATCGTGTCGCCATTCAGATCGCCATCGGCCTTCGTCGCCCCGGTCATGCCATAATTGATGCGGATGACAGAGAGATCTGAATCGTCAACATCCCCATCCCCATCAAAATCGGCCAGGACAATTATCTGTTGTAGATTTACCCACATGAGGCCCGCAACCAGATCAACGTCCTCTTGGTCAATGACACCGTTTTCGTTGAAATCGCCATTCGAAAAATCGCCGATGACACCGTACAGTTCCCCGTAGTAAGCCGTGTAGTAATCCGTGTAATTCACGATGTTGTCTTGATTGACATCCGGCATGAGCGTCATCACAAAATTGAAGCTTCCCCCCGAGATGCCATCGCCCGAGGGGAACGTACTGACCAGGGGATTCGTCGTTGAGATGCTGGCCGGGTTGGTCCATTCGCCGTCGAGGAAGTTGCCTTCCGTGTCGGTAATGCTGTCGCTCAAATACAACAGGTAGTTGTCAGCCAAGGCCCAGCCCTCGAAGCGCCAAGTGGCCGTGTAGGTCAGGGCATCGTAGCTAAACTCAGCCAGTTGTGGCACATTGGCCGTGGTGAGGCCCACGACAATCAAGTTCTGGGCCGACACATTCACGGCCTCACTGAACACGATCGAGATCGTATCCGCCCCACCGACCGGCACGGTAGCCAGTTGCGAGCCGGAGCCGTCGACCGTGTCGAAAGAATAGGCACCATGCGTCGATTGCGAGCCGCTGATGATCACATTTACGACCTGTGGCGGGAGACCTGTGGTGAGGCCACTCGCCATCCCGGACTGTGGGACAAACCAGGCGCTCTTTTGGTTAAAGCGATAGAGCATTCGCAGAAAGTCTCTGCCATCAGCGTCACCATCGAGATCGGTATCCCCTTGGGAATAAGTATCACCGGATAGGGCCAGGTAGGCGTGTTGTTGCCAGATCAGGAGGTCCTTGCCATCGACAATCTCGTCGTCATTGAAGTCCGCCAGGATGGAATTCGTGAGCCAGATGTTGCCATCGTCCGGATCGTTGACTTCAATACCATCGAAATCAAAGTCCAAAACTTCATGAATTACTTTGCGATAGAAGCCGAAATAGGTTTGCCAAAGCGTGAGATCCGTATCTGAATCACCAGCAGTTCCATCTCCGTCACCGTCCGCAGCAGAGTTGGCGGATTCCCACAGAGTGAAGTCATGCCCATCGACGATCCCATCCCCAGAATAGTCACCGGGCAAGTAAGCAAAATGCAGCCTAAATCCGCCTCCAAAACTTCCTGCCAAGCCGTTACCGACCACAAATGGTGTGGGTACGTCGTCGGTTATTAAGTCTGGAGTGTTGTCAGTTGGGTCTATAATT
>JBGSPU010000129.1:0-13958 GCA_041738415.1 Bythopirellula sp.
CGGGCCTGGGGCCGCTGACGCTCCAGGCTCTCTTCATCACAACTATCCCCAACATTCTTTTGCCCTGCCATCCCTCAGAAAATCCAATCTCCACTTCACGTACTGCTCTCATTCACCCACAGATTCTGGCGAAGAGCCTGAATATCTAAGGGTATCGAGGAATTGGTGTCGGCAGTTGTGCCAAACCAAGTTCCACCACCTATTCTGACAACCGTCCGCTCCATGCCCATGATGCCTTTGATCTTATCCGCCGAATTCATCAGCACTGCCTTCATCGCTTCATGCCGACGCTGGTGAGCAGAAGATGCGTTCTGCTGTAAGAGTGCTACTGTCCCAGTCACATGCGGAGTAGCAAAGCTGGAGCCATTTACAATTCTGTGAGCGTCACCAATTGACGCTACTTCTATTCCGTCGCCAGGGGCTATCAACGAGGTAGACGTTCTGATGCCGAAAGCATCTTCGTCGTAATTATTGTTAGGCGAGACCAGACGATAAACGCCGTCCGCTGCCCTTGCCGATCTACCTATCGTCATACCGTTATAGTTATCTTTCGGGGCCGGAATGTTAGCTGTCGTGCCTTGATTACCTGCTACTAGATGAAGTACGTCGTGCCAGAATGCCGACCAGTCAAGGGCCATTGTTAATAACGACTCCCCGTTGTTAGGGTTTATAAAGTCCACTTCCTCCTTTCCCCAACTGTGATTGATCGCCCGCATTCCAGGAATCGTGGCAATATGCTAAAAGGTTAGTATCGCGTCTTCATATCCTGGATTTGTGCCCTCAGTAACGTAAGCCGAAGAGTAAAGCGATGCGCCCGGTGCCACACCGGTAGGGGAAATGCCGTTCTCTAGTTCATTGCCATCCTCGTCAGTACCAGTTCCATCCTCCATACTTGTCGAAATCATTACCCCGGCAACTTGTTGAGCGTGGGGCCGGCCTTCAGCATTCGCTGGAGGATCTCCCGTATTATTTTGGATGAATACATCAAATGGATTGGTTGTTGAATTCCTATTTGCTGCATTGTCACCATTGTCAGCATCACCGGGACGCCCTTGCTCAACCTGACCTATCCTGACTCCTGCACCTGTAAGTCCTAAGCCAGCGGAATTGATTCCAGCGGGGCCGATACTCCGTGAATCAGCATGTATTGTGGAAGCAAATAGCAATACAAAGCCAGTAGTTTTTAGCAGTCGGTCACACATAGCCTTACTTCCTTTCTCCAACAATAAAAGTGAATGATCCACTTACAATGCGCTCAACAATTTCATCCTCCAGTGGTTTAGATAGTGGGGCACCTGATTCTTTTTGCTGAGTATAATTCATTTCCACTTGGTACTTACCACTTGGCAGCTTACCCAGAGGAATAAGTGCAAGGTGTTCTGTGGTTTCTTGCGATTCATGCGAAATGATTTTGTAATTGATGGTGATCTTGGTGCCGTTTCGCTCAACTTTATTCAGGTGTATGTACCAATTGTCAGAGTGAGAAAAAAATACGATGCTAATCTCTCTGTTGGCGTCAAATGTTTCTTTTGGTTTCTTCTTGTCAACAAGCACTTTGTAGCTGTTTTTCAAAGCCTCTAATCCGACGCCTTGGACAACAAAAGCTGGGCCTGCGGTGTCGCCCTTTGGCACAGGTTTCCATAGAGACTGCAAGACTTTACTTAACCGAGGGTCCTCTTTCGTCAACTCTCCTAGCTTCTTCGTCCCCGGCATGTTGCCCCAAATCTCACCCAAAGGAATCTCATCACCATTGCTGATAGAACAGCAAAGCACACAAACCAACACGCCCAAGAAACGAACGCGCATAGAAACCTCTCTTCCTTGCCCGTCCGATATTCTCCACCTGCGGAATCGAGATTACAAGCGAATTCTGGAAAACTCTCGGAGACTCCCTCCGTGTGGCTAGGTGACAGCTTGTCGCTATCGCCGGCGTAGAATCGCTGTGGACCGCGGCGAGAAGTGTAAATTGTCCCGGTTTATTTCCCAGCTAGTACTCGGTTCGCATGCATCTCCAAAGAAACCGGTCGCTAACGCAACGCGGCTGATCTTTTGCGCGGTTTAACTCCGAGAAAAAGCTACACACCAGGCCGCCCCACGCTGTAGTAAGTGAAACCCCGTGCTTGCATACGCTCCGGCTCGTAAAGATTTCGGCCGTCGAAGATCACCGGCGAGCGGAGCAGGCTCCGCATCTCGTCCCAGTCGGGACGCTTGTAGTCGTTCCACTCGGTCATGATGCAGAGCGCGTCGGCCTGGGCGAGTGCTTCCATTTCCAGCTTGCAATAGGTAATTTTGTCGCCGTAAAGTTTTCTCACGTTGTTCATCGCTTCGGGATCATGGACCCGCACTTTGGCACCTGCCTCAAGCAGATGATCGATAAGCACAAGTGCCGAAGCTTCGCGGATGTCGTCGGTTCGCGGCTTGAATGCCAGTCCCCAGATCGCAATCGTCTTGCCGGAGAGTTTACCGGCGAAATGCTTGTCAATTTTCTTGATCATGACCTGTTTCTGGCAGGTGTTGACCTCATCAACGGCCCGCAGAATTCGCGGCTCGACGCCTAGGTCCGCAGCCATCGCAGAGAGCGCCCGCACGTCTTTGGGAAAACAGCTACCCCCGTAGCCGACCCCCGGAAAGAGGAATGCAAACCCAATGCGACTGTCATGGCCGATGCCTCGCCGCACGTCATTGATATCTCCTCCCATGCGATCGCAGAGGTTAGCCATCTCGTTGATGAAACTGATCTTGGTAGCCAACAGTGCGTTGGCCACGTATTTGGTCATCTCCGCGCTCTCGGGAGTCATCACGAGAAACGGATTCTCTGTCCGCAGGAATGGTGCATACAATTGGCGCAGCACGTCTGCAGCGCGTTCGCTGCGGACCCCCACGACGACGCGATCCGGTTTCACGAAGTCATCGATTGCCGCACCTTCTTTGAGAAACTCCGGATTGCTGGCAACTTCACACTCCCGATCGGTGAGTTCTTTGAGCATGGCGAAGATCCGGGCATTGGTTCCCACCGGCACGGTACTCTTCGTCACCAGGACAGCATTCTTGGCGAGGTGCGGAGCAATCTCCGCGACCACTTTCCACAACGCTGATAGATCGGCCGCACCATCATCTCCCTGGGGCGTACCAACGGCCAGATAAATGACCTCCGCCGGTTTGACCGCCGCGACGAGGTCGGTGGTAAACATCAGTCTGTGAACGCCCAGGTTGTGTTTAACCATCTCCTCCAAACCCGGTTCGTAGATGGGAACTTCCCCACGACTGAGTGCCTTCACCTTGGCGGCATCGATGTCGACGCACGTCACTCGATTCCCACTGTCGGCAAAACAAGCCCCTGAAACGAGTCCCACGTAGCCCGTGCCTATAACCGCAATTTCCATGGATTTTTCTACGTCTCTTTTCTAAGGTATCTGACCTGCCACCGAACGAAAACTGATATTTATCCAGCATAGTTACTCCGGGCAGAGAAGAAAACCTGCCCCGCTTTTTGGGCGACCCTGTTCCTGCACCCCCGTCTGGCCTGGGGGCGACATGGCCTTTGAGAAGGGAGATAGCTACGGCTGGCTATTTGTCGCGCCATAGTTCACAAGCCTTGGGCTAGGGCTTGTTACTGGCAGACGGGGTGGGACTTGAAGCTAGCATAGCCCCGGCTTCCGCCGGGGGATGTTAGCACGGATTGAGGCTCTCTCGAGAAGGCTTGGGCTACCAATAGCTTTCGAAACCGATGGCCCCTCCCAGGTAGAATACGTCGGCATTATTCCCGATAAATGGGCTACCACTGGGAACGAAATCCACTTGGTTGGGTGCCAAGGCAACGCCAGAGACCTGCAAAACTTCGAGGCTAGTACGCAACGAGAAATTGGGCCGCAAGTGCCACCTGCCAATGAGAGCGGCCTCGCCGATGAAGGATAGGTTGTCCCCTTCGAGATCGGTGCTTCCGGAGGTCACGTTTCCTGTGACGTCGAAGTTTGATGTCAGGTGAACCATATTCAGAAACATGCCACCCTTCACTCTGCCGGTGAGACTCCAGCGAGAGGTTTCGTAGGAGCGCGAGTATCCCAATTCTGTACCGATCATGTGATTGCCGGTTTGAACATGGTATTCCCCCGTTTCATTGTCGCCGTCCATGTTGCCATCTGGGATTCCGAAGGCCATGATTCTCAGGTCTTCATCGAGACTGAAGTAACGTACCCCAGCGAGAATGGCATTCGTATGAGTGGGTTGAGCACGACGGACCCAATGACCGCTGGGTTCTAGTTCCATGCGGTCCTTGCTCATTCGCTGTTTGACGTTGTAGGTCAACTCGAAACTGTTGAACCATGTGCGGTAATCGTACTGCATGCTTTGGGCCCCGTCGAAACTAGGGTTCCCGTTGGTGATAGAAATAGGCATCTGGAGGAAAGTACCGGCGAGTTGGGATGACTGGCCCCAATTGCCGCCGCCAAAGATCGTGAATTCCGCCGTATGATCGCGATTCTCATGGTCGCGAAAAAGAAATCGGCCCACATTCAAGCGGGGTGCGCCTTCGGCACTGGAGCTTCCGTCAATCTCCAGTGCATTTTTTGCCCCGTTTTGAAAAGGAGTGAAGACTGTCGGATCTGTGGCAAGCACGAATTCATTCTTATCGAAACTGCGTGAAAAAAGCACGGCATCCGCTTCGGCATACCAGAATCCCCGGCGTAACCAGGTGCCTGTGCTTTCCAGCAAGGCAGGATAGCTGTTGAAGATGCGGTACTCGTCTTCGGCATAGTCTACGGCACCAGGCTCAAAATCCTCCGAACCTAGGGGCACCGAAAGGGGTTCCGCAATTGGCTCGGGAATATTTTCGTCCGGAGGCAGCATCATCCTCTGCATACCGGGTGTTGCTGGCTCTTCTGCAGCATCGAACGTGAATTGAGGAGGGAGTTCTCCAAGTGTTTGGGATTCGAACAAATCCTGTGCAAGGGCCCCTCCGCTGGTATAGCCCAGCACACCTAATATCAGCAGTCCGACTATCTTATTCACCGCAAAGACCTCCCCTTAGGAACGACAAGCAAATTCTAGCGCATCATGTGCGGAAGCATTTTCGTACAGGAAATTCATCGTCCATGAATCGGGCAAGATGAAGTAATAACCGACAGAATCGGAAAAATCCTTAAAAACTGGCCAAGCGGCAAGGATTCCGATAGCCCATGCAGATTCTCTAAACTAACTGGCTTGCCGTCATTCACCACTTGTTTGTCGAAGTAGTTGCCCTGAGAATTAATTGTAAATACCGTCACTTGCAATCTAGGAGCGAAGCTATCATGTCTACGAACTCTCTGACCTCACTCATTGCCACGGGCACGAAACTGTGGCTCGATTCGGTGGATCCCGATCTGATCGCCGAAAACGTGAAGCTGGGCGCGACGGGGGCGACCTCGAATCCCATCATCATCAGTGATCTGGTCAAGTCGGGGCGCTACGACGAGCAACTCTCGGCGTTGTTGCAGAACGGTTGCTCGCCAGGCGAGGCTGCGTGGCAACTTAATGATCTCGTGGTTGCCAACGCCGAGCAGGTGTTTGAGCCCACCTGGCAAAAAAGTGAAGGAGACGATGGCTACGTGAGTTTTGAGGTCGATCCGCTGTTGGAAGACCCGACTGCGGACATGCCGCATCCTGATCGAGTAGCCCGTTACCTTTCGGAGGGGATCAAGTGGTCGGAGGGACATCAGAATCGGATGATCAAGGTACCGGCCACTACCGCAGGGATAGCGGCACTTCCTGAGTTGGCCGCAAAAGGCGTTCCCCTGAACGTCACGTTGATTTTTACTCTAAGGCAATATGAGGCTGCGCGAGATGCAATCTGGCAGGGTGCGCAGAAGCGCTCCTCGCTCGATAAGTTCAAGAGCGTCTACAGCATTTTCATCTCGCGCGTCGACGTTTACACCCAGAAGCATGTTCCCGAGTTGTCGAAAGATGCCCAGGGGCAAGTGGGGATTTTGAACGCCAAGCAACTATGGCAAGCGAACCAAGAGTTCTGGGTTCAGCATCCGACCCCCTTGAAGCAGGAGATCGTGTTCGCCAGCACGGGGACCAAGAACGCTGAGGATGATCCGTGGAAATATGTGATCGCTTTGGCAGGGAGCGACATTCAAACCAATCCGCCCGCCACCAACGAAGCCGTTGCTAAGAATGATCTAACGTTTACCCGCACCGTCGATCAAATGCCTCCCAGGGTCGTCGTGGAAGAAATCGCAGCCAAGGTGGACATGGAAAAACTGGAAGAGACCTTGATGCGAGAAGGGATCCAAAAGTTTGCGGATCCGCAGAAGGCGCTATTGGCACTCGTCGAGGAAAAAGCCAAGCAATTGGTTTAGACGAGCGGAGTCGTTGATTGAGGAAATCTGTCGCGGACAAACGCGGATTTGAAAAGAAATCAAAAACTTTGATCTGCGCAAATCCCCCCTAAATAAACGATCATCGGCACTCTATTTTTGGATGCCATTCATTTTTGGTTGCAGCGGTTAGCCGTACTGGGGTACTATTACGGGACATTCTCGCAGTCAGCTCGGCATTTCCTCTTACTTTCGGTAGAACGTTATGGCTATTGATCCTTATTCTCCGTGTCCGTGTGGTAGTGGCAAGAAGCTAAAGTTTTGCTGCCCGGATATTGCCGGTGACATCGAAAAGATCCATCGGATGGTCGCCGGGGATCAACCTCAGGCGGCGATCAAGCATCTGGAGGCACTCTTGGCGAATCAGCCTGATCGGGCATCGCTATTGGACTTGCGTGCTAATCTGGAACTTTCAATGCATGAGTTCGACGCCGCACGGAAGACGATCGAGCACTATCTAGCCAAGCATCCTCGCAATCCGGCGGCGCTTGGTCAGAAAGCGATCCTCCTCGCGGCTACTGAGAATGGATCGGCAGCGATTGGGCCATTGCAGGATGCACTCGAATTGCTCGATGACGACATGCCGTCACATGTGTTTGAAGCGATTGGTGCCGTGGGGCATGCGTTGCTGTTAGAAGGAGAGTTGATTGCTGGGCGTGGTCATTTGCTGCTTTACGCGGGCATTGCTCCGAAAGGCGACAATATGGCGATCAAGCTTCTCCTGCGGATGAATCTCCAAAGTGGTTTGCCCCTGTTGATCCGCGAGCTTGCGCACCACCAGGATTGTCCTGACGATGCTCCTTGGAAGAGTGAATTCTTGCATGCGACACGTGCGATCGGCCGAGGCCAATGGCGGATCGCCGAGGAAATTCTCAGCTCGCTGCGAGATAAGGCGGGTGCAGAACCGGCGATCGTTTACAATCTCGCCTTGGTGCGGGGTTGGCTGGGTGACCTGGCCCGGTTTGTAGAGGGACTGCATGAATACGCCCGAATAGAAACCATTGAAGATCGAGCGGTCGAAGCCGAGGCTTTGGCCCAATTGATCGATCCAAAGTTGGAAGACCCCAAGCTGGAGACCGTGCGAATTACCTATGCCATTGGCGATGAGGATGCGTTGACGGAGCGGTTTGCTGAAGAGAAGCGGGTCGAGGATTATCCGCTCGACCCAGAACAGTTCGACGAAGTTTCTCCGCAGCCCAGGAGTAGTCACATTCTGCTTGATAAGCCAACACCCAAAGCGAATCCTGAACTGCACAGGGACGAGATTCCCAGGGTGTTGGGATTTCTTAGTTTGCACGGCAAACGGACAGACCGTGCTGCTCAATTGGAATTGACGACCGATCGCGCGGAAGATTTTGAAGACGTCAAATTACTGTTGGCCGAGGTGGCGGGGGGCTTACTTGGCGACGTGTTGGAGGAGGAGGTAGTCGCTGAGAAATCGCTCAGTGAAGAATCGTTGAGTTGGCGTTGGCGACTCCCGCCAGGTACGCCACCGGACCAACGAAATCGACTGGTAGCCGAAGAACGATGCAGGGCAATTCTTGAGCGGTGGACCGAGGCGCCGCGTGCTGCACTGGGAAACAAGAGTCCTCGGGAAGCCGTTGGCGTTGCTGAGTTGCGACTTGCATTGCTGGCCAGCGTAATGATCCTCGAACAGGTCGTCGAGGACCCGCGTGAGCTGCCGCTATTTGCCGAGTTACGTGAACGGCTTGGGTTGCCGGCTTCCGCCCGTATCGACCCGACGCGGATCGTCGAAAGTGAGTTTTCAATCGTGCGTGTTCCGCAGCTCGATCTTGCTAAGCTTACCGTCGAGCAACTGGAGAATCTCTTCAATCGCGCAACGATGCTAGGTGCGAATTTAGCCCTCTTGATGCTAGGGAGCGAATTGGTCTCTCGAACTGACCAAGCGGAGGGGATTGATCTAACCAGGATATTTCATCAGTTGGTGCGAGTTGACCCCAATCTTGCCCAATCGCAGCAGTGGATTGTCCAGGCTCGACAGTGGGCCGAGAAAAACCATCGCTCGGTTGCTGAATGGGCGCTACTTGATTTGGAGGTGGCGATCGAACGCAATGATTCGGCAACGGCCCAGCGGGTACTCGAGGAGCTTCGCACGGTGCATATCAATGAGCCAGGGATTGCCGAAGTGACTTACCGGATTTTGTATTCAGCCGGACTGCTTTCGCCGCATGAAAGTAAGAGGCCGACTCCGCTTGCTATGCCTGGAGTTCAAGCGAAGGATTCCTCTAACGAGCAAGGCGGTCTTTGGACACCGGGTGGCGATAGTGATGAAGCTCCCGCGGTTGGCAGCAGTAAATCTGCGATTTGGACTCCTTAATTTTCATCTCGGGGCAGGGACTTTCTTATGACAAAACCTGCCCATCTTCTGCACATGTCTCGCGCTCTTGAACTGGCAGAGCAGGGTCGCGGGTACGTGGAGCCTAACCCGATGGTTGGCTGCGTGATTGTTCGCGACAGGCAAGTGGTCGGCGCGGGTTGGCATCAGCGATTCGGGGGGCCCCATGCGGAGATCATGGCACTAACTGCCGCAGGGGAAGCTGCTGCAGGAGCGGAAGTCTATGTCACGCTGGAGCCTTGTTGCCATCAGGGGAAAACTCCGCCATGTACGGATTCGCTGATCAAGTCTGGGGTTGCCCGGATTGTAGTGGGCTGCCAGGACCCGAATCCACAAGTGGCTGGGAAGGGAATTGCCAAGTTGCGCGAAGCAGGGATTCAAGTCGAGTTGATGGAAGACTGCCTCGCGGCCCGCAAATTGATCGCTCCCTTTACTAAACTCATAACGACGGGAAGGCCGTGGGTAATCGCAAAGTGGGCGATGACCTTGGACGGCAAACTGGCTACGCACACCGGGGACAGCCAGTGGATCTCGGGCGAGGCATCCCGGGCAGTCGTGCATCGCGTACGGGGTCAAGTCGATGGCATCGTAGTTGGCAAAGGGACGGTGTTTTGTGATGACCCTCTGCTCACTGCGAGACCTGTAGGCGCGCGGATTGCCACGCGGATCGTGCTGGACTCCCGGGCAACGATTTCCCCTGAGTGCCGATTGGCAAAAACCCTCGACCACGCGCCGCTATTGCTTGTGGTGCGGGAGGACGCCCCGGCAGAGCGAGTCCAGGTACTGCGAGATCGTGGCATCGAAGTGCTCGCGCTCGCAGGACACGATCGCGAGGAACACCTTAGCCAGTTGCTCGATGAGTTAGGACGACGGCAGATGACAAATCTATTAGTCGAAGGAGGCGCGAATCTCCTCGGCACATTCTTCGATCTGGATGCCATCGACGAGGTGCATGTCTTCGTCGCCCCAAAACTGGTGGGTGGCCAGACAGCTTTGACGCCGATTGCCGGGCGAGGGTTAGCGATGATGAACGCAGCGATTGAGCTAGAGGAGGTCGAGATGAACGTGCTCGATAGCGATGTGCATGTGCATGGATATATTCAGAGGTGCTGAAAAACATTCCTGTGACCCTATGCCTTAGTGCGGCCCGCAAGGTACAGGGGCGAAGGGCCATGTGGGGTGCATTCCGTCTGATTGGGGAACCTGCGACGATCTCGAATAGACAATTACAGATCATCCCGAGTGCATTTCCTGGGCAGTCAAGCGTAACCTTCCAAAGGGGCATGCAATGCTATGTTCTTGTTTCATCGAGTAAGTAAACGCGAGGATCGGGGACTCTTATTCGCCCCATAGAGTGGCCACGATTCTCCGCCGTCCTCCGTAATTGCGGTGTTCGCACAGATAGATTCCTTGCCAGGTTCCCAGGCAGAGTTGGCCGTCGTTGATCGGGATCGATTGTGAGCATCCCAAGAGCGAGGACTTCACATGCGCCGGCATGTCGTCGGGGCCTTCGCAGGTGTGTTGATAGGGGAATGACTCCGGGGCGATTGCCGAGAGGCTGCTCTCCAGGTCCAATGGCACGTCGGGATCGGCGTTTTCATTGATCGAAAGTGCTGCTGAGGTGTGTTGCAGAAAGAGATTGAGCATGCCGACGCGGAATTGGGCGATTTCGGGTAGAGAATCGACCAGCTCAGCGGTAATGAGATGAAAGCCGCGATTCCGGGCCCGAAGCTGCAGATGTTTTTGAATCCATGGCATGCTGGAACTTGTTCGTTAGGCGAAAGGCGTTGGATAAATTAAGGGGGTCAGTTTTCTCGATTCACTTGGCAGGTCTTGTAGGTATTGCAGTATACTCCAAGCTTCGTGAGCCAATAAAAAGTGGTTCTTCACCAGAATCTGTGGGTGATTCAGCGCGATTTGTAGGGTTTACGATTGGATTTTTTGAGGCATGACTCAGGCGTTCAATGGGTGTTGAAAAAGCTGCCCCAAGGAGCGCTGCCCTCAGGGCAGCGAAGCGTCATTGACGCGCCCTCGACCTGGCTATCCCTTATTGGGTTGCTTCCCAGCAGAGCCCAACTCCGTTTTGCCAGGCAGGTGCCAGTATACCAAGAAGCGTGATCGAATGAACAAGTACACGGCTGCGAGATTTCCGGTTATGGATGTTGTTGCAAAGCACCATCCCTCCGGAGAATCCCCCAGCCGTGCAACTGAAAACTATCCTCAATTTGGTCGAGCCTTACAAGTCTTACGTTTACAAGAAGGCGCGTTGGGCCCATCCGAAAACGAAAACAGAGATCGAGATTGTGATCGAGCCACGCAAGAACAGTCGTGCGATTTGCTCGGGTTGCGGCCAGTCGGGGCCCGGCTACGACCGTCTCGCCGAGCGGCGGTTCGAGTACGTCCCGCTGTGGCAGATCGCGGTCACCTTCGTCTACGCCATGCGACGGGTCGACTGTCCTGACTGCGGCGTGAAGGTAGAACAGGTTCCCTGGTGCGATGGCAAGAACCAACTGACGACGACCTACCGCTGGTTTTTGGCCAGTTGGGCCAAACGGCTTTCCTGGAAGGAAGTCGCCGAGGCGTTTGCAACCACCTGGCAGAACGTGTTTCGCTCGGTAAAACACGCGGTTTCGTCGGGTTTGGAGCATCGCAACTTGGAAGGCATCGCATCGATCGGCGTCGACGAAGTGGCCTGGCAAAAGGGACACAAGTATCTCACCTTGGTCTACCAGATTGACAACGGTTGCAAACGCCTGTTATGGATTGGCAAGGACCGTACTGCGAAGACCTTTCTGCGATTCTTCCGCATGCTGGGCAAAGAACGCTCGGGGAAACAGAAGTTCGTGTGTAGCGACATGTGGAAGGCCTATTTGAAGGTGATCGCCAAGAAGGCGGGGCAAGCGATCCATGTACTCGACCGGTTCCACATCATGCAGAAGATGAACAAGGCGATCGACAAGGTTCGCGCTGGAGAGGCCCGGCAGATGAAGCAGGATGGCTACGAGGAGGTTCTCAAGCATTCGCGTTGGTGCCTGCTGAAACGCCGAGAGAATCTCACTGACAAGCAGACGGTCAAACTGGCAGAACTGTTGAAGTACAACTTGAGGAGCGTGCGGGCTCACTTGCTGCGGGAAGATTTCCAGCGGTTCTGGGAGTACGTCAGTCCCTTTTGGGCCGGAAAGTTTCTCGACCAGTGGTGTACTCGTACGATGCGCAGCAAGCTGGAACCGATGAAGGAAGTGGCCAAGACCTTACGCAACCATTGCGAACTGCTCTTGAACTGGTTCCGGGCAAAAGGGGCCCTTTCGTCGGACGTTGTCGAGGGTTTCAACAACAAGGTAAAACTGACTACCAGAAAATCCTACGGTTTCCGCACCTATGAAGCCGTGGAAACGGCCTTATACCACAACCTCGGAGCCCTACCCGAACCAGAATTCACCCACAGATTCTGGTGAGGAGGCTAAAATAGAAGTGCTTCGTAGCTTGCTCCGTTGGTGTGCCCTCATGAACATCGGCCTGCTCGTCTGGTGATTTGTGATTTTCTAGTGGGTCCACGACTGGAAGTGTCGCTTCCATGGCAAACTCTTCAAGATGTCGGTCAAAAACTTCGACGCGATCCATTCCTCTGAGATGGCGGCTTACAAAGTGGGGATTTTCTTGTTGAATAGGTGCCGCAACGAGCACAGGCGACCTTGCGATGAGGAATCACTATTTCACACATCCCCCAGACGGCCCGTCGAATCGCCAAAGCGTGTTAGGTTTGGGACACCCATCTTGTCCGCCAGGGTGAGATACAGATTGCACAGCGGCTGGGAGCCATGCTGCTGATAGCGGCCTGGGGTTAGCGCGCCCCCGCCATGGCCGGCAAGGATGATTGGCAGATTGGTGTGCGTATGGCGGTTGCCGTCGGCGTTGCCGCTGCCGTAGATGATCATTGAATTGTGCAACAACGAATTGCCATCCGTATCCGGCGTGTTCTGGAGCTTGTCGAGGAACTGGGCGAATTGCTCGACATACCAGCGATCAATCTGCGCGATCTTCGCGATCCGGTCAGCAGCATTTTGATGGTGGGACAAGTCATGATGCCCCTCGGATATGCCGATATGCTCGAACGAACGATTGCTGCCGTCATGCGCCAGCATCAAAGTCGCCACGCGGGTCAAATCGGATTGAAACGCCAGCAAGAGCATGTCAAAAGTCACGCTAACATGCTCAGCGAAGTCTGAAGAAATACCCGCCGGGGCTTCGATCTGAGAGCTTTTGCCCGCGGTAAGACGTTCGGCCCGTTCCAACCGCTGCTCGATCTCACGCACCCCGTTGAGATACTGGTCGAGTTTCTCGCGATCGCGCTCCGCCAGCCGATGGTGCATCTTACGGGCATCACCCAGGACATAGTCGAGAATTGACTGTTGGCCGGCCCGTCGGCGGGCTAGATTCGCCGCTCGTTCTGTTGGCGAGCCGCTGCCAAAGAGCCTTTCAAACATCAGCCGAGGATTGGGCTCAGGAGGCATCGGCTGGGTTGGTGACTTCCACGATACATTGAACTGATAGGCACAGGCATAACCCGAGTCGCAACTGCCCGATAATCGCTGCGAGTCGCAGGTCATCTCCAAGGAGGGAAAAAGTGTCTGCTGGCCAGCCTTGGCAGCGATGGCCTGGTCAATCGAAACGCCGGCGCGGATGTCCGTGGCACTCTTGTTCAACCGCACGCCGGTCAGAAATACCGAACTGCCACGGGCATGGTCGCCGGCACCATCTTTGCCCGCCTCGGCATTCACTTGGTCCAATCCGCCAAGCAGTTGCAAATGCTGTTTCATCTTTTCCAGCGGGGCAAGAGTCCCGGCGAGCGGCGGATCGCTTCCAGGTTCGGCAGGCCACCACTGGGCCGGAATTGCACCGTTAGGAAAATACACGAACGCCGTCCGCAACGGAGCACCGCTGGCCGTCGTTGCCAATCTGGCAGCCGACGGCTCGGCCGCGAACAGCTTGCTCCCTCCGAGCGAGGCAAACCCGGGCAGTGCAATACTGACACCCACATTCCGCAGGAAGTGGCGTCGGTCAACTCGGCTGCTAGCATTTTCGAAAATCACAAGGCGTTCTCCCTATTTGGACAGCGCCACTTTGGGCCATGATAGCATGTTTAAGGTTGTTTGTGCATTGAGTTTACGTCAAGGGCCTTCGATTGCTGTTGCCGTCAGGAGATAGAAAAGACGATCCTCCGCGTTGTTCAACAGTCCCAACAG
>JBGSPU010000146.1:0-7443 GCA_041738415.1 Bythopirellula sp.
GTTGGGACTGTTGAACAACGCGGAGGATCGTCTTTTCTATCTCCTGACGGCAACAGCAATCGAAGGCCCTTGACGTAAACTCAATGCACAAACAACCTTAAACATGCTATCATGGCCCAAAGTGGCGCTGTCCAACTAGGCTCAGCCGTGATATGGTGAAAAATGATTCCAGCTTTCAGGCAGAATACCTGAATCAGAATCTTTAACAAGTTACTTGTCCTGCAAACATTCTACTACCGTCCGAACCTATTCTACCAGGAATGGATGAGAGAACTGTCCGGAGTTGCTTGTAGCGAGCAATCGAGACAGGTATGCTGCTGCGGTAGTCCTTCACCATCGACTGAAGGCGAACGCTCATTCAGTAGGAAGGTGGGCTAGTCCCATGTATAGAATTCTCTTGATTATTTGCGCCATGCTTTGTTTCTCGTCGGTCACGTATTCGAAGACTCCAACGCCCAAGCCGCTCAAGTTGGCCGTTGCCGGGCTTTCTCATGCCCATGTCCATGGGCTTCTTGGTCGCCCTGATCGAGGGGACATCGAGATTGTTGGCATCCAGGAACCAAATCAAGAACTCGTCGAACGCATTGCGGATCAGTATGGCTTACAGGACAAGCTTTTCTTCTCTGACCTGGACAAGATGCTCGACGGGGTCAAGCCACAGGCCGTGGTGGCATTTGGTTCCATCTACGATCACCTCCATATCGTGCAATCTTGTGCTCTTCGTGGTATTCACGTCATGGTCGAAAAACCCTTGGCGGTTAACCTGGAACATGCCCGTGCGATCGAGGCATTGGCTAAGAAATATTCGATCCACGTTTTGACGAACTACGAAACCACCTGGTTTCCGAGCACGCAGACACTCTGCGATCTTGTCCGCGATCAGCAGGTAACCGGGCCTATCAGAAAAATAGTGGTTCATGATGGACATGAGGGTCCTCAGGAGATCGGCGTCAATCCAGAGTTTCTGGAGTGGTTGATCGACCCGGTTCGCAACGGAGGGGGGGCGTTGACTGACTTTGGATGTTACGGAGCAAACCTGGTTTCCTGGCTCATGGATGGTGCTTCACCTCTGACTGTGACGGCCGTGACTCAGCAGATCAAGCCAGAAATCTATCCGGCGGTAGAAGATGAAGCGACGATTATCCTCACCTACCCCAAGTCGCAAGCGATCATTCAGGCATCCTGGAACTGGCCTTTCAGTCGCAAGGACATCCAAGTCTATGGAAAATCCGGCTACGTCCATGCGCTCGACGGGATTCATTTGCGTATCCGCAAAGAGGGCGAGACCGATGAACAGTCGCGCGTACTGGAACAAAATGATTCTCCGTTGGACGATCCCTTTGCATATTTAACCGCGGTGGTCCGCGAGGACATTAAGCTTGCCGATACTGACTTGTCAGCTTTGGCAAATAACATTCTCGTAGTGAGAATTCTTGACGCCGCCAAGAAATCTGCGATAACCGGCAAGACGGTGACTTTGGCCCCCCGCTAGATAGCGAACAAAGCCCGCCCAGGCATGGATTCCTCTGTTTTGCTCGACCTATTTGCCCCTGTCAGGCGTTGCTGCGCACTATACTATTTCGTGTGGATCGCGCCGGCCCTCCATCCAATCGTCATAATCTAATCAGCCGCGAACGCCTTCATGATGCGGGTAGCGGGGAGTTCAAAGATGCTTTTATCAATTGGTGTTCGGGTCTCTTTCGATAGGATACGGTCGCTCGACTCAGTTCTTCTGGGGCTTCTGATCGTCGGTGGTTGCGGTACGAACAAGAATACTTACGTCCCTCCGCCTCCTCCCCAGGTAACGGTCGCTCATCCAATCCAAGAGGAGATCGTCGAGACTCGAGACTTCACCGGCACGACCAAGGCGTTTGAGTCAGTCGAGATTTTGGCGCGAGTTGAAGGTTTTCTCGAAGCAATTGAATTTGAAGATGGTGCGGATGTCAAAGAAGGCCAGTTGCTTGCACGGGTTGATCCCAAGCCATTCGAGGCCGCGCTCGCTCAAGCCCAGGCAAGCCTGGCACTTGCAAAAGCTCGTAGGCAAAGTTCCGAGGCTGAACTCACTCGGGCCAGTGCGGAGCTTGCCAACATGAAGACGCAACTTGCGCGAGTTGAGAGTGCCCAGGCCCGCTCCCCTGGGGCGGTTACCGAATCTGAAATCGAATTGCGCCGGACGGCCGTGATGACATCCCAGGCAGCCGTCGAGGGGGCTAACGCAGCTATCGCTTCTTCCGAGGCCGAAATCGCTGCCGGTGAAGCTGAAGTCACCAAGGCGGAATTGAACTTGAGCTATACCGAAGTCCGGTCGCCAATTACGGGGCGGGTCGGCAAGAAAAATTTTAACGTGGGGAGTCTGGTCGGCACCCCCAACACCAAGTTACTGACCACGGTCGTGCGGACCGATCCGATCTACGCGTATTTCACCGTGAGTGAACAAGACTTTCTCCGCTTCAATCGCGAACGGATCGCCCAGGATCGTGGCATGCCTGGCACCAATTCTGATGGGAAGGTGCGAACAGTGTTGATGGGCCTTGGAGATGAGGAGGGCTATCCGCATAAAGGGATCATCGACTTTGCCGACTTGGCACTCGACGAAAGTACGGGGACGTTTCTTGTGCGGGGACGGTTCGACAATCCCGACGAGTTAATCTCGCCTGGAGCGTTCGTGAGGATCAGCATCCCGATGCAGAAGCAACTTGCCTTGCTAATCAGCGAGACTGCCATTGGCCGGGATCAAGGGGGCGCTTACCTCTTGGTGGTCAATGACAAGGACACGGTTGAAATGAATCGCGTCACACTGGGTGGAAAATACGAAGGGATGCAGATCGTGAGTGGTGGCGAACTGACGCCGGAGGATCGGGTCGTCGTCGAAGGGATTCAAATGTCACGACCCGGGGCGGTGGTAACACCGATCGAGCAGCCCAAGCCCACGAGCCCTGCGGAAGAAGGGACTGTCGCAAGCCCATGATTTCGCGATTCTTTATTAATCGACCAATTTTTGCCAGTGTGATCTCGATCGTGATCATGATCGCAGGTGCGGTGGCACAGCGTGGGCTGCCAGTGGCGAAATTTCCTGAAATTGCCCCCCCTACGGTACAGGTGACCTGCTTCTATCCTGGAGCCAACGCCCAGGTGTTGGCCGAGACTGTCGCGGCCCCGATTGAACAGGAAGTGAATGGTGTCGAGGGGATGATCTATATGTCGTCCTCCTCGGCGGACGACGGTTCTTATGCACTGAATGTGACTTTCGATATCGGTACCGACATAGACATGGCCACGGTGCTGGTGCAAAACCGGGTGTCGATTGCCACACCCAAGCTCCCCGAAGAGGTGCGTCGGCAGGGGGTTACGACCAAGAAGCAGTCGACGAGTATTCTGCAATTCATCGCGTTCTCATCGACAGATTCGCGACTTGATGCGTTGTTTCTGAGCAACTATGTGATGATCAACGTCAAGGACGAGTTGAGTCGCATCCCTGGGGTAGGCTCGGTGAAGATTTTTGGGGCCGAGGAATACAGCATGCGGGTGTGGCTCGATCCCGAGCGACTCAAGGCCCGGCAACTGACGACCGAAGATGTCGTGCGCGCGATTCAAGAGCAAAACGTACAAGTGGCCGCCGGTCGCATTGGTGAGCCCCCGGCCCCCGATGACATTGCCTTTCAGTTGGTGGTCAACACGAAAGGGCGGCTGACTGAGGTCAGCGAGTTTGAGGATTTGATCGTCAAGGCTTCACCGGGGGGACGGATCATTCGGGTTCGAGATGTGGCCCGTGTCGAACGGGGAGCTAAGAGTTATAACTGGCAGTCGAGTTTCAATGGAGATCCCTGCGCGACGATCGCTGTGTATCAATTGCCGGGTGCGAATGGACTGGAAGTGGCCTCCAAGATTGAAGCGACCTTGGCCCGGCTGAGCAAAAGTTTCCCGGCGGGAATGAAATATGCTGTGCCGTTTGATACGACCCGGTTTGTGCAGGCCTCGATTTCCGAGGTTTACGAGACTCTCCTCATCGCCGTGGTGCTGGTGGTGCTCGTGATTTACATTTTTCTCCAGGATTGGCGAGCCACGCTGATTCCCTGTGCTGCGATTCCTGTCTCGCTGATTGGGGCGTTTGCCTTCATGGCGGTAATGGGGTTCTCGATCAACATGCTCACTCTGTTCGGCATCGTGCTGGCCATCGGCATCGTGGTCGACGATGCGATTGTTGTCGTAGAAAGCACCGCCGCGAATCTTGATAAGGGAATGAATTCCAAAGAGGCGGCCCTGACGGCGATGGGAGAAATCACTGGACCAGTCATTGCGACCACCTTGGTGTTGCTGGCTGTGTTTGTACCGACGGCATTTATGGGGGGGATCACGGGGCAGCTTTATCGGCAATTCGCCCTCACGATCTCTGCCGCCGTGGTAATTAGTTCGATCAATGCATTGACGATGAGCCCCGCGTTGTGTGCGATCCTGATGCGACCTGCTCCGGCGAAGCGAAACTTTTTCTTCCGCGCGTTCAACCATGTGTTCGAACGCATTGCCAGCGTTTATGGTGCGGTGGGCGCAGGCATCGTACGTCGCGTGGCCGTGGCGCTGATGGTGTTTGGCGGACTAGTAGCGCTCACCGGTTGGGGTTTTGGGCGACTGCCGACAGGATTTCTCCCTACCGAGGATCAAGGCTACGCCTTTGTGAATGTTCAGCTTCCTGACGCCGCTGCCATCGGTCGTACTCAAGAAGTGATGGACCACATCAACACGATTCTCAAAGAGACACCGGGTATCGCCGACTGGGTGATGATCACAGGGTTCTCGATTCTGAGCAATACCAATGGCTCGAACAACGGTATGGTAGCTGTAGTTTACAAGCCCTGGGAGGAACGTACCACTCCCGCGCTCAGCCAGGATGGTATCGTAAGCCATTTGAGAAAAGAATTCCAGCAGATACGCGACGCCTTTGTGATCGCCTTTGTTCCGCCGGCAATCGATGGACTTGGCAATGCTGGTGGTTTCCAATTGCAACTCCAAGATCGGGGCAACGCGGGACTTGAACAATTGCAGACTGTGGCTCGCGAACTCGTCGAAGCCGGCAATGGCCAGACAGGGCTCCAATCGGTGAACACGACATTCCGTGCGTCGGTGCCACAGTTGTTTGTCGACATTGATCGAACAAAAGTGAAGACACTCGGCGTGCCGCTCACGTCGGTGTTCAACACGTTGCAAGCGTATCTTGGCTCGACCTACGTGAACGATTTCAATCAGTTTGGCCGTACCTACCAGGTTCGCCTGCAGGCGGATCACCAATTTCGTTTGGAAGCGGAGGCGATTAAGAAACTTGATGTACGCAATCAGAATGGCGACATGCTTCCACTGGGAACTTTTGTAAAGGTCGAAGAAACACTCGGCCCGCAGGTGATCCAGCGCTACAACCTTTATCCCAGCGCCCAGATCAATGGCGAAGCCGCCCCCGGCTTCAGTTCTGGCCAAGCCCTGCAACTTGTTGAACAAATGGCTGACAAGACGCTGCCCCCTTCCATGGGCTACGAATGGACCGGCATGTCGTATCAGGAACAGCAGGTTGGCAATGAACAGTATTTTATTTTTGCCCTGGCCGTGGTGTTTGTGTTCCTGGTGCTGGCCGCGCAGTACGAGAGTTGGACCAGCCCGGCGGCGGTGATCGCGGTGGTGCCTTTGGCAGCGTTGGGTGTGGTGATCGCGCTCATGGTGCGCCACGCAGACAATAATGTCTACACACAAATTGGCGTGGTGTTGTTGGTTGCGTTGGCCAGCAAAAACGCGATCCTGATCGTGGAGTTTGCCAGCGAACTGCGCAAGAAAGGACAGGACATCAGCGAGGCGGCCACCCAAGCGGCCCGCCTGCGTTTTCGTGCAATCCTGATGACTGCATTTTCCTCGATCCTGGGTTTTTTGCCGCTACTGTTTTCCAGTGGTGCCGGTGCCGCCAGCCGTCAGGCAGTCGGCAACGCCGTCGTCGGCGGCATGATCGCGGCCACATTCTTCTCACTCTTGTTCGTGCCCACGTTTTTCGTGGTATTCCGCCGCCTGAGCGAGTGGTCAACAAGAAAACCCCAGGTGAACCGGATTGCGTGAGCTCCTGGAGAATTCCTGCCTTAATATCGTTCATGCTCTGCCCATCTTTTGCGTTCTGCTAGCGGTAAGTCTGCAGGATATCGGAAGTTTTTCGCATCCGTTTCCGCTGGTTTTCTCCTAGTCATGCGCTGTCGAATTCGAGGCTTCGTCTTCGAGGGCGTGAGGTGGCATGCCATTTGCACTTTCATTAGATTCCCACCTTGGAACTACCCACCCCCAATGCCAAACTCCCAGTCGTCGTGTCCGATGCGACGCTGTGAGTCGGCTTCGAATACATTTCCATAAGGATAGAATAATGCGTCCATCGCTTGGATTCCTCGTAGACATGGATGGCGTGATCTACCGAGGTTCAGAATTGATTGCTGGTGCTAAAGAGTTTATCGAACGGCTGCTGGAGGAGCAGATTCCATTTCTGTTTCTCACCAACAATAGCCAACGTACCCGCCGTGATGTGGCGATCAAGCTTACACGTATGGGCATGGATGTTACCGATCATCACGTATTTACTTGTGCGATGGCGACAGCCCGCTTTCTTGCCCGGCAAAAACCGCATGGCACGGCTTATGTGATCGGGGAAGGGGGCCTTCTGCAAGCCTTGCACGAGAATGGCTTTGCTGTGGTCGACAAATCGCCCGACTATGTGGTGGTGGGAGAAGCTCGAACCATCACACTGGAAATGCTCGAACATGCCGTGGACCTGATCCTCGGTGGTGCCAAGCTGATCGGCACAAATCTCGATCCGAATTGCCCCACGCAATCAGGCACCCGCCCCGGTTGTGGTGCGACACTCGCCTATCTGGAAACCGCCACTGGCAAGAAGGCGTTCACCTTGGGAAAACCAAGCCCCGTAATGCTCCGCATCGCCCGCAAGGAGCTTGGACTTACTACTTCGCAGACGATCATGATTGGCGACACGATGGAGACCGACATCCTGGGCGGAGTGCAGATGGGTTACCGCACGGTGCTGGTGCTCTCGGGAGGAACGCGCCGCAGCGATCTGCGAAAATTTGCCTATTGCCCCGGTCTGGTGTTGGATTCGGTTGCGGATCTGGCAGATCGCACAAGGGAACTTGATGAAATCTTTCCCGCACCGGTGCTGCGCGCAGATGATACTCCGCACGATTTGCAAGAATGGATTGCGGCGCATGCCTGAAGGCTCAAAATCTGCAGTGCAGGACTTGCCCTGGCTTTCCCCTGCGCTGCTTTCTATTTCGGCTCCTCACCAGAATTTGTGGGTGATTGATCGGGTTTTGGCAGGCGGGAATGCGTTTTTTCAGGCATCGGCAGGGCAAAAAGAAGGTTCCCTCCGGACGTGGTGAACGGTAGCGCTGGACAATGCTCAATCATCGAGTA
>JBGSPU010000150.1:0-4421 GCA_041738415.1 Bythopirellula sp.
TGACTGAACCACTACCGGCTGGAAGCCGGTAGGTTCGAGGATTTTGTGAGCTACGGACTGGAAGTCCTTCGCTCACGAGGGGGTTACCGTAAATTTGTCGTCGCCGTCGCTCGGCTCCGTGCCGTCTTGGCCCCGGATATACTCCGCAATCGCTTCATCGGTCACGTTGCCGCTAGACGCGACGAAGTAGCCCCGTGCCCAGAAGTGACGGCCCCATCGCCATCACGCCGGCCATCAAGATTGCCAATCAACGTCCATACTGACCGCGCTGAAACCGCCACATGTTCATGACTCTGTCGCACATTGGGGTGGTGGGGACTCGGACCATTGGCAACATAGCCGATCCGCTTGTCGAAATCAAACTTCGGCCCATTGCACTGAACTGCAAAGTCGCGTCATTTGAACCGCCAAGCTCGCCAAGAAAATCGTTCTCACCGGCGCGGCTCTCGATACTCCAGAGGCGGCCTGCTTGGCGCTCTTGGCGTCCTTGGCGGTTGGATTTGACTTTGCAGTTCTCCTGATTGGAGCAAGTGGCCAGGGGCTGTGTTTTGTCGAGCGGGGGTCGACCCCTTACGACAAAACCCGTCTGGCGCTCGGGGTTTTTTGCATTTTGTTTTGGCCTGGACGGGGCAAGTGGTCGTAACGTGTTGGGCGGCTGGCGGTTGCATAATGTTGAAATATTTGAAAACACGCTCCGCGGCGACAATACTCTTGTTTTGTCGCCTGCCGAGCCAAGAAGGCTCTGGAACTACCGAGCCAATCATGGACTGGAAGCGACAAAAGGGAGCCGAGTTTTGTTTCATTTTGTCCTTGGTGCGCTGGAGGGAAGGTCGGCGTGGGGGAAGGGAAACAGGGGAATGGTGCAGGGGACAGGGGGGACGAGGAAGCATATAAGTGTGAGAGGCGCGGGTTGGAATGTTTGTACAGATGTATATATCATGCCACGCGGCCAATTTCAAGAGGTTTGTTGCGGTATCCTGCGCTCCGGACGATGCGGTGTGGCAGGAACGCCAGGGATGAGAGATGAGCCAGACGAGGCGAAGGCGTCGAGAAGCGTTTTTCAGTCGGTCCAGGCGGGTGCCTGTCCCCGGGTTGCCCTAAACCCTTGCAGCGCAAAAAGTGCTCCCTGTTGAACTCGTACCAACAACCTACTGGTTAAGAGGAAACGGGAAACGCTAACTGTATAGCACTTTCGAGCCGTGTTGCAAATGCGTAGCAAGCGATTACGCCTCAGGATTATTGGCCTGCTCTAGCAGTTCCAAAGCAAAATCGTATTCGCTCACAAGGTTCGCAATGCCATCCTCAGGCCACCAGCCGGTTGCCTTCAATAGACGGCCAAACGTGTCACAATGCACCTTTTCTTTTTCGTTGCGGTGGACGTGTATCAGGAATGCCCGCCATTTTCTTTGGTCGGCAGGGTGGGAGCCGTAACCATTTGAGGACGTGCAGAAATGCTCGAGCAAGCCAAGCGACTCTTTCGAGAAAGAATCCTCAAGTCGCCGCTTGCTTGTGTCAATCGAAGTCATGCCGCTAATAGCTTCCGCAGCCGGCTCGGCAATTGTTTCGTTGAATTCCTGCAAGATGCTCACGTATTGGTCAATCGAGATTTGCTCGCCCATTGCATCCGGCACGATGTTTCGCACAACCAAGTGGCCAGGGTCTCTGCGACCAATACACACGGTACAAGCGGGAATCGTGCCGTCAGTTTCCCGGTGGAAAAAGTATTCACCATCCTCTATGGGCCGTCCTACCTGGCCGCCAGACTGCTGCCAAAGGCCACTGGCCCGCGACACCATACTGTCGGCCAGCGACTTTTCCGCATCCTCCGGGTAACGAATGTCCATATCCGGGTAGACGTTCATTTAGAATTCCGTCGGCTCGATATGCCTAGTTTGCAGGTTGCCATGTTCAACCGGATACAGCGTAATCGTGTACCCGCTGACTTGGTTGCCGGTCTGCGAAAACCTAAAGGTTTCGTTAGTTTTGCTATAGCTGCCACTATCGCCAAATAGGTACTTGTAACCGTACCAAGAATTGCCGCACGTATACCGCACTTCATAATTTCCTAGCGGAACGTCCACCGTTGCTGTCTGTCCACCACGCACAAACACAGTTAACACTGGGGCTTTCGTGAAGGCGTCAACCAGCTTTACAAGATAGTGCTGCCCGCCGCCAGTCTTGATTTCAAACGGGGCTATGCGTTTGGCGGTTGTGAATGCTCTTACATCGCCATTTACCGGCACGAACTGTTCTGGAATTGGCGGGTTGGGAACACGTTTAGGCTGACTTACTGGAACGGCAACACGTTCATCATCCCACACAATCCGATCGCCTTGTTGCGGTGGCGTTGGCACGGGCGAAGGCGTGTCAAATTCAACCACGTCAAATTCAATCACTTTTTCCCAATCGTTGTCACTGACCGGTAAAGGCTGTTCTGCAATCGGCAGACTTGGAGCACGCTTTGGCGGACTTACAGGAGCGGCACTACTGGCTACGGATGGGGGAGTTGCATGTTCAACCCATTTCTTAGCTGACAGATTCTCATTCAATGCCACGAAGAAAAAGTACGCGATACCGCAGACTAGTATGCTTGCTGCTCGAATCATCCAGGTTACGGGCTTACTCACTGCTGTATCGGCGGGTATGCCCGTTCGGGGAACATCCGCGAAGTCGTCGAATTTTTTGAAATAGTTGTCGTCATCGTCCGCGTGGGCTTTGCGTAGCCTAGCATCATAACTCTTCAGCCGATTGAACACGCCCTCAACCTGTTCCTTGCCAGAAAGAGTCAGCGTTTCGGAATGCCCTTCAAATTTCAGCACTACCTTGGAATCCTCATACGTTCCATTACGGTAGTTGTGAGCGACGGCAATGTCTTGTAGAGCGAAAATGGGCCAGAACGTGATAATGTCGTGGTCGGTTTTGATGTAGTAAAGCGGCGTGATGTAGAAGAATGATTTCAGCGTCGATTTGCACCACTTCGCAACCGCAATGATTTGGCCCGCAATCAGCCACGCGACAAAAAGAGTTGCGCCACTCTGCCAAAGATTTGTGCCCGATTTCCATTTCGCACTATCGGCAGCAAAATACAGGTACACAAACCAGCAAGCGAAGATTCCAAGCAGGATGTAGTTCCATAGCAGGCTGTCAGTTGATACTTGAAACTGATCCTGCTTTACACTCTGTTGCCGCTGAATCATCCGCTGCTGCAACGCTGCCGGCAAATCACTCAGTCTAACGCTGCAAGCTGAATTGAAACTCGGCTCAGTCGCGTTGGCTTTTGGTCGCTCCGCTTTTGGCGGTTCGGTTGCGTGCCCGTTCGCTCTCCGTTGATCGTAGTCGCGTCGGGTCCGAGCATCGCGTAAGACTGCATACGCGGCATTCAAGTCGCGTAGCATTTCATTTGCAATCTTCCATTCGCGGGCTTGTGTTTCCTTATTGAATCTATCCGGGTGACTAATCCGGGCACGGGAGCGATACGCTTCGTGAATCTGTTCGGCAGTGGCGGAAGGTTCCACGCCAAGAATGGAATAGAAGTCTTTTTCAGGTGGGCGTTTGGTTGCCACTCTACTTAACCTTGTAAGCAGGTCCGACTAGCCGCGAACATTTGCCCCGTCGTACCCAACACATTTCCCAAGTATAGCACTCCCTGCCAGTACGCCAACTGCTCACGAATCCCCGGAAGAAATAACAATCCGGAACGCCGGCCGCTCCTACTCCGTATCGGGCTAATCAAAAAAGTCACGGGAGTCATTTTCTGGTTGCCTTGGTTTGCGTGTTTGCAGTGTCGGTCTTCTTGGTCGTCCTCGCGGTCGAAAGGTGTGTTCCAGCTTCATTTGCCGCGTGACTTTCGCTTGCCAGTCGCCGCCGCCGTAGGGCTGCCCGCGCTGGATGCGGCGGCGGGTCCGCACCAGCACCCGGTGCTCGCGGACCCGTGGCGTGGGCCGCCACGATTCGGGGATCATGTCTAGCGCCAGGAACTCCGCGAGCGTCTGGGCATCGAGCTTGTCGGTCTTCTTGGCACTTTCGGCGATCACCCGCAGCTTCTTGGGATGGGCCAGGACGTAACCGTTCACGCCCTGGGGTCGTTTTTTCGCAAAACTGATCTGGACTTGTACCCTGTTTTTCGGCGACCCCGTGGGGCATGTCGTCGGAAATTACCGAGGAACTGATTGCTCGCCAGTCGCCGATGGCCCGGGAGATCATCCGGGCGTTGTTGGCGGAGAATGGGGCGTTGCGAGCGGAGTTGGCCGCTGTGCGAGCGGAACTCGACGACCTGCGCCGGCAAGTGAAGGGCAAAACGCCGCAGAATTCGTCGTTGCCGCCCAGCACGCAGCATCCGCACGCCAAGCCGCTGCCTCGGCGATCGAAATCGAAAAAGCGTCGCGGCGGTCAGCCGGGTCACGTGAAACACGAGCGGTCGC
>JBGSPU010000169.1:0-65216 GCA_041738415.1 Bythopirellula sp.
GCCCTGACGGCTTGTTCCGTCAGGGTCGTTTTTTGGGGGCCAGATTCCTGAACCCTTCTTTTTGCCCTGAAATGCCTCGAAAACGCCTGTCATACACGCCCAAAAGCCACTTGGCGACCCACAGATTCTGGCGAGGAACCCGCGATGTAAACCAGCGGTCTATGGCCGCGCTGGGAGCATCCGTGGTTAAACTCTAGCCTTACCCTTCATCGATCTCAATCCGCACGGCAAAGGGCAACTCCCCTGCCCTGCCCTGCGGGAGTTCGATCGCGACGCGATTCGTGAGGCCGACGAGCCGAGTGATCTCCAAATCGCCAGTGAGCAATTGGCCATTGAGAGACACCTGCGCGTCAGCAGGCAAGGGTTCGACCACGACCCACACTTTTTCACGCGGGGTCAGCCCGGCGGGCCAGTTGAACGAACGGGACCAGACGACCCCTGCCTCGCAGGAGTCACATTGCCAAGGTTCACGGAGTCGGATGGAGTGGATGTCGGGCATGGGTAGGCGCTAGTTGTAAGGCGCTAGGCGCTAGTTAATAATTCTCTGACTAGCACCTAGCAACTAGCGCCTATCTGACTAGCGCCTGGTAACTAGCGCCTACTCCGTCATTTTCCGCGTGACGTTGGCTTCGCGGATGGCGCGGGAATTGGGTTCATAGATCCGCAGTTTGACCTGGACCCCTTTGAGTGGAGTGGGGTACGGCGGCGAGGTTTCACGCTCCATGGGATCGTCGGGGCCATTCACTCCGTCGTCATCCAGGCCGTTGGTGCCTTCGTCAACTCCGGTTAAATGGTTATTGTCATTGTCGCGATTATCTTGATCAACTTGATCAGATTCGTAATAGTCAGTCCAAGTATCGTAGGTAGATGGGTTTCCGCGATACTTGGGATCAAGAGGCAATCTTGGGTGCCAGCCGACTAAGCGCTCTCGTTGAAAGTGAGGCACCGGGG
The DNA here is from genome assembly GCA_041738415.1 of Bythopirellula sp. Lineage (GTDB taxonomy): Bacteria > Planctomycetota > Planctomycetia > Pirellulales > Lacipirellulaceae > Bythopirellula. The sequence continues at coordinate 952 of JBGSPU010000169.1, forward strand.
CGTTAGCGATCAAAGTGAAATCATAATCCGGGTCATTGTTGGTCCCTCCTCTTCCACCATCATCCCAACCCAAATCGACATATTCACCGAAGCCTATCAGAACACCTGGTGTCGCTCCTCGTACAGTTTGAGTAAACGCAACTGTCGACCCAGGATGAATAATGCTTCCTTGTGCATTGGGGTAAAGAAACAAAGGGGCCCCCGGATCAAACACTTGCACATCAAATGCAAGTGCATTCGTGAGTACGATGTCCCCTCCAGTCCGGTCACCTCCAAACGGTTGCAGAGAACTGACTGGATTTCCACCTGCGTCTATCCTTCCAGGAGGTTCATAATAAGTGATTGCTGGGACGCCCTGCAGGTCGACTGTGTTATAGGGAAAGGGATAAGGATAAAATCCAGCAGCGTTTTGAGGATAACCACTCGGATTGGTCATATGTGCAAATCGATGTTCACGTCTGGAGAGATCAGCCAGTGTATTGGGTACCATCCGCTGATTCTCGAATCGCACGGAAATGTCGTAGTCGTTTTGAAATCTTCTGAGTGCTTGCAAGCGACCAGCAAATGTGGTGGCCGTCGGATGGAAGTTTAAAGAGGTTGGATTTCCACCAGAAAGATCGAAAATCGGATCAGGTTGTCCAGTTGCACCACCAGGGATATCATATGTCGCAACCCAGGGAGCAATAAGCAACACGCGCCGATAGATGGTTCGCATTCCGGGTTCACCGCGAGAACCGTCGGCAGGATTCTCTACGGCAAACCAGATCACCTCCGCAAATCGAGACTCGATAGTGGTGCCAACCCAGTCGTTAGGATTCAGTTGGTTACCACCAGGAACTAAAGTCCTTCCGCGACCACGAAATAACGCACCCTTGCTTTCCACGGTCAAAGCCAGGATGTCATCGTAATCGCCGAGGCCGCCGAAATCTGTCACCACGGAAGGATCAGCAAGATTGCCTTCTGCATCAGTAACTGCATTGCTGGAGGGGATTAGAGAAATTGCTGGATCAAGCGAGCTGGCAACGATGGTTCCCAGCCTTGGACTCTCATCCGAGGCCTGCCCCTCGACAATCTCAAAATACCCATCCGAGGAATCAACTGCGTCGGTCTTCACCGTCGCCCCTGCCAGGTCGTTGTACAGCCGTTGCCGGGCGATGCGTAGCTCCGAGCTAATCTCCATGGCACCTTGGCGGTTGTTGACGCCGGTGCTGATGTTGGCGAAGAGATTCACCACCGCGGCCATCATCACCAGGGTGATCGCCATGCCCACGAGCATTTCGATCAGAGTGAGAGCGCGGCGCAAAGTGGATGTTGGGCAGAATGGGCTGGTTTTCGGCATGTTGATTCGTGTTCCGCTCTGGACCGGGTGCCTCTGAATCCATCGGTCTCGATACTACCATTGCACCGCGCAGGGGGGGAAAAGTCAAGCTGAACATGCGATTCTAGGTTCCCGCCCCCACCTTCGTGAGGGTAAACTCTGCGCGGGAATGACGGGAAGATGCAGCACAATCCACCATCTGTTGCTCAATCGTGCCTCACTGCCGTGGTGCAACCTGGTGTGTTACAATACATGTTACAACGGTGTCATTCCGATAGGAGTTCCACGACGAGAGGAATCTGGCATGACGAATAACATGTTTTCTATGCGGGCCAGCACTGCGACCTAGATCCCTCTGGTCGTAGTACTCCCTTCGGGATGACACATCCCATAATAACTTGCTGCAGACCCAAAACATGCGCATTAGCTCCATCCCGCAAATCTATCGCAATGTGAATCGCTGGGGCGAGATCTTTTCGATCCTCAGCAAGTATGGCCTGGCGGGTTGGTTGAGCCGGTTTGATTTTTCGCTGGGCAAGTCGCTCCTGAAGAACCGCAATGGACAGGTGCTGGCCAACGAGCGCCGCGAAACACGCATCCGTCTGGCAATGGAAGAACTGGGTCCCACGTTCATCAAGCTCGGCCAGATCATGAGCACGCGGCCCGACGTAGTCGGTACGGAACTGGCCAACGAGCTGCAAAAACTCCAAACCGAAGTACCAGGCGACAGCTTGGAGCAAGTCGCCGCGGTAATCGAGGCCGAATTGGGCCAGCCCCTCGCTAGCGTCTTTGCGGAGTTCTCCGACGAGCCGGTCGCCTCGGCCTCGATCGGCCAGGTGCATCGGGCACGCCTCCACACCGGCGAAGATGTGGCGGTGAAGGTACAGCATCCGCTGATCAAACAACGCATGCGAGTCGATCTGGAGATTCTCACCGGACTGGCTCAGCTTGCCGAGCACTTGCCGGAGTTGCGTCCCTATCGGCCGGTGCTCGTCGTCGGTGAGTTTCAACGAATGCTCCGTCGCGAGTTGGATTTTACTTGCGAGCGGCGACATCTTGATCACTTTGTCCGCGCTTTTGAGCACAGCGACAAAGTGAAAATTCCAGCGTCCCATCCCGACTTGAGTACCGAACGGGTGCTCGTGATGGAATGGCTCGAGGGTGTGCCGCTTTCCTCGCCTGAAAAAGTCCAAGCGGTGGGGGTCGATTTGGCCGAAGTCGCACGCTCTGGGGCTGAGGCATATCTCGAGATGATCTTCCAGCATGGGGTCTACCATGCCGACCCGCATCCGGGCAATCTGCTGCTCATGCCGGACGGCAAGATCGGTCTCCTGGATTTTGGCATGGTGGTGCGGATGGACGAGTCCATCCGCGAGGCGATCGAGGAGATGTTGCTGGCGATTGTCGAACAGGATGCCAACCGCCTCGGCTCGGTAGTGGTTCGCGTGGGGGCCGTGCCGGCTGGGTTGGATGAGACGAATTTGAACCTCGACCTGTCGGACTTCGTGTCCCACTATGCCCATCAGTCGATCGATCGCTTTGAGCTAGGGGCGGCTCTCTCGGAGATGATCGACATCATGTTGCAGTACCATATCATGCTCCCCTCGCCCATGTCGCTGCTCTTGAAGGTGCTGATTATGCTCGAAGGGACCGCCCAGCGGCTCGAACCGGGTTTCAGCCTGATGGAGGTCCTGGAGCCGTATCGGCAGAAGATTGTTGCCCGGCGGATGTCGCCCACGCGGCAACTCCGCAAGGCACGTCGTTTGGCGTATGAGTTGCAACTCTTGGCCGAGGTGGTCCCCCGCCGCCTGCGCGATATTTTGCAGCAGGTGCAAGCGGGCCGGTTTGACGTTCACTTGGACCACCGGGGGTTGGAACCCTCGGTCAATCGGCTCGTACTGGGGATGTTGACCAGCGCGCTGTTTCTGGGGTCGGCTCTGTTGGTCACTCATCATGTCTGGCCAATCAGTGGGGTTTCGGTCCCTGGCACGGCAGGGTTCTTGCTCAGTGGCGCACTGGGACTACGACTTCTGCGGGCGATCAGCAAATCGGGGAGCCTGGACCGACGAAAATAGCATGCTGAAGGATCGTCATTCCCGCGCAGCCGGGAACGACGATTTTAGGCGGCTTGCTGATGCTCGTGCTCTTGTGCCGACTCGGGTGGCGGCGAGATTTTCTGGAGAACGTTCTCGATATCCAAACACAACGAATCGAGCGCCTGGAGAACCTCCGCATGGCGCTGGTCGAGAATTCGGAGCGTTTCGCTGGTGGCAAGTTCGGGCATAGCTTTGTCAGTCGTTCGTTGTCAGTTGTTCTTGAATAGCCGCTGGCGGGAGCCGGCGGTTTTTCGCTTTCAACCATCGGCTTCCGCCGACGGCTACCCATGAAAGGCCAACTTAAGCAATCGGCAGCCCAACGGCTGGCGATGGAGCCGAGATGAGCCCTTTGAGCTTGCGTCTTCGCTTCGCAAGTGGGGAAATGCAGATTGTGACGGGTAGGTCCGGCTGGGGCTGATAAATTTGTCAGAATCTGCGGGATTTGACGCCAGAGGTGGCAATTTGGCGCGGTGTGGGCTGGACTGGTCCGTGTGTCGATGTTACTTTAAGTGTTTGGCCATAAAGAGGTTAGGCCCATTTGACAGAGTCGTCCGTAGGCCCATTCGTGAAACAAGTTAGGAGATACCCTTGGTAAAGTTGACGTTGCGGGAAAGAGAATCTGCTCAGGAAGCCGTCCGGAGGTTTCGGAAGTTAGTAGAAAGAAGTGGGATTAAGAAAGAAATTCGCGTCCGCGAGTTTTATGAGAAACCAAGTGAGACCAAGCGGCGTGCTCGGCTACGGGCTCAACGGCGTGCGCGTCGTGATCGCCTGATGATAACGACTCCTGCCAGTAGACGCACCTTTTAGTTCTCCTTCCTGCCGGACCGCTACGCGGTCCGGGAATCCAGCTAGACATCGCCAAGTTCTTCGGTCATGCGCGTGACGAAGTCGCGGATTTCGTCGCGTACTCTGCGATAATGTTTGAGGGCTTCCTCTTCTGACTTACACTCGCGCGCAAGTGCGGGCGGATCATCGAATGGCACATGCATCTTGCGTGTGTTTCCAGGCAACACGGGGCATTTTTCATCGGCATGTGAGCAGACGGTAATTACCACTGAGGGCTCGACCGAGGCAAGGTCAGCAATCGTCTGCGACTGCTGAGCTGAGATATTGACCCCGGCTTCTTGCATCACTTGCACAGCCAGTGGATTAGGCCCATGGGCTACAATTCCGGCAGAGTAGGCGAGATATCTATCGGGGGGCAAGTGCCTAGCCTCCGCCATTTGGCTTCGGCATGAGTTACCCGTGCAGAGGTAAAGGGTTTTTGGAAGTGCCACGCAAGTTTTGTCCATCCAAGTAACTCAAAGTGAAAAGAAGATTAACCGCGGAGACGCAGAGGCGCGGAGAAAACTGCTGCCGGAGTCGATCGGATGAAGAAATAATTTCATTGCTTTTTAACGAGAATTATCTCCGCGTCTCCGCGCCTCTGCGGTTCATTCCTTGGACTGTTTTCAGTATGAGCAAGTAAGAAATAGAACCCAGCGCAGCCAATGGCCGCGCTAAGACCTCCTGTTCAATGATTGTTGGTTGCACCCATTGGCTGCACTGAGTGAATCCGTGGCTCTAAAACTTGCGCACGTAGCAAAGATTCGAATCGTTGGCGGATTTGAATCGTACGAGTATCAGTGCTAATCCGTCAAATCCAAGTTTGTCCCCGTTTCATTTCTCCAATAAAAAAACGCCAGCCGTTTTACGCGGCTGGCGTGATGGAGCTTAATCAAACTGTCTTGTTTCTTCTTAGTAGGACAGCACGGCCCGAGCGAAGAAACCGTCGAAACCCAGAATGTTGGCGTCGTCGAAATTATCCAACTGCAGACCAGGAATGGTCCAGTCGTATTCGTCGCGCATGCCAAGGTCGTGCCAGGCGGCAATGAAATAACCCGAGCTAAGCTGGATATTATTCGTTACCTGGGCACTGATGCCGGCTTCGATCTCGGTGACCGGGATGACTCGGCGATTTCCATTGCTGCTATACGAACGCAGCGTCAGGGGCGCCGTTCCATCGGGATCGTCGGTCGTGTCGGTACGGATATCCATTTCACCCACCAGCAGAGAGAAATCTGCCTTGGCGTAGGCGCTAGCAAAACCGCTGCGACCGAAATATCGCCGACCGAGAATACCTACACGAGCACCTGCACCATCAAAAGTCATGCTAGTTCTGGCACTGTCGACTTGGTCACCGGTGTTGGTAAGGGCCAAATTGCTACGTGCCCAGTCGACTTCCGCGAAACGTACACCAGCCGTCCAGGTGATGTCCCAGGCAGGACAAGGACAGCAACCGCAGTCACTGCCACACGAGCCGCCACCCCCGCAGCAGGTATCGCAGCAAGTGTCGCCACAACATGAGTCGCCGCAGCCACCTCCCCGGCAACCTAGTGGAATGGTCTTTGCTACACCCAGGTCGTAGGATTTCACGTCGACGTCAAAGTTGCCTTGCAAAGAACCATTGTCGCCGGGAGCATCGACTTCGTAGGGTCCAAAGATGGTCGTACTTGTCGAGGCAGAAGTATCCGTCACATTAAAATCAGCGTCACTCTGATAACGAGCGAAGTTGAAGACGATCGCACTTCCGCAATCGCAGAAGTTGATGCCACCACCAAAGCGATACGAGGAATTGTAGTCAAAATCATATTCGACGATGCTTTGGCCCCCTTGAGGATCGTTCGGATCACTAACGATGTAGGCCAATGCTTCGCTGAAGCTGGCCCGAGCATAAATGTAATCTCCATAAGCAAACCACTGGCGATCATGGCAACTGAGCATGGAGCCGAGGCCCAAATTGCCAGCTCCGCTGGAGTAACCACGGGAGCAATTCCCTGAATTACAAGTGCCAAAGTAGTCACACTGCTCGATGTCATCGTAACTGGCCAACGAATCGCTGGCTTGGCGCGCGGCAGAATTTACGGTCTGGTACTGCCGCTCATTGGCGGCGTCGGCGGTCTGTGCCGCCAAGAGTGCCAGGCTCACTGCGAGCGCAGCAGCCTTCCTAAAACGAAATTTCATCTTGGATCCCCCCCTACCTAGGAAATTTCGAACAGAACGAGGCTTGCGGGCGCACTGCCTGCGATGGAAGCGTTCAACAAGCGCTGGATCACCTGCCAGCACTGTCCGCCTGTTCGATTCTTCGTACACAAGAGAGAATCGGACCCCGCACCACCGCTACTTTCCCTTTTTTCGAAATAAACCGGAGAATTGCTACAATCGTGCGAAGCTATCCAACTAGAAAAGGTTCCCACAGCGGGTGAGGCATGGTTCTTATCTGGCGGTGGCTGGAAGCCATCGCTATCGAGAGTCATCTAACGCGTCGGCGTCGACTCAGCATCCCCAATAGCGTAATACCAAAAAGCGATGCCGTGGCAGGCTCAGGAATTGTGCCCCCATCTGTACCGAACATGTCGGTCGGTGTTTGGGCGTGATAGATCTCTAACAGCCCCGCATTCGAAACGGTATCGGGACCATTCAGGGTCGTGGGAATTGACATTACGTCAGGCATTCCGACCATGCTGAAGGTTGCCTGAACGATCGCCGGATCGGTTGGGCCATTGCCTGCATCTGCGCCCAGGAGGACTTCGCGATAATCAGGGTAGAGAAAGTTGATCATCGGGGAGGGATCGAGATCGATACGGAATATGGCTGCGTTTTGAATCGAAGCGGTTGAAGTGAGACCTGTGAAGTTGAGTGTCAGTTTGGTATTCGTGGCATCGAGCGAACCGGTGGCACCCACACCAGGATCAGAGCGATTTGAGAGAGAGATAGGAGTGCCATTAAAGCCCTCGGAAGCATTATCTCCCAGCCCAAATTCGAAGCCAGCTTCTTTCAGATCAATCACAAAGGAGCTAATATCGTTTTCCTGTGCAGAGATGTTCTGAATGAGAATTGCCGGGCGATTGCGCTGCTGCAAGCGGATCGAAGGGTTCTTACAGGACTCTTCGTGATGAATCGCGTCGAGTTGTGCTTGATCGATTTCCCCGCGGTTGAAGTCCAAGATGGCCTCCAGAAAGCGTTCACTTTCGCCAATCATGAAACTGTAATTACCGATGACAATCGCCTGGGACGTATTGGCAATAGCACTGACAAGCAAGAGTGCGGCGAGCGAGGCACAAGAGTAGCGGATCACGGCTGTCGTCGTCTTGAGCAGATTCTGTAGTGTGTATTTCATAGTAGTCTCCAATAACAACCGCTCGTGGTTTACCTTCCGTTGGCTTTTCCGAGTTAGCACTAGGTTTGCGCCGTTTGCCGTTGCAAAAACCTTAGCGGTGTGGCAATCGTCTCTGGTGTGGTGATGGGTCAAATACCAGGGAGGAGACCTGCTAGAACAAGTGCCAGGCGCTCGATGCGTCGGGCAGCATTCGATTGGCGAGGGATGCAAAAATGCAGAGGCTTGCGGGCAGCTTTTCAGCCGTCTTCAAGAAGGATTCGCGCACCTGTAGCGTGCCGAATTGACCGTGTGTTCGAGCCTGGTGAAAAGTTCTTTACGGGAAGCATCTTTCAATGCTCCCCTTAGAACAAAAGCAATCCTAGTAACGGCCCATCCAGGGGTATGCCAAGTCTATTGGATTTCTGAAAACGAAGAGCCGTTCAACAGGAATGCCGCTCAGCAAAAAAGATGGTGTCGTGAACCCAGGCTACTAATGTCACCTGTCCGGACAACGAAGAGTCAACTCGACTCGTCGCCGATCGAATGTTCATGAGGTCCACAACCCAATCGAAAAAGGAAAATGCCTTAAAAAGCAGTACTTCTACTGCCGCTCCCTTGATTCTAATCGCCAGCGAGAATGCTGTCAATCAAATTTATGCGGATTGCGAAGAATAATGCTAGGCCTCCCAATCCAACCCGATGTCGAGGGCACGGGCTGAATGGGTTAGAGCGCCCACACTGATTCTGTCGACACCCGATTCAGCTATTTCTCGCAGGTTTTCCAGGTGAATCCCCCCGGAGGCCTCCAGTTCAACATTCATGGCGAACTCATCTCGCAATTTGATGGCCTCACGCAGTTGAGACGCATCCATATTATCCAGCAAGACGATGTCAGGCTGGGTTAGTAATACGGCCGCAAGCTGCGGAAGGTTATCGACTTCAACTTCCACGAGCAGATCGGATCTTGCAATATTTTCCGATGACTGCAAGAAACGTTTGGCTTCCAGAACGGCGTCGGCAGCATCTTCGGGCGTGGCGATGTGCTTGCCAGAACGCTGGGCGAGGTGGTTGTCCTTGATGAGTATCGCGTCATAGAGTCCCGAGCGATGGTTCGACCCACCCCCACAGCGGACGGCATATTTCTCCAGGCGTCGCCAGCCAGGTGTAGTTTTCCGCGTGTCGTAGATTCGTGCCTTCGTATCCGCGACTTCTTGGACGTAGCGGCTGGTGAGCGTGGCGATACCCATAAGCCGGCCGAGCAGATTCAAAATTGTCCGCTCTAGGGTGAGCATCTCCCGCACATTGCCACGCAGTTCTGCCAAGGTGGTTCCCGAGGCGAAACTCTGCCCGTCCTGGATGTGCAATGTTGCTTCGAGGTTCGCTTTTGCCTCTGTGAAAACAAGCTCAATGGTAGCCAATCCGGCAGCGACTCCCGATTCACGGGCAACGATACGGGAGACACCTTCTCGCTGCGAGGGAACTAAAGCGACTGTGGTCCAGTCCTGCTGCCCCCCCAAATCCTCGGCGAGTGCCAATCGCAGGATTACCTGGCACTCGCTTCGAAGCTGAAGGTCCCACTCGATCTGCTGAAAATCTGGCACGGCACGGTACTCGAAGGGTTGCGGCACCATGATATACTATGGTGCGATGTAAGATACTTCCCTGTCGAATATCCCCTTTTCAATGCAGGCCATGCAACCCGGTAAAGAAAAAACTTTGCCTAATTCGATGCCACGGCCGTGGATCAAACCTCGCGATCAAGCCAGCTTGCTCGCCTTGATGGCAAGTCTCCTGGTGATGATGGCAAGCTACTGGATTTACCGGGGTGGACACGAAGGAAAGCTGATCGACATCGATCGCGCAGATCCGCTCCAGGCCAGCTACTTGGTAGATATCAATCGAGCAGACTGGCCCGAAATGATCCAACTGCCGGGCTTGGGTGAGACCATGGCCCGGCGCATTGTCAGCGACCGCCTGCAACGGGGTCCATTTCGCAGCGTTGAGGAATTGGATCGAGTCCTAGGGATTGGCCCGCGAACCATGGAGCGATTGCGACCTTATTTGTTGCCAATTCCCGTCGATACCGACTGGGCAACAACGGATCACGAGAACAAGGAATTCAGAAACTGAGCATCTTGCGATACTCGGTCATCCGGTTATCGATATCTTCGCGGGTGATCTGCTGCATTCGCTCCAGGCCAAACCCCTCGACATTAAAACTGGCCACAAGAATTCCGTAAGCCATGGCCATCTTGAGCGTCTCGGGTTCAAAGTTATCGCACTCAGCCAAGTAACCCATCATGCCGCCGGCGAAGCTGTCACCCGCACCAGTGGGATCGATCACCGCGGCCGTCGGAAACGCGGGGAGCACGTAGGTTTCGTAATCACTAAAAAACATCGCACCATGTTCGCCCTTCTTGATGATGACAAACTTGGGTCCCATTTCTTTCACTCGGTGTCCAGCCGTGACCAGGTTCTCGGTTTCGGCAATCAGTTTGGCCTCGCTGTCGTTCAGGACCAGTCCATCCAGTTGCGAGAGCAATTCGTTGAGATCCTTGCGTGTGGTTTTAATCCAGAGATCCATCGTATCTGCTACTGCCAACCGGCGACCCGGCACTTGGGAGAGTACTTTCAACTGCACGGCTGGCACCCCATTGGCAAGAAACACATACTTCGCGCGCCGGTAATTCTCTGGCAACACCGGATCGAAATCTCCGAATACGTTCAGTTGCACATCGAGTGTGTCGCGGTCGTTCATGTTCTCGTGGTAGCGACCAGACCAGGTAAACGTCTTCCCACCGGCAACCTGATGCAAGCCCGAGGTATCGATGCCCTGTTTGTCCAGGACAGCCGTATGTTCAGCCGGCCAATCCTCGCCGACAACCCCTACCAGTCGTACGCTGGTGAAAAAACTTGCAGCATAAGAAAAATGCGTCGCCGACCCACCCAGCAGGTTTTCCCTCCGCTCGGTGGGAGTTTCGACGTGATCAATGGCAACAGACCCGACAACAACAAGCGGCATGATATTGGGGTGGTTGGTGGTGAGTGGGTGGCAGCGAGCCGGGTCGTCCCCGACCCCCGAACTGGAATGGGTCGGGGACGATCCGGCTCGCTTTCATGAAATTGAACCGAGGATTATGTCTGTTTACGATGCCAACTGGCAACCCCCCTGAAAACCTTGCTACGGATTCTCAACGTCTTCAAGCCCTGCAATCGTCAAGTATGCTTTGAGACGATCAATGTCAATGTTTTCGCTCAAAGTTCGGACGTGAGCATCAGCAAAGCTTGCCAAAAAGCTTCCAGGGTGCAGATTGGGTGCCAATCCCGATAAAGGGTTTTTGGGATCAATTTCCCAATCGTCAGGTTTTGTCCAGGTCGTGGCACGTTGGTCGTTGACTTGAACGAGCATTATTGTGTTTGAAGTACCGTCCCGTATGTCAACGAATTTCGTGCCTTCTGGTGAGCCATCAAAAAACATTCCCTCTCCCTTGACGCCGAGATAATGGGTGCGACCTTCTTCGCGCAAAAGTGCAGAGCTTGGATCGGCATAGATTGCCGGCATCTTGGCGATGAGGTTCTTGTTATGCTCGCTGTCCCACGGTTCGTCGAGGTGAAACTGATTGTAGAGCGCCTGTTGTTCGAGGTACGGCAGAATATGAACCCGCCAACTTAGCAGTGGCTTGCCATCGGCATTAAAGTTCGACTGAGCGGGGAAAGAATTGTTCTGGTCCCTGTAATTGTGTAGTGCCAAGTTGATTTGCTTCATGTTATTCATCGAAGTACTACGTCTGGCCGCCTCCCGCGCCGCCTGCACAGCGGGTAAGAGCAACGCAACCAAAATCCCTGAGACGGCCGTCATCGTCAGCATTCCCATCTGGCCCTGATCGCCCGTTTGGCGGAAAATTACCAGACGTGCTCCTTCCCGCTGCGGGGCTAGAGCCGTATACATCTCATTCATCATCCGCTCCTTGTAGCGGCCCATAGCCTGCTGCACTGGATCGCTATCCTGTTTCAGTCGCGCAATCTCTTCAGCGGCTTGAGAGCGGACCATATCAAACGATTTCTCCACGAGTCGTAGCAGCTCTTCAGCGCCCTGGTCATTGTTCGATTCGATAATCAATTCGTTCGTCCCTGCGTGCGACAGATTCATCCGCAGTTCGATCGTTTTCACCAGGTCGGGCACCATACTGAAATGCTGGAATTGGGGCGGGATCGGATTCTGCATTAGTAGCCCATTGATCAGCGGCCGGAGTGGCACGACGTCGATGGCTAAATACACATCGTCGCTGGCCGCATTCAACAACCTTTCGTGGAGTGAGTTGTCCGTAGGCTTGAACTTACCTGTGAGAAACTTCTGCAACGTCACCTCAGGCGTAGCCAGCAGTACTGTTTCGGCGGGAAAATAGAAGCTCGGCATCAGTGGCTGAGCGCTTTTGAGGTGTGGCTGCTCAGACTGCTCGTTGGTGTAGGTGTGCTCGGTGAGCTGCGGATGCAAATTGCCGACAACCGGAGCAATAAAGCTCCCCATCACGGCATAATTAGGCGCCCCCGCAGCGGGTGGCTCCACCGACATCAGCAGCCGATCCAACTGCAATGGATCCAGCCCTGTTTGTTGAAGCGAGACAGCTTGGATAACTTCAATCGGCATCATCTTCGCAAACGGCGCAGCGAGAATCGACTGCGGTCGCAGAGAAACAACCAAACACGCCTGCGGCAATAAGTAGGTTAGGTTGAGCGGCGTGTCGACCACATCTGGCACGGGGACGATCGGCGGATCGGCAAGCAATGTGGTTTCATCTGCCAATAGATGCGTCCCCGGTGCAACCAGCATGAGTACCGCGAGAAACCAGCAAAGTGCGCGGGTGAGTGTTTGATTGGTACAAAACATAAGAATCTCCTCGGTGCGGCGCGCTTCAGCGGGCGGTGATGAGGTAAACTTGGTTGTCGAATTGCCAGTGCTCGAACCGATGATGACCGCCGCAGCTCTTTGTGTTGGCTTCGCGACACTTTAGTGATGCGCTTGGAAGTGATGCGCTTGGACATGCACAGAATGTATCATAATATGGCTGGGTTGGAATCCCCTGGACTCCCCGCCCGCTAAAGCGGGCTCGCATGGTTTACTTCACCTTCGCCCAGCTATCTCGTAGTGTCGCGGTGCGGTTGAATACCGGTTTCTCTGGTTCAGAGTCTACCGGGTCGACGAAAAAATACCCTAGCCGCTCGAACTGAATATGAGTTCCTGGCAACGCTTCGGCGAGCGAAGGTTCGAGTTGCGCGGTGATTGTTTGCAGCGAATTGGGATTGAGGTTGTCGAGAAAAGTCTGACCCTCTGGCACGTCCTCGGGGTTCTCCGACGCAAACAGGTGGTCGTACAATCGCACCTCCGCCACCAAAGCGCGCGAGGCTGAGACCCAATGGATCGTGCCTTTGACCTTGCGTGCATGGTCAGGATCGAACGTGCAGTGGAGTTCCGTTACATTTCCCTCGGCATCTTTGATCACCTCGTCACACTTGATGATGCCGGCACAACGTAGCCGCACTTCCCCGCCGGGTCGCAGACGGAAGAACTTCTTGGGGGCGTCTTCCATAAAGTCCTCCGCCTCGATCAAAATCTGCCGAGTCAGCGGCAACCTGCGCATGCCCGCCTCAGGGTTTTGGGGATGATTCGGGGCTTCGATGTCGATCGTTATGCCCGGTTCGATGTTTGTGAGCACGACTTTGAGTGGATTGAGCACCGCCAGCGCCCGCACCGCCTTTTCATTGAGGTCCTCACGGATGGCGTCTTCTAGCCATGCCATATCGATAGTGCTATTGAATTTGGCGACGCCGATTCGCTCGCAGAAGGCCCGGATAGCCTCGGGAGTGTAACCCCTGCGGCGCAGGCCGCGGATCGTTAGCATCCGCGGGTCATCCCAACCCGATACGTGTCCTTCGGCAACTAATTGCAGTAGCTTCCGCTTGCTCATCACTGTGTAGGTCAGGTTGAGCCGTGCAAATTCGATCTGCCGCGGGTGGTGAATTCCGATCTCCTCGCAAAACCAATCGTACAAAGGGCGGTGATTCTCAAACTCCAGAGTACAGATCGAGTACGTGATTCCCTCGATGGAGTCACTCTGACCGTGGGTGTAGTCGTAGGAAGGATAAATGCACCACGTGTCTCCCGTACGGTGGTGATGGGCATGTTTGATGCGGTACATCACCGGATCGCGGAGGTTGATGTTCGGCGCGGCCATATCGATTTTAGCCCGTAGGGTTCGTGTCCCGTCGGGGAACTCGCCGGCCCTCATCTTGGCAAAAAGATCGAGATTCTCATCGACCGTGCGGTCTCGATAGGGGCTATTCTTGCCCGCCTCAACAAGTGTGCCGCGATACTCGCGCATCTCGTCGGCATTCAGATCGCACACGTACGCTTTGCCTGCCTTGATCAACTCCACCGCCCAATCGTGCAATTGCTCAAAATAATCGGAGGCGAAGAACAGCCGCTCTTCCCAATTCGCTCCCAACCAGCGGACGTCGTCTAGAATCGAATCGACGTATTCTTGTTCTTCCTTAGCGGGATTCGTGTCATCGAACCGCAAATTGAACTTACCGCCGTACTGCTGGGCCAAACCGAAGTTCAAGCAAATGCTCTTGGCATGCCCGATGTGGAGATAGCCATTCGGCTCCGGCGGAAATCGCGTGTGGACCCGTTCGTTCCTGCCTGCGGCCAGATCGGCATCGATGATTTGTTCGATAAAATTCCGCGAGGCGGGTTTTTCTTCGCTGGAGGGAGGATCGGTCGGCATGAAATTACCTGCAAGTACAAATGGCGGTTAGAGCGACCATTAGTGTAACCAATACCTGCTGATTTCCGGTAGGTGACTCTGCCATAGCCCGCTCAAGGAAGCCGCAGATTTATTTCTGATTTTAGCCCGAATAATCGCCCTGACCGATACGCTCGTCTCAGTTCTAAGTGCAGAATAGGGAAAATAAAGTAGGCTTTTTTGCGAGCCTCCTCCAAATGCACTCCGTTGCACCGCACTCTGCACAGAAACAAAACGATCCATGGCGAAAAATTACCTACGCAAAGCTTTTTTCATCGATCACGCAGTCCAAGGCGAATTGCTGCGAAAAGCGGCAACAGCTTGGTTGCTAAGTCTAGCGTTCGTGGGAACGTTGACTATCTTGGGATGGATTTTTATTGCCCCAGGATTAGAGCAATTGATCAGAATCCGTGAGTTTCTCCCCTCGCTCTTAGGGATAATGATTATATCGCTGGCTGCCTCGTTCGCTGTCCTTCCTGTGCTACTCTACGACTTGATCAAGCTTACGAATCGATTTGCGGGACCGGTCTTCCGACTTCAGTGCTCTATGAAAGATTTGGCAGAAGGAAAGGATGTCAAACCGATCAGTTTCCGCGAAGGAGACTATTGGCTGGAGCTGGCCGAGTCGTTTAACGGCATCGCAGCGCGTTTGAAATCGAAGCACCCAACTGCCGAGGAATCGGAGATATTGGAATTTGATACGCTCGTAAGGCCGGTGCCAGTCGAAGAACCACTTTCGATATAAACGAACCATTGTGGTTCGACTTGCCCAATAGAATGCCCTTTTCAGAGTGATGTGTTGCTGCATCCAGCGAGGTACCTGGGAGATTCGAATCATACGCAGCCCCCAGGTCGATTCGTCTAGCGATCATTGAGCAAGACAAGTAGGAACTTCGTACGACGGAGTTCATGTCCTTTCCATCATAATCGATGGCGACAGGAATCAGCCGTCATTTCTCCTTCTTCTGATTCAGCAACCATTCGTAGAACTCGGGATTATTGTAAGTCTCAGTCCAACTGTCATGGTCGGCATATGGGTAGACCGTCAGGCGGGCATCGCTACCAAGACTGTAGAGTGCATTGACCATGTCTGTCGTATTCTTGAGGGGCACCACAGAATCCTTGGCTCCATGAAAGGCCCACACGGATATCCCCTTCAGCTTTTCCACAAGAGAGGGTTTGCCACCTCCACAGATCGGGGCGATTGCGGCAAACAGCTCAGGTCGGCGGACCGCCAGGTCCCAGGTGCCATAGCCCCCCAGACTCAGACCGGTCAAATAAACCCGCTCCCGATCCACCGGCAGTTTTTCCAGGAGATGATCCATCAACGCGGAGAGCATATCGACATCCCAACGCTCGTCGATGGGCGTCTGAGGCGCGACGATCAGTACAGGCAACTTAAGTTCCTTCACCTTTTTGAAAGGACCATGCACTTTCACGAGCTTCAGGTCGTCACCACTCTCACCTCTGCCGTGAAGGAAAATAATGAGTGGATATTTTTGGTGTGGGTCAAAATTATCTGGCTTCACCACCAGGTAAGGGCTATTTACCTCCTTGGTAACCGTGGCGATAAACTTTTCGCGGTTTTCTTCTCCGCGCAGAACTCCAACCGTACAAACGGTCAGCACTAACATCGCTCCGAGTAAGCTGTTCATATTGTTCTCCAATAGGGTAGGAATTGGTGGAACAATAGAATAATGCATTTCTGCCGGATTGTGACAGCCCCCTGCAGGGATCGAAGTCAATATCTGGTAGCCAACTCAGATCACATTGGCGAGCGTCGAATTCAACATCGATAAGCCCAGGTACAGGGCTGTGAAGATCAGTCCTTGGCAGGTCGTCACGACCAGGGCCGACAAAGGTCCCGTGCGTACCAGTATGGCGACGATCGCAATCGTTAACGCGACAGGTGCCAGTAAATTGGTTCCCAGGCCAGGATCGACCACCGAGGTGTTCACCCAAAAACGGAGCAAGATATTCGCAACCACGACCAGAAAGGTGCAAAGCAAACTCTGCCAGAAATCGGGGGGCTCAACCGCAGCGACAGAACAAGCAATTTGCAATGACCACGCCGCAAAAATCAATGCAGCGGGGACGAATAAGCACAACACCAACGTGGGATCGAGCCCAGAAAAGAATTGAGACATTTTTGCGATTCTCCGCTACGAGTCATAGTTTTCCCGCCGTGGAGTCCTACTAAAATATACTTCAGCAAGTGAGATCGTGTCGCACCTAGTTGCTCGGTTTTGTGATGTATTTCCGCAACACAGGCATCGACCAATGATTATCCCTTGGCGGGATTCAATGGTTCTGCATGGATTTCACCATTGGCTTCCGCCAACGGCCATTACTACAGATTCCGCTCTTACCAATCGGACGAATTGTGGTAAAATAGCTAAACTCGGCACATTCGGTGTGCCGACAGAACCTAGGATGGCCAGTCTGTGACTAAAAAGGGGCATCCAAGGTAAGAATCAGCATGGCTTTTACATCCCATTTCTGTGACTGTACAAGTCCGGCTTAGGCCGGACCCTCTCGACCCTTGCGCCGGCCGTTTCTTGGCCAGCAGTCTTGACTGATTCACTTCAATATCTCCACTAGTGAAGAGCTTAACTATGGCCTCCGATTTTCGCTTAAAGGATCAACTTCCCGAGATTACTGACCGAATTGTGCAGACCTACAGTGATCTAGGCACGATCAATCATCTCGACCACTGCCCGCTGCCGAGCTATGAAGAAGTCATCACTGCGACGCACGAACTCACCGAGATCCTGTTTCCCGGCTATCGGCGTCGCACTGGCCTGCATCGAGGCAACATCTCTTACTACGTGGGCGATCTTATAGACCGTCTGCACGACCGACTCACTAGCCAGATCGGGCGCGCCCTCCGACACGATGCTGGTGCCACGAGTGATTGCCACAGTGATAGCGACTTTGAGGCCCTTGGTCAGGCAAAAACATTGCAGTTTCTCGATCAACTCGCCGATTTGCGACGCGTGTTGGCCACCGACGTGCAAGCCGCCTTTGACGGGGATCCGGCCTGCAAGAACGTCGATGAAGTCATTTTTTGCTATCCTGGCTTCGAGGCAATCACCGTCTATCGACTGGCTCATATCCTGTACGAGTTGAATATCCCGTTCATCCCCCGCATGATGACCGAGTGGGCTCATTGCCGGACCGGGATCGACATTCATCCCGGTGCCACGATTGGAGAGTATTTCTTTATCGACCATGGCACGGGTGTCGTGGTGGGCCAAACGTGCGAGATCGGCGAGCATGTGAAAATCTATCAGGGCGTCACACTTGGAGCGCTCAGCTTTCCCACTGACGGCGAAGGCCAGTTAGTCCGCGGACAGAAGCGGCACCCGACGATTGAAGACCGAGTCGTCATCTATGCCAATGCTACGGTCCTGGGAGGCCGTACGGTCCTGGGCCACGATGCAGTCATTGGCTCCAACGTCTGGATCACATCGAGCGTCGCACCCCACACGACGGTAGTCCTGGAAAAGCCGAAACTGAAAGTACGGAGCGAAGTCCCCGACGAACTGCGGCCTGAGACGCAATATCAGATCTGAGTTAGCAGAAATTTAAGGAATGGGAGGAATTGGGGAATGGCAGGAACTCTGTTACATTTCCCCCATTCCCAAATTCCTGCTATTCCCCAATTTCTGCCCGTATGCTCGCTGGACCCATCTTTCGAGTCGAACTAGTCACCGTCGCCCGCCGGCGGCGGTATTTCGTGTTGCGAGTCCTTTACGCGGCCTTGATTCTGTTTGTCTTGTGGGCCACCTACTCCAGTTCCAGCTATCTACGATACGGCGCGGGGAGCAACTCGATCCGCAATTCGGCCATGATGGCGGCAGGTTTTTTTATAAGCTTTAGCTGGCTCCAATTGCTCGCCGTGCTTACCATCGGACCTGCCATGACCGTGGGTACCATTGCCACCGAGCGCGAACGGAGAACGATCGAGTACCTTTTCACGACCGATCTTTCCAACGCGGAGATCATCCTCGGCAAAACCTTTGCTCGCCTCACTTTGTTGGGACAACTCGTGTTGGTTGGTCTGCCGATCTTGTTTCTGTTCCGCATCATGGGGGGCATTCCAGCCGCGGCACTCACTGCCAGTTTTCTCATCACCGCGAGTACCGCCGTGATGATCACGGCCCTCAGTATCTGCGTTTCGGTCTGGTCACCTCGTGCCCGGGACGCCACCGTGCGGATTTATCTCTTGCTAATCGTGCTTTTTTTACTCCCGCTAATCTTGACTAGCTTCTTCTGGTCAGGACTGATACCGAATGCTGGCTGGCGAACAGCTATCATGCCTCTGGCAGAATGGCTTGGTTCGATCAACCCATTCTTGATTATGGCGCGGGCGATGGGAAACGCCTCTGCGGTAGGAGTAGGGATCAATATGCGAGCTGTGATGGGCAGCATCGGTTCTCAACTGCTCGTTTCTGCGGTGGCTCTCGGCTTGGCCACTTTTGTCGTGAGAAGGGTTCACCTTTCGGAGACCACTCGCAGTGTGGCAAGCAAGTCGCGGCTTCGCAATCTCCGGTTACCCAGATTTCGCAGACCTCTGGGAACTCGTCCGATTCTCTGGAAGGAGTTGTTTTCCGAAACATCAACGACCAAATTCGGCTATGTAGGTGGGATAGCCCTTATGATACTTTTGCTGTCGATCGTAGTTATGACAGTTATCGTTTTCTTAAACGCGATCGTTGCCTACCAAACTTATGCGAGGGACGACTATTTTGAGTACCTCGTAGGTCTCACAGGTGCCATGGGGAGTGTGATTTTATTGTTGTTGGCTGCGCGGGCGGCTGGGCTGATCGCCCAAGAAAAAGAACGCGATTGCTGGACTTCGCTGCTCGCCACTCCTCTCGGTGGCAGGGAAATCATCGATGGCAAATTGTGGGGCAATCTCTACAGCGGACGATGGTTGCTCACCGTCTTGGTTGCTGCTTGGGTTTTGGGGATGTTGTTCAATTCAACTTTCATCTGGCCGCTGCTCGCAAGCGGACTCACTTTCCTCGTGCTCGCGTATTATGTGTCCAACTTGGGGCTGTTTTTTTCGCTGCGCTCCGCAACTTCCATGAGGGCAATTGGACTTACTCTCGCAACGCTCATTTTCTGTGGCGGAGGGTACCTGTTTTGTTGTTGCGTCGTGATGGCAGGCCAAATGGGAAATGATGCATTCGGAATCATTCTCGCTCCTTGCATTCCCATGTTGTTGGCTTTGCCGACAGTGGCACATCTTTCCTATGCCGATAATCACTTTTGGGACCGCTCGGGCATTCCAGTCGGCTACTGCCTGGGCATCATCGGCTACCTCATAGCAGGTATCGGTTTGAACCAACACATGAAAGCATTCTTCGATACCTACGCTGAACGCACACACAAGAAGTAACCCACTTCTTATTCCCAGGGGGGCACTGGGATTGAAAAATCAACTCTTCGGCAGATACTTGCAGAGCAATATCCCACCGAAATAGAGAAACACTAGCGGCACGCCCATCAAGATCATGCTGCCGGGGTCGGCGGGGGTGAGAAACATCGACAGCACAGCGATCACCACCACCGCCAGTCGCCATTTGTCCAAGTAGTCTTTGATCGTAAAGATGCCAATTCGTTCCAAGAGCACCATCATCAAAGGCAATTGGAAGCTAATGCCGAAACCCAGCGGCAAGATCAGTACGAAACTCATCCACTCGCTGATTCGAGGCGTAGGATTAATTCCCATTTGTGCATTAAACCAGAACAAGAAATCCAGCACGTAGTCGAATACCGCAAAGAATGCCAAGGCCGCCCCGGCAAAAAACAATCCCAGACTCAACGGCAAGTAGAGATAAACCAGATTACGTTCTTTCTTGTAGAGTCCCGCCGCTACGAATTGCCACAGGAAATAGAAAATAAGCGGACTCGCAATCATCGCCCCCACCACCAGAGAAGCCTTCATGTACACCATGAACCCCTCTTGGCTACCGAAACTTACTGCTTTCAGCCGCGGGTCGTCTTTGAGGTTTCGATAGACTCGCAACTTGAGCATTTTGTCTCGCTTGGTAGGAAATTCGGTTTCTTCAGACCCGAGGATTTTGATCCCTAGTGCTTTTGAGAGTTCCCAAGGGTCGACATAGAGGTCTTCGGGAACTAACCCTTCGTCGGCAAGTTCGGCCGCTGCCGCCGCGGGATCGTCAGGAAGGTGTCCTTCGTCTGGATTCGTTTCTTCGATCCGCGCGAGTTGTGCTTCTTCTGCCTGCCCCCGGTAATAGATATCGAGCGCCTCACGTAGCGGTTCCTGTACGAAATCGACCACCTGCCAGCCGATCATCAAGCCGAAAGCAGTCCCCACTAGCCAGGCCGCGATGGATTTGAAGAGGGCTGAGCGGAGCTCTTCGAGATGCTCTGAGAACGACATTTTCGTTCGCTCGAGCTGTTGTTCGTCATCCTCGGTCGTTTTGGCCATGAGCGCGGGTTTGGCTTCCTATTGTCGGAACGGGCGTAATTCGGGTCCATTAAGAATACAACAGGAAGTGGCGTCGGGCAGATTCGACCTAAGTCCCATCATATCAAGGGATTCGAGCCCCTACAACGCATTAAAGCATAGCCATTGCTCTCCCTCGCTCAACTGCGAAGATAGAGTTTTCCCAATCCATCAGCTAGAAACTGTCATGACTTCCATTTGCAATTACCCCCTACAATTCGAACCCTTATTTCGTCGATACCTCTGGGGAGGCCGTCGACTTGCGACGATGCTTGGCAAATCGCTCGGTCCTGAGGACGATTATGCCGAGAGTTGGGAAATCGTTGACCACGGCGAAGATCAAAGCATAGTCGCCAGCGGTCCTGCCAAGGGACTCACGCTGCATGAGTTGGTCGCTAGCCACGCTGGTGATCTGTTTGGGAATCATGGAAACCAAACTCAATTCCCCCTGTTGTTCAAATTCCTCGATTGCAATCGAACGCTCTCGGTGCAGGTTCATCCTAACGACCAGCAGGCGGCCCTGCTCGATCCTCCTGATCTCGGCAAGACCGAGGCGTGGGTTGTGCTCGCTGCGGAGCCGGGCAGCAAGATTTATGCGGGGCTCAAGTCGGGCGTCACGCGCGAGGAGTTGAGGGCAGCAATCACGGCCGGCAACTGCGACGCGTGCCTGCATGAGTTCGTACCCCAGGTTGGAGACTGCGTGTTCATCCGCGCCGGCACCGTGCATGCCCTGGGTGCGGGCCTGGTGATCGCCGAGATCCAGCAAGCGAGCGACACCACTTTCCGGTTGTTCGACTGGAATCGGGTGGATGCCCAAGGCAACCCTCGCCAATTACACATTGAACAGTCGCTTGCCGTGACGGACTACGTTCGTGGGCCAGTCACCCCACAGCGACCCGTAGCTACCGATGTAACTGGCAGAGAACGACTTGTTGAGTGCGACAAGTTCATCCTTGACCGTTGTACGCTCAATGAGCCAATCACCTTCGGAGGGGATGAGCGATTCCACCTGATAGTGCCAATCGGGGGTGCTATCAACTTAGCGGGCGATGCTAGCGGTGAGGCATTGTCCTTGGGAAACACGTGTCTTCTCCCCGCGGCTGGGGGCGGCATTGAGGGACGTCCGGTTGAAAAGGCCGTCGTGCTGGATATCTATTTGCCGTGATCTTAGCCGGACTTTTCCAGTAGCGCATAAGTTCCTACAATTCGCAGCCTGGTTAAGTCGGTCAATTAGTGTGGTGCGCATTGAAACGAATTCAAATTCTCATAGCCGGCGCATGTTTTTTGTTGCCCATTGCTACCGGCTGCTCGCCCACGATCCGTATGCCGCGACTCTTGCATCCGGGTACCGCGGCCCACCAGCGTTACGAAGCCGAGCAGTTCGATCCCTTCCCACAAAATGATATGGGTCCAGCAATCGATGGAGGACGGCCCATCGATTACCAGATCCCCATCTCGCCCATTCGCCGCGCCCGCCAACCGATGCCCATCGGTCCCTGGCGAATGGGTTCTCGGTATTAGCTTTCTCCGCTTGTCTAAGCTGAACAGGCTGCCCCTGGGTTTTGCGACGCAATTCAGCTAAGATGGTGACAGGCGGCCAAGTGTGAGTCGCATCTTCCCTCCGACGAATCAGCCCCCACCATGCCTTCCCGCAAAGCGAAAAAATCTGCCCCGAGGCCTGGCCGTTCGATTGCCGGTGGTAAACCAACTGGCAAAAAATCGGGCGGGAAGAAACCCAGCAGCGGGCATACCGGACACTCTCGCCCAGCCAAACCAACAAGGCGGCGAACGGCTGCTCCACAACCCCCCTCGCAACTTCCGGGCGAGCGCCTCCAAAAAGTGTTGGCCGCCGCCGGACTCGCCAGCCGTCGTGAGGCAGAAGCATTGATTCTGGAAGGTCGCGTCGAAGTTGACGGCCAGATGGTGACTGAACTCGGTACACGGGTCGATCGGCGACATCAAGAGATCTTTGTGGATGGGGAGCCACTCCCGCGACCCAAGCTGGTGTACTTCGCGGTGAACAAGCCTGAAGGGGTGGTCTGCACAGCCCGCGATCCCGCGGGCCGCCCGCGGGTGACTGATCTTCTGCCCCCTGACATTGGCCGAGTGTTCAATGTGGGACGACTCGACATGAGCAGCGAAGGGCTGATTCTGATGACCAACGACGGTGAGCTTGCCAATCAGCTCACGCATCCTCGCCATGGTGTGCATAAGATCTACGACGTGCAGGTGGCCGGCGTTCCCGGCCCCGAGGTGTTGGCCCAACTCCGCAAGGGCATGCACCTGGCCGAGGGATTTGCCCGGGCGGTGGATGTGCGCGTGAAAAACCGCAAAAAGAATGGCACAGTGCTGGAGATGGTGCTCGATGAGGGCCGCAATCGCGAGGTCCGCCGGCTCTTGGCCCGCGTGGGTCACAGAGTGCAGCGGCTGACGCGAATTGCCGTTGGGCCGGTCCGTTTGGGCGAATTGCCTCGCGGCGCTTATCGACAACTCACGCACGAAGAAGTCCACAAACTCAAGACCGCAGCTAACGAAGGCCCCAGAGAGAGCAAAACCGATCTAACCGGAGAACCAGCGAAGAAGCCTGTGACCGCTCAGCAAGCCGCTCAGCAGCGCAAACGCAAAGCTGCACATGGCAAAGCCGCTGCCGCCAAATCAAAAGCAGTCCGTGAATCGCCTAGAAAGATCGCCAGTTCCCGAACACATACTGGCAACAAGTCATCTGGAAAGAAATCAGGCCCTCCCAAGCGAGGTCGGCGGTGAGTAGCCCGCAGTGTGATGCAGGAAGCAATCCACTCGCAGCCGCGTTCTATGCGGATTGCGCCAGTCAGTACCGCGTGAAAATTACGGAGAACGTACGCCTTGCTCGGGACACTTACCGCTTGCGATTCGAGGGTCCCGAACTAGCCGCCAGGGTAGTGCCAGGTCAATTCTTAATGATTCGGCTGGCAAATATCGACGACCCACTTTTAGGTCGCCCATTCGCCCTTTACGACACGGTGCTCGATAGTGCGGGCAACCCCATTGCAATCGACGTGGTTTACTTGGTGGTCGGCAAGATGACGACTCGTCTTGCAGCAAGTCGTCCGGGCGATTATGTAGATGTCTGGGGTCCTTTGGGGAATGGTTTTTCGCCGCAAACTCTGGAGCATCTCGTCATGGTGGCTGGTGGCATCGGCCAGACGCCATTTCTTGCGCTGGGCCGAGAGTTTCTCGGTCGCCGGCAATACGGTGCGCCACCCCGCACGATCACGCCTGCCAAAAAAGTGACGCTTTGCTACGGTGTCCGCTCGGTCGATCTTTTGGCTGGAGTTGAAGAATTCAAGGAGTGCGGCATCGATCTGCAGATCGCCAGCGACGACGGTTCCGTCGGTCACCATGGCTTGGTGACTGAGGTCCTTGAGAAAGTCTTAGCCGAGAAAACTGCTGCGAGTTGCCGCATCGCTTGTTGCGGCCCAGAGAAAATGATGGAAGCCGTGGCCGGGATCGCCCGAGCCAACGCCATCCCTTGCGAAGTGTCGTTAGAAACCCCGATGGCCTGCGGCATCGGTATCTGTTTTAGCTGCGTGGTAAAAACCTACCAGCCCGACGGCGACTGGGACTACAAGCGAACTTGTGTCGAGGGCCCCGTCTTCGACAGCGAAAAAATCGTGTGGTGAGATAATAGTCGAGAGCTGAGAGCTAAAAGTCTAGAGCCATTCAATCTTCTGGCTCTTGACTCTCGAATCTTGATTCTCAGCTACTCTTGAGCTTCTTAATTGCCGCCGAGAGACGCGATTTGAGCCGGGCAGCCTGATTGTCGTGGATGACTTTCTTCGCAGCGGCTTGATCGAGCCGCTTGGTGGCTACTTTGAATTCTGATTCGCTCGTGGCGACGTCCCCGGCCTGGATGGCGGAGCGAACCTTGCGAATCTGGCCACGAAGGGCAGACTTGACGGTCCGATTGCGGAGGCGGCGATCCTTGCTTTGACGCAAACGTTTCTTAGCACTGACGGAATTTGGCATTATTGTTCGATAGGGAACCAAGTGTTCGGATAGTAGGTCGGCCACCCTCGGCCAACCCGAATCACCCACTATTACGCAATTTGTTGATCTTGTCCAGCCGGTCAGAGACGTCGCGGTAGGCAAAATCCAAGCCTGCCAGTTCGGTCAAATGACGCTCGGCCCGGTCCAATTCCTTCATTCCAGTGGCCAATACGCCTGCTCGGTAGAGTGCCAGCCGTCGAGATTCCGAATCGGGCTCGTCGCAAGCCTCCAGAGCCTGCTCGTAGCTCCCCAGGGCCAATTTGTACTGCTCAATTCGCTGAAAACACTCCCCCAGTTCCAATAAGACCTGCACTCGCCGCTGGGAGTCGCTCCGCGCCGCCTGCAAGAGCGGGATTGCTTCCTTGAACTTACCAGCGTGTTTAAGTCGCAGGGCCAACTCGTATTTAAGCCGCAGATTGTGCGGATCGCGATCTGCCTTTGCGGCGTAGGTTTCCAATTCCGTCTGATTGGCCTGGGCCTTGATCCGCGCCGCTAAATGCTTGTTCTCGTCGGTTGGATCGTCTTCGTATCGCTTCTCGGCAATCGCTTGTTGCTCGCGCGAACGCCGCATGAGAAGGTCTTCCAATCGCTCGCGGACCGTCAGATCGCCACCCCCCGAGACTTGCATCGCTTGTTCGAGTAGCCGCTCTGCTTCGTCGTATCGATGCTCTCGCACCTGGAGATCTGCCAGTTTGAAATAGGCTGGTAGATCAGTGGGATCCTTGGCGATTTCTTTGCGATAGCGCTCTTCGGGAGGAAGCTGTTGCTCGTCGATTTTCTCCTGGGTAAACTCGCCCTTCCCACCACGGGAATAGCGGGCGACCGACGAATGCGAGCCGACGTCAGCCGAATGGTCCTGCCGCAGCAAGTCGGGATCATAACCCCCTTCATGAATCGTCTTTTCTACTGAAAGCCGGGAGATGGCCTGCAAGGCTTCTTCGTCATGCGGCTTGGCCTGCTCGACCCGATGCCAGCAGGCGATTGCCTGGTCGAACTGGCCCATCCGCTGGAGCGTGAGTGCCGCCTGGCGGTTGACGCTGATGTCCTTGGAATTGGTATCAAGGGCCCAACGGAGGAAATAAAGTTGACTTTCGTCGATCCCCAGTTCGTCGCAGGCGTGGGCCATCCCCAGCAAAGTGGGAATATCCCAGGGATTGATCGCGAGAGCGTTGCAGCCCGCTTGCAAGGCCTCGGCCCATTTTCCTTTGGATGCCGCCTTATTGAGTGTCGAGCGGGGACTTTTAATTTTCAAGCCTGCCAAGCGAGCGCCTGACTTATTGTTGCCATATTTTTTCTGCAAGTTGGCGAAAAAGCTTTGTAAGTAGACGACATTGCCCGGATCTTCGACCACACATTGGGCGAAAAGCTGTGTGGCGTAATCATAGTCGTTTTTTTCGGCACACCGCTGTCCATGCTCAAAAACTTTCTGCAAACGCTGTCGTGAGGCAGGGCTCAGGGGCGCCATTCCGTGCAGTGATTGGGGCGCGATGGCTTGTTGTTCAGGTTCCATGGACATTATTCTATCATGATGTCTTGCTCTATCCACCTTAACCCCTCAGTATCCACCCAGGTGCCGGACTAATGACCAACGAACCTGGCAAAGTGTACCTCGTGGGAGCAGGTCCCGGCGATCCGTCGCTCATTACCCTGCGGGGATTTCGCCTGCTGCAACGCGCAGACGTGGTATTTTATGATTATCTCGTTGATCCCGTGGTGCTCAACCAGGCAGGTCTTCAGGGCGATGATTCACGGCCGAGAGAACTTGTCTGCCTCGGCCGCCACGGTGAGGGGCGCATTCTCTCTCAAGAAGAAATCAACCAACAGATGGTCGCGTCGGCCAGAGCCGGAAAAATGGTGGTACGGCTCAAAGGGGGTGATCCGGGGATTTTCGGTCGCACCGCCGAGGAAATTGTTGCCCTCGAATCCGCCGGTCTCCCCTACGAAGTGGTTCCCGGCGTGACTTCAGGACTGGCAGCCAGCAGTTACTCGGGAATTCCGCTCACACATCGCGAGGTTGCTTCCTGTGTTGCACTGGTTACTGGCCAGGAGAGTGAGGTTAAAATAGGCGATTCGCTCGATCTGGCAAACCTCGCCAAGTTTCCCGGCACCTTAGTATTTTACATGGGCGTGACTACGGCTGCCCAATGGTCAGCAGAGTTAATCTCTCACGGCAAGGAAGCAACGACTCCTGTAGCAATAGTGCGTCGTTGCACTTTTGCCGACCAGCAGGTTCTGAAAACGACGCTCGGAGAACTCGGCGATTTCTTGAGTCGACACAAGCTGCGACCTCCGTCCATCATGATCGTAGGAAAAGTGGTCGCCTCAGCGAGCAGCAACCCCTGGTTTTCCATGGAGCAGCAACAACGGGAACGTCCGCTGTTTGGAAAAACCGTGTTGGTCACCAGACCGGAGCACCAGTCGAGTGACCTCGCGGCGAAGCTCCATGAATTGGGAGCCATTGCCCTGTGCCAGCCAGCGATTCATATTGGACCGCCTGCAAGTTGGGAGCCGGTCGATCAGGTGATCGCGGGACTCAGTTCATTCGATTGGCTTGTATTCTCCAGTGCCAATGGGGTGAAGTATTTTCTTGATCGATTACTCGAAACCGGCCGAGACCTGAGGCAGTTGGGTGGAAGCCAACTCGCAGCGATCGGCCCCGCCACGGCCGCGGTTCTCCAGCAATATCATCTGCGCGCCGACTTGCAGCCAGCCGATTATCGCGCCGAGTCACTCGCTGAACAGCTTGCCCCGCTGTCAGTCGGAAAACGCGTCTTGCTGTTACGAGCCAGCCGCGGCCGCGAAGTGCTCGCCGAGAGTTTATCCAACTCTGGAGTTGACGTTTCACAGGTGGTCGTTTACCAGAGCGAAGATGTCAAAGAGGCGACGGCGCAGATTCTCGAGAACCTGCGATCTGGAAGAATCGACTGGATCACCGTCACTAGCTCGGCAATTGCCCGTTCGCTCGTGCGGATATTTGGCGAAGACCTGCGCAAAGCAAGGCTCGCCGCCATCAGCCCGCTGACCGCTGGAGTATTGAACGATGCCGGGTATCCTGCAGACGTTGTCGCGGATAAGTACACTACCGAAGGTCTGCTTGCTACAATCGTTGAGAAGCAAACTTCTCCCTAGCCGGACCGCCACCCGGTCCGGGATTCTTGGACGCACTCGGTCCAGCACCCGGAGGGCGTGGCCCTCCGGCTAGGGCAACAACTTCTCACCTTAAACCTTGCCGATTCTAGCACCTCTGCCGCAAACACATCGCGTGCCGTTTGGCAAAACCCTGCGGCGTAACGTCAGACGTTTGCAGTAACCGTCACCAACGTCCGATGAATGCACCAGGGACACAGTGTTTCGCAAGGAGCGAAACCCCTGACGCTAATTTTGAAACAGGGAACGAGAGCATGCAACCAGAAGGAAATCCTAAAGTACGGGCCACGATTTACCTGCCGCTCAATGTGCTCAATGAGGCGCGCGATGCGGCGGTACATCTGGCTGGTTACCCGGCACGACTGACGTTGACCCAACTAGCAGAAAACGCTCTGCGAGCGGAGTTGCGGAGACTTAAATCGCTCTACAACGACGGCCAGGAATTTCCCCGACGCGACGAAGAGCTTCGGGGTGGTCGACCCATCGCGGCCTGAGAGAGAACGAGCTATGAAATATCTGCCCCTTGTGCCGGTCAGTCGCAGAGAACGAGAAGATGCGGCGAATTCACCGGCTGCTAAGTCTACCGGCTACCTCAAACCGAGTGAGGAAGCCTCGAAACTACGCAGTCGGTTACTACAAATGATCCTCGACAATGAACGAAATCGTCGCATGCCCCCTCCAGCCTCTAAAGTTTGATAGGCCCCAGTGATGAAATCTCGAGTAAGCGAGTTCTGGAGACTCTATGCCCGCTATCGAATCGCGATAGCGGGCACCCTCCTTGGTGCGATCTTTGCACTCCCCATGCAGGCAAGGGCCGATTTCTCTTCGGCCAACTTTGCCCGCATTTGGCAGGAAGAAATCGGCTCGAAGCTCCGCAAGGCTCAGTCGCAACCTGCGGTGAACGCAACACCGTTGGGCACCCTCCCCTACCCCACCACCATTCCGACACAATCCGCATCCTTGCCATCCAAGCCCCATCCGGCAGTTGTCCGCGTGGTGGTGCCCGAAGGCGAAGCGACCTCCTTCGGCAGCGGAACCTTGGTCGACGTTCGCGAGCAATTTGGGCTGGTGATTACCAACTGGCATGTCGTCCGCGATGCCAAGGGACCAATTGAAGTCATTTTCCCCAGCGGCCTGTCGTCCAAAGCGCGCGCCTTAAAGGTCGATCCCGATTGGGACCTGGCCGCCCTGGTGATCTGGCGCCCGCAGGTCGAACCGGTAAAGATTGCTGCCGCGGCCCCGCAGCCAGGCGACCGATTGACGATCTGCGGCTATGGTCCCGGCATTTACCGCTCGGCGACAGGCCGCTGCACACAATATTATTCCCCAAAAGTCAACCTACCGCAACAAATGGTGGAACTCGACGTGGAAGCGCGGCAAGGTGACTCGGGTGGCCCCATCTTTAACGACCGCGGCGAACTAGCGGGCGTTTTGTTTGGAGCCGGCCAGGGAACCACGCTCGGAAGCTTTGGCGGACGTGTCGAGTCGTTCTTAGCGACCTTGGCACCCAATATCGGTCGGCAAACCGAGGACGCCCTCGCTCAAGGAACTCCCCAAGTTACCAATCCAGTTACGCAGATAGCGACTTCACAGTCTTCCGAGTCAACACAAGCATCCTTCGAGGACGATTGGCAATCCAGCGACGCTCAATTGGCTGACCTCCGTTCAGAGGATACAAAGTTAGCTGAAACGCTTACGCCTCCGACGTTCACTGAGTTGGACGAACAGTCAGATGATTCCACAAAAGTCCTTATTTCCGAAGACTCACCAAACGACTATCACGTTGCAGTGAGACAACCCCTGTTTGAACAGGTGAAGACCGCTCTGGCGGCGATTGGAATCGTAGCCTTGGCCTTCATGGTGCTCAAAGCAGCGGGGTGATGGGTCCCCAAGATTCTCAATCGCCAGCTTGTCGCCAGGAATCAGATTAGACCCTGTCTTCATAACCATCCTGTCGATTCTCGCGGGCATCTTGCATGTAGTAAGCTGGTGCGAAAGGAAAGGGATCTTTTTTTACCGCGT
This sequence comes from Bythopirellula sp., assembly GCA_041738415.1. Lineage (GTDB taxonomy): Bacteria > Planctomycetota > Planctomycetia > Pirellulales > Lacipirellulaceae > Bythopirellula. Next base: position 30,983 of record JBGSPU010000169.1, read on the forward strand.
CCCAACCGAAATAAGCTCGCAAAGCGTGGTATCCAGGCGAACCAGAAAGTGGAAACTCGTCAAACACTTCCCGCCAACCGGAAAGGAGTCGTAGCGTTTCCTCCTCGGGCGGCAGACCGAAGTCAAACGCACTGATGACACGGTGCAAATAATCACACTTCTGAGTGACAGTCAGAAACTCTTCAGGCGGTAAGTCGTCCGGGTATACGGAAGCATCGACGAACTTGCTCATCAAAGTTCTCCTTTGCAGAGCACGTTTCTGATCCAACTCCGCACATTGGCTGCCTGATCACGGCTCTTGATGTCAGCAATTGAACTAAGTGGACGCCGCGCCTCTAGCTCCTCTAGTCGGCGTAGTCCATTTACTTTTCCTTCAGTGATTTCCTTCCCGACGTTCTTTCGAGCCCAAGCATCCCAAAGGTCGTCCGCAGTTGCCAGGTCTCGTTGGACAACGGTGAAGACGTCCAAATAGTCGCGTGGTGCGCCGCGCCCCACCAGCGCATTCATCTTGGCACCGAGATTGTCCAGGAGCGTCTCGATTTTCACAGGTGGCCAAGCAGTCGGATAAGGTGGTTCCAGACGGACGCTTCTTACTGCGATCTGAAAGCTAAAGACCGTCTGTCCGGCGTCTTGAAGTTCATAGCTTTGGGTCTCTCCCCAATTCCTGATTCGAAGCGTAAGGCCGTGTCGCTTGCCGACACGATCCATGACCTCAGCTAGAAGTAGTTCCGCATCGGCAGTCGGAAGGGTGTCCCACCAGGCGTCGATATCGCGGGTGTCTCGATATTCGCAGTAATGCTGCAGCGCTACGCCTCCGCCGAGAATGAAATCAGCGGCTGCATGTTGATCCCGTAACTCATCGAGAATTTCTCTAGCGAGGACATGAAGTCGTTGCGGAGTCGTGGGCAAGATATGGAATCGCATGCCTTGATTATGCCACAGAATCCTGCGGGAAGCCAAGTTAGTAAAGAGATGCGAGTAGACTGTCAACTCTCATTTCATCGGACAGTCGGGGTCAGGCCTCGTTTTTTGTTTTTCGGGCAAGGTTCGACTCAATTTTCGCGAGGGCGCGTTTCAGCGTCGGGACACGCGACAGCTCCCGTTCCAAAAAAGCAAAAGGCATCTTCCGCCCCACGGCACACCTGCCGATGGGACTGAAGTTTTCCTAAGAGATTGCCAGCACGAGACTTGTGACAATCGGCCTCGAGGCCAATTGGACGAAACAGACGAAACATGCGTGTCCTTTTTGTCTTTTTGTCCCTCTACGCGAAGCCTCCAGAGGGAGTCACTTCATTTCCTTCAACAACCGCACATCAAAAATGCCGCCGGCCGTCGAATCTGGTTTGGCGCTGAATTTTACTGTGAGTTTCCCATCGGCGGCACTCTCGATGAATTCCCTCGGAATGTCGTAGTCCACATCCACGAACTCCCCTGGCTTTGGTGCTTCGAGATCCACGTCGGTGAGCAGTTCGTCGTTGATCTTGATGTCAAACTTCCGCCGGTCGGAGCCGAAATAGGTCACACGGAGCTTCAGATCGCGGCTATCACCGGCCTGCAAATCATAACTGAACCATTCCTCGGCGTGGCGGAAGTGGCGGTCTTGCCAGACGCCGGTCGAGGTCCGCTCGCCACGAAAATTGTGTTCCGCCTCCGGTTGCTGCTCGCCGGGGCTCACCGAGTCGACGGTTGCCCGGTCGAGGGCCAGGCGGACTTCCTCGGCTTGCTTCATGTCGGCGAGCACCTGTTCGTACTTATCGGGAGACACCAACCGCCAGTAGAGCATGTAGCGGGCATCGTGCAGACGGAAGAAGGGGATCAGCCGCAGCGAGTTGTACTTGTCCGGCCGAATGGCGTCGGCGAGAGTAAACGTGAGCGACTCACCCGGAACAGGTTTCACGATCGCCGGCAACTCAGCCCGATCGGCCACGAGCATCGGTGCGTCGTCGAGCGACTCGAGCGGTCCCGTGGCGACGTGGTCCATCCGCCCTTCCCCAGCCACGAGTCCAGCAAGATTCTCTGTGCCGGTCTCAGCCGCGAGCACGATCGGGCCGTGCAAGAAGGCGACATAGTCGTCGAGATACGGCAGCGACTGCACGGTGGTGTGCATGGGGAGCGAGACTTCAACGCGATCGCCGTCGTGCCACTCGCGGTCGATCGCCACGTAGCTCGTGGGTTTCGAATTGTTTGGATACTCTTCGCCGTTGATCGAGATCGATAACACCTCGCGCGAAATCCACCAGGGATGTCGCAGCTTGAGTGTCAGCTTGCGCGGCTGGTCGAGCTTGAAGGTGAGCTGCGTTTGCGACTCGTCAGGAAAATTGGTTTCCTGCGTGAGTTCGAGACCCTGCTCTTGCCAGGTAAGACGCGAGGCGAGGAACAAGTTCACGTACAGATCCGTATCGCCGTGGGCGTAGATGAACTGCCCGTACTTGGTGTGGTTCTCCATCCCTGTACCGACGCAGCACCAAAAGGCCTGTCCAACGTGCGAGTAGACGCGGTAGTGCCGGGGTCGGGCCGGGGTGAAATACACATAACCGCCGTGTTCGGGATGCTGGGTCGAGAGGATGTGATTCCACAGGGCCCGCTCGTAGAAGTCGGCAAACCGGGCGGCGGGGTCCGACTCGAATAGTTTTTCTGTGAGCCGGAGCATGTTGTAGGTGTTGCAAGTCTCGGGGCCTTCGCGATTTTCGATCCAGCCGAACGACTGCTCGGACGAGGGAAAGTGTTCGGAGATGCTATTGCCGCCGATGGCGATGGAGCGTTGGTTCACGACGCGGTCCCAGAAGAAGAGGGCAGCCTCGTGGTATTTTTGGGGGCCACCGAGCGAAGCGATTTGCTCGAAACCGATCACCTTGGGGACCTGCGTGTTCGCATGCAGCCCGTTGAGCCGATCCTCTCCCGCGGCCAGGGGATCGAGGATCACGCGGTGCGAAAACCGCTCGGCGAGCCGGAGATACTTGTCGTCGCCGGTGATCGCGGCTACGTCGGCGAGTACTTCGTTCATGCCGCCGTGTTCGGTATTGAGGATCGTTTGAAGCTGGTTGTCGCTCAGGTTCTCGGCCAACTTGCTGATCCAATCGGTGAGCTTCACGAGCACTTCTTTGGCCTGGTTGTTTCCGCCTACCAGGTAGGCGTCGCGCAGCCCGGCGTAGGTTTTGTGCAGGTTGTAGAATGGGACCCAGCGGTTTCCTAGTGAGAACCCGTCCGCTGAAGCGGGCTCGCCGCGGGTTACGCCTTCCCAGAGTTCCTTACTGCGAGGGATTCCGCCGACGTAGCCGTTTCCGTTCGCGTCTTGAGCACGGGCGAGTTCGGAAATCATGTAGTCGAGTCGCTCGCGGCACTCCTGGTCGTCGAGGGCGTCGGCCGTGTTGGCGAGAGCCGATAGGTAGTGCCCCGCCGTGTGCCCCGCGAGCCCCATGCTCTCCCAGTTCGGGTATCGTGGTGCCTTGGGCTCAAGCCCGGCCTCTTCGAGGAACGGGGCGAGCAGCCGGTCGGGATAGTACGTCAGGAGTTGATCGCGGTTGAGTTGGCAGGCGTGGAGGAAAGGACCGTCGAGCAGTTTCACATCCGCGAGATCGAGAAGTTCGATTTGCTCGGCCGTGGCTTGCAGTGATTGGGTAGCACCGAGTGGAAGAACAATGAGTAAGACGCTTAGGGGACGAACTAACATCAGACTTTCCTGACGAGAAGACTATCGGGAAAAAAACATCCAGCAATGCCCCAGTTTACCGCCTGCGGGAGCGTTTGACATAGCCAGCGATACGCAACGCGAATTGCAGATTTTCGGGAATTGGAAAATCAGTAGTGGCGACAAATCTTTCCCTGAAAGGGTCGCACCGACACCTGTCCGAAGGAGACGCGGATCTTAGTTGAAACTTGTTCGGAGCCGCCGGTGCGGATCGGTGTCCGCCGCGGCGGCTGACAAGCTGGTTGAGCTCTCATGCCATCCTCTCGGGAAAAAGGACAGGTTGCGCCACGAGGCTTGGGAAAGGAGGAAGATGATGTAAAGGATAACAGAATCTGAGGAAGTAAGGGGACGCAGCCAATACTGTTCGGCACGAGATTTGTTTCAAAGCGTCCGTGTCGTTTTGGCCTACCTTGAACACGAGTCAAGACTGAGGGAGTCGGCGCACTTGCGCAACGAGTCCTCCTGAGAAGTGCTGCGGTCAGAGGGACCTATCGCGCAGAACCGGAAAAGGTGTCAGTAACCCAAATCACGTGTCTACCCTAATTGGTTCCTGACACATTTTGCGGCTTCGGGGGCTGGGAAAAACTAATCGGCCCGTTCTGGAACGCCAGTGGCCGGAGTCTTCGTCAAGTAGGTCCTGCTCGCCAAGCGGGAACTGGACGACGGCTGCGACTTGGAAGCTGCCATTACGTTCTCCATGGCGTCACAACCACCAGTTTTCTTCCGGCAGAAGCGAGCTACTTGGCCCAAAAATAGTTGTAGAAATCTGCCCAGCGATCTTGATAATGGAGCATGCCACCCACTAGGCAAGTTCTTTGACAATTGAGAAAAAGTCGAGAGCTAAGAGTCGAGAGACTAGAGCCAGAAACCTGCATGCCCGGCGGGCATTAGCAGCGATGCGGCTAGGGATCCGTCGATAGTCGTGAGGTGGTTCGAAGGCACGAAGCTCTGGGGTTTTGTCATGAGGCGTCGAGGTTTTTTATCAAAAACTATTTAAAAATCTTTGTAAAACCGCTGGAAAACATGAAAAAGACGCCGAGTTTTTTATTTGTTTTTTTCGTTTTCGGTGAAATGGGCCAGACAAAACTTCTTCCACAGTGCGCAAGTTCGAGCAGAAATTGTGGGCTTTACGCAACTCGCGGTGGGTTGACCACTCAACCTTATGCTTTTTGCGAGTGTACACCACGACCTGTTGTGATCAGCCGAAAAGCCGCGAACGGTTGCCCTGGATTTTAGCTGTGCCAGGATGGACGAGCGGTGCTTCTTTTTAATGTACCAGCAGCCGCTCGATGTAGAAGCAATAAACCACTAGAAGTAACAGCCCTTCGACCCGGATTATTTGTCGACCAGACCAGAGTAGCGGGAACAAGAGGATCGTGATTCCCAGCATCCACCACGCGTCGGTGGAAATCAATTGCGGATCGACCGGCAGAGGTGAAGCCAACGAACTGATCCCCAGCACGCCAAGGATGTTGAATAGATTTGATCCGATGACATTCCCCACGGCGATATCGCTTCTGCCACGGACGCTGGAGATCAGAGAGGCCACTACTTCGGGGAGACCCGTGCCCGCAGAGACAATCGTCAACCCGATGACACGCTCGGACCAGCCGAGCAAACGGGCGAGTTGCACAGCCCCTTCGACAGTCACGTTGGCTCCAACACCTAAGAGTGCGACACCCGCAGTAACCAGCGCGAGGCAAATCCAGCCACGCGGTCGCTCAGCCGCAGGTGTCAACTCGGCAACTTCCGCTTTCAGTTCTGCGGCTTCCAGCGATGACACTTGCTGTCTCACCAGACGCACCAAATACACCGTGAAGCCAACATAAGCGGAAATCAACAGCAGTGCATCCAGCCTGCTAATCTCACCGTCATTCGCTATGGCCACGCCCAAGAACGTGACCAGGAGAAGCACGGGATACTCCAGCTTGATCGTATTTCCCACGATTGCAATCGGGCGAAACACGGCACAAAGCCCCAAAATGACCGCGATATTGAAGATGTTCGAGCCAATGACATTCGCCACAGCAATCTCGGCCTTACCTTGGTATGCGGCCATTGCGCTAACGGCTAACTCTGGCACCGAAGTCCCCGCCGCGACAACCGTGAGCCCAATTACAGCAGGCGTAAGGCGCAGCAAAGTCGCTAACCCTACGGCCCCGCGCAGTATCGTCTCCCCTCCCAGCACCAGGAGTAAGACGCCCATCAAAATGAGTAAACAGGGAATGAGCATCTACCGGCGAACCCACTTCAGTGGGCGAAGGAGAATTCCGTCGTGATCACGATTGCAGAAAAAAATGGGCAAATCATCAAGATCCCCCCTAAACTAATCACCCTGGGTCAAGTACCGATCGAACCAGGAGAGGGTTTCCTGAATAATATCGTCTCGCGTGTCGTCTGTGATAATGCCATGGCCCGCCTTTGGGAAGATGATCAATTTGTGATGGACTCCCTTTTCCTGAAAGGCATCATCAATCCATTGGCCATGTTTCGCAGGAACGAGTTCGTCCTTGCCTCCCATCATCACAAGCGAAGGTGCATCGTCCGCCGTGACGTTAGTCAGGGGTGAATACTTTCCCGCTTCATCGAGAGGTAGGTTGAGGGCTGGGAAGCCCCGATAGGCTGGCAACGATTCGGGCGATTCCCACACGGCTACGCGCAAATCGGTGGGGGGTACCAGGGCTACGACGGCGGCAACCCGACTAGAGACACGTCCCAGTTCCTCCTTGGCATCAGGCTCACCATCATCGCCCGTCGTGCCTAGCATCAACGCTAAGTGTCCCCCAGCGCTCATGCCCAATGCTCCCAGGCGGTTCGCGTCGATATCGAATCGCGCCGCGTTTTGGCAGACAAATCGCACAGCCTGCTGCACATCCGCCACCGCTTCGGGAATGGAGTAGCGAGGACTACTGCCATGGCGAACAGCAAGCACGGTATAGCCTTGGTTCAGATACGGCTGAAAAAGTTGCTGCATCTGTTCAGGAGGTGACCACCTGGAATACCAACCGCCGCTGACCATAAAAAGAATGGCGGCTCGGTTTGCATCCGATTCAGGGCGGAACACGTCCATGGTCAAGGCGAGGCCATCCTTGTGGCCATAAACCACATCCGGCTCGATAATCTCAGCCGAGATCGACTGCGCTGGACTCGTTATACTGTTAAGAAGAAGTGATAGTAAGATCGTCCAATAAGAAAGATGTCTCCTCATGTTGCGTCTCGTATCGTTTAGGTTTTCACAATCTAAAAGTTCTACAGAATCCCCTCGGCGTCGCCGTTCCAGCGCACGAAGCCTTCGATCGCTTCGTACTCGGCGAGCCCCAATGCGTCGTAGACTTTGGCCGTCGCCCGGTTGCGGTCTTCCGCCCGCTGCCAGAACTCGCGAGGGTCGGCACCGGGGAATAGTGCCCGGTCTTTTTGGGATTGGTGCTTAAACACGGCGGTTCGCTTACGCATTAATTCTCGCGGACTCAGCGGAACGGCCATCTCGATCTGATGTGGACTCCATTCCTGCCACGCACCGCGATAGAGCCAGACGACACACTTGGCGTACCAATCCTGCTCCTTCACACGATTGCACGCATGAAAAACCGCGCTCAGGCAGGTTCGGTGGGTGCCGTGAGGATCGGAGAGATCACCCGCCGCGTAAATCTGGTGGGGCTTGATGCCTTCCAAGAGTTTGACCGTAATCGCAATATCCTCTTCACTCAACGGCTTTTTGCGAACCCGACCTGTTTCATAGAACGGCATGTCGAGGAAATGCAATCGCTCAGCCGGCACCCCAGAGCAGCGGGTTGCGGCGCGAGCCTCCCCGCGGCGAATCATCCCTTTGATCGACTGTACCTCGGCACTGTCGACCTGACCAGCGTACTTGTGCTTGAGGAATTGCTCGACATGCGATTCCAAACTAGCCACGCGCTCGGGATCGATGTCAAAATGTCGATTAAACTCAGCGGCAAATTCCGCGAAACGAATCGCGTCATCGTCGAAGACCGCGATGTTGCCGGAAGTCTGATAAGCGACGTGTACCTCGTGACCCTGGTCGGCCAGGCGGATCAGGGTGCCCCCCATCGAAATCACATCATCGTCCGGATGGGGCGAAAATATCAACACTCGCTTGGGGAACACGTCATCATAAGTCTGACGACGGTCGCCGGGTTGCTTGGCGTGCTCGGGTTTCCCGGCGGGCCATCCGGTGATGGTCGATTGCAAATGTCGAAATACTCGTAGGTTAATTTCATAGGCAGACCCCACCGTCGCCAGCAGGTCTTGCAAGCTCTCCTCGTTGTAGTCTTCTTCGGTGAGCTTAAGAATCGGCTTGCCGAGTTGTGACGCCAACCAGATCACCGCTTTGCGAATAGTAGCATCGTCCCAATCGACGGCTCCTAGGACCCAGGGAGACCGAAGACGAGTCAATTGCTCTGCGGCGGCTTCGTCGAGTACAAATCGCGTGTTCGGATGCTCCTGCAAGTACGTGGCAGGAATGTTCGGAGAGATCGGTCCTTCGACCGACTGGGCAACGACCGGGGCCTTCCCTTCACCGAATGCCATGATATAAATCTGCCCGGCATCGGCAATCGTACCGACTCCCATCGTGATGGCACGGCGCGGAACATACGCTTCGCCGAAGAAATCGCTCGCGGCGTCACCCCGAGTGACACGGTCCAGCGTAATCATGCGTGTTCGGCTGTTGCGGCCCGAACCCGGTTCGTTGAAGCCAATGTGCCCCGTGCGGCCAATGCCTAAGAGCTGTACATCGATTCCGCCCGCTTCGACGATCTGCTCCTCATACCGCTGACAAAACGCGGGAACTTCCGCCTCAGCCAGGGTACCATCAGGGATATGAACATTGGCCGGGTCGATGTCGATGTGACCGAAGAGATGCTCGTTCATAAACCGCACGTAACTCTGCAGTTCATTGGATTGCATCGGATAGTATTCATCGAGATTGAACGTGACGACGTTCTTGAAGGAGAGCCCTTCCTCGCGGTGCAGTCGCACGAGTTCGTTGTAAACACTTACCGGAGTGCTGCCAGTGGCCAGGCCCAAGACACACGACTTGCCTTCTTCGCTTCGCTGACGAATCAAGTTGGCGATCTGGGATGCCACATAACAACTCGCCTCTCGGGCCAGCCGGAACACCTGGCAGGGAATTTTTTCACTCGGGGACACGGAATCGCTAAAATCGATTTCGGGCTGGTTGGAGACGGTGAATGTTTTCATTAAGGCATTATGGCTTTGACGCCTCTTAAATTACAACGTGTCAAGTCTTTCAAGTGCGCACAAATTATATCGTAATTGCGCGACGTTTCCGCAAGCTTTCGGCCTGCTTCTGGCATAAAAGTATCGCGTCCTGAGCAAGCTCAGCAGCTAGAATTTCCGAAGATTCGCCGCGACCAAGGCAGCGGACGACTTCCTTGATTTCGGCGGCAAAAGCGTGCGTGGGATCCTCATTTGGCAAGGCGACACAGTCAACTTTTCCCTTGTGACTCAGCAAGGTCGGCGGGCAGAGATACTCCGCTTGGCCTCCCATCACGGCAAACTCGAACAGCAAAGTCGCCTTTTCAAGATGAATCTCAAATCCATGCAGAAATTGACGGCCTTGCTGGGAGATCGTCCCACTCGTGGCCTGCACGATTGGTCCCTCAGACCCATAGGTGAAATGCGAGTGCCAATATTCTGCCAAATCGTTTTTCGTGCGACCGGTGGTCGATACAGCCTGCGGCATGCCAAAGAGCAGGCGAATGAAGTGCGCATCATGGATATGGAGGTCCAACAATGGGCCCCCCACTTGATCGGCTTGCCAATAATTGGTGAGCCAACTGGGATCGGCAATCACACGCTTAAAGTTTCCTCCCAGCAGTTTGCCATGGCGGCCGCTCCGGATCGTTTTCAGGGCCCAGTTGTATTCCGGGAAGAACGGCAAGACGTGTCCCACCAAGATCGTACGATCTGCTTTCTCAGCAGCCGCGACCATTCGTCGGCACGCAGCAGGGGTGAGTGCCATGGGCTTTTCACAGAAAACATGCTTACCGGCGCGGAGTGCCTTCGCCGTTACTTCTTCATGTAGCGAGGGAGGAAGTGTCACGTCGATAACATCGATCTCATCGTCGGTGAGCATTTCATCGATCTGGCTGTAGGTGTCCACGCCAGTCAGATCCATCAACGTGCCCGCCGGTCCAAAATTGCCCTGAATATCTCGCCAATCACCCGTTAGGCGCTTGGTGTTTTGCTCGCAGATAGCAACAACTTTTGCACCGCGTATTTTCAGATAGCTCAGGTAATGAATCATTCCCATGAACCCGATGCCAGCGATTCCCACTTTCAGCATGATGGTGTTTTTATTTCCGTTTTTCCCGCGCAGGCAGGAATCTAGAGTTTAGCTGGAAAAGCTCAGTGCTTGCATAGTACGGCGGAGTAGTTTCACTCCATTGCCGATTTCTTCGAGCTGTCGGACCGGATCCTGGGGAATTTCGCGCTCGATAGTAAGTGGCCCTTTGTAGCGGAGGGATTCGAGTATTCGTAAGAACTGAGTGAAATCCACGTCTCCTTCTCCCAACGCCACTTCCTTGCCCCAGGTATCACCCGGTTGGTCCGACCACTTTGCATCTTTGCAATGCACGCTCCGTACAAATCGACCAATTCGCTCCAGCGCCGGCAATGGTTCTCCACAGCCATACAGAATCATGTTTGCCGGATCGAAGTTGACAAACAGATTCTCTCGGCCAACCGTTTCCAGAAATGCCTCCAGCACGTCTGCCGGTTCCTGCCCTGTTTCTAGATGGATCGCCTGATCCTGAGCGGCACAGTAATCGCACACATCACGAGCCGTCTGCACCACCTGCCGGTAGTTCTCTGATCGAGGATCGTGGGGGACGAAACCAAGATGTAGCCCCACCCCCTTCACTCCCAGCCGCGCGGCAAAATCGGCGATCTCTTTGAGTTCCGCGACACGTTCGTCACGGTTGTCTGCAGGAACGAGTCCCACGGTGCGCTGGACGGTAGGGATGTCTGCATAGCTCTCGCCTGCAAAACCCGCAAACACACATGTCACCTCAATACCAAGCCGCTGCAAACGCTCGGTCACTTCGGCGGCCGCCTCCGGAGACCGATTCGCAGCTTCGGGGGCATGGAGTTGGATTGTCGTGAGCTGAAGCTGTGCAAGTACGTCGAAACTCACCCCCAAGCCGGCATCGATGCTGGTAAACACGCCCAAAGGCCAGTGGTCTGCAGCAACTAGATTCATCCGTTTCTTACTCGCTAGAGTGATCACAGGGCATAATTACATAATTATAAGAACAAAACTTTCTCCAGCCGTTAACGATATAGACTCGTTCGAGTCTGGTCTAGACCCTGAAAAATGATAAGCGGCCAGAAAGGTATTTCGCTTAGTTTGCTTGCGCCGGAAAAAGGGCGGCATTATCCAGGTCGAGTCGATAGAGAACCTGATTATAGTCGTAGCGGGGCGTTTTCTGAAGATTGCCGGAAAAGGTATTCGTGTAAGTCCCTTCAAATTGAATTATCCGCCCTTTCTCACGGTCCAGAAAGTCGTGATGACACACATTGTAAAAAGTCTGCTTGTTGTGACTTACTACTCGGACTGCCTTCTCGAATGGTCCAGTGGGTTCATCCGCTTCCGCATACCACACCTCTCCTAGAAAAGAAGGCTTACCGAATATTTGTCCTGCGACGAGGACCCATTTATTTCGAAATGCGTTCCAGCGTACCGAGCCGCTATGGAGGATAATTCTCTCTGAGGGTGTCATCGGGTCGGCAGGACAAAAACGTGCGTGCTGCGGTTCAATCTTTCCGTCAGCAATCCATTGATGTTCGGTTTTCGAATCAGTTGGTGGTAGATCCCGTTGCCACCGCCACTCAGCAAGACCATCGGACCCGACTTGTGGCTCCGAGGATTTTCTGTCGCTGTTCTCTTTGACGCAAGTGAAAGCCTCATACTTGGTTGGGTCGAGGACATCAGAGAGCTTGGCCGGCACTCGGACATTCGGGTTCGGGCTGCCGAACAAGATCCACTGCTTGCCGCTTTCTTCATATGGAATCGGATGACCGCTCGGATGTCGCCAGGTTTCAGTAAGTGGGAGTTGCCTGACGGATTCAAAAATTTGCCGATCATCGTTGAACACGGCAATGCCCTGCTCGTACTCACCTTCTAATCCCTTGCGTCGCGAATAGTGACCAACTAGTTTCTCGTTCCCTTCCTCGTTCGGTACGACAAACACAGCTCCGACCCAGATCACTCCTTCCGGACGTTCAGGAAGGGGCATCATTGCGCGGGCGAATCCAGTCTCATCCACGAAGTATTCATAAGCGATCCCGTCAATTCGAGTGGGCGAAGAAGTTGAAGCGAGACTGGTCGTCGCACCTGCCATGCGGAACATTCCCAGTGGATAATTCATCCGCTGCGTATCGCCCCAGAACCAGTAGACACGGCCGCCGTAAACAGCTGCCTGCACGGAGTCCTGCCCCCCAATCCCACCAGGATTAAGAGGATCGGTGAGCGGAGTTTTGTGACCCAGCAGAACGCTGTCTCGATACAAGCCTTCACCGGTCAGCCGACATATCCGTTCGGCAATATTGCGACGTTCAAGTTTGATGAGCGTTGTTTTCCCCGCATGGGAAGTAATGCGGAATCCAGCATACCCGAAACCATCTTTTGGTATCACGTAGCCATGGGAACTGGCATTGAAATAGAGCTCGCGATCCATCAATCCCGGTTCGAGAAAGGCGATGCGCCCGGCATTGTCGGTGACAAATTTCAGCCCGTTCACCGTCTCCAGTTCCACGAGAGGAATTCCTCGGCCCGTGCCGGCATCAATGAAACGAATCTCGGCGAATGAATCGGAGGGATATCTCTCCTGCGACGGACGATCACCCTCACCTCGCGCGCAATAGGAATGTTGAAAGAGAAACGCCCCCCAGAGCCCTGCTACAAGTATGGCGAAGTACCGATCAGGATTCATGGCTGCCATTGTAGCCTGGTTGCCATCAGCTAAGCAAGTAGCACTACGCTACGAGTGATTCGCAACTTCATTCTCATGCTGAGCATGCTGCTACTGAACTGGCCCGAAATCAACCTCTTCATACTTCACCCGTAGATTGAGCATCTCTTGGGCTGAGAGCAATCCAAACTTCACCAGAGCCTCAGGGTCTGGATTGTTGGGATTGTAGTGCGAGTTGTCGAAATGCGTGACCGTGTAGAGTGCATCACCCGCCTTGAGTTGCACTGGGTTGATGAACTCATAAGTTCGTTGCCAATTGAAGTCGTACGTCGGTATGCTCATGATCAGTTGCCGCCGCTCTTCCGGCGTGCCGGGATTTTCGGCCTTGTAGATTGCAAAGTCTTTCCCGCGATAGTGCATGTGTGGTGCGAGGGCATAAATCAGCACGTCGGTCGGAAACTGGTAGTAGTTGGACTTCTCGTAGTGCATGTCGTGCGGTTGCAGGCGGATGTCTTTGCGATTGAAGACCTTGGTTTCTAACACATGCGCTGGCTTTTCGTTCGCCCACCGAATCCCCATTCGCGAAATATCGGGCTGCTCTTCCTGGCCGGTGGGGGTGTAGTGCATCTCGAAGAAGATATCGTGCCCTGCCGGCAACTTGAGCGCAAAGTCGTCTGCATAAGTGCGGGCATTAAAGGGGTCGCCGGCAATATAGTCCCCTACCTTTTTCACCCTGTCGCCAGTCAGGCCGTAAAGCTCAAACATCGCTTGCGTGCCGGTCAGTTTTTTTTCATTGTGAGGACCGACAATGGCTCCAATGTGATGCACGACCGCTTTGTTTCCCGGTTTGAGTTCAATCGCCTGAATGTAGCGATCCTCGGAGAAGTTTGCCGTTACCCGATAAAAGAGATACTCATCGAGTCGAAATAACGGCACCACATATGGCTCCGGCATCTCAAACACAAAGTCCGGTTCGCCAATCGCCCAATCTTCGGCAGCGGGCCACGTTTGTTGTGGAGGCGCGTCCGTGGGATTACCTGCTGGACACCCTTTTTCTACCCAAGCGCGAAAAGTGTCAATTTGTCCGGCGCTGAGACGTTCGTCGTGCTTAAACCCCCCCGTTTCTCCACCAGCGTCCGTTCTACCGTGCCAAGGTGGCATCAACCCATTCTCCATCCGGCTGAGCATCACGCCACTCATTGATGCCACGGTTTCATAGTCATCAAACGAACTGAACAGTTCGGCTCCAGCTTCCCCTTCGCGGTGACAACTCATACAATTTTCTTGAAGGAGCCGGGCAATCTCTTGGTAGTAAGTGACCGATTGATATTTGCTTAAATCTCTCGGGGCGTGTGAGGCAATGGCACATCCTGACGCGGCCGTTTCATTCAACAAAGGTTGTTTACCCTGGAGAAAGGCATCTACTGCTTCCGCAAGATAATCTTGCTTCGCATCCGCCGTTCCTCCTCCAAACCACATGCCATTGACCTGACCACGATAAACAACTTTTGCAAGATCGTATCCTCCGCGAGTGTCGAGCACGATCACCTGCGGAGTGGTTGTGAATTGAAGTTGTTTGTGCCAGGGATTTTCCGGATCGTCTTTGAAAACAGGGAATATCAGGCCGGTGTCCTGTGCATAGCTGGCAATAGATTGCAAATCGTCACCGCCATTGGGAAACAGAGCGATCAATTGGATTCCTGCTTCATCATATTTCTTCTGCAGTTCATTGAGTGTAGGAACTAACCGACGTACGAGCGGGCATTTCGTCGAAAAGCTAACGACCACCAACGCCTGATTCTGCTTCGTTTCATATTGATAAGCCAACTGCTGCGGCAAGCGAGTATCGCCCCAGCGTCCCGTTAAGACGGGAGCGGAAGCTATAAGTTCTTCAGAGACTACAAGCGACAGAATCGCTACAAGCGGAAATAAAAGTGTATTTTTTTGGAATGGTTTCATGATGTTATCCCTTAGGAGGATCACCCTTTAAGTAATTCATGGCCGCGTGCTCATAAAAAGCAACTTATGCTTTTACAGATAATTCCTTATTACGCATATCAACTCTGTAATTCTAGTTCAAAAAAAATACATCATTGACCCACAGCTTGGACACTTAACATGATTTACACTATCAGCCGCTGGTGGCTGCTGAGTTTCTTCTTGGCCTGCGTTGCCCTAGAATCTCTTGCTGCATCGCTTGATGCGAAGCGGCATGTCGAAGATCCGACGGCGATCCTAGCTGATGCTGAAATGCGTTTTGTGCAACCGTCCGATACTTGGTTCTATGAAACTCAAGCGACGTTGCGCGAAGAAATGAACCGCGTCGGCGCGGCCTTGGAGGCTCAGGGCCCAGAGTATGCCGAGCCGTGGAAAAGCCATTTTTACTGGGATCACTTAGAAAAAAATCTTGGCTCGCTGGATTCCATTAACGTCTCGGAAATTGAACTCTCTCGGCGCTGGATGTACTCGAACCGCAAGGGGACAGAATATCCATTTTTTGCTGGCCTGCGATCTGCCATGGATGCCTATTTGGATGCCGCCACAACGCTTTCGCACCCCGATTTGCAAGGCGAATTCATAATAAAAGTGGCGCTAGCACGTCAGCAGTCGCAAGCACTTTTTGCGGACCCCAGCGATGCCAATTCCGCGGCCTTGGCACGCACACTCGGTTGGCTGGAGCAAACCGGCCAACTTGCAGCCGAGACTGCTGCGTTGCGTGCGGCTTTGTCCCACCCCAACTTGCAACTTGTCGTTTCCAAGCCGCTGATCCAGCGCATCCTGTCGACGCAAGATACCTCCGTGGAGCATAGTCTGGCGGTGAGTGATTCAAGCCAGGCACCCACCAAACGGCGTTTCCAGCGATCACGCACCGTTTATGTGCGAGGCACCGCTCATACGACCGGCGAGATCTCTCTGGAACTGGTTCCCAATCCTCGACTTGCGGAACTTAACATTGTCTACGAAGGCCAGGTCAATTCACTTTGCAGCGCAAACGCTGGGCCGGTATCCTTCAATATCCACACCGTGGGTCCCGTCACGGCTTATACACCAGTTACTTTTGGTCCCCAAGGGATCGATGTCCGCGACACTGCCGTCCAACCCCATGTCCGAACCAGCGTCAGCAGTATTTCTGCGGATAGCAATTTCGTACGGCGCATTGGCACGCGCCGGGTCAACGAGCCCCAGTCGCGATCCCTGATGGATTCGCGTTCCCGGGAGAAGACGATCAATCTCCTGAAGGAAGAGATGGACGAGCGCGTCGGCTCGGCAATTGACGATATTCGCGCTGAGATATCCCGGATGCGCTCTACCATGGGACAATTCAGCGAGATTTTTGCGCCTGTGATCCGCGAAGGGGCTGCCCCCGTTTTTGCGAGCACGCAGTCCAGCGACCGCACCGTGACGGTGAACATTCACGAAGGTCGTCGCGAACAATTTGGAGCCGCCCACCCCTGTCCGGATATGTTTCCGCAGGCCGACGTCGTGGGCCAAATGCATGTTTCGTTTGTCAATAACTTGCTTGAAACCATCATGGCCGGCAAGATGTTCACCGACGAATACTTTATGAAATATGCCAAAGTGCTTCAGCCAACTTTACCGCTGGATCTAATGGTCCATTCCCGTGCCGAGCGTTGGGCGATCATCGCTGATAAACCTCGACCCCTGGTTCTGGAGATTCCCCAGGCCAATCACTTCAAGTTCACCTTGAAGATTGCTGCCCTGGAGGTGGATGGCGAGCGTTTCACAGCCTCGACCCAAGCCACGGTTCGCTATCAACTTCAGCAGAATGAATTTGGCGACTATTTTCTCGAACGAGAAGGTGAAGTTCAAATTGATTCACAACTCGACTCCCCTCATCGCGATTTATTACAGAGGAAACTGAATGCGTTTTTTGCGCCAATTCTTGATGGTGGTGGGGTCATCATCCCCGAGGGAGGAGCAACCGGGCCACTCAATTCACTAGAACTGCTCGGCGTCCACGCAACCGACGATTGGCTGGCCATTGGGTACAAGGTACCGCAAGAGCTGGTCAGCGACTTCATGAATGCGGAGCACGGCGATTCAGCCTCCGAACCGGCCATAAGCGAAAACGCGGCCCTGGAGCCCGAGCTGCCTCCTCCGTATGCTGTGGACGACACGCTGAGTACATACCCTGGCATTCGTTGAACGAGGATCACCACTGTCGCAAGGATTGTAACGACGGTTCCAATTGTCATGGGCTTGCGTCTGGCCCCTGGAGAAATCTTCGGTGTTGATTTCAACCTATTCTTGAGAAGATAGAATCTGCGATTCTCAAATCAATTCGAGGTCTTCGAGATGGAAACAGTTTATCAAGTCCAGCACTGGGTGATTCAATTGAACAATGAGACCTGGGCCTGGTTTTCAACCCTAACCAAGATCGAATGGATGGTGGTGCTCGGCATTTGCTCCGCATTCGGCTTTCTCTGCATGAGAGGAATGGCCAACCGCGGGACGCTGTAAATGACCGTTCCTGGATAGAAGCCGTCGCCGGAAGACGATGGTTGATCCCGAGGAAAACTTCCACCTCCCGGCGTTGGCAATTGATTCAGACAACATCCCACGTCAACTCAGCAATTACGAGTAAATCTTGTACTATCCGTCCCCACTAGCAAGTATCGAAGTCATCCTGGCAGATACTGCTGCGCTGGCAGCCGTCGCATTGATTGGCTACCTGTTTGGCAATCGCACGCGCGATCAATCGGGCAGAGCGACAGATAGCCAATTGGCTAGCGAACTCTCACGTGCTACCCGGATTGCCCGCGAGTTGCAGGGAATTGCCGGTCGGATTCGCGAAGAGGTGGCCCAACATCAGTCAACGATCAATCACTTTCAACAGCGCCTAAGTCAATTAGAGAAATGTGACAATAGCGTTGGGTGGCTTGCCCTGGGACAAGAAGCCGAACTCTTGCTTAATCCCACGATGAAGCTAGCGAGCAACTTGTCGCTTGCCTACGATGAGCTCCGCAGGCATTCCAATCAATTGACCCAGTTTGCCGGTTCGCGCACCGATCGCGAAACGGGCCTTCGCAATCGCCGTGCGCTGGAGGAACAGCTTGAGATTCTGCTGGCTAATCACACGCTGAATTCCCGCCGCTTTGCTGCAGCTATCTTTAGCGTTCAAAGCGAACAGGGGGTCGTTGATAAAGCGAGCTTGTGCCAATTCGCCGGCCTACTGGAACACTCCGCCAGAGACACCGACATCGTTGCTCGCTATAGCAACGATGAGTTCGTCGTTTTAATGCCTCACACCAGCCTGCCCGGTGCAACTGTCTTCAGTCAGAGGCTGTTGACATCCGTGGCAAATGAGATCTCTTTAACCCTCTACGGCGGGATCGTCGAAGTTCAATGTGAGGATACGGTCAGTAAATTACTTTCTCGCGCAGACTCCGCTCTGTATAGCGCACGCAGCGACGGCAAGAGTTGCCTGTACCAACACACGGGCAAATCGATCCGCCCTCACGAACTAAGTTCCCCTCCGTTGCCTGTTGAGCCTTGCCACTCGAAGTCTGACTCAAATTCAATGGTTGAGCAGCAAGTCTTCTCCGCTGACGGTTAGCGCTTCTTCAGTCGTAGATTGAGCTTTACCAGTCGTCGGCGGAAGCCGGCGGTTGTATCAAGGAAAAACCGTTCGCCTTCCAAGGGGTGGCGAATGAAGTTTTCCGCTTTGGGGCCCCCCGATTCGCTGAAAAAAGCCGGATTCTTACGCCAAGTTGACGTTCCCCCCTCCTTTGATTTAGACTTACTTGCTGCACTACCACGAAATGGATATTTCTTGGCAGGTGAAGAGAATCGGATTGCTAGATTCTGACTACTTTACAACCACCGTCAGAAAGGAGATTGTCATGCCACTCTTTGAGGTCGAAACGGATAGTCACATCATCATCACTTGGGCACAAGACAACGACGATGCGTCGGCTGTCGTGACGGATGCCTATCCCAACGATTCGGTTATTCGTATGACCAAGCGACCCCGCGATACATGGGTGATCTCTAAGAGCGCCTTGGGGCTGGCAGGTTCGCTTGATGTCTGTCACACCGCGAGGGACTGCCTGTCAAAAGCAGAGGGTGACAAAGTGCATGCCATTCGACTCTATATGCACGAGACGGGCGTCGATCTTGAACAGGCCCGTAAAGTAATCGAGTCCAACATGGTCATGGGCTGGTAGCCCCTATCGTCTTGACTGAGTATCGCTTCCCGAAAGGCTACCGGTATTGGTTGGCCCCGGTGCTGGGATAAGCGACATTGGGGACGGTTGATTGGCTGCCTGTAGGTGCTGACGGGCGCGTGGCGACTTCATACCTGGCGTTAGAAGCTGCCATGGCTGGATAGGTGCCAGTTCCCCCGGGCCGATATGGTTCGGTCGAGGCAATTGCCGAAGCGGTTTGCACTTGCTGCGACTCGCTTGGTGCGCTTATCGCTGGCGCCGCCACACTCGCTGAACTCGCCATTGCATATCGATCTCCCAAAACATTCGATCCAGCACTCGTCGGCGAGGTTGCATGAGTGTTCGCAGGCGAACTAAAATTCGGATAACTGTCCGCAGCAGCACTTAATGAACCCTGCGCGGTGGGAGCTGCATTGGTGGTCGGTGTTGTTGCAGTAAAGGATTCGGTGCTTTGCGCATACAAGTTGCCGTATCGATCTGCGGAAGCAGAACTTTCGATTGCCGCAGCAGGTGTGGCTGCGATGGATTGGACATTGGGGCCCGTCTTGGCAGGAGGCACGGCGTTGGGATTATAAGGCAACGCATTGGACGAGGCGCTAGTCGACGCGGCAGGTGCTGCTGCCCGGCTCGTTGTAGTTGGCACGTAGCTCTGCGCGCCCGTACTGGGATAAGCCCCTGCGGGTGCGGTCGTGGCGGCATAGACCGGAGCCGTTCCTCCTGTATTGGAGGTCGTAGCGAAGGCTGGTGCCGTTGAGATCTGCACGGGGTTGGCGGTATTAAGTGACTCGGTCTGCCTGGCAATTTCCGAGGGAAGCTGAGGTGCCGCATGTGCGACGGCAGTTGTTTCGGTCTTGGCAGTATCTTTGGAACTCCACCACGCCATTTTCGGTGTAGACTTGCAGCCCAGTGTTCCACATCCGATAACCACCGCTAAGCTGGCAGTAAGTATTCTTACTCGCATGGCATCCTTGCCCCAGTCTTTGATTTAGTTTTGTTTCCCCAGCTCTTTTATGACCCGGGGAGAGAGAAGTCGAGTATCAGGGTCACGCTACTCCGTACCACGCGGCTATTGCGTAGGAACGGATTTACCCCTACTTATTCTCTTGTCGGCAAGCTTGAGTAAACCTGCTTACAAAATTTCCACTCCGTAGCACAAGTTTTTTTAAGGATCATCGCCAGCGGAGGTTTGCACCGCTAGCGAGCGGAGATTATAGAAGCCCTATTTTGAGGGTCAATGTCAGTTCTGGCTCACCAATTGCGCAGAAAAATAGCACCCGAGGCATGTCCGCACTACTCACCCCAAAGGGGCGTGCAATGCATGCACTCGCAGGTGCTATAGAATGGATATGCTAGCTAGCACAGCCCCAGCTCAGCCCTTGGCTTTGGTGTAACGTTCGCCGACGGCCTGCCAGTCGATCACGTTGTAGAAGGCATCGATGTAATCAGGACGACGATTCTGATAGTTCAGATAGTAGGCATGTTCCCAAACATCCAAACCCAAGATCGGTGTGTTCCCACTCATATACGGATTGTCTTGATTGGGAGTGCTTTCAATGACCAGCTTGCCAGCCGGGGTTACACTCAGCCAGGCCCAACCGCTGCCGAAACGTGTTGCGGCTGCCTTGCTGAACTCCTCCTTGAACTTGGCGAATCCACCTAATTCGCCTTTAATGGCATCTGCGAGTGCGCCCGAGGGTTCGCCCCCACCTTTGGGAGACATTACTGTCCAAAACAACGAGTGATTGGCATGACCACCACCGTTATTTCGTACCGCTGTGCGGATCTTCTCCGGCAAGGTATCAATCTTTCGGCAAAGCTCCTCGATCGAGATTTCATCCACTCCAGCCCCTTCCAGGGCTTCGTTCACTTTCGTCACGTAGGCATTGTGATGCTTGTCGTGGTGGATCTCCATGGTTTTTGCGTCGATATGGGGCTCCAGGGCATTGGCGGGATAGGGTAAATCGGGCAGTTTGTAAGCCATTTTAATTTCCTCCTGATAGGATTGAGTTGCGACGTAATCAATAGGCGAGTCGCCGACAGAAAGTGCCCTGAGACTTTAAATCTCAGATCGGTTCGACTCATAGAAAGCATACAGGACAGAACCCGGCTAGGCAATCGGCCCTACGCCAGCCTGATGCATGAATAGATGAATACGTGAGTAGGTAGTGGTATTTTCTGGAAGCCCCTACTTCGCTACCTGATCACCTACATACTTACTCCCCGCCCATTTTTGATTCACCGCGCAATTTTGTCGCGGTGGACCACAGTGAGCTTCATCCTTGCCCCCCCAAACTCTCCACCCTCAGTTATCCATCCTCCTCGCCGAACTCAGCAGTCCTTGCAGACGCTGGCAGTGGGCTTCAAGTGCGGAGAGTTGCGAAGCAAGTCGCTCCACAAAGTCTTCCCTAGGGTCGCCGAGAGAAGTGCCGCAATCAACCCGATGAGGCTGTGGAATCGGGCAGCTCAAGTCTACGTCTTCGAAGGCGGCATCAAGCGCTGCGACCGAAAGACCCCTTGGTCCTTCGGAGTGCGTCTTCGGCTGTTGCCGTCGTGATGTCCGGCATTGATTTCGCGATTCAGTCTGGGGATTCGTTCCTTTCCACTTCGCTGGTTCTAAGATTTCGTCACGCATGT
The DNA here is from genome assembly GCA_041738415.1 of Bythopirellula sp. Lineage (GTDB taxonomy): Bacteria > Planctomycetota > Planctomycetia > Pirellulales > Lacipirellulaceae > Bythopirellula. The sequence continues at coordinate 52,447 of JBGSPU010000169.1, forward strand.
GGGTGCCCTTTTGGGAAATAAGCCTTGTTCAAGCAGATGTGTTCGTGTTGCTCTTACAGCACCAAGAGTTGAGATTCCTCGATCAACTCATGATCTTCTTTAGCCATTAGATATGCCTTGACGCTCTGCAGGATCAATTGCGCCCGCTCGGCAACATCACTGCGACGACGATTGCTGGACCTGCGTGGACGCACTTTTACTTCAATGTTCGTCGTGGTGTACTCACCTGCCGCGAATCCAAGGTTGTTTGTTCTCACTTCGCGGTGTTCGCTGAATTCCAACTCAATCCGGTAATCGATGTTGCGGTCTCCTTTGCGTCGATCGCAAGAGACTTTCGAGCTGGCAATTTCGAGTTCCACCGTATTTTCCTTCGTCGAGACAATCTTGGCTTGATGGTCTGAGACGAATCCCCGTAATTTGGCAATGGCGATGTCGAGGGGCACTGCCGTACTCAGGGAGGTTTCGATCACAGGCTGCCCTGAGAATCTACCCAGCCACCACCACTTCTTTTTCGTTGTTTGTTTTTCCATGCCGTTTCCCAATTGTACGACTTGATTGCGACCTTGCTCCTTCGCCATTAATAGTGCCCGATCGGCACGACGCAGCATCGTTTCGGAATTATCCCCCGCCTGTAGCTCCGTCACGCCAAAACTGGCAGTGATCCGTTTATCTCCCAGTTGCGTATGTGGCGTTTCCGAAAGCTTGCGGCGAATTTCTTCCGCACGTCGTGCCGCATGAGCGTTGTTGCAATCAGCACACAGTACCGTGAACTCTTCACCGCCATAGCGAGCGACCAGGTCACCCGTGCGGCACATCGTAGAGAGCAAACCGGCGACCGTAATGATTGCCTCGTCTCCCGCTTGATGGCCGTAGGTATCATTAATTGATTTGAAGTGGTCTATATCGATCATAATCAGGCTGCATGGATGGTGAGCTTGCTGATGCGCCTCGATAAATAAGGCTTGCATTCTGTCAAACTCTGCCCGATTCGCAACTTTCGTCAGCGGATCGCGCGTCACCTCGGCATGCAAGGCTTCGCATTTCTCTTCGAGAGTTGCTTCGGATTGTGCATCGTGCAGCAATATCGTCGCACCTTGAATCGCACCATCTCGACCCACGACTGGGATGGCATGCAAGTCGATCGGCACCAGCTTCCCTTGGCGACCCAAAATCATCAAGCGCTGGCGAATCTGGGAACTCGTGCGAAGCACCCTGGCGACGGGGCATGAACCATCGTGAATCCGTCGTTTTCCGTGGCTGCACATTTCCAACAAACTCGGAGCAAAGGTCCGCCCCGTGGCAGCACCTCGACTGATGCCGGTGATTTGCTCGGCCCCTTTATTCCATTGTGTGATCTTGGCTTGGACATCGACGAATACGACCCCATCACGCATGGCTTCTATCAACTTTTGCTCGAAGAGCGATCGCGTAAGATAGTCGGAGGCTGTCGCTCGTTTGGCCGGGACAGGAGAATCAGTTTCCTGAATCGGCTCCCACGGCAATTCTTCTTGTGAATTCTTCAGCTCGTTAAGCCACCTGGCTGCCACGCGCTCAGTCAAGACGTCGTGATGCTCTGTAAGCACCTCTTGAAACTGCTTCACGAGCACAGAATCAAATTGCGATCCTGAGTATTCAAACAGTTCTTGCAATGCTCGATCTCGGCTCCAAGCGGGTCGATGAACTTGATCGGTTGTCATTGCATCAAAGGCGTCGACGATGGCAATCATTCGCGCTGCTAACGGAATTCCCTCGCCACGAACTGGTTGTTCATTGTCACCGCCGTCAAAACGAGTTGTCGAATGCAAGATGGCTTGCAACACCTGCTCAGACCCACAGCATTCGGCCACGATGTCACTTCCTTGCCGACAATGTTTACGTACCAGCGTTTCTTCCTCGGGCGTGAGACGGCTGGGCTTGGTCAAGATCGAATCGGGAACGCCTATCTTGCCAACATCGTGCAACAGGGCAGCCACTTCGATCGTGTCTCGGGTTTCTTCATCCAGTCCTGCATGGAGTGCCCACGAACTGCAACCTAAGGCGACTCGTAATGAATGTTCGGCTGTCTGGAGATGCTTTTGCCGCAACGCAGTGAACAAGCCGCTAGCCATCCCCAGCCGAACCTGTACCAGCTTATTCTCATGGCGCGCTGTAGGATGGGGTTTCACATCCTCGCGGCGCTTAACTAAACCGCTGCCACTGGCCACATCTTCCAGTGCGCGCAGCAGCGAACTGATCTCGGCCACCCGCGACTCGGTTGAAGAGAGCCGCTTCGACTTCGCTTGCGAGTCCTCAACGTCTGAATGTTCTTTGATCTCAGTACTGGAAGTCGTCGTTTCAGGCATAGATTCAATGCATGGGCGATGTTCGTCGGAATACCGGCTGCCAATTTACGAGGTGACACCCCTCCGATTTCCTGCTAAAGGCTAGGTTATTTTTGTACCCCCCGCGTAGTAATTCCCCACTCTCCTGGTTGCATTGGCTCACAAATTTTACCCAACCGTTATAAAGCGGATTGGTGAACGTTCGTAGCAACTGGTAGGGTCAAAATGCCGATTCCGATTGTACGGAAGCTATTCGCTTGTTTGCTGGCAATGCGCGACCCGGTTTTACTGCTAGCATCCGTCGCAAGTCACGGCGAAGCGGTGGCTTCTAGCCGCGGTCCGATTACCGGCGGCTGGAAGTTATCGCTATGGGAAGATTCCGTTGCTATTAATTCCTTCATCAGCAAAGCGGCTCTATGGCTCGAAATAATTCACGACTCGGACGGCTACGACGCGTCCTGAATGAAGACCAATCCTCCCTCGGTGTTGCTTACAACAACCAGACATCTGACCGCATCCCTGGCGACACCCCCCGTTACGGCGCGGGTGCCAATATCGAAAACCACCCGCAGATCACCGACTATATCCCCCGCCGGATGCGCATACTCGGACTGCTTCTGTCGACAGGCGCCGCTATGGGAGTTCTTGCCGAGGTAGTCGCCCACCACGCCGCTTCCTTTTCGGCTTTCCTCCCGCAAGGTGCCGAAATAAACCTGCCGGAGATATTTTCAGCTCGGCTGATTGCCTGGACCTCTGCCACGGTGCTGCTAATTTCTGCAGCCTGCGCACATATTATTTTTCTCCTGAAGCGGCATCGTATCGATGACCTGGGGGGGCGCTATCGAGTTTGGCGGATGGTAACTTGGTTTTCTGTCTTGCTAAGCGCCAACTGTGTCCTGGCAATTCACCCAGTCCTCGGACGGATGCTGGGCCACACGACGGGTTGGCATCTCTTGAAGAACGATTCAGGATGGTGGTTGATACCTGCGATTCTCATTGGCGGGTACGTTTTCGCTAAATTGATAATAGATGCCGCCGAATGTCGGGCAGCATTGACGGCGTTCCTGCTGGCCATTGCGTGTTTCATCATTGCTGGCGCGTGTGCCATTGGCTGGTCACCGACCACCAACTCGCTTTGGATAGGAACAGTTACCCGTTCGCTGCCACTGGCGGGCTTCCTATACTCGCTGATGGGTTGTCTGCTCACTGCCAGATATGTAGTCCTCGATGTACAAGGTCTGATCGAGCACGATGCACCGGCGAGTAGCACCGTAGCGGCTGCTACTTCGAATTACGAATCGGGCGATGAAAACCTTGACACGACCGAAGAGGATGAAGCTGAATCGGCCTGGATCGACGGCAGCCAACCTGAAGACGACTACGATCGCCCACTCTCGAAGGCCGAACGCAAGCGGCTCCGCAAACAGCAACGCCATCGAGCTGCTTGAAATTTGCCGAACTGGTCGTGAAAAATCGAGCGTCCCCTTCCCTCGTCTCCGCTCATCAGGGATAGTGGTCTCTGCGTTAGATATCAAAAGTGTTCTTCCCTAACATGCAAGTTCTATGACGGTTCGCACACGATTCGCCCCCAGCCCGACAGGCTATCTCCATATCGGCGGGGTCCGCACGGCCCTGTTCAACTGGCTTTATGCCAGGTCCCACGGCGGCCAATTCTTGCTGCGAGTCGACGACACCGACCAGCAGCGCAACGTCGATGCTGCCCTCCGGCCGATCCTTGACGGTTTTCGCTGGCTCGGTCTTGACTGGGATGAAGGCCCCGAGGTTGGTGGACCCCATGGACCCTACTACCAATCCCAACGCAGCGATAAATATCAAGCTGCCGTCGATGCGCTGCTGGCTTCGGGTGCGGCTTACCGCGACTTCGCTACTTCCGAGGAAATTCAAGCCGAGCGCGAGGCGGCCCAGCAGGCGGGCGAGCAATTTACTTCTAGCCGCCGCTGGATGGCAGAGACCGACGAACAAGCGGCACGATTTGCTGCCGAAGGTCGCCAGTCAGTCGTCCGCTTAAAAATGCCTCGCACGGGCGAGTTGGTCCACCATGATTTGATTCGCGGAGAGGTTCGCTTTCCTTGGGCTAACGAGCAGGACCACGTTATCCAGCGTGCCGATGGCACCTGTTTATATCACCTCGCATCGGTGGTTGACGATCACGAGATGCAAATCTCGCACGTCATCCGCGCTGAAGAACACCTCTCCAACACGCCGCGACAAATTTACATCGCCCAGTCGCTCGGCTACCCCCTCCCCGAATATGCTCACCTGCCATACGTCGCCGAACCTGGCAGCAAACATAAGCTGAGCAAACGCAAGCTCGACAAATATCTCAAGAACAAGGAATTCGCCCAGTTAAAATCACACGGCGTGCGAATCGCCGAGCGGATGCATCTCACGGTGGACAACGACGTCTTTAATCCTGTAATTATCGATTTCTATCAAGAGATCGGTTTCCTCCCCGACGCGATTCTCAACTATCTGTTGCTCTTGGGTTGGTCGCTAGACGACAAGACCGAAGAGTTCACGCGTGAAGAAATGATCAAGCACTTTTCGCTCGCACGAGTCAACAAGGGACCAGCTAGCTTCGATCCGCAAAAGTTGGTCGCGTTCCAAGACCGCGCGATGCAGAAACTGCCGCTCAAGCAAAAGGTCGCCAAGGTGCTTCCGTTCCTTCAGGCAGCCGGTTACATCGAGAATCCTCCGTCATGCGACACGGGTCCTTACCTCAGCCAGATTTGTGAGGCGGCAGGAGACCGGATCAAGATCGCGGGGGACATCCTCGACTACGGAGATTTCTTCGTCGCCGACGACAAACTCACTTATGACGAGAAAACGCTCGATAAGCGACTTCGCAATCCGGAACGCGCTTCACATCTTCTGGCCGAGTACCGCACACGACTCGCCAGCGTGGAACCCTTCGATGCCACCACCCTCGAAGAAGACTTGAAGGAGTTCATCGCCGAGAAAGAAATCAAAATCGGTGATATTGTCCACGCCGTCCGCGTCGCCGTCACCGGCAAGGCCGTCGGTTTCGGCCTGTTCGAGACCTTGGCCATTCTCGGCCGCGAGCATAGCCTCGCACGCATCGATCGTGCGCTCCAGCAGCTTAACTAATCCTTCTCCGAAATAGCCACGGCCGGAAAGCGGTGGTTGCCTAAATTATTTTAACCAGGGCATTCCGGCGGTGGCTACTAGATCAGCTCGCTATTAATCGCGCAATCACCGCTGCAGTGTATTCACTCGTCGAAGCCTTGCCGCCCAGATCACCCGTGAGCGTCTTTCCTTCGGCCAGCACGCCGCGCACCGCGTTTTCGACCGCGTCTGCCGCAGCTTTCTCGCCCAGAAAGCGCAGCATCAACACCCCGCTCAACACCAGCGCCGTGGGATTGGCCAACCCCTTGCCCGCGATGTCTGGGGCCGTGCCATGTACCGCCTCGAACACGGCCAACTTCTCGCCCACGTTGGCACTGGGCGTCACTCCCAGCCCACCCACCAGACCGCTGGTTAAATCGGAGAGAATGTCCCCGAAAAGATTCTCCATCACCAGTACGTCGAAGGTGTGAGGATCACTTACCAACTTCATCGCCGCTGCATCCACGATGCAGTCATCGAACTCGATGTCATCGAATTCCGTGGCGACCTCTTGGCACGTCTTCAAAAAAAGTCCGTCACTAAGCTTGAGGATATTTGCCTTGTGAACGCAGGTCACTTTCCGCCGATTCTGGCGGCGGGCCGTTTGAAAGGCGAACCGCGCGATCCGCTCCGAGGCGACGTGTGTGATTATTCGCAGACTCTCGACAACCCCTGGCACGACCGTGTGCTCAAGCCCGCTGTAAAGCCCTTCGGTGTTTTCGCGGATCACGATCAGATCAACATCTTCAAACCGTGTCTTCACGCCAGGCAGCGACCGAGCCGGGCGATAATTGGCAAACAGATTGAGCTTCTGCCGCAAGGCGACGTTCACGCTGCGAAACCCCGCCCCTTTGGCAGTCGCCGTCGGCCCCTTGAGCGTCGCATCAGCCGACCGCACTGCGGCGAGAGTCGCCTCCGGCAGCGGATCTCCAAGCGTCTCATAAGCACCCTGCCCTGCTTCCGCTTCTCGCCATTCTATGGCCACCCCACTCGCATCCAAAATCGCCCGCGTAGCATTGCAGACTTCAGGCCCGATCCCATCCCCAGCAATCACAACAACAGAATAACCCATAACCAACCTTCAGTTCTTAATTTCCTTGCTAGCCGTCGGCGAAAGCCGAAAGTTTTATCCACATTCAATCTCGTGCCTCAAACGGCACCGTCAGCGCCGACGCCCCGCCATTCGTAACTGCAATCGCCAAAAACCCATCTGTCGGCGCATCCCCGGCAAACACTGGCGCCAAATACGCAAACACCGCCGGAACTTCCGTCCGGCATTTCAAAAACGGAAACGCACAAGCATACACGGTGGTATAAATGGGGTCTGGACTCGTTGACTTCATCTCCTGCGCCGCGATCGCCTCATCTACCGCTTCATCTCCCAGCCAACTGCGGGCAATCTCCCCCCCAACCGAATCCTCGCAATCGAGCAGAAACACCACCGGATCGCGCATTTTCTCGCTCAGCGCGTCATCGTAAGCGCGAAACGCCACCTCCAAACTGCTTTCCAGCAACATCTGCTGGGCCTCGAGAGCGGCCTCCGCATCTGCTCCATCTTCCACGGCATCATCCTCGGGTCAAATAATGTAGCTCGATTCTCCGCGTCAGGTTTATTGGAATATGCGACACGGAAATGTGAGAGAGATTTTTTATCCGCAGAAGATGAGCCTATCGTGCCCAAAGCGATTCGACAAGCGACCGAGATAGAACTCGCTCACTCTCGCCCATTTTCCTCGGCCAGCAGGGCTTCCAGGCTGTCCAGATCAACGGCCGTTTCGAGTACGGCCGCTTGATACATCGCCTGGGCTTCGAGCTGAATTGCGTCGATGTCGATTTCGCCGTGGATCCGCACTTGGAATACCTCGACACTTTCTTTCACTGCTTCCTTGCACTCCGTAGCGAGGGTGATCAGATCGTCAACATCCAGGTCAAAACGGGTCCTTAGCAGCGGCAACAAGATCCGCATGTGAGGACTGTCGGCTGTCCAAAACACCTCGGCCAACACGCTCGATGCCTTGAGTATCTGACTCATCTTGCCTGCTGAAGCCGGGCAGTGATGATGCTCGGCCACGGCCACGATCAACTCCTCCGGCAACTGCCACTTGGTTAATAGCCGCACTCCCACATCCACATGAGTGAAGCCGAACTCTTCCCGCTCGCGATTGATTTGCGTGACCAGGTGATCGGAGTTTTCACAAGTCTCCAGGTATTTGGTGGTTTCCAATTGCGCCAGGGCCATCATCCCCAGATCCGCAAGGAGTCCGGCGGCGAACACCGAGTCGGCATGCACTTCGCGTTTGTCGCAACGCTCGGCCAACTTGCGGGCAGCCACGGCCATGCTCAACGAACGTCGCCAATAGTTTTCGTGAAACGTCTTGGGGCACCCGTTGGCCAGTGCCTTTACCAGACCGAAGCCCAGCACCGACAACCGCAGTGAACGCCGCCCCAGATACGCCATCGCCTCCTGCACTGCCGTAATCTTGCGCGGCAGCCCGTAATACGACGAATTAACCAGCCGCAACACCGCAGCCGTTAGCGCAGGGTCGTTCTCCAGACATCGTTTCACGTCGGCAAACTCAAAATTTGGATCCCGCGTGATGTCCATTACCTGTAGCGCCACCGCGGGTGATGAGTGCAATTTGTCCAACCGGCTCAGTAGTTGATCAATCGCGGCAGTAGTATTCTCAGCCAAGAGTGCCATGAGCATTCCCCAAGTCGGTGAGCAAAATGAAAGCACAAAGCCGCGACCAATGGACGCGAATTAGCCAGCTAATGCAAACCTAGCTCACAGAGGCCCGCCACCGGTCCGGTTGTGACGAATTCTCCCAGAAAGCTGCAACCGATGGTCACGATGAACTGCCGGTCTGCCGATTCCTCTACCTCTGTAAATGCGTTTCTGGCGTCAAGCAATAGCAGGTATCAGTGTTTCCCGCGCTGACCAAGCAATCCCAGAATTCCCACAAATATCGCCGAACCTGCGATCGACCAGACAATCGGAAAGCTCGTTCCGTCACCAATCCGCAAGGCAAATACCTCCGGCAACTCCATTATCCGCGCCAGCCACATGCCCAACAGAGCGCCGATGAATCCGAGCGCGATCGAACCAAAGCATCCCGTACGAGAATAGCCCGCAATGGCCTGTCCCAAGGCGCCGCAAATGCCAGCTACCAATAGAAGCAGCAAGAAATCCCAAAGGTCCATAGTGTACTCCGCATGTAGAACTGAGAAGGTCTTGTACGAATCCTAAGTTAACATGACCTTCGTGCATCTGCTTAATATGCAGCGAAAACCAAAAACGAGTGAATACCAAGACCATCACTCCGAGCAACAGCACTGTCCCCGGCTCCGGCACCGCCGTAGAACTAGCCGCAATTGGTGCGGCCATACTGTAGTTCGTTTGCCAATCGGTGAGGTTGCCAATACTCGGGTTGCGTTGCCAAACGAGAAAATCCTGGCCGTCCACATCGCCGTCTTCATCGAAGTCGCCAGGCAGGATGTCGGCCGCGATCAAGTTCCAAGCCAAACTATAGGAAACAGGGTTTACAAGATTCCCGCTAGCTGAGCGAACCTCGAGCACGTAATTGCCACTCGTAGGTGCCGCTAAGAATAGGTGTTCCACATTATCGATTGGACTGATCGAGCTAGCAATGGGAGTTAACAAGTCATTTTTATCAAACAGGAATAGCTCCAGGTTCTCGAGCGGCGATGGAGTATAGACTGCCGCCTCGATATCTTCCACGTCCGTCGCAACCATACGATTCCAAGCAAGCGTAGCGGAGATCAATGATCCACCGAGAATGGCCCCGCTTATTTCATAAGTATTCGAAGTCGATCCCAGCAACTCGGCATAGTCCCACCCTATTGCAGGAACAGCCCCGGCTTCTTGCTCCGCCGCTGCGTACTGGTAATACGCACTTTCCAAATTCATCTGTCCCGCACCGAAGTTAGGATCAAGAGGCATGGTGGATGTATTGTTCCACCCCGCAAGCTTGTCCGCCGAATTCAACAAAACGTTCTTAATCACTTTGGCATCGACGTTGAATCCCAGGTCACGTCCCATATCAATTAACAAGGCAGCCCCACCTGCTACGATTGGTGCAGCGAAGCTCGTGCCACTCGTTTCCACCCACGCCCCCCCGAGAGTTGGCAATTCGATAAGAGATCCGGGTGCTACAATATCTGGCTTAATGCGTCCGTCGCTGGTGGGGCCACGACTACTAAATGGTGCAATCTGATCGTAATCCTCTGAGACAAAGGCACCCGTACCGCCAGTGGCTCCCACACTCAGAATGTTGTAGGCGGTGCCAGGAGGTCCGGGAAACGAACTACTCGAGGGCCCATCATTGCCCGCTGCCACCACCACGGTCGTTCCCAAGGTGCCGACGATGTGATCCAGCGCCAGACTCCACTGATCAGCGCCGGTATCCAATCCGCCAATCCCGATGCTCATGGTCACGACTTCTGCTGGATTCCCATTGAGTAGGCCTAGCCCCTGGGCAAATGTTTCGGCTGACACAGTCATTGCGTCCTGCTGTGGAGAAATACCCGCTCGATTGGTCGTTTGACCGGTCCACCAACCCGCTTCGTAGGCGACTCCCCGGCGACTAGGATCCTGACTGACAGCAGCACCGGCGACTGCGGTTGCGTGAAAGGATAACCAGCCAGAACCATTGACGAAATTTTGGCCTCCCAGAAAGTTCCCGCTGAGAGCCGGATGGGAAGCATCCGCTTGATGCAAATCAATCACACCAATTTCAACTCCGCTACCGGTGTAGCCTTGTTGCCAAAGAAACTCGGCGTTCACCGTGTCAACTGCTTTTGTCAGACCATGGCTTTGGGATGAGAGAAGCGTCAAGCAGAAAACGAGCGCAACAAGCCAGGCACTAAAATGGAGAATCCTCAATTGATATCCTTTGTCTAATCATTATCGCGGAGGCGCAGAGTCACCACGAGGAACACGTAACAATAGTTTAAGCAGCATCCCCAAAACTCGCAAGAAAAGTCAACTGTGGCAGGAGCTACCACTATGCTTCTCGAAAAGATCCACGTTGCGCAGGCTTATTTGCGGATAAATGAATTCTTGAAGGCAAGGGCAAAACAACCAAAAAATCGCTTGAGCGATCAAAAAAACCTTTTCGAAATGCACGTTGAGGCGAGAACCCCGATGAAAACCCCAATCAAAGTGGACGGTTCCGGCACCGCAGTGCTTGTCGCCGCGAGCGGTAGGACCATACCATAATTCGTTTGCCAATTAGTAAGGTCACCGATGCTGGGATTGCGTTGCCACGCCAGGAAGTCGCGGCCATCGACGTCGCCGTCGATATCGAAATCGCCCGCAAAGTGTCCCGCGGTGCCATAATTCGTCTGCCAATCGGCAAGATCGTCTGGGCTCAAGGGATTCGGCGAACCACCCTGCTGCCAGACCAGGAAATCTCGCCCGTCAATATCTCCATCGTTGTCGAAGTCAGCCGTTAGCGGGAGAAACCGGATATTGTCTATCAAGCCGAGCATATTGGTTTCCGGTTGCGCCCGTCTGTAAATATCCTGAGCGAGTAGCCAGGGAGCGGGGGTAGATCACTGATATCCATTTCTAAGGTGAGCCACCCAGTTTGCGATGCAAATCCACTACCAGGCGGACCCGCCAGATTGGGAATCATGGAAGATACGCGTTGTCCGTTGACAAATTCCTTGCGTCGCCAGAATTCGGGAAATGTTGATCCTACTTGACTCACCGACACCTGTCGTGAGGTCGTCCCGTTGATCTCGCCGGGAAAACGAATCTCGAATGCCAGTGCCGAGGCTTCCATCGCGTCGCCTGGCTGGTCTTCGCTGAACAAAAGATTGACGTCAACAAGCAGAGTATTTTTGTCCAGGAGCTAGAACAGTGAGCTGTTGACTAAAGTCGCGCCTCTTCCAACCGCGTCCTGTCGCATCATTTGATTTCCGTGAGATGGCTGTACGCCAAAGAAATTCGATATCGTTAGTGCAGTACCCTGTTCAGTGACCCACGAAGGAAGTAGGGCCTGCTCGAAGCTTCGGTTCGCTAATGGGGCCGCTTGTGCAGAGTTGGCAGTAAGTAAAGTGACTGCAATCACAAGTAATGTCACGATCGGCTTCATCTTGGTTTCCTGTAAACGCATTAGGTATTGTCCGTCTTATGGCGATAAGATCGGGCAAAGCAGAGCGGCCACGAAAGAAGTCCGGTAGCTAATGCAACGATAGAAGGCTCCGGCACGACCAGAAGCTGCTCACCCGAGGCGACAAAGTTGTCGAGCGCCGCTTGGCCAAGCGAAACGTCCAGGAACTGGGTTTGTCCGACGAGCCACACTTGAAAGGAATCCGTCGGGTTCATATTCCAGTCGGACGCGCCGGACTCGATGGGAACGGTAAGGATGGGATGGAACAGAAAACCGTTGGCCGAACCATCGGCGTCGTAGGCCGCGGTAATCATTCGCGTCGCGGAATCGTAGCTCAGGCCGAGCGTGGCATCGGTGGCCAATGTCGGCACAAAGACAGGAGCGGGAGTAAACTGACCATTGCTGACGGAATCGGCGTAAAAGGAACGCGCATCCATATCGTCGCGGCGCAATACCATTCGCACGAAGTCATTCGAGACATCATTAAAGTTCTCAACGAGGATATCGAGGGATGCGAATTGCTCGGTCGTCATTGGGAAGTTGCCGATGCTTACGTCCACGCGCACCGACCAGTCGGCCGAATAGTCGCCCACATTCGCGATCCAAGCCCGCTGCACCGTGTCATTTATCGTCGGCGCCGCGACGGTTACGAAGTTCAGCTTGCCGTTTCGCAGGTCGAAATGACCTGCGCCGCCCGCGGAATCCAAACCCCAATCTGCCGAGGGTGCGGAAAAGTGATCGCTCCCAGAGAAGTTGGCATTTGCGGGAAGGCAAGTCGCGGCGAATAGTAGCAGGAAAGCTGTCGGCAGGCAGGCATTACACAATGCACGTTTGAGATTCATCGATGACCCTTTCTAGAGGCAGTAAGTGTCCGACTAGGGAAGCTAAATATGAACCGAGCTTTGGGTTTCATAAGGCGACATGTTGCTGTGGGCCGCCTCGTAATAAGACGATGGCGTGGCTAATACAGTCACGCTTATTGCCCCAGCGGTTCCGCAACGGAGGACCGTGAGCAAGATCAGTGCTAATTGGACAGCGCCACTTCAGGCGATGCTAGCGTGATTAAGTGCTTATATTGCATTGGTTTGTGTTCAACATCAAGTCTCTGAGCATGGATATGAATGGATTCGTCGCAACTCGATACACTCCAACAGTTTAACAGTGC
>JBGSPU010000170.1:0-60767 GCA_041738415.1 Bythopirellula sp.
AAGTTGGTCGGCGCGATGAGACGATTGCCCAACTGCAAGAGATGCGCAAGAACATTGATGCTCGGCTGCAACAAGAAAACAATGGACAAAACCCGATACGTCCGCTACCTCCGGCCAAAGAAGTGAAGCAGCAAGACCTGAGAGGTAAGCAACTACCAACGCTCAATTCCAAGGAAATTCGTCTCGCCGAACATATCGTTAGCAACGCCATTTGGCTCAAAGCAAACGGCTTTCAGAAGCGGCACCAAGAAGCTTCGCCAGAAGCCGAGGAACAACTTGCGAAACAGTCGGAACACAGCGAATGGTGGGTCCGCCTCTATGTCGCCGAGATCATGCGGCAACACCCTGAATTTCGGCAGACTGAAATCTTAGAGAAGCTCGGTCAAGACAGAAATCCTCTAGTCAGTAAACAGGCCAAGTTAGCAATAGAATAGAATCGTGGGCTCGAAAGAAAATGCAAGGCTAACGCATGGGTGCCGAGGACGTATTCCGCATCCTTGCGGTAGTTTTGGCAGTCTTGTCGATGACAATTCTCATTGTCTCGAAAAGAGTGAAATACGGCTGGAAGTTCTGGCTGGCAATTCCAATTGCTGCCTTTATTTGGTACTGGGTGCTCGTTTGTATCTTGATGGCTTACTATATGTGGAATGTTTCGGGAGTGAAGTAAGTCCGCGATAGACTAGCAATCGCTTCCCATCGCGTAGGACATTCTGAAACTGGTTGGCAATTCACCTTGCAATACGTCGTTGCTGATGTTGAAGACGAAGCCCATCAACGTATTTCCGGATGCTCGTTCTTCTGGAAGTTCCACGAGAAATGCTGGCACCTGGGCAGCCGGACCCCCTTGCCGGTAACTCGGCAAAATGAGCCATTTGGCAGCATGGTTCCCGGTTTCTCGCCGGATTCTCTGCGGATTGTATTATTCCGGGGGTGGTAGATTTCACGACATTCGTCTGCTCATGCACAACGATTCCCCTGGACCAAGCCGGGAAAAACACCGATACTGGGTGGATTCGAAGTCTTGCCTCCAAGTTTCTTTGCTAGTGAATGGTTGGTATGTCTCCACGAAGAAGAACTCGCCACATTTCGGCAATCGTGCGATTGGTTGTCAGCGGCTTTTTTGTAGCGACCTGGATGTTGTCCGCCGGCCCGCTGCTGGCGATGGAATCGCTTAAGCTTTGCGAATCGCCCACATCTCTGGAAGATAGCACCGAAGAAAGCAAGCTGCTGGGCGCGGAAACTCGCCTGGTACAGGTTCGCAGATTCTGGTCACCGCGGCGGCATCCTCAACTCACCCGCCTGCCAGCGGCTTCCCACCCCACGCCTTCTCGCGTCCTGCCAGGGCATTATCTCTCGCACGAGCTTCGAGCACCCCTGCGCTGTTAGGCCTGACCCTGTGCCTTGGACTGTCGCCGGTTGGATCGAGTGCCTCTTGGTTCTGAATCTGCGAAAAACTCTCTCAGTGTTCACCGCCGAGTTCACCATTATTGTCCTAGCCTCGTTCCTTCTCGATCAACAATCACCGAAACTTTCTCACTCGACGGAAAACTGTCATGCAGAAACTTATTAAGGGAATTCATCAATTTCAAAAGGCTACCTTTGCCTCGCAAAAACGTCTGTTCGAGCGTTTGACACGAGGACAACAGCCATTGGCTCTCTTTATCACTTGCTCCGACTCACGCATCGATCCGAGTCTGCTCACTCAGACAGACCCAGGGGAGTTGTTCATCATGCGTAATGCCGGCAACATCGTCCCAGCCTACGGGGCAGTCACTGGAGGAGAAGCAGCAACGATTGAATACGCTGTGAGTATCTTGAAGATCAAAGACATCATTATCTGTGGGCATTCCCATTGTGGGGCCATGGGAGGCCTGCTGGCACCAGATCAAATTGCCGAATTGCCAGCAGTAAAATCCTGGCTTGGTCAGGCCGAGGCGACGGCACGCATTATCAAGGAAAACTACGCTCACCTCAGCGATCCCCAAGCACTTCTTACAGCGACGGTAGAAGAAAATGTGCTTGTGCAATTGGAAAACCTTCGGACCCACCCCTCGGTCGCGGCAGCTCTGATGCGCGGCGATGTCAAGCTCCACGGCTGGGTTTACAAGTTTGAAACTGGCCAGGTCTTTGCCTATCAGCCTGAGCAAGGACAGTATGTGCCCCTCGAAGAGACGGCAGCAAGCCCTACCGGCGTTCCAGAATATCTCCCTGCCATCTAAGAATTTCCCAACAAACTGGTCCACTTCATTAGGAGTCTTCATGAAACCAAGTTCACTATTCTTAATGTGTTTTTTACGTCGAGTGATTCAGGATAAGGAAGCACAGATCTGCTTCGGAGCGGCCATTCTGTGCTTGCTGATTGGCTTACTCGGTTTGGCGGTGAGCATGATTTTCCCGGTTTTCTCGACGCTGGACGCGTTGTTCGTTCTGAGCGTTTTCTACGCATTTTTGGGAATGATCCGTACTGCTCATTTGCCCAGTGAGCTTGCCCGAGAGCGATCGCTTATTGTTGACAATAACGAATCAAGTTTCGACCGAGACAACGTCCGCACTGCTGCATGACCTGCTTCACGAAGCAGCTTCCAAGCTGTGCTGTTTCCCCACCGAACACTGACACAAAGCTTATTTCCCGGAGCAATTCAACGATGTCTGTAATCAAGCATGATTTGCTCGCTTCGATCGTCGTCTTCCTGGTGGCTTTACCATTATGTATGGGCATCGCGATCGCCTCTGGCGCTCCTGTGGCAACAGGTCTCATAACTGGCATCATCGGCGGACTCGTTGTTGGTAGCATAGCCGGGTGTCCCCTGCAGGTCAGTGGACCCGCGGCGGGACTTACGGTGATCGTGTATGAAATCATTATGAACTTGGGCCTCGAAATGCTCGGGCTCGCGGTGCTCTTGGCAGGTGTGATTCAGATCGTGGCAGGTCTGCTGCGTTGGGGACAATGGTTTCGAGCTGTCTCCCCGGCAGTGATTCAAGGAATGCTGGCTGGCATCGGATTTCTGATCCTGGCCAGCCAGTTCCATGTGATGATCGACGACAAACCAAAAGGAAGTGGTGCTCACAACCTGGCGACCATTCCCCAGGCAATCGCCAAAAGCTTTGCCATGGCGGAGTTTTCCCCGCTAGAAGTGCGGAAGATTCGTTCCAACCTCTTACATGAAGTAGGCGATTTGCATCTTCGGCAAGTGAATATCCAAGAGAAACTTGCCGAACACTTACCCCATGCACCGGGGGCGGATCTATCCTTGGAAGCGGAACTGGAACCGCCAGCGGTAAGCATGCCACAACTTGTAAAGCAACAGCAAGAACTAATGCAACACTTGACGAACATTACCGAGGAAGCTCAAGAACTGGCAACACTTTCTGAGGGCAGCGAGCGAACGCAACGAATTCTGGAAGCTACCGACGAACTCGTAAGTCGCGCTAACACCGCCCTAGCAAGCTTAGAAAATGACTCCTTGCAGAAGGCGTTACAACTGCAAATGGAGAATATCACGGCCATCGAAGGCTTACTGGCAGCACTCTCGAATCATCATAAGGCTGCCATATTGGGACTGTTGACGATCTTCACGATTATTCTTTGGCAGGGATTCGCACCTCAGCCGCTCCGTGTTATTCCTGCTCCACTTGTCGCCATTATACTAGCCACAATAGTGGCCACGGTCTGGGTATTTCCAGTGTTGTATGTCGAAATCCCCGACAACCTGTGGGAAGATTTGCGCATACCCAATGCCGCATTGCTCAAAAATGCTCCCTGGGCTGAATTGATTCAAGCTGCACTACTATTGGCCGTGGTCGCCAGCGCTGAAACGCTACTTTGTGCCACGGCAGTCGATCAGATGCAGCAAGGACCGCGAACGAATTACGACCGCGAACTGTTCGCTCAAGGCGTTGGTAATGCATTGTGCGGATTGGTAGGTGCCTTGCCGATGACCGGGGTCATCGTGCGCAGCTCAGCAAATATCCATGCCGGCGGCACGACACGACTCTCGGCAATCCTGCATGGTGCGTGGTTGTTGATTTTCGTCAGCTTTCTGGCGTTCTTGCTGCGCTTGATTCCCACATCTAGTCTGGCAGCCATGCTGGTTTATACGGGGTACAAACTGATTAACGTCAAGTCACTTGTCAAATTACATCAATACGGCTGGGGAGAAGTGGCCATCTATGCCGCCACCGTGGCCACCATTGTTTTTACAGATTTGCTGACCGGCGTGCTGACTGGCATTGCCCTCTCGGCGGGAAAACTTCTTTATACCTTTTCTCATCTGGAAATGGATCTCTCCTTTTCTGGCAATGGCGAAAAGTCGGCGGTCCTCAAGCTCAAGGGTTCGGCAACGTTCTTCCGATTGCCGAAGCTGGCTGCCGTGCTGGAGCAAGTCCCCGAAGGAACCGATCTCCATGTGGATTTCGCCTATTTGGATTACATCGATCATGCCTGCTTGGATCTCTTGATGAACTGGGCCAAACAACATGAGGCTGGCGAAGGAAACCTGTTGATCGACTGGGGTTCCTTGCATTCGCGATTCGATCGCATGGCCCGCATTAAACAAGACGAAGCCGAACGAACTGAGGTGTAGGAGGAACTGGTTAGTGTTCCGTTGTCAGCCGCTATGCCACCACTGCTCCTAAGACCAGGTTTCTTCTTCCTCGATTGGATTCTCTTCAGCGTCCAAGGCGGCTAAGTCTTTCTCTTCAAACAGATAGTTCAGTGCAAAGCGAAATGGGACCAGCAGGGCAATCAACAAAGGGAAGAAAATCCCGAAGATGCTGCTTTTCATAATCCACAATAGAACCAGACAGGCAAACTGGATCAGTGTAAAAAGATGGAGGGTTTTCTTCGATACTTGCCGAACATAGTGCGTTGAGGGATACAGCGCCGGGTCGGTGAGCCAGAGCCCGATTCGCTCGAAGAACTGGTTCCCTTTCATGGAAACGATGCCCATGTAAAGAAACAGGCCATATAACACGGCGAGGGGAATACAGTTCAACAACGGCAAAAGCAACAGCGACAGGCCAATCAAAACGTGGATCGAAAACCCCGTGACGCGATTCTCGCGAACATGAAGAATGTGGGTACGCGTTACCCCAGACTTGTCCACCACTTCTTCCGTAGTGGCTAGACTGCGAAGGTGATTGAGAGAACGCACTGTTGCTGCGACCAACCAAGGTAAACCGAAGATTGAACAGCTTGCGATCAACACGCCTACGATGCCAAGATCGAGATGATAGGAAGACCCCTTTTTAAGATTGTTGTCGGGGCTATTGACCAATCTCACGGTGATATTCTGATCCAGAAAGACCAGCACGCTGCAGAGCAATCCAGGGGCTATCGATCCCCAAATGATCCACTGCGGAGCATCGAGAAACGGCACCAGCCAAGGCCGCCCTGAGGTGGTGCTGAAAGTTGTCGGCGCAGGCAACGGATCTAAGGGCGTGACCCCCCGAGCGTAAAATGCGATCGCCGCCATCGAGACGATGGCGATGGTTGGTCCAAAGTCCGCCAAGAATTCCCGCACAGCCGGCAGCAAGAGGTGGCTGTGGCGAAATCGACTTAAGCTCATCGCCACATAAAAGGTCCCCAGGGCTAACAATAGGGACAGATTTGCTACGTCATACCCGTTGGAATCGCCTGTGGGATCCTGGTGATAAAATGCAATCAAATTGGTGACCGCTTCGGAGATAAAAATTAACGAGATGAGTGCGGCAAAGATTTCGTCGATAAACCGTGTGAAGAAGCGCATCAAGCAACTGGCGTCCGTAATAGCCATCACCACCACAAAAAAGGCCGTCCAGATACCAACCCAGCAATAGGCTGGTAAAAACGGAATATCGCGTACGTTGCAAAAGCTGTAGAGAATAGCAGTGAAAGCGAGCATCGGACCCGTGCCCCCTAGCAGGGCGAGCGGCTGGCCGGAGAATAATGCGTAAACAATCCCACAAAACGCAGTAGCGACAATCAGCTCGACGGCCCCAATGTGCCCTGCGGTAATTCTTCCCATGAGTCCGCCGAAAATAATCGTAGGTGCCATGCAAGCGAAGAACAGGAACAACGTCGACGCGACGCACTTGCCATGGAGGCCATCGAGAATATCGCTGGCATAGTACGGCCAGCGGCGGCGGATGTCCGCCAGGAGTCCTCCAAAGAGTCGCCCGCTATATTGCAAACCTTTTTCGGATGGGACGGGGAGCGCTGGTGCGACTTCTTCATCTGATCTGGCTGCCACCGCAGCGCGGAATTCTGCCGGGGTCTCAGCTATTTGCGCGAGGTAGCGAAATTCTCCGTCCGACATCAGCCGGGCCACACTCGCCAGGGAATCCAAGTGTTCCGCCGTAGCATCGGTGGGCCCTACGAGCAGAAAGAGGAATCGCGTGGGAACACCATCGGGGGCACCGGCATTGATCGCGTGCTTGAGGCGAGCGATGACGATCGCCGGTTTTTCTATACAAGAAAGATAGGAGTGCGGCACAGCCACCGCGTGCCCGATGGCTGAGACGGACAGGCGTTCGCGATCTCGCAGGGCGGAGAGCATCTTGCCCGCATCGGTCGCGGCAAGTGCGCCTTTGCGGACCAATGTGTCCACCATCTGCTGAATCGCCTCATCGAGGCTCGCAGCGGGGACATCGAGCATCACCAAACCATTGTCACAGGCTTCCAGCAGTCGCTTCAAAACGGGTCCTTTGGGTTGTTGAAGGGATATTGACTATTGGGAATTGATGGCGCTGGCAATCTTCGTTTGGCCAAATATAGCTGCGTCCCATAGATTACAGCAACTCTCAGCCCCGAAGAATACGGGTCCCCAATTATTCCGCCAAGAAATGGGACGAGTAGTAGGCCACTAGAGTTTCGCGGCAGATCTTGTTAGCCGCGACGCGGCTGCCGAGAGGTGCTCGGCGAAGCGGAGCGCGAAATCAGTCGTCGCGGCTCACGGAAAAATTACCGGCGACGCGGGGCAGGGGCGACCTTTTCGAGATGGAAGTCGAGGTCGTCGCGGTCCTCGGTGATCTCGACTTCGAGGGTGGTCTGTGTGTTGTAAACGGCGGGGATCGCACTAATCGTTTTGAGACTTATTCGTCTTGGCGCACAATGCGCCCAGAAAAGATTACCGCCGTGGCAATTCTTATTCTTGGCACAAGTCCTTTACTTCCGGAAAATCATTGCTACAAAAAGTTTTACCTTTTTTCAAGAATTAACTTGCACTCCCTTTAAAAGATGTAAAATGAGCGTGGAATGCTCTCGCAGGAAATTAAGGAACTTCAATATAAGGGATGCGGCAATTATTTCTTCTCCTAGCCAGGGTCAATATCCGTTGATCAAGGTTTCGCAGCATTATTTACAAGGAGTCTCACCATGCGCCGTTACATCGGCTCTTTGATTGAAACGCTTAAAAACTATGGATTCAAAAAGCAGTTTAATCCAAACAAGAAAGAATTGAGCACGAACTTATTCAAAGATTGCCGCCATCGCAAGCTAGGCCTGGAGACTCTTGAGGATCGTCGCGTCTTGGCTGTTCTAACGGTGAATTCGAATTTAGATTCAGTGGCAGGAGACAATTTTCTCTCGCTTCGAGAGGCAATAGCCGTAGTGAACGATAACGACCTGGGAATAATAGCAGAGTTGGGCAGGACATTGACTGCGGGTGAAAACTCGCAAATCAATACATTTGGAGGCGCGCAGCCATTGGGCATAAATGATACGGTGGTCTTCGACTCTATGTTACATGGCCAGACGATTCTTCTAGTGCAGGGAACTGCATTGGCGCCAACTCGTTCCATAATCATCAATGGACCCGGTGCGGATTTGTTGACAATCGATGCAGCAGGAAATGATTCAGATACCACTATGAAAAATGGAACAGGTACTTCAGTATTTGGCATCAACATTTCAGGAAACACCTCTACTAAAATCTCCGGACTGACTCTGCAAGGAGGTGATCGGGGAGGGCAAGTACTTACCAGTCTAACACACGGCGGCGCAATTCAAGCAGTTGTTGCAACTGGTGGAATGTTAGAATTATCAGATTTGATAATTCAAGACAATCATTCGGTCGCAGACGGGGGTGGTATTGGAGTTACGGTGAATGACGGAGGAATATTCAATCTATCTCAATCAATTGTCAAGGAAAATAGTGCGTTATTCGGAGGTGGAATTTCGCTTCGAGTAGTCGGGGAAACATCAAGAGCTACTGTTGAAACTGTTGTAGTCGATAGCAATTTCACGATTGATTCTGTTGTTGGTGATTCCGGTAGAGATGGAGGCGGGATTATAATAGTTAATGGAGAACTCAGTCAATTAGGGTTTTCAGCCCCAGGAATAGTCACCATTTCTAGCAGCCGCATCAGCAACAATGTAGCGGGGTCACTCGATGAGATAGAGGACTTTCCTGGAAAATATGATGGAACCGGATCAGGTGGAGGAATCTACGCGAGTACCCTGTTGCATAATGTTGGCTCCAGTGTCTTAAATGCTCGTACGATTATCCTGGACAGTGAGATATCGAATAATATAGGCACTAAGTCAGGTGGTGGAATTGAGTTTAGCACTGGACTCGCAGAATTGAGTTTCAACACTTTTGCTCCGATAGTTAATTCGACAATCTCAGGAAATCAAGCTACTACTGGTGGAGGGATTTATTTTGTTGGAGATGATGAAGGTTTTACGAATGTTCCCGATCAAATGATTCTTCGACATTCGACAGTAACCAATAATATCGCTGGCGGATTGAACACAGCGCTAACTCCTGGTTTCAGCTATCGAGGTGGGGGAGGTATTTCGATCAGGGGTCCTGTTGTGATCGGAACTGGTGGACCAACAGAGATACTCGAGGTAACTCTCGATCATTCAATTATTTCCGGTAACTCCCATGTTTGTGATCTCCATAATGAGTGCAGTTATAGATGGACTTACGAGTCACCTGACGTAGGAGTTGTAACAGAAATTGATGCTCCTCCAACACCTGTGTTATTGAAAGCAAACTACACGATAGTAGGTACTGACTTGGGGCCGATTGCGGGCGGAACCGATCCCTCTGGGCAGTTAGTTTATAAAGTGCATCTTGATGGAACAGGTAACCAAGTGAATGTGAATCCTCTGCTTGGACCCCTTGCTGACAATGGTGGCTATCTCCTCCCTGATGGGACTCACGTTCTGACTCATGCTTTGAGAAATGGAAGCCCAGCCATAGATGCAGGTGACATGAACGCTGTGGCAGGCATGGGAGGTGTTCCACACTTTGACCAGAGAGGCCCTGGGTTTACCCGCGTTTTTGAGTGGTCCCCAGGGGGAATCAAAATAGACATCGGCGCGTACGAACGGCAGCAGGTAGATCCTGCCGTTTTTGATGCCGACTTTGAACATGATGGTGACGTCGATGGGAATGATTTTCTCATTTGGCAGAGAAACTTTGGCGTAGGTATGGGTCATGCGGAAGGTGATGCTGACTTCGACCTAGATGTGGACGGCGACGATCTGGCGATTTGGCGGGATCAATATGGGTTGGGATTATCTGGTCTCTCCGGCCTAACCCTCGACGGAGTAGCGATCGAAGGAAACTCCGCATACTTTTCTGGCGGCGGAATCTATACCACCGAAGGCAACTCAACCTCAGGTATTCTCTTGAAGAACAGCACGATTTCGACGAATTCAGCCAATTCCTACAGTTCAGGTATTGTTGACAGTAGCGGCGGTGCCGCGATTGTTAACAGTACGATTACGCTGAATACCTCAACGTACTCGGTTGGCTCAGGTGTTTTCGGAAGCGGAACTTGGCTGGCGAATACCATCGTCGCTGGGAACAGCAATAGCAGCGGCCCGAGCGATCTGAGTGGAAGCTTTAGCTCCAATAGCCGCCATAACTTTATAGGCTATGACCCCAACCTCACCAACGGCATAAACGATGACGGTGGTACCGGCAACATGAATCAGGTGGGCGAGTCTGCGGCGATCGACGGTATGCTCTCTACGCTGGATTACTGGGGAGGTTCAACGAAGACTCATAAATTACTTGAAGATAGCGATGCCATCAATGCAGGGGACAATGCCCTAGTCGCTCTTTACGGTTTGGAATACGACCAGCGAGGTTTTGATCGAATCGCGGACAATAATTTTGACTTGGTCGACATCGGTGCAATAGAATCGGCGTTCGAAGATTTTTGAAGTTAT
The DNA here is from genome assembly GCA_041738415.1 of Bythopirellula sp. Classification (GTDB taxonomy): domain Bacteria; phylum Planctomycetota; class Planctomycetia; order Pirellulales; family Lacipirellulaceae; genus Bythopirellula. Next base: position 10,166 of record JBGSPU010000170.1, read on the forward strand.
TTAACTGATGAAAGATTTCTTAAAACAAAAACCTAAAATATCACGCGAAATTAGCGACGGCGCAAACTTGGACTAATCTTCATGAGATGGAAATCCAGATCGTCGCGGTCGGAATCGATCTCGACTTGAAGTGTGGTTTCCGAGTTATAAGCAGAGGGTATGTATTGGGCCATTGCCTCGATGGGACCACTGCTTCCTTCTCCTCTCACCAATCTACCTGTCGGTCGCCTACCTGTGATGTCGACATCGTACTTACCTGCGGTGGGTCCTGCTGAACGAACAATTTCATACTTGCCATGACGAATAATTGTACTTGCAGCAATTCCAGTAGTGTCATCTAACGGTGAAAATATAATCTCTCCATCGGTTACGGGCTGACCATCATAAGAAACCTGTCCACTTAGCGAGTATCGCTCAGGGCCACTGTTGCAGGAACAGAAAGCAAGAAGACAGATTGAATGAACCGTCGCACATAACCACTTATGACTAGAAATCCATTGATGGCAATTAGAGAGTACCATGCATACTGAGTGCCTGGGTGCTTCGCTGAAAAAATGCAGCAAGCCTAAAGATTAGACATATCAACGATTTCGCCACCATCTGGAGTTCCCAAGGCCCTCCAGACGAACTCATCGATATCATCGTTCACAAACTTGACGGATGCATCGGCCATCGCAACGTTAACTCCACCAGTGTGATAGCTTCTGGCAAATTGCTGCCAAACTCCCTCCCATGTTCGAGCGGACGTGGGATTGCATGGAGCGATCTCTCGAGCAGGACCCAGCCGGTCGCACCACCGGGTGTAGTCCGTTATCGAGCGATTCCCATTGTATGGGTTACGCGCAGCAAAGTCGACGTTAGGTTGCCAATCATGCATGTAAAGAGCCGCTGGGCCAAAGTGCATGGCTCCACGAGTGTCCGTTTCTGCTACAAGCCGTAATTCACTTACTGCAGCCGAATTGCTCGTACCGTCTGTGAAAGACCGAAAGCCACGCCCCTTGAAGGAGCCTTTCACAGGCGCATCTGGCGGGCCTCCGGTTGGAGGTACACTAGATACGTTGATGGTCCCGATGGTGGCTCAACTCTGGGAGATGGCGTCGGCGAGACCTGGGACGAAGCGCCTGGCTCGACTAACAAGGTGCTGGCCGAGCGGTTTCTTTTGGGAAAATCAGTGTTTGCCACCAATCGCATGGAATCGCTTGGAAACGGCTTCCTGGTGGGTGGCGATATCAACTCGCTCACCTTCCAGTATCGCAACGCCGATACGGGGGCTGTGGTGATAGGGAACGTCGTGCCTGCTTCGCTGGGAATCAGCGCCGACTTCGATAGTGACGGCGACGTTGATGGACGCGACTTCCTCATCTGGCAGCGCGGCGGCACTGTTCCCGCTTTGAGCCCAGCCGCTCTGGCAGCCTGGCAGGCACAGTACACCGGCGGGGCACTGCAAGCTGTGCAGGCCGTGCCCGAGCCAGCTTCCATGCTGCTAGCGGGCTTGGGGTTTATTGGATTGGGCTGTTTACGAACTCGGCGATAGATAAGCTACTAGATGTGAGCAAGTCTAGTTTCAAATTGCGAGTTTGGTTTCTTGTAATTTGGTTGCCAATTTGCAAGAATGAAACACGGATAAACGCAGATTGGGCGGATTTGCGCGGATTTGAAATACTTCCTAAGAATCCGCGATTGACCGCGGCCCATTTCTTCCCCTCTTGGATAACCATCAAACTAGTGTGACGCACCTCGCTTCCCATCCCGGACCACATACAGTCGTTGGCTTGGGCGAAGCGCTGTTTGATTGCTTTGGCGAACGGACAGTGCTCGGCGGGGCACCGGTCAACCTGGCGGTGCATGCGAACCAGTTATTGCAACACGCCAGTTGTCGCGGGGTGGTCGCTAGTGCCATCGGCAGCGACCCGCTCGGTGAGCGCTTGCAGCGAGAGCTTGCCTCGCGAGGGATGACTACCGAGTTTCTTGCAATCACCGACCTTCCGACGGGAACGGTGCAGGTAGCCGTCGATGTCGAAGGGCATCCGCAATATGAGATCACTGAGAATGTTGCCTGGGATCGGATCGAGTTTACCGACTCGCTGGCTCAACTAGCAAGAGATTGCTCGGCCGTCTGCTTTGGGACCTTGGCCCAGCGATCGGGAATAAGCCGCAAGTCGATCCAGCAGTTTCTCGCCACGGCGACGAACGCCTTGCGGGTGTGTGATCTCAATTTACGGCAGCAATTCTACTCGGCCGAGGTGATCGAAAGCAGCTTGCAGGCTGCCAATGTCGTAAAGCTCAACGAAGAGGAACTCACCGTCATTGGCGATCTCTTGAAACTTGATTCGCGGACACATGCCGCCGACGAACAAGTGGCGGGACTACTCCAGCGGTTTGACCTGTCGGTCATGGCGCTAACTCGTGGTGAGGCGGGTACGGTTCTCTACTCAGCCGACGAGCGGGTCGAAGGCGAAGTGCCGAGCTATCCCCGTCAGCCCCAAGCCGATAGCGTGGGAGCCGGAGACGCGTGTTGTGCCGCCCTGATTGTGGGGCTACTGCTTGAGAAACCACTTGTTGAAATTGTTGCACTGGCCAATCGTGTTGGGGCTTTTGTGGCCTCAGTGCAGGGAGCTACTCCGGAGTTGCCTGGCGAGATTCTTGATCGAGTGTAAAGATAGCCAAGCCGCATGCGGCTATTACAGTTGCTTTCTAAATCGGCTCACACTAATGGTGAGGACCACGATCGCGCAGATTACGAGCCCGGCGACCATCGGCAACAGATCCAACAGGCCTGCGCCACGCAGGACGATGCCGCGCAGGATTTCGATGAAATACGTCGCGGGAATTGCAAACGTCACCAGGTAAATCGGCAGCGGCATCTGACTGCGTGGGAATACGAAACCCGAAAGCAACACCGACGGGAGCATGACGACAAAGGCGAATTGCACGGCCTCGACCTGGCTTTTGGCAATCGTCGAGACCAGCAGCCCTAGTCCCAACGAGCAGACCATGAACAACATCGACAAGCTCAGTAACAAACCCACGCTGCCGCGAATCGGCACTCCAAATAAGTAGATCATCACGGTGAGCATGATCAGGGTTTCGACGAATCCCACCGCTGCGTATGGGATGAGCTTGCCCAAGAGCAACCCGGAACGGCTCACAGGAGTAACGAATAATTGTTCCAGGGTGCCCAGTTCCCGTTCGCGAACGATGGCAAAGGAGGTGAGAAACAAGGTCACCAGTTGCAGGATGATGCCCACCAGACCTGGGACGAAGAAGTGGTCGCTCTCGAGATCGGGGTTGTAGAGCAGCCGGGGTCGGATGTCGATCGGCAGATCGGCACGCCCAGTCGGGTCGCGCGCGGGGGCCATTTGCACTGCCTCGGCTTTTTGGCGAGCCAGTTGGAGCGAGAGATTCACGCCCAAGAGTTGCGAGGTATTGAGTGCCGTGGTGGCCACTTGCGAGTCGCTGCCGTCGATCAGCACCTGCACTTCAACTTGCTCGCCGCGAATCAGGCGGTCAGAATAATAAGGCGGAATTTTCATCCCGACCTTCGCGTCGCCGGTGGCCATCCAGCGATGGAAAGTGTCTTCATCCTCGACCTCGGCAACCGCATCGAACCGTCGCGTGTTGACGAAAGCATCGACAAGCTGCTGACTCGGTTGGCGGCCATCCATATTGAATACGACCATCGGGATGTGTTCGACCTGAATATCGATCGCGTACCCGAAAATGATGGTCTGCATCACCGGCACGACGAGCATGAAGAAGATTGTCGAGGGTTGCCGCCGGATATGGAAGATCTCTTTCACCAAAACGGCAAACAAGCCCGAGAGTGGACGGCTGCGATTTTTTTCTTCAGGAAGTTTTACTACCTCCGCAACGACCAGGGATTGGCCCGGTTTTAGAAAATTGGCATGGGCGTTGTCTTGCGGCGGAACGACTGGTTCTGATGCAATCTTGCTCTCTTCCGCATGCTTGGTCAGGGTGACAAACACGTCTTCGAGCGTCGGCGGCACTTCGCGGATGTCTGCCTCGTCGGCCGTGGTGGAAAGTTGTGCGGCGAGTTTCTCCGGCGTGAGACGCTGGTCGACCATCACATGTACCGTCTCGCCAAATAACGTCGCATCGCGGACCCCGTTGAGCTTGCGAATTTTGGGCAACCTTTCCGCCGGTCGTGGAACTCGTAACTCGTAGCGTTTTGTCCCCTCAGGGGTCACGGCCGGGAGCGACTTCAGGTCTGACGGCTTGCCGAGCACCAGGAGCTGCGCCATGTAGATATAGCCCACATCGGTGCAGCGTTCTGCCTCGTCCATGTAGTGTGTGGTGACAAACAGTGTGACCCCGCGACCAGAGAGCTCGAACAACAGGTCCCACAATTGCCGACGGGCCACGGGGTCGATCCCCGCCGTGGGTTCGTCAAGAAACAGAATCTCGGGATCGTGAATTAGCGAACAGGCCAATGCCAGCCGCTGTTTCCAGCCCCCTGAGAGCGTGCCAGCAAGTTGATTGAGGCGATCTTCCAGACCGGTGAGTCCAAGCACCACCGCTTGTCGCTCGGCAATGCGGGCGCTGTCGAGCCCGTAAATTCGACCATAAAACTCGATGTTTTCTCGGACAGACAGGTCGGCATAGAGGCTGAACTGCTGGGACATGTAACCGACTCGTCGCTTGATTTGCTCGGCATCTCGCTCGGCATCGTACCCCAGCACGACTGCCGAGCCTGACGTGGGAGCGAGGATTCCCAACAACATGCGGATAATGGTCGATTTACCGCTGCCGTTGGGGCCGAGCAACCCAAAAATTGCCGCGCGCTGGACCTCGAAGCTGACGTCTCGCACGGCGACCAACTCACCGAAGGAACGACTCAGAGCGCGGACATCGATGACGATCGCGGCGGACTCCTCGCTCATGACGCGGGCTTCTCCACATCCTCAGGCAAGCCATTGAGCCAGACGTCGGCCGAGATTCCTGGACGAAGCACATCAAGCCCCTCCTGGAGAGTCACTTTGATGCGAAACACCTGTTTGGAACGCTCCTCGGGAGTCTGCACATTGCTAGGCGTAAACTCGGCTCGGCGCGAGATAAACGTCACCTCGCCAGCGAAACGCCGCCGGGGCATGCTGTCCACCGTCACTTCGACCGCTTGCCCCAATTGCAGATCCATCCATTTCTGAGGGACGTACGTGCGGACCCAATAGTGGCTGTTGTCGAGGACCGACATCACGGGGGCACCCGCCGAGACCAAGTCGCCCGGCTGGAGTTCCAAAGCCTCGACTACCCCGTCCACGGGACTCTTGATCGTAAGTTCTGCTAGACGGTCGTCGATCGCCGCCAAGCCTGCGGCGGCGGAATCCCGTGCAGCACGTGCTACCGCGATCTCCTCGCTGCGGAATCCTTTCTCGGCAAGTTGCCATGCTAGCCGAGCTTCTTCGACCTGGGCCTTGGCCGCTCGGATTTCTTCCTCGCGGGTTCCTGCTTCAATGAGGCTCAATTCTTCTTGACGCAATGCGACGGTGGCCTTTGCCGACTCCAACCCTTCGGTCGCCCGATCATATTCTTCTTTCGTGAAAGCATTGGTATTGGCGAGTCCTTGGATCCGATTGAAGTTTTGGGTGGCCAGCCGAAATTCGGCCTCCGCGACATTCAGGCGAGCACGAGCGGCATCGATTTCCTGCTTCCGAGCCCCGGCCACCAATTGATCCAACTTCGCTTGCAGTTGCTCGAAACGCGATTTTGCCTGGCCAATTTCTTCTTCGCGATTGCCCGCTTCCAGTCGTGCTAAATCCGCTTCGCGGGCAACGAGATTCGCTTTTGCCTCTTCGCGTTGCTGCTCCAGATCGAAGGGTTCAAGCCGCACAAGCAATTGCCCCGCCTCGACAGTTGCTCCTTCTTCGACGAGAACTTCCTGCACACGTCCACCAACACGAGAACCGAGACGAATTTCCTCGGCTTCGATGAATCCCGACACATGATTCGTCTCGGGACGCAGTTTGCTATAGGCAATGAGGCCGGTCAGTAAGGCGACAATCAAGAGAATTGCTAGAATACGGGCTGCCATGAATCGAGTTCTCGCATGCTGGGTTTCTACGCACTCAGATGCCCTCCATTCTAACGGCATTCGCTTACCGTCACCACTGCGGCTTCCAATGTTGCGAATCATATCTCAAGACACCTGGGAAAGCCATGCGACAAAGGTTACAACCGGAGAGATGAACCTTATAGCACATAACTTTCGCTCGTACTTCTTCCTATTGGCGATCCTCCTGAGTGAGCACATCGTCTTGCCAGTTAACGCAGCACAAGATTTCGAGAATGGGAAGCTACTTCTGACCGAGTTACTGGTCCTCCCCCAGGTGGGTCGTTATGGCCGCGTCCCGATTCATCTTGATCCCTTGCAGGCCACGCTTGCCAAGGGCACTTGGAAGGCACCCCATGCCGGCGACAGCCTTGCCGGTCACGGCGGCCGGGCACTCACCTGGAATGCTGCGAAAGCCGATTCCACAGGGTGGCTGGAACACTCTTCGCTTCGTGGAGGGTATGCCTATGCCGAAGTCAATTCAACAGAACGTCAAGTCGTGCTGCTAGAGGCCTCGGGGCATGCAATGGTCTTTGTCAACGGCGCGCCGCGTGTTGGCGACCCCTATCTTACTGGGCGAACAATCGTGCCAATTGTCTTGCGTAAGGGAAGCAACGAATTCTTATTTCATTGCGCAGCAGGTAAACTGCGGGCGGAGTTGATTGAGCCTCAGCAAGAGGTCTTCTTCGACACACGCGATGCGACTCTGCCCTCGCTGGTTGAGGGAGAAGCTAGTCCTCTGTGGCTCGGCGTGTTACTGGTAAACTGCCGGGAAGAAACGCTCGTCGATTGCCAGGCAACCGCCTTCCTCGACTCGGGGAGTTCGCTGATCACCAAGGTAGATAGCATTCCCCCCCTGGGTATCCGCAAGGTGGCGATCCCGCTTGATCCTCGGACGACCAAAGTGTTAACGCTTGCCACGAAAGTACCCGTGGAGTTGTCGCTAAGCGAACAGACTCAGCAGGGCGTGACAGCCAGGTCAACGGTGGAGTTATCAGTCGTCGGAAGGGGACAGTTGCAGACTCGAACATTCTCTAGCCAGATCGACCGGAGCGTTCAAGCGTATGATTTTCTGCCGTCTGACACCAACTCAGATACTGTGCGTGAATCACCCTCGATGCCCAACGGACTGCTGGTCACCTTGCATAACGCGAATGAATCGAGTGGGCAGCACCTTGCTCAGTACAGTCCGCTGCCTTCGATTTCGATTCTCGCCCCCAGCGGTAGGCGAGCCGAGGGATGTGACTGGGAAGATTGGTCGGCAAAAGATGCGCTGGAGGCACTAGATGATGCGGCTCAGCACTTTTCCTTCGACAAGAGTCGCGTGTGGCTCCGCGGCACTGGCACGGGTGGGCATGGTGTCTTACGGTTGGGGTGTACTTCATCGAACCGTTGGGCGGCCCTGGCACCCACTAACGCCTGGCTGGAATACGCGGCCAATGAATCGGCAACTTCCGCAAAGCGATCTCCCGTCGAAGCGATGTTGGAAAGAATCAACGCAGTCGGGGAATTGGCCCCGCTCCTGGTAAACACTGCCAATGCTGGAATTCAGCTCGAAAGCATTGGGCCGCGTGCAGACAGGTCCTCCGACGACTCACGCGAGATCGCGCAGACCCTGGCGTTGTTCCACTCGGATTTCGTCTTTCGACAGCGGCCGGACTTCTCCCAGACAAACCTCGCCGCAGCCAATGAGGAATTGCTGAGGTTTTGTCGTGATCACACGGCACCGCTTCTTGCAGATGTAGAAGTAGCCGATTGTGTCACCCTCGATCCGGGCAAAAATTCCCAAGTCGAATGGCTCACGATCCTTCAACAAGTCGAGCAGGGATCGCTGAGTCGAGCCGCCGTGCGCTACAATTCCCAGCAACGACTTTTTTTGGGCCTCACTTCGAACGTCGCCGCATTGTCGATCGCAGTCGAGCAATTGGAAAAAGACTCCGAGGTGGAAGTTGCCCTCGATGGGGAACCGATCGGCCAGTTCATCGTGGATGGTGAAAAGCTCGTGTTCGTGCGAGACAAGTTCGGATGGCATCCTGCGCCTCCCTTGCCAAAAGTTCTCAAACAACCCCAGCGTTACGGCGGATTTCGCAGCGTGTTTCTTCACCTGCCGACTCTCGTCTACGGCACCCAAGGCAACGAGGAAGAAAACGCCTGGGCCCTAGCCAAGGCCCGTTACGATGCTGAGACCTGGCTGGTACGCACCAATGGTTCGATAGACGTGGTGGCCGACACTGTTTTCGATCCCACCAGCGAACCCAGCCGCAACGTGGTTCTCTACGGCAACGCCGATACCAACTCAGCCTGGCCCCGGCTCTTATCCACTTCGCCCGTGCAAGTCCGTAGCGGGAGTGTGACAATCGACCGCCGACCTGAAGTGGGCGACGATCTGGGTTGCCTATTCGTCCGACCACGCCGCCGTAGCGGGACGGCCTTGATCGGTGTAGTAAGCGGCTCGGGAATCACCGGCATGCGGGCCACCGACCGACTTCCGTATTTTGTCAACGGTACGAATTTCCCCGATCTGCTTCTAATGAGTGCCAAAAGCCTCACCGAGGGAGATGACGACGTCCGAGCAGCAGGCTACTTCGGCCTCGGCTGGACCGTGGAACCAGGAGAGATTGTGTGGCGTGACATGGCGCTGTGAGTTAGAAACTCACTCGACCGTCACGCTCTTCGCCAGATTGCGTGGTTTGTCGACGTCGCAGCCGCGGGCGATTGCGATGTGGTAGGCCAAGAGTTGTAGCGGTATTGAGGCGACAATCGGCTGGAGAAAATCGGTGACGGGGGGGACGCGAATCACATCGTCTGCCAAATCACACACACGGCTGTCGTCGTCGTCTACGATGGCGATCACGGGGCCCCGACGGGCCTTGATCTCTTCGATGTTGGCCAGCACTTTGTCGTACACAGCCCCTTGCGGGACGATAAATACACTGGGGGTGTTCTCGTCAACCAGCGCGATCGGGCCGTGCTTCATCTCCGCTGCCGGATAACCCTCGGCGTGGATGTAGCTAATCTCCTTGAGTTTGAGGGCCCCTTCGAGCGCCGTGGGAAAATTATATTGCCGACCCAGGTAGAGGAAATTATTGCAGTCGGCATACTTCTCCGCGATGCGGCGGGCGTGGCTGTTGGTCTCTAAGGCTCGTTCGACCTGATCGGGGAGTCGTTCGAGTTCTTCGATGATCCGCAAGCCACTTTCGTAGCTAAGGTGATGCAGCCTTCCAAAATAAAGAGCCAAAAGCGACATCACCACGCACTGAGCGGTAAAAGCTTTGGTGCTGGCGACGCCGATTTCCTGCCCTGCGTGAAGATAAATGCCACCATCCGCCTCGCGCGCAATGGTGCTACCTACCACATTGCAAATCGACATCGTGGGATGTCCTTTGCGTTTCATTTCGCGCAGGGCTGCCAGGGTGTCGATTGTTTCACCGCTCTGGGTGAGGGCAAAAAGGAGCGTCTGGTCGTCGAGCGGCGGGTTGCGGTAGCGGAGTTCGCGGGCGTATTCCACTTCGACGGGGATGCGGGCCAACGTCTCGATCATGTACTCGCCCACGAGGGCCGCATGCCAGCTTGTACCACAAGCAGTGAGCACCATCCGCCTGACAGACTGCAACTGGTTCGGGGTCAAGTTGAGTCCTCCGAAGACGGCCGTCGCCGAGTCCTTGTCCAGCCGACCTCGCATCGCATTACGCACCGTCTCTGGCTGTTCGTAGATTTCTTTGAGCATGTAATGGGGAAAGCCATTGAGATCCACCTCAGTGGCATCAAGATCAATGGTTTGCACGTCATGCGCGATATCGCCCTGATCCCGATGAATCACACGAATCGTATCGGTAGTCACGAGAGCGATCTCATTATCCGCCAAATAGACAATTTTTTTGGTCCGCCCAGCCAGCGGCGAGCTATCGCTGGCGATGAAGTTTTCGCCCTCGCCCACGCCAATCACTAGAGGGCTACCCAACCTCGCGGCGACAATCACATGGGGCCAATCGCGAAAGACGATCGCCAGCCCATAAGTCCCCCGCAATTTGGCAAGCGACTTTTGCACCGCTTGGATTACCGGCGCTAAAGGGTCTTCGCTGTCCAAAGTCTGATCGGAGACTTTCTCCAATTCACATGCCAGCAATTGGGCGACGACTTCGGTGTCGGTTGCGGATTGGAACTCGAAACCTTTCTCGATGAGACGATCCTTAATCGCACGAAAATTCTCAATCACCCCATTGTGCACCAGAGCAAGAATCTGATCCCCGCCGACATGAGGATGGGCATTAACATCGGTGGCAGGGCCATGGGTTGCCCAGCGTGTATGTCCGATGCCAACCGAACCATGGTGGTGCCGCTTCTTCAACAGATTGGCCAGTTCTTCGACGCGACCGGCGGTCTTGGCGATTTCGAGGTCTCCATCTTCGACGGTAGCAATGCCCGAACTGTCGTACCCGCGATACTCAAGCCGGCGCAGTCCATCAAGAAGGAACTCCGCCGCGGGACCATGTCCGATGTAACCAACAATTCCACACATAAAGCATCTCTCACCAAGAAAAGGAGGCACGTAATGCTAGCAAACCCAATTACGATGGGAACACAGGTTCATCCTAGCATCAACATGAATATTCAACCACGGCAGCATAAATGCATTGGACCGAATTCCCTAACCCGATTGGCATGGAAACAAGTGCCGCTTTTCGCTATTGATTCGTTGCTTCAATTTTCCCTATCAATAGCCGAGAAATTATATGCAGAACCCCGTCAAAAATGAAAAGTGTATTCTGGTAATCCCTGCCCGCCGCCGCTCGACAAGGCTACCTGATAAGATGTTGCTGCGGGAAACGGGCAAAACCCTGCTGGAACACACCTACTCGGCGGCGAAAGAAGCGAAGAATCTCGACGCGATGTTTATCGCCACTGACGATGAGGAAATAGCCGCCGAGGCCCGGCGTTTTGGTGCCCAGGTCGTGATGACCAGCCCGGACTGCCCCAGCGGCACCGACCGGGTGGCGGAAGTCGCCCGCTTGATTCCTGATGCTCAGATTATTATTAACTTGCAAGGAGACGAACCTGAAACTGCCCCTCAGGCGATCGACCATCTGGCAAGTTTGCTCAAGGCCCATCCCGAGTCTGCCATGGCGACGCTGGCTGCTCCGATCCGCGAGCGTGCGACTTTGAATGACCCCGCAAGTGTGAAGGTTGTGTTCGACAACCAGGGTCGGGCGATGTATTTCAGCCGCAGTCCAATACCCCATCCGCGCGAGTGGAATATTTCGCTGCTCACGGCAGAACCACCCATATTTTTCCTGCACATAGGTATCTATGCCTATCGACGCGAACTGCTGCTGAGATTCGCCGGTTTGCCCGTTGGGCGAACCGAGCAAATAGAGAAGCTCGAGCAATTGAGGATATTGGAGCAAGGCGAATCGATTCTGATCGGCCAGATCGACCATGCCACCCGCGGTATCGACACACCGACAGACTACGCAGCCTTTGTCGCTCGACATCGAGCCAACCAGCCCTTGGCGGCTTAGGGCATCGATTTTTGATAGGGGACAAGCTGTGGCGATGGAGCGTCAACCTCCAGGAGCCACACTTTGCGTTCAGCAAAGTAGTCGATAAGTCGATGATTTTTGTCAGGTGCCATTTCACGCGCCCAAACGATGTCGGCCGCGTCGATGTCAGCTCGATTGTAGACCCACTCAGCGTTTGGATTGTGACGACTTCCGTAACGCACAAAGACCAGGTCCTTGTCCGGAGTGGATTTGAGTTGAGCAACCAGTCGAGCCCGCTCCCATCGCAAGCCATCGGGTTGCCACTGAAGGTATTCTCCGAACAGAAACACGAGCAGAATGACTTGGCAGCCCAAGAGGGCAGGAACTGTCCATCTTGCCCAAGGATAGTTTCGCGAGTTAGCCCGTAAATATCGTACGCCCTGGACAATGACCAAAAACATGAGTGGCGCAATTGCAGCGTAATAATGGGGATACATCCAGGGAACGGCTAGTTCAAGTAGCAGATAAATTGCCAGTCCAATATACGCGAATCGCAACCGTCGATTTTTCAAGAGCCACGGTAGAGAAAAGAGAGAGATGGCGAGCGGGACACCCACGAAAAATACGCCGAGGTTCCACAGCCCAATGGCTTTTGCTTGGAGAAATCCAGACAGCGAGCGCTGCTGCCGGTAATCTTGAATGCCCCAACCGGTCTGATAGTCGTGGAGCGATTCGTGTCGATAGGATGGTTTTGCACGGGGAGTTTTCCAAAGAAACAGTGGACTGTATCCATAAGTCGCTTCGTGAATGGTATAGGGAAGCACAAACGGCGAACCAGTCACTGCATTGTTGTACGTGGCAATCCCTGCCAGGCCCACGGCCATAAGGAAAATGGCCGGGAGTACCGTTTTCAAAAGCGTTGTCCGCAAGGGAAACCGTCGCTTAATGAAAAGTTGCCACGACAATGCGCTTGCGACTATGATGCCTAAGAGAAATCCTTCATAGGGCCTTGTGGCCCCCAGAATGATTGCGCCACCTGCCAAGAGAGTGGCCTCAAATACTCGTGGCCTACTAAGTAGTCGCGGCAAAGCGCCGAACATCAGCGCTCCCCCTAATAGTGGTAACGCTCCGCTCCAATAGCTGAGAGTCCAGTGAAGCACGATCGAATAGTTCAGGGCAACGAAAAGTCCCCCAACCAAGGCCCATCGATTGGGAAGCCAACCTCCGATCATCCAACAGACCGCCGCCGATGCCAGAGCGGTGCCAAGAACTGCCCCGGCTATCGGATACCCACTCAGCACTGTTCCCAGAGCTAGTAGTATTCCTTGGCCCGGCTGGTATTTCGAGGCATAGGTTGGTTGCTGGATGATGTGGATCGATTCGAAATGCTGCCAAAAGGGATGGGTCGGGTTGGCGAGCCTTCCCTCAAGAAACGTATCGGCCGCAAGCAAGTAACTGAATTCATCATGGACTCCCGGTTGAGGGATGCGCACCAGGACGAACAGTGTTCCGACAAGCAAGCTCAACGATCCGACCAGACAAATAGACGCCGCTGGACTATGCATCAAGTAACGAGTTAGTCGTGTCGGCCAATGTTGGCAACTAGGATCGGGCATAGTGACTATTCAGTGAGGCTAGTGTCTTGAGTACACATTTCACCAGACGTGTAGAAAAGCTTATAATTAGGTGAGATTAATCACTAGTGTCTTGCTTGAACTCCAGACGATACCGCTGGATAATTCCAAGGTCTTAGGGTTGGCGTCTCAGCATCCGCTTCTACTCGCCACGCCCTGCGATCAAGAAAATACTCACACAACTTGAAATCTTCTGCGTCCGACATCGCCCGGGCCCATACCACTTTGGCAGCATCGATGTTGGCACGATTGTAGACCCATTCGTGAAGGGTATCATGGTCATCGTCGTAGTCGACGAATACAAGTTGCTTTCCCGCCAAGGTACTTAGCTCATTCTGCATCCGCTGGCGAGTGTATTGCCAATCAGTACGAGGCGAGGTTGCGTACTTCCAGGCAGCACCCATGAAAAGGAGCATCTGCCCTATAAGCAATAGCGAGACTGGGGTTACGAGCCAGTCCGTGTGGCGAGTCACTACTCTGAGGTTCCTCAACCCATACACCGTGACCAGGAGTACAAGAGAGAGTCCCGGTGCCAAGTAATGGGGAAGGTTCCAAATCGTGGCCTGAGTGAGCAACCAAAACAAGCACATTACCACTAAAGGACCACGCAGCTTTGTGCCTCGCCACCACGGCAGTCCAAGCAACGGAATTGCCGCAACCACTGGAAACCAAGATTCCCCAAATACTTTCAGCATTGCCCACTTTGCCTGCAAGAGATCGTTCCAAGTTTCTTGATCGCGATAGAAATTCATTGACCAATCACGATGAAAACGCGCCATGATGGGGTGGCGGTACTGGCGGTCTTCAAGTGGCTTCTGCCATAGAAAAAGTGGACAAATGCCATAGGTCAACTCATGAACCTGATAGGGCATGGTTAATGCAGAACCGGTAACAGCCAAGTTGTAGCTTGCTAATGCCCAGGCACCTGCTCCTAGAAAGGCAAAAATCGGCAGAACTATCTGCAAGACAAGTGGCCGCCAAGCTGGCCAACCAAGTCGTTTCCACCCGGCCACCAACCAACCACCAGAAAGTAGGCAAAGCACGAACCCCTCAAACGGCCGTGTCACTGCCAATAGCAACGCTCCACTTGCCAATGCCAGCGCGTTCAGGTAATGAAATGACCTTTGCAGACGTGGGATTGCGCCCAACACGAGCGCACCTCCGACGCATGCCAAGGTGCCTCCCCAGTACGATTGTCCCCAGAAGATTTGATAGCCCGGTAGGACTACGAGCAGACTTGCTCCCACTGCCGCCCATCGTGCAGAAACAAATCCCAAAAGCATCCAATAACTGGCTAGCACGCCGAGCGCGGAAGTAATCCACACACCGGCAATGGGCTGGCCTAGCACGACCTGCCCCAAAGCCAGCATTAAGCCCTGTCCGGGGGGATATTTTGATGCATACGTCGGCTGGTGGATGATGTGCATCGACTCGAAGTGCGGCCACATCTCGTGAGGAGGATTGGTGAGGCGCCCTTCCGCAAACGTGTCCGCAGCGAGCAGATATGCGAACTCGTCATGCACTCTTGGTACAGGAGGGTTCATGTGCGATAACCACCGGCCAATCATCAGGCTGCACACAAAAGCCAACCATATTGACGCAATAGGGCTATTGCCTACGAACCGAGCTAGCCGTCTTGACGAGTTTTTGCAACCAAGGTCCTGCATGATGGAATTCACTGCCGCTCATTGATCAGAGGCTTCTGTGCCAAAACGAGATACTGTGCTCCCAACGGAAGCCGATGCACCCACCATTCCAATGGCCTCAATGCCCGTAGCGCGTGGGGAAACAAGAACCAGGCATCGGTGCGAATAGTGTTGAAACCGGCAGACCGCAGTAGTGTTTTCGCTCCATATGGAGTGATCGTAACTGCGTCTCGATCGAAAGGAATCCGGCTCATGACTAGCCGCGTGCCTGGATTCCAGGGGTTGTTCTCCCAGAACGCCAGCCACCCTCCTGGTCGCAAGACTTGCCAGATCATGGCCAGGGCAGTCGCACGCTCACCAGGAGGAATATGATGAAATACTCCGTTCGTGTACACGAGGTCACACTCTCCAGCAGGTAGTTGCTCTCGAGAGGCGACGAATCGATTGGCTGGGCCTGGCTCATCTCGTTTTGCCCGCTCAATGGATGACCGTGAGGGATCGAAACCCCAAACTGTGTGAGGTTGAAAGAACTCGTGAAACAAGGGCGCTGCGATTCCCACACCGCAACCAAAATCCAGAACCGAGTCTACTTTCACTGATTGGCGACGGAGAAGCTTGGCCGTCCATTCCACTCGACCTCGGGCAAAGTACTGCGGCTGCTCGCCGGTCACTTGAAGGCCCTGATGCAAAGCTACTTCGTAGTCATTGGCGTAGTCGTTGAACTCAACCGATGCAGAATCATTTGATCCGACGCTCGGTATCGTTGAGATATCTTCGACTGTACTCATGGGAGTTGCCTTGAATGTGCCGGCGGCTACTTGCGACGACCCATGCGTAGAATGCTGACAAAAAAGCTGGCAAAGATTGTTTGAAATCCAAGTGCTGCCAGCGTGACGCCGGGGATGACCCAGCGCATGGTGGTGGGATAGTCGAGCGTGCCGAAGTCTGCGTTCCACCATGTTCCAGTCGCCGCAAGCAACAAACCGGTTCCTGCGGAAAACGCCATCACACCACCAATCAAGCAGCGTTCCAGATTCATCACTCTCAAGAATCCGCCCAAGCGAGAATCGTCAGGAAGCAGACCTTCTGTGATAGCAAAAGTCTTAGCAAAGACTGCAAATTGCACCAATTGAAACCCTAGCAGGATCGACAAACTTGCAGCCAACAGGGTATGGGCATCGAGCGTGGCCCCCAGGATGCTAGTGCCCGGCATGGCCAGCATGTAGCCGACAAGACCCAAAAGTGCCAAACCAATTCCAGGAACCAGGAACAGCCACCGCGGACTGTACATCAGGAAGAACCGCAGGGTTCTCCACCCATCACGAAAGGTCCGCAGATGCGGCGCGTGTGCCTTGCGACCATCGGGATGCAGCGTCGTGGGGACTTCAGCAATGTCCACTTCGAACAGGCTGCTCTTGATGATCATCTCCGTGGCAAATTCCATACCCGTGCAGCGGAGGTCGAGACGCTGGTAAAGCTCGCGGGTGAAACCACGGAGTCCACAGTACACGTCGTGAATCGGCGCGCGGAACATCCGCTGCACGAGCCAAGAGAACATCGGATTGCCCCACCAGCGATGAAGTGCAGGCATTGCACCTGGCAGTACACGGCCCCCTCCACTCGGGAGCCTGCAGCCCTGCACAAGATCATGGCCTGCACGTAACTTTTCGACGAACTTGGGGATTTCCAGAAAATCGTAGCTGTCGTCGGCATCTCCCATGATGACGTATTTACCATGGGCTGCACGAATGCCCCCCATGAGTGCATTGCCGTAACCCTTTTCTGTCACGGAAATGACTCGGGCACCCGACCGCTGAGCAATTTCCTGCGAGCCGTCGGTGCTGCCGTTATCGGCGACTATCACTTCCCCTTCAATGCCATTGTTGCGCATTGCGAGTTGGGCTTTCTCGATGCAAATAGCTAGGGTATCCGCCTCATTCAGGCAAGGCATGACCACTGATACTTCAGGAGCAACAGCAACCAACTCATCGACCGCCAGTACATCTCGGATCGATTGCTCGGTTTCTTGCAAACGCTGCAACACCGCAGCGGCGGCTGCGTCAGTTTTAACCTCGACGTGCTCCGGCAGGATTTCAGGGACAGATTGTGACATCGTAAACCAAGCTGGATTGCGGAGCGTAAAAAGGGCTGCAGTTACGTGGGCAAACAAGCCTAGCTTTCCCAGAGGGAGAGTCAAAAATGGGCTACTAACTGCGTACACGAGGACGCCAACAACTGTTACAATCCGTATTACAATGACTGACTCCGGTTCACATAACGATTCTGCTGTCCCCCTACCCCTGTTGATCACAGGCATCGCTGGCGTGGCCGGCTACAACGCCCTGGCCTATTTCCAAGCGTGCTATCCCGGCCAAGTGATTGGCATCCGCCAGGAAGACAACTGGCCCCTGGCCGGCACGGGAATCGAGGCCTGCAATGCTGAGGACCGCGACGCACTATGGCGATTGTTCGACAAACACCAGTTCCGTGCAGTTCTCAATTGTGCTGGCAACTGCGCACTCAAGGCCTGCGAACTCGATTCACGACTCGCCTGGCGGACCAACGTCGAAGGAATGATTACGCTGCTGTCGATCTGTTGCGAACGCGACGTGCGGCTCGTGCATACGTCGATTGACTTGGTTTTTGCCGGCAAGGATCACATGCCAGCGGAATGGCCCGGTTATGCCGAGACCGATGTTACCGACCCAGTGACCGTTTACGGTACAACCATGGTGGCCGCCGAGCAACTCGTGTTGGACACGATGCCGAACGCTTGCACAATGCGGATTTCCCTGCCGATGGGAATCAGTTTCAACGGCCATGCGGGTGCGATCGATTGGATTCAATCGCGTTTTGCAAAGAACCGACCGGCAACACTCTATTACGATGAGGTTCGCACACCAACGTACACCGATTGTCTCAACCACATCTACGAAACACTGCTCGGCAATAATCTTGCCGGGCTGTATCACGCCGGGGGACCGCGGAGACTTTCACTCTATCAGATCGCCCAGGTGGTGAATCGCGTCGGTGGCTATGACCCCACCCTTTTGCATGGCTGCCCGCGCATCAAGGCAGGCCCCATTCCACCTCGGGCAGGGAACGTAGCGATGGATTCCTCACGGCTAGTGTCCGCCCTCGGCTACCAGCCGTTCGATCCATGGCCTCTGAACGAGGAAATGGTGCCCACTCATGAAAGGTGGCACTTCGAACGAACCGGTTTTCGTGGAACGCCGGAATTGCTGGCTGAAGTACTGTATCGAAATCCCCGGCGAGTGAGCGGCGCGGCGTGAGTTAAAACTCCGCATTCCCCGGGGTTCGTGGGAACGGGATCACATCGCGGATGTTGGCCATGCCAGTGACCGCTTGCACCATTCGCTCCAGTCCCAGGCCGAATCCCGCATGTGGCACCGTCCCGAATCGGCGCAGATCGAGATACCACCAGTAGTCGGCTGTGTTGAGCCCCTGTTCTTCCATTCTTGCGGTCAGCACGTCGAGCCGATCTTCACGTTGGCTGCCGCCGATGATTTCACCAACGCGTGGAACCAGCACGTCCATCGCCCGCACGGTGCGACGACTATCGGACTCGCCATCATTCACTTTCATGTAAAATGGTTTGATCGCCGCCGGGTAGTCGTACAGAATCACGGGCGCTTGGAGGTGCTTTTCTGTGAGAAACCGTTCATGCTCTGCTTGGAGGTCAGCTCCCCAAGCAATTGGGAATTCAAACTTTTCGCCGGACTTTGTCAATATCTCAATCGCCTCGGTATAGCTCAGCCTTTCAAACTCGTGCTGAGCGATGGTTTGCAGACTCTCCAACACCGTCTTGTCAATTCGTTCATGGAAGAACTGCATGTCTTCTGCACAGTCGGCGAGCACATCAGCGACAATCCGCTTCAAGAATCGCTCAGCAAGGTCCATGATATCGGTCAGCTCGAAAAACGCCGCCTCGGGCTCGACCATCCAGAACTCGGCCAGATGCCGTGAGGTGTTCGAGTTCTCCGCGCGGAATGTGGGGCCAAACGTATAAATCTTACCCAATGCGGTGGCGTAGATCTCGCCTTCCAGTTGGCCTGACACGGTGAGATAGGCGGGACGATCAAAAAAGTCTTGCGAATAGTCGACCGCTCCCTCAGCAGTACGCGGCACGTTGTCCGGGTCGAGCGTCGAGACGCGAAACATCTCCCCTGCCCCTTCACAATCACTCGCCGTGATGATCGGCGTGTGGATATAAAGGAAGCCCTCTTCCTGGAAAAAATCGTGGATTGACCGGCAAACGCGATTGCGAACCCGCATCACAGCACCAAAGGTGTTGGTGCGCGGCCTCAAGTGGGCCCACTCGCGGAGCTTTTCCATCGAGTGGCGTTTTTTCTGAAGCGGGAACTCTTCAGGATCAGCCCAACCGTGGACAGTCACCTCGGCAGCATGCAATTCAGTCGCCTGACCCTGTCCACCAGAGGCTTTGATCTCGCCACGTACCGAAACACTGCAACCTGCCGAGAGATGCTTGATCTCCGACTCGTAATTCGGCAAATCACCGTCCGCAATCACTTGAATGTTAGCCAAACAACTACCGTCGTTGATTTCGAGAAAGCTGAATCCTCCCTTGCTGTCACGACGAGTGCGAACCCAGCCCTGCAATAAGGCCTGCTGGCCAATCGCATCGGCTAGTCTGGCCTCGCGGACGGTAAGTTTTTTCATGACCTGTTTCTTGTTCATCTAAAGGCTAAGTCCAACGGGAGTTTAGCAGGATCATGAGCGCAGCCTTGACACATTTTTTGTCTGGTTCGGCAAGTTTACCCAATCGCTTCTCGATCAATCGTGTGGCCAGCGTTCCCAGGATTGGCTTGACCCAAGTAGGTTTTAACAGTCCAGCCGACTGCCAATGAGAAAGCGCGAGTGTCGGATCTTTTTCAATGCGACTTGTCATTGGCATGAGCACTAGGTCGTCGAACATTTCGCTGTAGGATTGTGCACTGAGAATGACAGCCGGCCGTCGCTTGGTTGTGCTTAAATCCGTGAAAGGGTATCGCACCAAGACAATATCGCCCGCTTCATAGCTGGTCATAAACGGCGTCCTCGTCATTGTCCCATGCTTTATCGAAGGAGGCTTCCTGGGCTTTGAGCCACGCCTGAGCTTCCACCTCATTGTCCTGCGACGCATAGATGACGATGACTTCCTGGGGCGGCAAACCACGAAGTTCGTCAGGAAGCATGATTTGTTCGCCGTCAAATTTTGTTCTTATAGCAACCATTCTTAGTTCTTTCGGGATGGGCTAAATGAGACACATCAACAAAAATGGGGCCTCAACGTAAGCTTCGTCAGCATACCATGAGCAACATCCATTTTATACTTTACCGCAGGCTAAGGCACGGTTGAAAGGAGACTTCTGCAACTCCGTGAACCGAAATCGCTTACAGCCCTTTCGCCCCCAACCACCGCTCCGCATCCAACGCCGCCATGCAGCCGGTACCGGCGGCGGTGACTGCCTGGCGATAATAATCGTCGGCCACATCTCCTGCAGCAAAGACACCTTCGACACTGGTGTTCGTGCGAAAAGGGACGGTCCACTTCAAATACTTCTTGGAGGTCATTTCGAGTTTGCCCTGCAAAAACCGCGTGTTCGGGGTGTGGCCAATCGCCATAAATACGCCGCCAACTTCCTTTTCACTCTGGCTACCGTCGACCGTCGATTTAATTCGTACTCCTGTCACACCGTTCTTATCGTCGCCCAAAATTTCTTCGACCTCGCTGTTCCAGAGGATATCGATCTTAGGGTTCGCTTCCGCACGTTGAGCCATGATCTTTGATGCCCGCAACTCGTCTCGGCGATGCACCAGATAGACGACGCTCGCGAATTTGGAGAGATAGTCAGACTCCTCGACGGCCGAATCCCCGCCGCCGACGACGACTAGTGGCTTGTTGCGAAACCTTGGTAGCGCCCCGTCGCAGACTGCACAGGCACTCACACCGCGGTTCTTGTACGCCTCTTCCGAGGGAAGTCCCAAATAGTTGGCCCGCGCTCCAGTGGCGATGATCACGGCATGTGCCTCGACTTGCTGACCTTCCAACGATTTAAGCCGGAATGGCTGATTGCTGAAATCGACATCGACAATATCGTCAGTGACGATCCGCGTGCCAAAATTCTCTGCCTGCCTTCGCATCAAGTGCATCAGCTCCGGCCCCGAGCATCCCTCTTTTTTGTGCAAGTCGACCAGCCACTGATGTTCCTCGGGAAGCGACGACTTCAAGTACGCACTCAGATCTCCCGCCGGGAAGCCGGGATAGTTTTCCACTTCGGTGGTGAGGGCCAACTGTCCCAAGGGGAGCGTTCCGTCCAGGCGGTTTTCCTCGGTGATGGCCCCTTCGAAGAGTAGAGGCTCCAAACTAGCTCGAGAGGCATAAATGGCCGCCGTAAAACCGGCCGGGCCGCTTCCCACAATGATTACTTTTTCGGGCACGGATGACATCCTTTCCTGGTGAATACTGTGCTTCGTGAAGTACCTGACAGATCGATATCTGAATGGGGGCGATTATAGGTTTCCACTCCCTTGCCGTAAACCAATCCCCAGATGTTCGAGTTTCTATACAGGATCATAGGTGTTATCATACTTCAGATACAGTAAAGGTAATGTTCCTTACAGCTATTCCCGTTCCAAACCCCCTATCACGATTTTTTCATGGATACTCTACTGGTCGCCCTAGGTTCGTTCCTGGGGTTCATCATTGCTTACCATACTTATGGCCGTTGGCTAGCCCGAAAGGTATTTGGAGTCGATCCTAAAGCGGTGGTCCCCAGTCATCAACTGCGGGATAATGTCGACTTTGTCCCCACCCGCCGGAGCGTAATTTTTGGGCACCATTTCACCAGCATCGCCGGCACCGGACCAATCGTAGGTCCCGCGATTGCTGTCTTTTGGGGTTGGCTCCCGGCACTATTGTGGGTCGTCTTCGGGTCGATCTTCATCGGGGCAGTCCACGATTTTGGTGCGCTGATGGTCAGTCTGCGTAACCGAGGCCAGACTGTCGGCGAAATAGCAGGCCGACTGATTTCGCCACGGGCCAGTGTGATTTTTCTGTTGATTCTCTTCTTTGCACTAACTGTCGTGCTGGCCGTCTTTGGCCAGGTGATCGCCTCGATTTTCTCGATCTATCCGCAGTCGGTGCTCAGTGTGTGGCTCTCTCTGCCGTTGGCGGTGGTGATCGGCCTGTGGTGTTGTCGGCACGGAGGCAACTTAATTATTCCCTCTCTGGGCGCATTAGTCTTGCTGTACCTGGGAGTCGTGATCGGTGCCGATTCACTTCCCATCAACTTGCAGCAATGGCTCCCTGACGTCACGACTCACCCGCTGCTGGGAAATGAAACAGTGGTTTGGACCGCCATTCTGTTCGTCTACTGTTTCTTTGCTTCTGTGCTTCCGGTGTGGCTTTTATTGCAACCCCGCGACTATATCAACAGCCTCCAACTGGTTGTTGCTCTGTTGCTGTTGTTGGGTGGCATGATCGCCGCAGGTTTCTCGGGGCACGCGGGACTTATGGCAAGTGCTCCGGCGATCGCCGAAGATATTCCGGTAGGAGCACCCCCTATCTGGCCCTTCCTATTCATCACGATCGCCTGCGGGGCGGTGAGCGGGTTTCACTGCCTCGTCTCTAGCGGAACGACGAGCAAGCAAGTCGCATCGGAAAGTGATGCCCTCTCCGTGGGCTACGGCTCGATGTTGTTGGAAGGGGCCTTGGCCGTGCTGGTAATTCTGGCTTGCTGCGCCGGAGTCGGTATGGGAAAGTTTGATCGACAATCAGATGGCACCTACCAGGTCGCGGCCAACTCGGCGGGAAATCCTATCCTCGGAATCGACGCCTGGCACGCCCGCTACAATTCCGAGGGAAATTGGAGCAATTTTCGCCTAGGTCAAATGGTGGGGGCTTTTGTCGATGGGGGGGCCAATTTTCTTAGTGCCCTCGGGATCGCACAACGCTACGCCATCGCAGTCATTGCCATGCTGGTTGCCTGTTTCGCAGCCACCACGCTCGACACGGCCACCCGCCTGCAACGCTATGTCATCCAAGAACTGGCCGGCGTAGTAAAGTTTCCGCCGCTAGCCAATAAGTACGTGGCGACTTCGCTTGCTGTAGGGTCGGCATTGGCACTTGCGCTAATGCGTGGTCCCAGCGCAGCCGGTGGACCACCTGCTCCCTACGGCACGGGCGGACAATACCTCTGGCCCCTGTTTGGGGCGACCAACCAACTACTGGCTGGACTCGCCTTCTTAGTGACCATGTTCTACCTGGCCCGCCGCAATAAACCTATTTGGTTTATCGTGCTGCCGATGATCGTCATGATCATACTTCCCTTCTGGGCTCTGCTGTGGAACATGTTCAACCCCGCAAGTGGCTGGTGGCAACAAGGCAACTATCTGCTCTTTTCCGTCGGAGCCACCACAATTCTGCTGCAAATATGGATGGTTGCCGAGGCCCTGCTTGCCTGGCCCAAAGCGCAAGGAGTGCTCGAAGACGCCTTGCCGCCGCTACCTTTGCAAGGCGTTGAAGCGGCTTCGGGATGAGATTCCATAGTCTGAAACTAAAATCGATCGCGCGGATCTTCCAAACTGTCGGCCATGCGGTTGAGGGCTTCGGTTTCTATCTGACGAACTCGCTCACGAGTAAGCCCCAGTTGCTCGCCGATTTCTTTGAGGGTCTTCGGCTCGTAATTATCGAGCCCAAACCGCATCTTGAGGACGGTCGCCTCGCGATCTTCCATCGTAGTGAGCATCTCCATCACATGCTGCAGGCTGTCATTCTCGACAAGCATATCGTCGGGACTCATTTGCCGCTCGTCCATCACCATGTCGCCTAACGTCCAACCCGCTTCCGTCTGGTCGGTTTGCGGAGTGGCGTTGTAAATCTTGATTGCTTTCTTGATGATGGGGAGCTTCTTCTTCGGTAGTCCCAGGACGCGGGCAACTTCCTCGGGGGTGGGACTACGATCCAATTCTTCCGTCAACCGAGCAGTAGCCCGCCGCCACTTAGACAACAGTTCTACCATGTAAGCAGGGATGCGAATCGTCTTCCCCGTATTGATCAAAGCCCGCTTGATCGACTGTTTGATCCAGTAACTGGCATACGTGCTGAAACGAGTTCCCATGGCCGGGTCGAATCCCTCGACGGCACGCAGCAAGCCTAGATTTCCCTCTTCAATCAGGTCCTGCAGGCTCAGGCCTTTGCCCGAATATCCGCGCGCAATATTCACGACCAATCGCAGGTTGGCTCGCACCATGCGATCGCGTGCCGGGGAGTCCCCCTGCCCGATTTTAACCGCTAACTCTCGTTCTTCGGCGGCAGTCAGCAGTGCGGTCTCATTGATCTCGCGGAGGTAGGTCTCCAGCGGAGTCTGGACAGCGGTTGAGCGGCGGGGTTTGGTCGTAGTGGCCATCAGTGAGAACCGTCTGTTGTTGGGGGAGAGGCGTTTACCGCCATACCACGATGAACACACGAGAGCGAATCCCGAGAGCTCAATCCCGTCCTGTTGGATAGGTGCTGGCGCCACTTTCAACCGGTTCGAGTCTGGTGTCACGGCCATTGCTGACTGCGACCTTCTACCCGTCTGGTTTACGTCCTGTTGCCTTAAGAGTATCGACGAGCAGGTTGAAAACCTGCACTAGGAGCCGAAGATGTTGAAGTGGACCGGTTGGTCAGATTTTGCCGACCTTACCAAATAGAAGGGGCCTAATTCAAAGGGCACAGCGGAATCGAGTCCGCTATGCCCTTGATAAAAAAGAAAACCTCAGCCAGATCGTCGCAGGATTAGCCTTCCTGCTCTGCAGCTTTGACCGTGTTTTCTTCGTCGGCTTCCTCGGATTCCTGTTCGTCGGATTCCTGAACCTCCTCGGCATCGTCCGTTTCAGCAGCAGCAGGCTTGAACAGCGGACCCGAATCGGAACCGATGCCACCCTTTAACTCGAGAGGCGTCTCTCCTCTGGCTGCCTCCGCTTCTGCCGCCTCGGCAGCGGCTTCATCTTCTTCGGCCCATTCTACCCGCTTCCGCGAGAGGCCGATCTTCCGCTCTTCGGAATCGACACGGAGTACTTTGACCTCGATTTCGTCGCCGACGTTCACAACTTCCTGAGGATTCTCGACCTTGTGGTCGGCAAGTTCGGAGATGTGCAACAAACCTTCCAGGCCATCTTCCAAACCGACAAAGACTCCAAAATTGGTGATCTTCGTAACTTTGCCATTAACGAGCTGGCCCTGCTGGTAGCGGTTGGGAATGTCCGTAGCCCAAGGATCATCGTCCATTTGCTTGAGTCCCAAGGCTATCCGGCGGCGCTCCTGGTCAACCGAGAGCACCTTGCATTCGACCTCTTGGCCCTTCTCCACGACCTCACTCGGATGGCTGATCTTGCGGGTCCAAGACATGTCGCTGACATGCAGCAGTCCGTCGATCCCTTCTTCAATCTCGATAAAGGCCCCGTAATTGGTAAGGTTCCGCACCTTGCCTTTGACCAACGCGTCTGTCGGATAACGATCGGCAACTCGCTCCCAGGGGTTGTCCTGAGTTTGTTTCATGCCCAGCGAAATCTCTTGCTTCTGTTCATCAATTCGCAGCACAACGACGTCGATGACATCGTCGATTTGCACGAGCTCATTAGGATGACTGATCCGCTTGGTCCACGACATTTCGCTGATGTGGACAAGCCCTTCGATGCCGTCTTCGAGCTTCACAAAGGCTCCGTAGCTCATCACATTGACCACCGTCCCCTTGATGACGGAATTGACAGGATACTTAGCCACCACATTCTCCCACGGGCTGGCACTCTTCTGCTTGAGACCCAGGGCAATTTTTTCTTTCTCGTAATCGATATGGAGAATCTGTACTTCGAGTTCGTCGTCGATTTTGACCATCTCCGAAGGATGGTTGATGCGACCCCAACTCATATCCGTGATATGCAGCAGGCCATCGATGCCACCCAGATCGACGAACGCTCCAAAGTCGGCGATATTTTTGACCGTTCCCTTGCGGAGTTGGCCAACTTCAAGCTCGCGCAAGAGGTCCGACTTCTTCTCTTCACGCTGGGCTTCGATCAAGCTACGTCGGCTCACCACGATATTGCGGCGCGCCTCGTCGATTTTGAGCACCATACACTCGATCGTCTTGCCGATATATTCGCCAATATCGTGAGGACGACGAATATCGACCTGGCTGGCGGGAAGAAAGACATTCACCCCGATATCGACCAGCAAACCACCCTTGATTTTTCGCACCGCTTCGCCGGAGATGATGTCTCCTTCATGGACGGTCTCCATGACCTTCATCCATTTTTCGATTTTCTCAGCCTTGCGCTTGCTGAGCACGATCATGCCACGCTCTTCGAGCGGGCTTTGGCTATCTTCAACATCTTCGACGAGGACTCGAATAACTTGCCCGATCTCGGGTTGAGGTTCATCTTCGTCCCATTCGTCGCGGGCGATGGTGCCCTCGCTTTTGTAGCCGACGTCGACGAGTACGTACTCTTCGTCGATACGGAGGATTTTGCCTTCGACTATCTGATTCACATCGACGTCGGTTGCATCCAACCAGCCAATATCATCTTCGGCTAGCTCGCCAACGGCGATGTCCCAGTCTTCATCAGAAATGTCGAATTCGCGGATAAGGTTACGGTTGACCATGTATAAAAAAACCAATCGGGGACGTCGCGACCAGCGGCAGAAATTGTCGCTGCGACCGAGCGTCCCAAGCAAAAAAAGGGCTGACCGTTCTTCGATTGCTAACGCTAGCAACCCAAGGTGAAGAAATCGGTGTAGGGAAAGCCTGCCATTGTAGCGAGTTTTCGGGAGGCCATCAATCGGGTTAACTCCTTGCCAGCGGGGTGGTGAGCGAGCCTATTTTGACCTCCTGCTGTGCGGACGCATGATTTTGGATGGCCAATTCGCTTGCCTGCAACCCGCGATTCGCCGCTAAGCGGCGAATATCCGGAAAACTGCGACGACAAGAAGCTGAACGCGGTTTGGATAGACCAGAGCTAATGTCGTATAGATCAGTTAGCGGGAACTCAGGCCACGGCGTTCTAGAAGACTTCGATCTCGTCATGACTCCTCCCCGAAACGTGGCGGCTTCCGCTTCTTACCCTTGGTCGGCCTCTTCTTCGTCGGCTTCTTCGCTTTCCTTTGAGGGGCCGAAGGCTTCTGCTTCTCGATCTGCTTGAGTTCCTCCATAGATTGCTCGAAGTGCTCGTCCACCGGCTGCGGCAGCGCCGCCTGGGCTTTGCGATACTTCGCAAACTCCCCTTCTGCCTTCTCTAGCGCCCCCTCGTGCGAAATCTAGCCCGCGTGCGTCAGAATCTGCCGATCCGACAACCGCAAGAAGTCATCGAGCTTGGCGATCCAATCGGCCATGTGCATGGCGCGGCGGCTCATCGCCTGGAGCTCGGCGAACTCCAGATACGCGGTGACGATGCGATTGAGGGCGTCGATCTCCTCGGCTGCCAGATAGTTCTTGGCGACGCTCACGTCCGACTTCCGTGGCTTGTCGCCGGCCCAAGTTGTCAGGCCCATATTGGGCTTGGTTGAATCTGCTCGGCGATGAATGATTTCTGCCGCGGTGTGTCCGTGGGCTCCCCAGTGCATTTTGTTCTGCACCGTCTTGAAGAAGACGAGCGACGCCTCGGCCTGGGGGTCGTAGTCGATGCTGGTGGCATAGATGTCGAGCACCTTCCGCCAGAAGACTCGCTCCGACGAGCGGATGTCGCGGATGCGGGCCAGCAGTTCCTCGAAGTAGTCGCCGCCGCCGGCCTGCTTGAGGCGGCGGTCGTCCATCGCGAAGCCCTTGATGAGGTATTCGCGGAGCCGGCCGGTGGCCCAGATACGGAACTGCGTGCCACGTTGGGAGCGAACGCGGTAGCCAACGGCCAGGATGGCGTCGAGATTGTAGTGGTCGACCTCGCGGGAGACCTGCCGGGAACCCTCGAATTGAACTGTCAAGAATTTCTTTACAGTTGCCTCCTCTTGGAGTTCGCCCTCCTCATAAATCCCGATCAGGTGCTGACTTATGTTCTGTTTGGTCGTTTGGAACAGATCAGCCATTGCCTTCTGCGAGAGCCATACGGTTTCGTCCGCCATGCGGACGTCGATCCGCGTCTGGCCATCCTCGGTCTGGTAGAGGAGGAATTGGCCGGTGTTTTCTGGCGATTCGTCGTCGGGCAGCGGTGCTGGCAGGTTCTTGCTCATGACAGCTTCTCCGGGGTAAAGCCGAGACTGGCGAGATTCTTGGCGATCCGCTTTTCGAGCTTGGCCGATTCGGCGAACTGGGCGGCGAGCGTGTTGGTGAGCCGCTGCATCGCGTCGTCGAACGGTTCGTCGTCGTCCTCGGCCGCCTCGGCGCCGACGTAGCGGCCGGGAGTGAGAATGTGGCCGTGACTGGCGATCTCGTCGGTCGTAGCACTTTTGCAGAAGCCGGGCACGTCTTCGTACTTGCCGGCGTCCTTCTCGCCACGCCATGCGTGGTACGCACGGGCGATGCGGTCGATCTGGTCGGTCGTGAGTTCGCGGTGCGTGCGATCCACCAGCACGCCGAGCTTGCGGGCGTCGATGAAGAGCGTGTGGCCCCTGCGATCTCGGAACTTCCCGTTCTTCTTGTTGCGGGCCAGAAACCACAAGCAAACCGGAATCTGTGTTGTGTAGAAGAGTTGCCCAGGCATGGCGATCATGCAATCGACGAGGTCTTGCTCGATCAGTTGCCGGCGGATGTCCCCTTCTCCCGACTGATTGCTGCTCATCGACCCGTTGGCGAGCACGAACCCGGCGATGCCGCTGGGGGCGAGTTTGTGCACCATGTGCTGCACCCACGCGAAGTTGGCGTTGCCGCTGGGCGGAGCGCCATATTTCCAGCGGGCGTCTTCGGTGAGTCTCTGCCCGCCCCAGTCGCTCACGTTGAACGGCGGATTGGCGAGGATGTAGTCGGCCTTGAGGTCGTTATGGAACGTGTCGGCATTCTGCGGTCCGATGTTGCCGTCGATGCCCCGAATGGCGAGGTTCATCTTGCAGAGTCGCCATGTCGTGTTGTTCGACTCCTGCCCGTAGATCGACAGGTCGCCGACGCGGTCGCCGTGGGCGAGGACGAACTGTTCGCTCGATACGAACATGCCGCCGGAGCCGCAACACGGGTCGTAGATGCGTGCCCCCTTACCAGAGACACTGTACGGTTCGATCATTTCCACCAGCAGTTTGACGACGGACTGCGGCGTGTAGAACTCGCCGCCCCCATTGCCTTCGGCGTTGGCGAACTTGCCGAGAAAGTATTCGTAGTCGCGACCCAGCACGTCCTTGCTGCGGCTCTCGGCGTCGCCGAGTCCAATCGTGCCGATGAGGTCGATCAGTTCGCCGAGCCGCTGCTTGTCGAGCGACGCGCGGCCGTAGTCTTTGGCCAGCACGCCCTTGAGCGACGGGTTGTCTTTCTCGATGGCGGTCATTGCATCGTCGATGAGCTTGCCAATCGTCGGCTGCTTGGCCTGCGCTTGGAGGTGCGGCCAGCGGGCCGCCTTGGGCACCCAGAAGACGTTCTCGGCGGTGTACTCGTCGCGATCCTCGGCGTCGGCGTGTTTGTCGGCCGCCAGCTTGTCGTGCAGTTCTTGGAAGGCGTCGCTGATGTACTTGAGAAAGACGAGGCCCAGCACGACGTGTTTGTACTCCGCCGCGTCCATGTGGCCGCGCAGCTTATCGGCAGCGGCCCACAGCTTCTCCTCGAAGCCGAGATTGGCGCCGTTGCCGTTTTTCTTGGCGGATGCTCTCTTTGCCATGAGGCCGGAATCCTGAGCGGAAGGGTGGTTCAATCGATACGGCGAACGGTGGCAACAATTTACGCGATCGGCACGAGATTTTCCAGCACTTGAAAGAGCACACGGGAACACAGCCCTTTCGCGAGATCGAGTCACAACTCGCCGAGTTGTTTATTGCGGGTGATTGCCTCAAAGTAGGAAAAGAGCAGGAGAAGAAAAGCGAAGTACTCAAACGTCGTTTAGCTTGCCACAGGGGGATACAGTGATAACTGGCACATTTGCCAATGTGTACTCTACCTTTTGATGGTGGAGCGGGATTATAGCGATATGGCATGTAGTAGACGCAAACATGTCGCATTGTCATAATACCTGATTGCAACGTTGTTACTTGGCAATTCTTATTCTACCTGGAGTATGGACCATACAAAAACCATGAGTCATCATAGCCCAGGATACAGCATTACCGTTCGCTTGCGTTATCCCGATCGTCCCGGACTGCTAGGTCGGATCACAACAACCATCGGCGCAGCCGACGGCCTGATTGGCGCGATTGACGTCGTGGACTCGCAAGAGTCGCACATCATCCGCGATTTCACTATCAGCGCTTTCAACGTCGAGCATGGCGAACAGGTTGTCGCCGCGATGGGGAACATGAAGGATGTCGAAGTCTTAAATGTGTCAGACCTCGTGTTCTTGATGCATCTGGGTGGCAAGCTGGAGATTTGCTCGCGAGTTCCTGTCAAGACCCGGGCTGACCTTTCGATCGCTTATACGCCAGGCGTGGCGCGCGTCTGCCAACGAATTGCGGAGGCTCCGGAGACCTCGTTCGATTTGACGATCCGACGCAATACCGTGGCGGTTGTTTCCGATGGTTCAGCGATTCTGGGCCTGGGCAATCTCGGCCCACGTGCCGCGATGCCTGTCATGGAAGGCAAGGCCATCTTGTTTAAGGAGTTCGGGGGAGTCGATGCTTTTCCCATCTGCCTCGACACGCAAGACGTCGAGGAAATCATCAAGACGGTTCGCTACCTCGCGCCTTCGTTCGGAGGTGTGAATCTGGAAGACATATCGGCCCCGCGCTGCGTTGAAATAGAACAACGCCTCTCGGCGGAACTGGACATTCCCGTGTTTCACGACGATCAGCACGGAACCGCTGTTGTCGTGCTCGCGGCGATGACCAACGCCGCCAAAGTTGTGGGCAAAAAACTCCAAGACCTCCGAATTGCGGTCAACGGCGCAGGCGCCGCTGGCGTGGCTATCGTTAAACTCTTGAAGGCTGTCGGTGTTGAGCAAATGATTGTCTGCGACAGTCGTGGCATAATTCACCCCGACCGGCGCGACCTCAACCCGCTGAAGCAATGGGTCGCACAACATACCAATGCTACTAAGCGCACAGGGCAGTTGGGAGACGCCGTGCTCGCAGCCGACGCATTCGTTGGCGTGTCAGCCCCGAATGTGTTGCGCGCTGTCGATGTGCAGCACATGGCCGACGATGCGATCGTCTTCGCGTTGGCCAACCCGGATCCGGAGATCGCACCTGAGGAAGCGGCACCATATGCAAAGATTGTGGCGACGGGGCGTTCGGATTATCCAAACCAAATCAACAACGTCCTATGTTTCCCAGGCCTGTTTCGAGGACTGCTCAATGTTCGTGCCCGGGCCGTGACCGAGGAAATGAAGTTGGCCGCGGCGAAAGCCATCGCCGAAGCCATCGCCGATGCAGATCTGCGGCCCGACTATATTGTGCCTGCGGTGTTCGACCGACGGGTTTCGGAGGCGGTTGCCGACGCCGTGGCGAAGATCGCAATCGAACAGGGATTAGCTCGGACCTCAAAAAGTTCCTAGGAGAAGAAAATCGACTCCCGTCCTTTTCTTCTCTCAAGAATGGCAAAACAATTACGGAACGGGCATCACTCTCGGCGAAGGAGACGCGGACAACGATGGCGACGTCGATGGGATCGATCATCTCATTTGGTCACGTCAACTTGGATTAGAACTCGACTGGGTGGCGTAGTGGATGGAGGAAGTCACGCCAGTTGCAATGATTCACAAGAATTAATCCCACCACCAGAGATCCGCCGGCGCCGGTTGTTTTCTCAAAGATACGCTTTGCAATGGACCTGTGTCGGCGGACTCCAGGTTCAACGTGCGACGACTATCGACCCAGACTCCACCACTGATTCCTGCGATTATTTGCCGACGATTGATCATCCGATGATTGACCACCGTCTGGACCTCACCAGGGATTCGAAGTGCTGGCAGCGGAAGTCCCGCCGAATCTTTCAACAGTGCTGGTTGCCATCCTGCACGCTCAAGCAACTGCTCTCGTTCGATGATTGCCAAAACGAGTGCCAGATCAAAAAGGTTCTCTAGCTCTCCATAGAGCGGATATTTTGAGCTAATCTGTGTGAATTCGACAGTGAAAGAGTTGGCAAAACGCTGGTTCAGCTCCTCGGACTGGTTGGTATGCACACGTTCCCCGCGGGCAGCCAATAGCTCGTTCTCGCTCAAAACCTTTACCCCGTCACCTGGGAGCCGAAAAAGCTTGCGAGTGGCATCGGTCTGCACGGGGCCGTGGTTCATCGCGAACCACCAGCGGAGCACACTCATCGAGGGAGCTGATCCGTCGGCATCCAATTGCACCGTGTCGAGGTAGTTAGTCACACCTGGGACACTATCGGCCAAGCCCATCCCGATCAGTTTCATGTGGTAGTCGGCCACCAATAGTACGAGGGCCGCATGGCTATTGGGGGTTAGGCCAAAGAATTTGACATCCTGACTTCCGAGCGTGTCACGGAGATCCGAGAGCCATTTTTTTCTCCCACCCGGTTCGAGTGGTTCGGCACCCGTCCTCTGAAGATACTCCTGAGTCGCGGCCAAGGCTTGTTGACGCGGCACAATCGAGCACCCGAAAGGAGAGTTTCCACCTGATCGCCTCCACAGGGCCAGCAGATCATCCAACCGCAGGACTGCTCGTCCCGTTTCCACGCTGACCAGGGATTGTTCGGGGCCGAGCTGCCAATCGCCGGCTGGTCCCGCAAGGATCAAATCTTTCGTTTCTGGATTAATGATCACATACTCGACGCGTTGCAATCCCGCCAGCGTAAGCATTTCGGCAGGAAGCGGCGTCTGCTCTCGCTGGTGCTGTTGTATGGCCCGTTCAAGTCGCGGCAAGGAAACGAATCGAAGCTGAGAAGGGCGACGCACGTCGGCAGTCTCACGTGCAGACGATTGAGGAGTCCGCAGCAGATTCGCCGGCGAATTGGGAGAATCCGCAAACCGCAGGGTTCCTTGGGCGTCTGCATAGACCCCGTTGATAGCGAATGGTGAGATTTCTCCCTCGCCGGTCCCATTTTCCATCCAGGAATCGTAGGCCACGGTCGACTGGATTAGATCGATCAGCGAGTCGAAGTCGGCTTGGGCTGCGCCGCCGGCTGCACCGGCATTGTTATCCGCTGTGGCACTCTGAGAGATAGCCTGTTGGGCGAATAGCGGAATCTCTAAGCACACTCCGAACATACTGCAAGCAAGAAAAATTTGGAGTGCTTTGCCGTGAAAGTGATGCATTGCCCAGAATCCTCGTGTTGTACTAGCCTCAGCAGGATTATCGCAGGATGCGACGGACTTGTCCACTTTGTGCGGAAATCAAACCAAGAAGGAGCATTGGTGTTTCACGCCTGCAGACGGTTGGCTGAGTGTGAGCAAGAATGGTACTTCAGGAGATTTAGTAGGTGATTCTGTCTCTTTCTTCGCCTTATTACTTCCCGCGTTTCACCAGAGTTCAGTTGCTTGATGTTCTTGTACATAGCACTAGTATCAATCAGTTTTCTACCCACGACTCTGGTATTACGAAGTGATGATAGCTTTTAGCCGGGGGTTGAGCGCAGCGACACCCCCGGATAGGTTCAACCCACACAATTGACACCCCGGAGGGGTGTTAGGGAACCCTTCGTGATAGCGGAGACGTAGTTAATGCCTGAGTCAGATCGGCGATACAAGACCGATTGCGATAGAGCCACTATTATTCCGGAAAATCCCAGTTTTTTATCGCCTTTCTGAAATCTCCGAAAAATGCGCGGTCTGGCGCCTGATGGATCGTGCCTAATTGTTGGAGGATCGTGTCTGGGGTAATTCTTGTTGGGAAAATTGGTAAAACCCGCAAAACAATTCTTGCACTTTTTGGGGCATCTGGGAAACTGAGAAGTGACAGGATTAAGCACCCCCAGCCAAAACCTGAGGAGGCCTTAGGCCGTGATTCGCCTAGCTCTTTTCTTGCTCTATTTCACCTGGTGGGAATGGTTTAGCCAGTGCGCGCTGGCCACGTTGAGGTTGTTGAGCCACGAAAAGCGGATTTATGATTTAGGAATGATGATTGATGAGGGGACAAAGTCATGAAGCGTTGTATCAGCAATCATAAATCAGCAATCATACATTCTCTCTTCTTTGTGCTTTTCGTGGCTAATTTTCTTGGCATGGCAGACAGCACTCGCGCCGCATCGCGTGTCTTGCGCGACAGCATTGGCCCAGATAGCAGCCTCACCGACGGTCTTGGCGGCGGGTCGACGCTTCATACAGGTCCTTTTTGGCATACCCCCGGATTTGTCGTGGAAGTTCCTGCTACCGAATCAGGTATCTTGACCGAGGCACAGATCGTCATCTTTGCCAGAGATCTGGACAGCCAACCCGAGAATGATTTGGCAGACATCTACGACTTCAGCATGGATTTCCATGTATGGAGCGATGGCGTTCAGGGTGGCCCGGATTCGTTCTTTGACAATGCGATTGGTTTCTCTGTCGGCGATCACATTGTGGAGAGGGTGAACTGCAACGCGGGTTTATCCGGCTGCAATGTGACAAACCTCATCACCGTCGAAGAGTTCGGCAAGACGGGACCGGCTAGTGACCCTACTTTATTCACCACGTTCCTGGTGACCATCGACCTATTGAGTTTCGGCATCGCACTGCAAGGCGGCGAGCAGTATGTCGCGGCAGTGATTGACCCTGCCCTCGGTCCCATCGGTCGGGGAATTCTCTTTCGCGTGATTGGTTCACGAGCTACCGGCTTTGAAGATATGTTTCAGCAGGATGACACCGTACCGCTCCTGTATCCAGGTTATGTCGCTTCTCAGCACAACTTGCCCTTCGAGCAATACGCCGCGAAGCTCACGCTCGGCAACGGCGACTTCGACGGGGACGACGACGTCGACGGCCGCGATTTTTTGGTGTGGCAACTCAACTTCGGTTTCGACGCCGGGGAAGGCAACGTGGCCCCAGAATCGTTCGGCAACACCAACGGCGACCGCTACATCGACGGCAAAGACCTCAACGTCTGGCAAGCCACCTACGGCCAGAGTTGGGCGGGTACGACTACGTCCATAGGTGTGCCGGAACCGAGCGGCGTGACGCTCTTGCTGCTGGCCACGTTGGGATTTTTGAACCGCAGAGGACACAGAGAGCGCGGAGAAGATATGATTCTTGATTGCTGAAAAAGCCATTCATGGCGGACTCCCCTCATCAATCATAAATCCTAAATCACAAATCTTCCCTCTGCGGTTCAATATCTCCAGCACTTCGATCTGCCGGAACTGCGCACGGCTTGTTCCGGCCTACGGTACGGGTCTTTCACTGGCACAATTAGCAAAAAATAAACGGCCCCTTGTTCGTGAGAACAAGGGACCGTTCGGGAGGGTTCAATCTAAGGTTGTGTAACCTAGGTTGATGCTAACTTAGCTCAGCCTGCACATCCGCAGGAAGGCTCGCAGCAGCTATCGGCACAGCCACAGGATGGCTCGCAGCAGCAAGCTTTCTTGCATGCCTTGCGGGCACGCATCTTGGCGCACAGACCGCCACGCTTCTTCTTGCACTTGCAGCAGCAATCGCAGCAACCGGAGTCGCAGCAGTCGTCTGCACAACCGCAGCTTGGCTCGCAGCAGCTATCGGCACAGCCACAGCTAGGCGCAGCACCGCCACCACAGGCATCGCCACCACAGGCGTCTGCACAACCGCAGCTTGGCTCGCAGCAGCTATCGGCACAGCCACAGGATGGCTCGCAGCAGTGCTTGCGGGCTTTCTTGCAAGCGTGACGGGCTTTCATCCGAGCACACAGGCCAGGCTTCTTGCAGCAGCAGCTTGGGGCACAGCAGCAATCATCATTACAACCACAGCTTGGCTCGCAGCAGGCATCGGCACATCCACAGGATGGCTCGCAACAGTTGTCAGCACAACCACAGCTAGGCTCGCAGCAACCACCGAACAGGCCGGAGAACGCTTTCGCGTTTCCAGCACAGCTCAGGGCAATTGCGACGCCCAGCGTCGACAAAAGGACATGATTCTTCATTTGGGAGGCTCCTAAAATTGAGAGGGAAACACAGTGGCCACATGGCAATCTCAAAGGCCTTCGACTGCACTTACTTTCGTATTGTTATTGTGCCAGTTCGAAAGGGGTCGCTTCTGATTGCCAGAGGCTAACGCTCCATTGGATATGAAGGCATATCGACGAGCCGCTCGGAATCCCTTGATAAGTTTCAAGAAATTGCTAGCTCGACTGGGGTTCGCAGTTCAGAGTGTTTCGTTCGTACCGGTTGCGACGGTAAACGACCAGATTCCAGGCAAATTGCAGATCGCTGCAATCGATTACGGCGTTACAACTGGAACTCTAAGTGTCACGGCTTCGTGTTGCGGCGGCTGCACCCCAACGCTTCGGAACACAGTCTATTTGGATTCTCAATAGAGACTGAGGTTAGCATCAGCGAACGTGCAGAAAAGATCCTCACAAGGCGAGTCCTGACGATTCTGCCAGGTAGGATCGCTCGCGGTAAACTCTTTGCTTTTTCTCTCTTGCCTATCTCTACGGATCGAGTGACTGCATGCCGAAAATTGGTCTAGGCTTCCAAGGTATTTACTTGTATCAGTCTTGCATCGTGGACGCATCTTAGTGCCGTCCTCACGCATTGCTCACACCAGGAGATCCATCCATGCCAATGGCACAGACACTGCAGCCCGTATATTCCGTGTATGGTGATGACCCGAACCTCGCAGAACTTGTCGGGATTTTTGTCAGCGAATTGCCACGTCGAGTTGAAACACTCCGGTCCCACGCAGAAGTGGAAGATTGGGAGTCGCTTTCTCGCGTCGCCCATCAACTCAATGGCAATTCGAGCAGCTACGGGTTTGCCCAGCTCAGCACTCTCGCAGCTCGAATCGAATACGCCTGCCGCAACCGGAATTCTTCTGGGGAGATCCTCGAGTCGCTCGAAAACTTTATCGAGCAGTGCGAACATGTCCGCGCAGGGGCTCCTGAATAATCAAGCGAACTACGGGGGAAGTGTTTATCGGGTAGCTGCTAAGCGAAGCGCAACCAGGTAAGGTACCGGCTCATTGCCGAGCGCATTGAGCACCGTGCCGCCAGCCGTAAAGACATGGGTCACCCAGTCGGGCTTGCCGTAAAGTTCGAGTGCCTTGCCCCCTTCGCCACCTCCTACATAGACATCGATTCCGGCTTGGGTCATCCGTTGCAATTGGGGGATGAACTTCTTTGTGCCGGCTTCGAAACGAGGGTCTTCGAACATTCCGAAGACACCATTGTGGAACGCCACTCCTCCCGCGGGATGCGCGGCGATAAATTCTCCGACCTTCTCCTCAAATAATTGGCTCGATTTTGGCCCGATGTCGAATTGCTGCTGGTCGGGTTGAAGTTCATCAACGACCGACCCATCTTCGATCACCGAATCCACGGGAACCACGAACTCGATCCCCTTCTCTCGCCCTTCGGTAACCATTCGTTTGGCCTGGGCAACTCTTTCGGGGGGAATGTAATAGGGTTTGTCAGAATGGGTTGGATCCTCAGCCACGCCCAAGCAGCAGGGCTTACCATCGAGTTCACCAATCGCTTTCTTGAGGGCCATTGCCAGGGAACCTGCCGCAAATACGCACTCGATGCTGCCTCGGCCGATCATCGCATCGAGATCATCCAGCTTGTCGATCTTGAGGCCACTGAAAATGACCAGTTGTGTCTCCAAACACTTGCGCATCGGCCCATCAAACTCAGCGGCTTCATAAAGACCCATGGCGACTCGATCCATCGCAGCCGGTACGACCGTGCTCGAAGTGTCCAAGCTGCCTGCTGAGAGGGCCTCGTGGATATAGACTTTGGCAATTTTTTGTGCAAATTGGTTGGAGAAATTGGAAAGTCTGTCTGCAATCGCGTCACTCTCGTCAATCGTTGCCTTCCAGAGGACTCGTTCGATTTCGTATCGACGCGTATTTTCTAGCACGATGACCGATCCCGCCTGGGCGGAGGCAATCTTGTCACGCGCTGCGTCAGTGATGGAATCTGTCTTCTCGTCAATCCAGTCGGCGACTAGTGGCACGTCCTGCCCCAAAAGTTCACCCAAGCGTGTTGCTACTTTGCTGAGCGACCCTTCTGGTTTGCGACCGATATGGCCAAAGATAACTTGCTTCCAACCCCGTTCGATGCCGAACTTCAAAGTTTCTAGCATCGAACGCAAGCGGATATCGCCTTCACCGATCTTCTCACCAGGTTTGGCATCAACATCACCACGCACGGCGACTACCGTTCCCGCAGGGATGTCGGATAAAGTTTCCAATCGTGGGACCGCGGCAAGATAATCGACGAGTTCCAGAGTGGGGGCCGCCTCCCTTCCGGCAAGTAGTGTCTTGCACCACTGGGTCATTGAATCGCGAGAGACTGACATTTAGTTCTTCCTTGTTTGACGGGAAAAAGGTGGAAACGGTATGATGCGTCCAGAGCGGATGCTAACTCCAAACGCGGTCGAGGGGGAACTCTCGAAAATAGGAGATTCAGGCGGGATTAACAAGTCACTCCCAGCAGCTTTAATTTCAGTCGTTTCTCCCAAGATTCACATGACAACCATTCTCGACACCATCAATCTGACCGAAATCGCCCAATCAAGAATCACCACCTTGGGGGCCCGTCCTATCGATCCAATTGGCCAGAGTGATTTGCCAAAGCATGTTATGCAGGCGTTTGAGGCTCCGCTTGATTATCCCCCTCTCAGTGAGGCGACTGTACCTGGGGATTTCGTCGCCATTGCCCTCCATGCGGAAGTTCCCCAATTGGGTCAGATTCTCGTCGGGACAATCTCGGCCCTTTCCCACGCAGGGGTCGAGGAGAGTCACATCACCGTGCTGATTCCCGCTCAGCTCGATGACTTACGTGGTGAATTGCAAGACATTGTCGGTCCAGAAATATCTATCCATTTGCATGCCCCGGACGATCGCGACGGGCTTGCCTTGTTGGGCGCGACGAAAGCGGGACAACCACTACGGCTCAATCGGATTTTGTGTGAAGCGGATGTCATCCTACCTATCAGTTCCACTTGTATCGATTCTCCCTATCGCCATCCCAGGGGCATGATAGTTCCCACTTTCTCAGACCAGGAGACTCGCGCGCGATTCCAGGCACCTCGTTCAGTAGAAAACGCCACCCAAAGAACCAAGCTGGCAAAAGAAGTCGAAGAAAGCGAGTGGCTGCTCGGACTTGGAATCGCCATGGAAGTGGTTCCCGGGCCAGAGGGGACTGTGGCCCAGTGCTATTGTGGAACTCCCCATGCTGTGGCACGGGCGGCTACAGAGCGGTATCGAGAGATTTGGTTCCAACCAACCTCAGAGACTGCCGACCTGGTTGTCGCAATGGTTCGCGAAAATGTGAAGCAGCTCGACTGGCATGCGTTAGGGCAGGCACTGTCCGCCGTCGAAGAACTCGTTGAGACTGGGGGCGCGATTGTCCTTTGCTCGGACCTTACTTCCCGACCAGGTCAGGCTTTGAAACGACTCTTCAATGCCGGGGACCTTTCGGTTGTGGAAGAAAAAATTAAACACGATCCGTTTGCTGACAGTTATGTCGCACTCCATTTCTGCCGGGTCCTGCAGCGACATACCATTTATCTGGCAAGCTCACTCGAACCCGAGATTGTCGAGGGATACGGCTTGGCACCTCTCTCGAATGAGCAAGAATTGCAAAGACTAATCGGGGCGTATCGACGTTGCATTCTGGTAAAAGATGCGCAATTTTTGCGGCCAACGCTGGAGAATGCCTCTCATAAACTCCTCAAGAAAGATCATCGTGACTCCCAACGCATCCACTAATTGGGAAGACGATTATCGCGCGCTTTCGCAAGCGTTCGGCTTAATTGTGCTCTTTGATTGGTCGTCCGTTGAGATTACTGGCGCCGATCGCGCGGCATTCCTCCACAACATGTGTACGAACGATATACGTCGCCTCTCGGAGGGAGATACTTGTGAGGCATTTCTAACTGATGTCAAAGGTAAGATACAGGCGCATGTCTTCGTGTGCGTTGAGGCAGAGCGGATTACTCTACTCACGGTGCCGGGATTCGCGGAGAGAATAATCTTGCAGCTCGACCGATACATTATTCGCGAAGATGTTTCTCTCACTGACGCAACGCGAGATCACACTTGGATATTGGTCGTGGGGCCGCAGTCTCAGGTCGCTTTGAACGAAATCTGTGAAGGACATTCTGCCCTCCCTACCGAGAAGTTGAGATTCTCGAACTTGAATCTTGCCGGACATCAATGCCTGGTGACGCGGATGCCCTTACTCTGGCCAAGTAATTTCCTGGTGCGATGCGAGAACTTGGAGAAGCTCTCTCAATCAATTGCCGCTCCGTGGATCGACACCTCTTCGCAAGCCTGGACCTCTCTCCGCGTGGAATCCCAGTTGCCACTTTTCGGCACAGACTTCGATGACTCGAACCTCCCACAAGAAGTGAATCGTGATGCTCGGGCGATTAGTTTCACCAAGGGTTGCTACTTGGGTCAAGAGACAATTGCACGCATCGATGCCCTCGGGCACGTAAACAAGAAACTGGTAACCGTCTCTTTTGAAAGCGAGACTATACCAACCCCTGGAACGAAATTGCTGCGCGGCGGCGGCGGCGAGATCGGATCGGTCACGACAGCCTGTTGGTCTCCCCAGACGTCCCGTCCCGCGGCATTGGCATGGGTGAAACGTGGAGCCAATGGCATCGGCTGTGAGTTGGAAAGTCCCGGGGGAAAGGCCATCGTCGTGGCTGCGATACACAACGAGAACTGAAGCCGCGCAATTTGTGGTCAACACACATTTGGCAATGCGGCAATGGTGAATAACGTAAGTGACTCTAGCCATTCGCGCAGGCGTTCGAATCCATCACTTTCAGCAGGGAATTGCCCGACAAAAGTGAATTTCTGATTCGCGAGGGTGAACCTCAGTTTTTGC
Organism: Bythopirellula sp.; assembly: GCA_041738415.1. GTDB lineage: Bacteria > Planctomycetota > Planctomycetia > Pirellulales > Lacipirellulaceae > Bythopirellula. The sequence goes on from JBGSPU010000170.1 coordinate 51,019, forward strand.
ATTCTACCAAGCATTCGTTCGCCAAATTGCTCCTCCTCGGTTGCGGAAAGCTCGTGGCGGGCCATCGTCACGCTGGTTGCGGTTCGTCGTGGCTTCCAGGAAACCAGCTTGCCATGCTCTGCTTTGAGAATGCAGCCATCGGCGAAGGCTCGCCGCAATTCCCCTCGACTATTGAAATGCAGTACCGGGTCAGAATCGAAATAAATGCTCAATGCATCGCCGTTACGAAAGCCGGCAAAGACCTCGACAACTCGGCCCTCTAACCCGACTCGCAGCATGACCCGAGGGACCAAGGCCGTTGCCTCGCGGAGCAGGTCTTCACGGTCTTCAGTGTATCGAGCCATGATTGTGAATCTTGAGCGAATCACCCTCAAGTGCGTAGAAACTTCACACTGGATTCTCGCCAGCAGTTCCACGACGTCGCTGATAACGACGGCTTGCCCGTTTGAGAAAGGCCCGTTCTTCTTCGGAGAGATTCTCAAAACTATTGCCGTGCAGCCTGGCCAGAATCGCATCCACGCGCGCGTCTTCATGGGCTTCACGCTCGCGTCGCTTGCGATCCAATGCCTCTTGTTGTTTGTCCTGAATATGTTCGACCAACACCGCCGCGTGATCTTCTTCGACCCAATCGCCAGCGATCCAAATTTCATCATCAGAATCAAATTCGTCGATGGCCAGTCCGACATCATAATTCTTCGGCGGCAGATTTCCCCGCCCGGCATACAATAGGAAAACGGCAGCCAATGCAAGCGGGAACCAACCAGGAATTAAGGCACCCTGATTGGCCTGGCGAACAAGTACCGCGCTGGAGATAGCAAACAGGATGGCACCTCCCAACGCAATGTGAGACGTAGCATAGGCTGCCGTGTTGCGGCCAACAACAGGCCACAACACTCCCCGCAAGATTTCAGCACCAGCACAGGGGTCTACGGGTAGTAGATCTATCAGAAACAAGCAGCAGTTGATCCAAACAACCAATTGTCCAATTAGCTTCAACGAGAAGAGACTGGAACCAGGCGCGGGATAGGCAAATTCCGGATTTAGAGGGCTGAGAATTAACTGCAAGACACTACGATCGCCCCCTATGGCCAAAGAGCAACCAGCAATGACCATAAGGATCATTGCCACACTCGGTCCCGCCAATCCTGTAAGCAGATGTGCCGGTGGATCGGCAGGGAGGTGGATTCTAGATAATCCCCCTAAGGGACCTAGAACTAACGAAGTCGCGTGCCCTCCCACGCGTCTGGCAGCAATCATACGTACTATCTCATGTATGGCGACGCTGCCAAACAGAACCCCCAGTGCCAGGCAAACTAGCCGCACATCCACGCCGCCAAAGGTGTGGGGAATCAACACGCCTTCGATTGTTAAAACACTTTTTGCTTCGGCGTGGATTCTGTTGAAATCCATCGTCAGCAGCAAAGAACTCAACGCTATCACCGGAAAGAGAATGTGTACGCGTACGTCGGTACCTCGCCAACGTCCAACACACAGACTCAACCGTTCATACGCAGGATTCATATTGCAAATCGCCGTGACTCAATATTTTATGCCCAGTGAAGAGATCGACGGAAACACGCGTGATTAGCATGACGTACTCGAGAACGGATATGCCAAGCTGAATAGACAATACTCCTTTGATTTAGTTATCCTACCAACGGTTGCAATAGTCGGCAAACCAGAGTCTCCTTTAGCGAGGAAATTTCTTGAATCGGCACCCCCAATTCCCAGGGAAGTCCCAAAATGTCCGAGAAAACTGAGATCCTGCTCCAGACAAGCCGATTCCGCGTCGTGGAGCACACCCTGCCAGATCGACAAGGACAAGCTGTGGTTCGCCGCCAAGTCATTGAGCATCCCGGATCCGTGGCAATTATTCCTCTCCTGGAAGGGGAGCGGGTTTGTCTGATTCGGAATGCTCGAATTGCGGTCAAAAAGACCTTGATCGAACTGCCGGCCGGAACCATCGATCCACCGGAGTTCCCCGCGAATACGGCAAGTCGTGAGTTAAAGGAAGAAACAGGTTACTCAGCCGAACGATGGACAGAGCTACCTGGGTTCTACCTTTCCCCGGGCATCTTACACGAACGCATGCACTTGTTTGTTGCCGAAAATCTGACTGCTGGATCAACCGCTCGGGAATCTGGGGAAGATATAGAAAATCTGATCGTCCCCTGGCAGGAGGCCGTGGCCATGGTTCTGCGAGGGGAAATTGAAGACGCTAAGACACTTGTCGGAATTTTACTTTGGGATCGACTCCGCAAGAGTTGAACTGCATTACTGTAAGCCTCGCACTAGCAACGTTAAGAGGGGTGCTAGTGCTAAACAAGCTCCAAACACGACCAATCCCTTGGGAGGAAGTACATTCCTCAACTTGTAGACGGCGGGCAAGAGGAGCAGCGACAACACACCAATAAATGCTCCCGCAAAAAGCAGTAACTCCCTCAACGCCGACAAACCTCTCGCATCTGGATTTCTCAATAGCCAAAAGTGAATGGCTATGAGGGCCAAGTTACAACAGAAAAGCGTGGTAATCGTTACCGTCCAAGCGACCGTGATTGCTTCACTCCCTGTCGATTCGGCAGGAGTACGATATTGAAGTTTCTTGGCGGACTTGGGCTTCTTGGTTTGCTTGGACTTTTTAGAGGACATAGGGAACGTTGCGAGAATTGCACGGTGATGCAAAAAAACAGCATTTTACGCTTCAGCCCATTTAACTTCTTGTCCCCCGGACTGGCTAGACCTGACTTGGCAGTTATCCAAAAATCTGATTTGCCTGCCGACTGAATTTAAGCTATTTTTTCTTCAGCGGAGCGTTTTTGCAACTATTCGCTTAACTTTTCCCTATGCGGCCTCGACCCACCCTGCCGCAATGGCTGCCTCGACAGCCCCATATTCAGGCTTTAGCCAAGCGATTCCCCATCATGAATTCGCACCTCGTAAGGTGCGCGAACGAATGGATCACTTACTATGTCTACTACTGAATCACTGGAATCATTACATGAAGTCTTAGCACCCTTAGGGGTGCTTCGAACAGAGAACGAGGATTTAGGAGATTGGATTCACGATTCGTTTGCTGCCCTGGAGAAGCTGCACGAAGAACTCACCCAATGGCAGAGCGAATTGGCGCGGAAAGAAACGGAACTCAATCTGCGTGCTGACGCACTAGAAAAGTCCCCTCGGATTGAGACCGAGATTCAGCACCACTTGGCCCAACTCGAAGAAGAACTTGAGGCAGCCAAAGAAGAGGCAAGAAAATTGGAGGAAGAGAATGCCGAGCAAATCCTGGAATTCGAGGGGCTGAAAGGCAAATACGCACAGATAGAGTTGGATCTGCATACCTCGCATGAGCGAATTCGTCAGCTTGAGGCTTCACTCAAAAATGAACGACAACGTTCTGAATCGGACCGTGAGCTATGGCAGGAAGAATTTCGGCAGTTGCGCACAGAACTCGACAATTACTATGAAAGACTCTCAGCCCAACTTGAGAAATCCCAAATTGCTAAAAGCAAGTCGAGCGTAGAAGAATCCACGACCGCCGAACCAGACCCGAAAAAAGCCGTTCATTCGCCTGCGAAAAGCGATGGGCACCGCCAAAGGGACCAATCTCGCCGTAAATCCAAGAATTAAATGGGAATGACCGGGGTGCAAGTTTCTGTCCATTCAAGTCAGTCAACTTGAGGGAGGCAGAGCTATCTGGCTAGATACCGCGCCGCCGCTAATTGATGCAAATCTTCGGGATGACCACTTAATTCGCCACCTGCTCACCAATCAACCAATGTTGCTATGTGACTTCAGTTGGCCAACATGTTACGAGATTTGATATTCCATGAAATACCACCCCCACGCTGCCCATAATAGTCACTTATCGGATGCTGCCGGCAAAGAATCTGCACTGGAAGATTCCCCCTCCCACTGGCTCCATCCGGAGTCAGAGCAAGTACGGTTGCTGCTGGAACAGCTCGACGACGTCGTGTTCCAAGCTATTCGGGGCGACGCTCCGTCACTCGCATTGGCACATCAATTGTGGCCCAGGGTAGTTCATGAAATCGGTTGGGAGCTTGTCGAGGAATCACGTGAGCAATACCTGCGCTACGCCGTCGATCTCACGAAGCAATTTGTGCAGGATCGCGTCCGGAATCCTGAAGATGCCATTTCGGCAATTGAAGTGATTGAACTGCTGTCGCGGGAGGTCGCATGATTCAGCAGCCGCTTCTCGTTGGCGACCGGTTCTTGGGGAGGCCCTAACGCCCAGCGGCCGTTGAATTGTCCAAGTTGGCGGCATTGAGTTCGTCAGGTTTTCCTCTGCGGCGCTCGAGCTCAGCGCGGATGTCGTAGGCTTTTGCTTCTGTGATTTCGTACGTCGTAATAATCCAAATCGCGAGAGCAGAGCTAACGAGCGGAACCCCTACGTCAAATATTCTTAACAGCAGCAGTGTGTGCTCCGATTGAGAAGTAGCCAGTTCCACATCAAATCCTGACACTTCCAACATGACCCCGGTCAGAAGCCCAGCCAGCGCCATTCCTACCTTGACCATCCACCAATAGATGGCTCCGAATACTCCTTCCCGGCGTTGCTTGCTCTCAAGTTCGTCATAGTCACACACGTCGGCCACCATGGAACCCATCAACGTAAAGAGCGAACCCGTTCCAAAGGCCACGAACGGACAAGAAGCAAGCAACCAGTAGGGATGTTCGGGGTTGTAACCGACCCATTTCATGGCATAGCCGACGAGCGAGAGGGAGATCGTAATCAGGAATGTCTCGCGTTTGCCGATCTTGGTCGAGATCCAGGCAGTTAATGGAATCACCACCAACGTGCTAACCGCCGTGAGAGACCCAAACCATCCGAACAACGTGCCAGCTTGTGCATTATCTCCGAGAAACACGTAATAAATAATGACATACAACGAAAATGATGCGCCTAACTGATAACCATTAAAAACCAGAAAGGTTGCCGAGCAGAGTTTGACGAATGGTCGGCACTTGAGTGCGGTGCCGATCCCCTGGAAAAATTCGACCGTATGACCCCAGAAACTCTTTGCATCGCTCAACTGGTCGGCGAGTCCTGCGCCCACTGCGAAAGAAGCTAGCTTCTCTCGACAGAAAATGGCCGGCATGACTCCTAACACACAGATAGCTCCTCCCACCCACAGTGCTAATACACGGGCACCATGCACGGTGTCATCGAACAAATCGCTAGCCATGATCGCGTAGAACCAAGGAACCCCCAACCACGCAAGTTGGCCGACTGTGTTGGCGAAGGCTTGCAAGCGAGTCCGTTCATGATAGTCGGGAGTCATCTCGAAGCCAAAAGCGACGAAAGGAGTCGCGTAGATCGTGTAGGTCAGAAAATAGAGAATGGAGGCGGTCAGAAAAGTCCAGAAGTAGAAACTCTCTGAGTGACCAGCGGGGAGCTGCCACATCACGGCGAAGACGATTCCGGCAAGGACAGCGCCGATGAAAATGTAGGGCCTGCGGCGGCCCCAACGGGACTTTGTATTGTCAGAGATATATCCCATCATCGGATCGGACAACGCATCGAAGATACGAGGCGCGAAACCGATAATCCCGACTAAGACGGGACTCATGCCAAGCCCGAGATTGAGAATCACCACCATCGCCGGCAGGGCGGCGGCCTGCAAATTGTTGACCAGCATGCCGACAGAGTAGGCAGACTTCTGAACGAGTGAAATTCGATCTTCAGGAGGAGTCTCGTGGTGCTTTAGCTGTCGCACTGAATACCTCTACTTTGAAGGGCAATGAAACCCATTGACTCTGTGGTGACGGGCCATATCAGTACTTCTTACCTAAGCGTCGAGGCCAATTGAGCAGTCGATTTGACAAGATCGGAGGGTCGAGTAGGATGATGTCTATAAGGAAACAGTTTCAGAATCGTTACAGGATCTTACTGGAGTGTCCACCATTCGACAAGTTGCCGAGCACGCAAATGTGTCTATTGCGACCGTTTCCCGGGTCATAAATAACAGTTCTGCCGTCACCCAGGAGGTTCGGAACAAGGTATTGGAGTCCGTTAACCGCTGCGGTTACGTCCCCAACGTTTCGCGCCGCAGCACCTCTTTCCTGGGCCTGATTTACACGGGGCCTTTTGCTCTGGGTTCTCCTTATGACATGGCTCTCGTCGAGGGAATGGGGCAGGCCATGAAGGGGGTTAATCTCGATCTAGTGATCCTCGACCCTACTCGGGATCGAGGATCGGATGAAACCTATACCCAATACTTTTTGCGAAAGGGTATTCGAGGGGTGATCCTCAGATCGACTGTCGAAGGTCGCAATGTCTGTCGACAGATCGCTGAGGAAAACTTTCCCGCCATTGTAGTTGGGGACCATTTTGACCACCCATCATTAAACTTTGTCTACGCAGATTCTTTCAGCACCAGCAAGCAAGCAATTGAGCACTTGATATCTTTAGGACATCGAAAAATTGCCTTTGCTGCCAATGAGTTCGATGATGGTGACCACGTCGATCGGTATCGGGCTTATGTGGAAGTGTTAGAAAATAGTGGAATTCCCCTCGAAAACAGCCTTGTTTTTCGCATACCTGCGCATCGACCCGATGGAGCCCAATTATTACGCAGTCTGATGAGCGTACCGAATCCACCTACGGCCGTTTACATCACCGATCCCTCCGTGGCCGTTGGCCTGCTAAATGAGGCCCACTTCATGCGGATAGAAATTCCCCACGAGTTGTCGGTGGTAGGCTTTGATGATCGAGATATGCGTGACTTCGTCTATCCAAAAATGACCTCTGTCTGCCAGGACGCAAAATATCTGGGTTCCGAGGCGTTCGTCCAACTGGCGAACATGGTCGAAGCAGGCATGAGCCATCGGCCTGCTGATCGGATCGCTTCGAGCTGGTTTGAAATTAATGGAACTACAGGCCGAGTTCCCCAGGAGCAGGTAAGAGTCCTGCCGGACGGTACTCGAATTAGGCTGGATATTGCCTGAAAAGCGGCCCAAAACCTTCTCCAGGATTTTTGGGAAAAAAATTTCGATTTTGCTTGACAGGGTGGTTGTAACGATTATATTGAAACTGTACCTGAAACAGTTACAACAACTCGTTATCACCTTGTTCCTGCAGGCAGCAATCTCTTTGTTTTGAAACATTCGTAAGTAAAGAGATTTTGAACAACTTTACATTTGCTTTGTTCGTGTAGAATGAAGGTTGTGTTGTTTCGGTATCCCCAGTGACTGGGGGCCTTGTCATTTCTTTTTTTGGAGGTAACAGCTCATGAAGTGTCTTAAGTTTAATCTGGTAGCGGCGGCCTTGGCGGCCATCGCATTTTCGGGTTCGCTGGCATCAGCCCAGAACCTACTTGTTGATCCGAGTTTTGAGGGAACTCTTACTTTCGACGGCCCTCCGTTTGTAGGTACCTGGGAGGGATTCAATAACGGTGGCCCGAATACTTCGGCTTTTACCACGAATATGCCAAGAACGGGCAATCAGTCCCTCGAACTGAACCTTGGCGATCCGAATGGTTTCGCGGGTGCGTTTCAGGATGTGCTTGCTGCTGCCGGCACAACTGCCACTTTCAGTGTCTGGCATAAGGATGTGCTCGGTACCAATGGTGCCGGTATTGAGATGCGTATGGAATTCCGCGACTCAGTGGGGAATACGGAGATTTCCAGGACTGGAAATATGACTCCAGCGTCACTCGGCTCGGAATACGAGCAGTTTGGATTTTCAGCAGTGGTACCAGCCGGCGCAGATACTATCCGGGCCGTGTACGCCATCCAAAGTTTTGGCGCCGCACCTCCCCAAAAAGTCTTTGTTGACGATGCGTCTGTCACAGTAATACCCGAGCCTGCATCATTCGCCCTCCTAGGTCTGGCGAGTGTGGCTCTGCTGAGCTCTCGACGTCGAAGCCTGTAGTTTTTTTTGAAAGCACGTGTGCCCGTCCTCCAGGGGACGGGCACACGGTCCATCTAGTGGAGCAAACCTAATCGTATCTGCTCAGTCGTAGTCAATTCATCCTTAAGAAAAACCTTACGCAGTAAAAATACTCATTTCAATTCGGCGCAGCGCCCCAGAATCCGATCCATGGACTTGATTAAGGAATAGACAATCATGTTTAACACTTCTCAAAATTTGACGCACTCTCAGCGACAACTGCGACTTCTGACGATTGGCTGCATGCTCTTCTTGCTCCCATCGGCAGGCTTCGCGGCAAATGCCACCCCACTGTTCACCGACATTAACGCCGACGGTCTAGGGTTCGGCCAGACGGATCCCTTTGCCTTTGGCATTTACGGCCTCGATGTGGATGCCTCGTTCATGGGAAATGATATTCTCGTGCAAAGTCAGAATGGAGTGGGGACCTTTGGCGACGGTGCAGGCATCTCGTTGCCGGTGTCCAATGGTGAAAATGGCTACACCGAGACCTTCGACGATACTGCCGGGGTGCCTGGTTCGAATGATGTCTCGAATCTCGACATCGACAACGCGACTCCCCCCAATCCCATTTGGGCCACTATTGGCAACACCATTCCACCGGCTAACCCAACTCCCCCATTCCCAGTTACTGGGTCGCCCAACCCGCGCGTGGGGTTGAATAATGGCAATGTCTTACGTTTCTCGATATGGGTGCGCGAGGACCCCAACAATCCGATTACCGCGGCTCCCCAGATTGAACCTGTTTTTAAGTTCGAGTTTTGGAAAGAAGCCCTGAGTACCTTTGCCGATACCAATGGTGGCCAGGCGCAGACTTTCTTTGGGGATAAAATTGTCGATACAGACCAACACCTGGGTGAAGGCATCTGGATTGATTTGGATGGCAATGGCACCGTCATCGATGCCGCGGCAGCGGGAGAGGGGCGGGTCAGAACCGTTAATTCCAGTAGCTGGACGCTGATCGAAGCTGTTTACGAAGTCGACGATTCCTCGTGGTTTGGTATCAGTGACGACGTTTACACTGTTGCCGACGTAGAAGAAGTTCGTGCTGTAATGTTTTGGGGCGATTTTGTCGGCTCCAATCTAGGCGGTAGTCTGTGGTTCGACAACGCACTGGTCGAAGTCTTTGCTAACGCTGCCGCAGTCACTCCCAATACGAACCCTGATCCTGTCTTGAGTGAAGTGAATGAAAAAGCCGACTTCGATAATGATGGAGATGTCGATGGAGCAGATTTCCTGATCTGGCAACGCGGCTTCGGAATCGGGACGCAAAACTTTGAAGGGGACGCGGATTTCAGTGGAAACGTGGACGGCACCGACCTGGCGATTTGGCAAAATTTGTACGGTACTGGCCCGCTGGCTGCAATCGGCAGCGTGCCCGAGCCTTCCTCGGTGATGTTGCTCCTGGTAAGCGTTCTCTCCTGCGGAGGGACCAGGCGACTTCGTCGTTAGTTCCTCTAGGAAAGTGGGGATGCCACCCCCACCCTCAGTGGCATCCCTCTCGTCCGTTCTCGCGACTATTTAGCGGGTTTTAATTTCGGACGAGCAAGCCTTTTAGTTAATCGAACACGAGGCTCGTAGTCTTTGTGGGAGAGAAGAAGTCGTTGTAATTGTTTTGGAGTTTTTTGCTCGCCTTAGTGTTAGGCAATCGAGGTTTTTGTCAGGGGCGTTGCATAAGTTTTGTTTTTTAGGAGAGTTTCTAATTGGACAGCGCCACTTCAGGCGATGCTAGCGTGATTAAGTGCTTATATTGCATTGGTTTGTGTTCAACATCAAGTCTCTGAGCATGGATATGAATGGATTCGTCGCAACTCGATACACTCCAACAGTTTAACAGTGC
>JBGSPU010000001.1:0-7710 GCA_041738415.1 Bythopirellula sp.
ACATCGTCGGAAATCGCCCCAATCGATTCGAGCCCCGACGTGTCAAACGGCGGCCCAAACCCCAGGCCCTACTCCTCAAACCACGTGCCGAGTACAAACGATATGCAGCGTAGGGACTTACGAAAGTTCAAGTGCCATTCCGGTAAGATACCGATTCCTGAGCCACGGCCTCCAAGTCAACAGAATTCATTTTGCTCTTATTCCGATCGGCAAACTTGCTCCTGGCACGGTTCAGGCGAAGATCATACAGCAAGATTCGGCTGATCTCGCGGGCAACAAAAAACCGCCCATTCAACGCCTGGAACGTCTCATATCGAGGGAAGTAACTTTCGAAGTGCGCAAAGGTTTGCTATCGAAGCACTCGAACGTAGTCTGGCAAATTGGCAACCTGCGAATTTTGCAGGGCTGCATTCCGTTGCAAGCGACGACAGCTCACGAAAGAACTGGAGGGCAAATGACTTATGAAAATGTTAATGCCATTCGGGACATTCTTATTCTAAAAAGTAGAATGTCCCCTTTTCCTTTGCTTTGTCTTATTGTGTCTCAGTGGTACTTGGACTGTTGTTTCCGACTGAGGGAGTCGGGTGCAACCCAGCGAAGCAGAACAGCGCTTTCGACCAGAAGCTCCATTCCACTTCGCGGATCGCAGCCGACAAAATCATTTCCTCCTGTAACAACTTGAAGCCACGAGCCCTACCAGAAACAGTATCAGACTGTTCGGCTCAGGCACCGCAAAGAAGACAATATCGTCGAAGGTAGAATCGGCCCGAGCGGGTATCGTGTTGCCTAACGCCTTGTCGGAAACGATTCCGATCATGCCGCCGAGAATCGGATCTGGATCCAACCAGTCGAACTGAGGCAGCGCCGGTTCCATATCACCCACTTTCCAGACCTTCCCAGTGATGCGATTGCCTACGGCTCCCAACTCAACATTCCAGTCTTCACCGGGAAGATACTCAATCCCACTCAGCCAGATATTGGTTTCGACTCCATTGACGAACTTACTCATGAAGAACATCCCGTCTAACTCCGGCATCGAAGCAGGAGGTTTGGTGAAGCCAAACAGGTTGTAGGCCGTTACCGTGGCTAGGTTGGCCCGCAACAGGATCGAGGTGCTGTTCTGTGGTTCGTCCGTCCGGATCTTCGCCCGCAGGTAGCCGTTGGAGTACAGCGGGTCGGTCGAGGTGTTCCACAGTCCGAACATGGCGGTTGTCGCGAAGGGCGTCCCCGGCGGGACCAACTCGCTCCCCGAGTGGTACACCCGCAGGGCGCCGGAACTCGGGTCATAATCGCCCGGACCCCAGGGTTGGCCGGCAGATAGATCAACTAAGGTCCAGCCCGGCAGGGCTGGGTCCATCAAGTTGAAGTCATCAATCGGGATGACTTGCCCCTGCAGGCAAACAGGCATGCCCGCCAGCAGTCCAGCAGTCGCCAAACATAAAATTGCTTTTTTCATCAGATCACCTCCTATTTCTAGGAACTTGAAACACATGATTCGATTCCATGCATTCGAATGGAGTGGCGCGTTGTCTCAACGTGAAAATCGTCAGACATCTGTCATAAATGATCCTCCTAGGGGTTGTCAGAGTTTTCTTAGGGCAAGTGCTGCTGTCGAGGCAAGCAACAGCAACACGAGGGTCGCCGGCTCGGGGATGATGGAGACGTGGTGGCCGTCCTCAGCGTGCCAGGCGGCTAATAACCCACCGCCTGCCGTGTTAAAGGCGTCGAAGTCGGCACGGGTCATATGCAGGCTGCCCTCGACGTTGGTCCCTTCGATGGTGGCCAGTTCGTCGAGCAGGGCATCCAGAGCAAAGGCGTCGAGATTTTGCGTCTCCGCCAACCACAGGTCGGTCAGATCGTCCATTACGTAGAGTGGCGCGAGGTCGGTGATGTTGATGAAGTCGATGCCGCTCAGATCCAGCTCGGTGATGCTGGGAAGTCTGCTGATGCCAGTGAACAAAACTACCCATCCGTTTATCAGCGCAGTGAGAGACGTTTGGTTCACCACCGTATTCCTCAGTGAAACACGGGTAAGATCAACGTTGTCCGCCACATCAAACTGGGTCAGGCTCGAAAAATCGGCCTCTGCCAAGTTCAGATCCGTCAGGGGCAAATTATCATTCAGTTGCAGCCGAAACAGACTCGTCAGCCCACTGAAAGTGCCTGGTTCGATGGTCGAGATCGAGTTGTTCCCCAGGTCCAGGCTGTACAGATTCGGCAGCCTGCTGAAGTCGTCTGCTTCGAGGCTCGTTAGCTGGTTAGAGTCGAGAAGCAGGCCCATCAGATTCGTAAGTCCGTTGAAGTCTTCAGCTTCGATGCTCGTGAGTTGGTTGTCGTATAGCCAGAGACTCGTCAGATTCGTCAGTCCACTGAAGGCGCCTGCCTCGATGCTCGTTAGCTGGTTGTCGGACAGTTTCAGCCAGCTCAGACTCGTCAGCCCGCTGAAGGCACCCGCTTCGATGCTCGTTAGCTGGTTGTGGTCCAGCAGCAGTTCAATTAGATTCGGCAGATCAGTGAAGGTGTCTGCGTCGATGCTTGAGATCGAGTTGTTCCCCAGAGCGAGAGTTCTAAGATTCGGCAGCCCACTGAAGACGCCAGCTTCGATGCTTGACAGATTGTTATCGTGCAAATGTAGTAGCGTCAGATTCGTCAACCCGCCAAAGTCGCCCGCTTTGATGCTTGTTAGGAGGTTGTCGTACAGCCGCAGTTCCGTCAGACTCGTCAGGCCACTGAAAGCGTCCGCTTCGATGCTTGATAAACTATTGTTGTCCAGGTCCAGAGTGGCTAGATTTGTTAACCCCCTAAAGTCGCCCGCTCCGATGCTCGTGAGCTTGTTTAAACGCAAAGATAGGGTCGTCAGATTCGCCAATCCACTGAAGGCGTCCGCTTCGATGCTCGATAACCGATTCCACCCCAGTTCCAGAAAACTCAGATTCGTCAGCCCGCTGAAGGCACCCGCTTCGATGCTCGTGAGTTGGTTATTATCCAGATACAGCGATTTCAGATTCGTCAGGCCGTTGAAGTCGCCGGCTTCGATGCTCGATAGCTTGTTATTATGCAAATCTAACTTAGTGGTTGGCGTGCTAACCCAGTCGAAGTCAGCGATGCCGCTGAGACTGTCAATCGAAGAACTCCGGGCGTTCACTGCGTCCGGCATCACGGCACCGGGACTATATCCCTGCCCACTCGCCCACTCGCCAAATGTGATCGCCGACGCAGTTGTGGGTAACAGGAACATTGCCACCACGATTGAAATTCCAATGGTTAGCGATTTCATCTCACACCTTCTTTCTGGTTCTTTCTCCTCTTAACGAGTTGATGGAATTCGGCATGCCGCTCGCTTGAGCCAGGGAGCGACTAGGATTGCCACCAGCACCAGCAGGACCGTCGCCGGCTCGGGGACCCCTGCAACGCGCGTGTCACTAAGCGAGGTCGGCGCACTCATGCCGAAATGGGACTTCCAGGTGAGGTAGTGGGCGGTACCGATGGGGCCCAAATCGTTGTGGTTGGGGATCATATCGCCCGGTGCGCCGAGATTGTCTCGCCACACGGTGAAGTCGGCCGCGTCGACAATACCATCGTCGTTGTAATCGCCGGGCAGGATTAGCTCGACGTGGTGGCCCGGCTCGCCGTGCCAGGCGGCCAACAAATCACCGCCGGCAAGGTTGAAGGCATCGTAATTGGCTTGAGTCAGATGCAGGACACCCTCGGTGCTAGTTCCCTCGATGGTGTCAAGGTTGTCGAGCAACACATCCAGGTCAGAGGCGACTAGGTTGACAGTGTCGATCAGCCACAGGTCGGTTAGGTCATCCATCACGTAGAGCGGGGCGAGGTCGGTGATGCTCGCGAAGTCGATGCCACTCAGGTCCAACTCGGTAATGCCGCCCAGTTCGCCGACACCGGTCCAGTCGATGTTTGGGTTGATGCCACCGTCCATCAACGCCGCAAGAGATGTTTGGTTCATCACCGCTCTCTCCAACGACACACGGGTGAGGTTCACGTTCCCGGCCACGTCGAAGTCAGTCAAACTCGAAAAATCGGCCTCGGCCAAGTTCAGTTCGGTCAGGGTTGGGTTGTTGCCCAAGAACAACCACTCCAGATTTGTCAGACTGCTGAAGGCTCCCTTTTCGATAGTCGTGAGCGGGTTATCTTCTAGCCACAGGTTTCTCAGATTGCTCAACTGGCAAAAGTCGTCCGCTTCAATGCTGGATAACTGGTTGCTGTACAGCTGCAACGTCTCGAGATTCATCAGCCCGCTGAAGTCGCTTGCTTCGATGCTCGATAGGTGGGTGTCGTCCAGAGCTAGCCACCTCAGGTTCGTGAGCCCGCTGAAGGTGGCCGCTTCAATACTCGATAGCTGGTTGCCGCCCAGCCAGAGGTACGTCAGACCCGTTAATCCGCTGAAGTCGCTTGCTTCGATGCTCGTGAGCTGGTTGTAGTCAAGAATCAGCTCTGTAAGATTGGTCAACTCGCTGAAGTCACCCGGATCGATGCTCGCTATCTGGTTGCCCCATAGCCCCAGTACCTCCAGACTCGTAAGTCCTCTAAAGTCGTCCGGTTCAATGCTAGTTAGCTGGTTGAAATCGAGATACAGTAACCTCAGCTTTGTCAGTCCGACGAAGTCGCCCGGCTCGATGCTTGAAATCTGGTTTTCAAAGAGCCACAAGTCCTCGGTTGGGGTAGCCGTCCAGTTGTAGGCATCGATGCCGCTGAGGCTGTCGATACCAGCGCTGAAGGCCTCCACATTGTCTGGCATCACGGCACCGGGACTATATCCCTGGGCAGTTGCCCACTCGCCAAACGTGATCCCTGACGCCGCCGTCGGCGCCAGCAAACTTGCCACAATAATTGAAATTCCAATGGTTAGCGATTTCATCACGCACCTTCTTTCTGGTTCTTTCTCCTGTTAGTGAGTCGATTGAATTCGCCATGCTGATCGCTTAAGCCAGGGAGCGAGTAGGATTGCCACCAGCAGCACAAAGGTCTCTGGCTCGGGGATCGCTGCGCTGCCTTTCGACGGTGGAACGGGCGTGCCGTAGTTGGCCTTCCAGGAGTCGTGCTGCGATTGACTCATGACGCCGGTCGCGGCGTCGTTGATCGGTGTTTCGGCCACCGCGCCCAGGTTGTCGCGCCACACGGTGAAGTCGGCCGCGTCGACAATACCATTGCCGTTGCCGTCCGCTCCGGCGTATAAACCCAGCGTCGATCCGAAGGCGGCCTTCCAGGTTTCGTAGTCGAGAGCGTCAACGACCGAATCACTGTTGTAGTCACCGGGGAGCGGCTTCGCGGCGACCACGTGCCGGCTGAAAAAGTCCCAGATCAGTTCGTTCGCATTGATGTCGCGGTTGACCGGCGGGTTGCGTTCCGGCGGAATCATGTCGGGCCAATTGTGTCCCCCACCGACGATTCGATAGAGCACGGTCTCGGCTTCCCGAGTGCTGCCGTCAACGTCCAGGTAGCTATCTGGGTTGCCGTAGGTCAACACTTGCACCGTTGAGTTGTCTGTCGTGCTGATGTTCGGCAGATCGACGACGGTTGGGGTGGTGTCGGCGCCATTGTTGATGGCATATTCACCTACCACTTGCTCGACCGGCGGAAACATCCAGCCAGCGAATGGACCACCGTAATAGGGAATCGCTTGATCGGCCGTACCGTGAATATGCAGCAGCGGAAACGGGCGGCCAGGCGTGGCCGGAAGGTCGAGCGGCGCGCAGTCTGTCGTCCCTGGTGCATAGGGCCGGTCGGCCGCTACGGGGGCGGCTGCTGCGAAGGTATAGGGCCGTGCGGCAGTCAGGATGTAGGTCATCAGTGCGCCATGGGAAAGCCCGGTCACGTAGGTCCGGGAAGAGTCGACGGAGTACTGCGACGATATGTCCGCGATCATCGCGTCGAAGAAACCTGCATCGTCGTAGGGGTCATTCCCGCTAGGCCCCCACCAATACCCCCCGTACGCTTGGGGATACGCCGTCAGAAAACCCTCACGCTCGGCCACAAAGTTCATATCTGTCCAATCCAACTGTTCTTGGGCAGTTCGCCCTCCGCCGTGAAGATTGAAGACTAGAGGTGCACTGTTGCTTGGCGTCTGGCCGGAGGGGACATAGAGGATGTAGTTCCGCTCGTAGCCGGCATGGTTGAGCGATAGGTTCAGCGTCTGCCCCTGCCCTGAGACAGTGGTTGGCGCAAATGCGAGCAGGAAAATGATTGACAAAACTAATGACCAAGTCGGCCGCAGTTGCGATATTCGACATGTCATAGCACACCTCCTTCTGCCAACAATGTGTTGGCTCCATCAGCGTTCTGGCTGCCTAATACCTCGATCGAAGTCGAGCAACCGCTGCCGTCGCGAGGACGACGAGCAGCAGTGCAGCCGGTTCAGGAACGCCGGCGGATTCCGCATCCGTTAGATCACCGCGGGCCAAATCGACTATCCCGCCGCTGCGTCGCGGGAGGTCGCCGTCTAAAAGGTCCCCGTCAGCAACCTTACTGTTGCAGTGACTTCATTGAGTTGCTGCCCAAAACAGCCAGCTTCCCGACAGGCACTTTTTAGAATTCCTGAAAACCTGTCCCAGGCGTCATGCGGCTCAGCTCTTTCATCGCGTAGTGTTCGGAATCGCACGCTTTTTAATCCGCCTGTTCTTTACCCTCGGGATCTGGACCTTGGATCGCACTGGCGCAGGATTTGCAGCCGTTTTACAGGGGGAAGTGGTGTGCGCTTTGCGACCTCAACCGGTCGCGCTGGCAAGCGGGTTCGTGTCGATCAACCAACGAGTGAAATCCCATGACCGACGGTTCCGTCACTCACTGGATCGGGCAAGTCCAAGCGGGCGGTGATAGCCTCGCCGAGCAGGCGTTGTGGGATCATTATTTCGCCCGCCTGGCCGCCCTGGCCCGCCAACAGCTTCGCGATCTCCCTCCCCACTTTCGCGACGACGAAGACCTGGCCCTCAGCGCGCTGAATTCCTTTTTCGCTCGGGCCAAGCGGGACGGCTTCCCCCAGTTGCACGATCGAAGCGACCTCTGGCAGCTTCTGGCAAAAATCACAGTGAGAAAGACCCTGCATCAGCGTCGTAAGACCCACACCCAAAAACGTGGAAATGGACAGGCCCCTTCCGACTTTGCAGGCGACCTCCGCAATCTTGCGGCGGTGGAACCGACACCTGACATGCTGGTCGCAGTCAAAGAAGAATATCAGCGCTTGATGGACCTCTTGAGCGAAGAACTTCAAACGGTAGTTCGCCAGAAACTGGAAGGCTACTCCAACGCCGAGATCGCCAGACACCTGGGACGCGTTGAGCGCACCGTGGAGCGCAAACTCGAGCGGATCCGACACATCTGGCTGAAAGAGGTCGAACCACCATGAACGCGCCCCCTGCGGATCAAGCCGACGAGGAGCAGCAATCGCAACTGCTTCAAGATATCGATAATACTTGCGATCGGTTCGAGACCGCTTGGTGTAGTGGACAGAACCCGCAGATCGAGGACTATGTCTCGGGCTTGAGCGAACCCCTGCGGTCGCAGTTGCTCTGCGAATTGGTTGCCCTGGAAGTCGCATATCGCCGAAAGCAGGGCCAGACGCGAATGGCACTTGAACTTTCGTAAGTCCCTACGCTGCATATCGTTTGTACTCGGCACGTGGTTTGAGGAGTAGGGCCTGGGGTTTGGGCCGCCGTTTGACACGTCGGGGCTCGAATCGATTGGGGCGATTTCCGA
>JBGSPU010000019.1:0-75399 GCA_041738415.1 Bythopirellula sp.
GTTACTCCCCGAATGCTCATCTCTTCGTCTTCCAGGCAAAAAGACAAGCCTTCCACCCGACTGCCAAGCAGACTTTCCTCACAAACGAACCCTGCTCGGCGCAGTCATCTTGATTATGAGACCTTAACCTAGTGCCATTCGGCGCACCTTCTGCACACTCACGTGCCAGTTCTACACCCCGAGCCCACACCTTATCGCCATCCACCAGTTCATGAAAAATCCCCAGTCGCGTCGCCTCGGTGGCGTCAATCGTGGCCGAAGTCATCAGCAACCGGGCGGCATGTCCTGTCCCCAGGCGATGACATAAGAGCGGAGCGACCACCCCCGCCACGACCCCCCGCCGAGGATCGGGCAGACCAAACACGCTCTCCTCACAAGTAACAACGATGTCAGAGGCCAATACCAGTCCCGCCCCATGCGAAAGTGCCGCCCCGTTCACGGCAGCGATAATCGGTTTGGGGGTCTCCAGCATCCTGGCGATGAGGTCTCGATAGTCCGCGGCGTCTTCACCCCAGCGTTCTTGCGAATCAGACCATTCAAGTTGTTGTGAACAAGCCTCGTTGATTTCCTCCAAATCGTTGCCCGCGCAGAACGTATCCCCTGCTCCAGTTAGAATGATTGCGCGAACTCGCTTTTCCCGATAGAGGTCTTCAAAGGCCTCGGTGAGTTGCCGTACCATCATCCTGGTCAGCGCATTCCCATGGTCCGGGCGATTAAGAATAATCGTTCCCACACAGTCGGTGAGCTTGACTTCGACATGCTCGCTGGGCATATACATTGAGGCTTATGCAATGTTTTCAAAAAGGGTGGAGAGGTTCAATCGGAGTCTTGTATTGCGTGACATTTAGGCAGCTTAGCGAGCCAGTCAGAATACTGCAAGGAACTGCGAAAGTCTGACGTTTTTAAACAACGCTAAGCTGCAAAACGGTGCCAAGAGGGTACAAAACGGATCTCTATGGTAAGAATCTGGAGCCGACGATTAAGCCACAAATTGCGGTATTTTGCCCGTCGAGCCGGTTTTTGGCATCGTGGAAGCGTGAGAGTTCTGAGAGAGCTTAGAATATCTTCAAGCTTAATCATGTCGTCTTCCAGAAACTGGCGAAATGGCCAATGGAGAGGCGTTTGACGCGATGGAGGAGGAAATTAGCGAGCGACAAAATTGATCGAGGTCACAGGAGATTCCGATGTCAAAGACGCCACGCTGCCCTGACGGCCCCGCCAGCCTGGGCAGTCTTTTTCGATCCCTTCTACTCGCTCTCCACAAGGCTACCTAAGCGGTATTCGGAAGAATCAGCTTTCAAGTGTGTTATGATCCACCAGAGCGAGTGAAGTACAAGAGAAATCCAGTTTAAGGGTAGGAGTCATTTGGCTTCAAAGTTTCATTGAATACGTCACCATTAGCAGTTATAATGATGAAAGTTCTACAGGTCTATCTGGCAAGTCTCTTTGCTCACAATTCAACGCATATCTTTTACCTAAATTGCTTCGATCCTTCGAATGCTAGCAACGTATTATGATGATCCAAGCCTCAACTTTTGAACTTGGGTCGGTAATCAATCGCTATCTCGAGGGCACTTGTAGAGACCGAATCCTTTTCGATCTCATTCTGGCAGACGTAGATCAGTTCGAGAGCCCAGTGACTATGCTTGACATAGGTTGTGGCAGAGGATTTGACAGCGATGAGAGATTGCAAAAAGAGCTTGTTCATTCCGTCACCAACTATATAGGTGTCGAACCCGACGAATCAGTGAAAACCCTACCCTATCTCAAAGATGTTCGCCGCTGTTTTTTTGAAGAGGTCAATCTGGCACCTAACTCGGTACATTTGGCATTCGCGATTATGGTGCTGGAACATCTCGAGCACCCACAACCTTTCTGGGATAAGCTTTACGAGATTCTTGTACCGGGAGGGGTGTTTTGGGCTATGACGGTTGACTCTCGCCATTGGTTTTGTCGCGCCTCACTCTGGTCAGAACGGCTCCGGGTGAAGAATATGTATCTCGACTGGCTCATGGGGGAACGAGGGACACAACGGTACGAGAACTATCCGGTCTATTATCGGTGCAATACTCCAGAAGCTGTGCAAAGCTTCGCAACCTCCTTCTCGTCAGTCGAGTGTCTGAACTTAAAGCGAGTAGGTCAGTGCGATCCGATTTTCCCTAAGGCAATTCAGCCGCTTTCCCGCTTGATTGAGAGGTGTTCTCTCCAGCGAAATAAACCCGGGACACTATTTTTGATCAGAGTCAAAAAATAGTGGATGTCAATCGTAAGAATTCACTCATTGCTGCTGTCCGCTACACTTCCCCCTCAGCAAATTCTTCCTGAGAAAGCCACCGTGTTCAAAATTCAATCTCTGCTCTGTTTCGTCTTCGCCCTTTCAGAAATGTTCGTAGCGGTTTCTCCTTCATTCGCTGCTGATGACTTGCAGTCACGGGCTTCCTCCTCAACACCGAAGGACAAAACTGAAATTAGCTCCACTCAAATCTGGGCCAACTCGGGTGAAGACAAAGTAACACGTGACGAATTGCGTGCTATTCAGGGAGCGCCGAAAGTTGTGAACTCCATTTGGAATGGCCAGAAAATAAAGCTTTTTGCAGCCCGCAATGAAACGGTGACGTTCAATCTGGTGCTGGAATCGCTGACGGGAACGTCGGACGTCTCGGTCACATTCGCATCTTTTTCCAAGCTAAAACCCGAGTTGTTTTATGTCCGATACTTGCCAATCAAGGGGATCTCCAAGTTGGCGTTTGATCACTACGATGAGCGCCATGTTCCACAGCGATTTCGTCGCCCCCACGATAGTCAGTCAGGCCAAGCAACAGGAGGTTGGAAGGACCGTCCGGATCACGACAAAGAGTATCCAGACATAGCTGTTCCACTGAGTCTGCATCCCAAGTTTGATATCGCGGCAAACACGAATCAGTCTATTTGGTGTGATGTTTATGTGCCACAAGATTTAGCGGCAGGTATTTATACGGGTGAGCTTGTGATTTACTCAGGTGAAAAAGAGATTCGTCGCATCGCTGTTGAATTGGAAGTTCTTGACTTTTCTTTACCCGCTGAACCCACTGCCAGGCCTTTTCTGTATCTCAGCACGGGAAATATCAATCGGCGATATTTAGGGGAAGCTTTTCCTCACGACTTTCCTACCAATTTGGAACTCAACAGTCGCAGTAGAAAAATCATCGACCAACATTTTCAGCTTGCCAAACAACATGGCATTGCGATTATTACCGAGCATGTCCCCATTGATTTATTAGAAAGCAGCGGTTGGATCGATCGACTTTCTGGAAGCTTGTTTACCTCCGACAGAGGTTATCAAGGTCGCGGCCTAGGTATTGGCAATGGTGTCTTTTCAGTAGGAACCTATGGTGAGTGGAAGAACTATTGGCCAGGAAGCGAGACTAGTCGCGAAACACTACAGGCTGCTTGTGATACCTATGTGAAGTGGTTCAAACAACAAGACTTTTCTACTTCCACAGACGTATTCCTGTACTTGATCGATGAGTCTGACCAATTTCCCTGGATAGAGGAAAAAGCCCAGTGGGTTGCCAAGACGATGCTGCCAACACTTGCGACTCTCCGGGCTCCACACGCAGTCACTCAAGTGCCTAATTTAACCATCTGTTGCAGCCCGGTGACTATTGGCATGACCGCTCCTTGGGCCGAAGCGGTCGAGGAATTGCAGACGGACCCGAAGCGTCGCTTTTGGATGTATAATGCTTACCGTCCCGCTTCTGGCACGCTGACGACGGAAGATGACGGAATTGCCTTGCGTGAGTTAGCCTGGGGACAGTTCAAATTCCGAGTCGAACGATGGTTCGTTTGGGAAGGAAGCTATTATAACAACTTTCAGGGAGGAACCGGCGAGACGAATGTCTTTAAGTCGGCCCATGTCTTCGGTGGTACTGGAGGGAAAGATGATGTCTTCGGAGAGACGGGTTGGAATTATCAAAATGGTGACGGAGTGCTGTTTTACCCTGGGACGGACACCGTATTTCCTGCTGAGAGTTATGGCGTAGACTATCCCTTGGCGTCTCTACGGTTGAAGCATTGGCGGCGTGGAATTCAGGACCACGACTACCTCACACTGGCCGCTGCGATTGATCCGAAGGGGACTCAAGCAATTGTCGATCGCATGGTCCCGCGCGTATTGTGGGAGATCGGTGTAAACAATCCTGACGATCCTACCTATGTGACTTGCGATATTTCTTGGTCCACCGATCCAGATCAATGGGAGGCCGCCCGACGCGAACTCGCCTCGATGATTGAACAATCCCCCGCAAGTCATTGAAATGCTTATTGCCCATTTACTTGCCTCACCATTCTACGGTGGCCCAGAACGCCAAGTGCTTTCGCTTGCCAGAGAATTGCGTGAGCATCACGATTCGCTCTTCCTTTCCTTCTCTGAAAACGGCCGCGCCAGACCCTTTTTGGATGAGGCGTCCGCAGCAGGTTTTCAGGCGATCGAATTGAAGGAGAATTGGCCCAACGTTCTTGGATCTGTAAGAGAAATCGCAGCATGCCTTTCGGAGAATAAAGCGAGCCTCCTTTGCACCAGCGGCTATAAGCCAGATATTCTCGGTCTCTGGGCTGCCCGCCGGGCAAAGATCCCAGCACTCGCCATCGCCCATGGCTGGACAGGTGCGACTTGGAAGGTGCGGCTTAATGAAATACTCGACCGCTGGATGATGAAAAAATACGATGCGGTCGTGTGCGTCTCGCAATCGCAAGCAGATAAGGTGCGTCGGGCAGGCGTGTCCCCTGACAGAATGGTTACTATCTCCAATGCAGTGAACTTCAAGCAAGCAAAACAACCCTCAGCCGCACAACGTCAACTATTGGAGAGTTATTTTCCCCGGCCACCCCGTTTGATTGTCGCGGCTGCTGGACGACTCAGCCCTGAGAAAGGCTTTCATTTGTTCATCGAGGCCGCCTCAAGCCTGGTTACACAATTCGACGAAGTTGGTTTTATCCTGTTTGGAGAGGGGCCACAACGTCCAATTTTGGAGAACGCAATCAAAGGGAAGAATCTGGAAGTTCAATTCGTGCTTGCCGGATTTCACCCCGATCTCGAACAGCACTTGCCCAACTTCGAGGTGCTTGTTCTCTCTTCGTTTACTGAAGGGCTGCCTGTCATTCTTCTGGAA
Source organism: Bythopirellula sp. (assembly GCA_041738415.1). Taxonomy (GTDB): domain Bacteria; phylum Planctomycetota; class Planctomycetia; order Pirellulales; family Lacipirellulaceae; genus Bythopirellula. The sequence goes on from JBGSPU010000019.1 coordinate 5,151, forward strand.
GCGCTGGCCGCTGGCGTTCCCGTGGTAGCTACGAAAGTTGGCGGCATTCCCGAAGTCATCGTTGAGGGAGTTCACGGTCTGTTAGTCCCCGCTGGCGATGCCAATGCTCTCGCAGCAGGGATCGCGAAACTTTTGAATGATAGCGCACTTCGAGAGTCCATGAAAATCGCGGGGCCGGCGCGAATTGCCTCCAAGTACAGTACGGCAATTCAGGCTGAGCAATATCAAGCGATCTTTGCTCGCTTGCTCGCTCGGTCAGAGGGACACGATGAGATTTTCCGGTAGAGTTCGTTAAATTGATTTGCGATTAAACTAGGGTCAAATTCATTTAGCGCATACTCACGTCCAGCCCGCCCCATCCGCTCTCTAAGTTCAGGCGACACGATTAGCTTTTCAATGGCGTCAGCCAGGGCATTGTGGTCGTTACGAGGGACATGAATACCCGCCTCGCCATCTCTCAAAAACTCCGATGGTCCTCCTCCAATTGTCACTATATTAGGCACACCCATTAACATAGCCTCTGGTATGACTCGACCGAAGGCTTCCGGATCAACGGAGGCATGAACAGCAACGTCAATGGTGGAAAGATAGGTATAGATGTCGCGTTGGTGACCACGAAACTCTACCAAGTCATCAAGCCCCAAGTTCTGGCATTGGGCGTGTAATTCTTCAGAATACTCGGTATCGTTGGAAGGGGGACCTCCAGCGATGACTACACGAAATGGTGCCTGACATCGATGGCGAACTTTAGCAACTGCCTGCAAGAATATATGCTGCCCCTTCCACCGCACCAACATACTATGCATAGAAATGACGGGAACGTTTTGAGAAACTCTCGATTGAAGCTGCTGACTCGTGGGGCCTATTACAGGATCGTAAATCCTGGTACACCGCTTGGGATCCAGCCCAAGACTGTGAAGTTGGCGTGCGATTGAATCTGACATTGCAATATGGTGGGTATAGCAACTCCTCCTTAGCAGAAGACGGCTTACACGCCCAGGATACTCAAAATCTTTCTGGTGAGAGATGGTAGGTACTCCGCGTTTGCGACCGGCAAGTCCAACTCCCAGATTAATCACCGCAGTATTGTTGGCATGGATAAGATCAGGCTGAAAGTCGGTGATCACTCGGTCAATGGCGTTAGCCCACGGTCTGACAACATAACAATAGTAGTCCCAAAGTCCTGGCAACCAGTGCCCTGGATGTTTGGGCCTCGCTGGTATGTCGACTTGACGATGAATGAGCTTTGATGGCAACTCAACATACGGACTCGGATCGAAGCTCGTGATTAACATGGGCTCGATATCATCGGGCAGCGCAGGAAACAGGTGCAAAAGACCTGTCAGCGAACCACCAAAACCATAAGCTGCTTCAACAAAGACGATTCGCACCAATAAGTCAACTCCACCCGGCATGGCCATAGCACAAGGAATACAGTCTCTGATTACTGTGATTCATGTACAGTCAACTGTCAACTGATTCGGAAATGTAGGGTCGGCTATCGAACAAATGGTCACCTCAAAGTTTACTCAATTTCTCGGAGAGTCTTGACAGAGCGATGAGCGAACTCATGTTCTTTTAGCACACGGGCCAAATAACGCGACATGACCTGGGCAGCTTCATCATTCATGTGATATCCATCGGGAAAGCTCCGCTTGGTAATTCCCTTAATGTGACGAGCGTCGACGAACAGAACATCTTCCTGCTGAAGTAATTGGACCAGTTCAGGATCGAGAACAAATTCATCTCCTACGGGAAATGCCACTACAACCATCTCTGTTCCAGAAGATTGTACCACATCCATGAGTTGTTTCAGTCGATTATAGGTGGGTTGATGCTTCCTCATAGGTTTGCGGTTACTCGATACGGCATTTATCTGCTCGGCGGATGCATGATAGTACGGCACGATCCAGTCGAGGATTCTCACACGCACTCTCTCAGCATTCGCATAGGACGCAAAGAGCTTTGCAAGCGTGAATTCTGCGCACATGTCGAAAGAGAATTCTTCACGCTGAAATAATCCGAGAGCCGCACTCCAGTCGGTAAAGTGCTGAGCCAATCGTCGAATGTTGATCGGTGAATCGTCTTGTAACTGGTTTTCAGCAAAAGAGAGGATCAAGAGGTCGATTTCATATTGTTGATTGGCAACGAAGTGTTGATAGACTCCCAGCCAGTCAAGGATACTTGTGTCGTCAGGAAAAAGCTGCGCGGCAGCGATGTCTTGTTTCTGAGACATGAGACTTTGAAACAACTGGAGGTCGATTCCTTCCCGACTTAATGAGTTCCCGAGAAACAGCACGCGCAGCTTTTCTGACTGTGAAACTCGAGCCACGGCCTCTGGAATTTGCTGAATGTGAATCAAATCTCGTGAAAGCCGCGTTTGAACGAACCGCAATGTCAGCTCGGTTCCAGCGAGAACCAGCATGACCACTCCAGCGACTTTTAAGCCGTTTCTAGAACTGAAAGTAGATAAATACATGTTCATTGACTGGTGGAAAAAATAACATCATCAATAAAAAGTAGGCATAAACAATCGCACGGATAACCCAATGCACATAGAGTAATTGGAGCATGTTCTTCTTCGTTTCTGTCCATAGTTCCAGTAAAATGAGGGGCCCTGCGAAAAACGCTAATTCGCCTAAGCCAGTCCATGCCATCGCAAACCGCTCCGGAGAATGGGCGATCTCGAACCAAGAAGCATCGGTGAGTATCAGTCGAAACATATCACAGGCCTGTCCGATGCTGTTTGCTCGGAAAAGCAACCATCCGATGCAGACCAGATGGAACATAAGTACGACGAGTAGCCCATTGACAAACTTATTTGGATTCGGAGAGTTGCTCGATTGCAGTTTCCTTTCAAAAGGCCGATAGGCACAAAGTAGCGAACCGTGAAACAAGCCCCAGGCAAGATAGGTCCATCCTGCCCCATGCCAAAGCCCTCCCAAAACCATCGTTACCATAAGATTGAGATAGGTCCTGAGCGCTCCTTTTCGATTTCCACCTAAGGGAATGTAGAGATAATCCCGCAGCCAAGTGGACAAGCTAATGTGCCAACGGTGCCAGAAGTCGCTCGGTGAAACGGCAAAATAGGGCATGTGGAAATTGTACATGAGGTCAAAACCCATGAATTTTGCCACACCCTGCGCAATGGATGAATAGCCAGAGAAATCACAGTAAATCTGGAAAGCGAACGCATAGACTCCTACCAGACATACAAACCCTGACAACTGTGAGAGAGGCGCATCAAATACCACATCGACGAAAGTAGCCATGTTGTCAGCAATGACAACTTTCTTGAAGAGGCCGATCAGTACGTGATAAAAGCCCTCACTGAGATCGCTGCCCTGGATGCATCGCGGCTTTTGGAACTGCGGCATCAGATGCGAATAACGCTCGATAGGTCCAGCCACGAGTTGTGGAAAAAAACAGACATACAAAGCAAAGTCGACGAAGTGTTCTGCGGGTTCGCATTTGTGCCGATAAACGTCTATCGTGTAGCTCATGGTCTGGAAAGTATAAAAAGAGATGCCCACCGGAAGCGCGATGTTCATCATCGACAACGATACGGGGATATTCATTTCTGCCAGAAGTCCGAGCAATTCATTGGCGAAGAAATCATAGTACTTGAAAACAGCCAGGAAACCGAGATTTATTAGCACTGACAACGAGACTAACGCCTTGCGTAGCCGAATGTTGCGCTTGCTATGGACCGCTAAAGCCACAAAATAATCTAAAGCGGTTGAAATCCAGATCAGCGACAAGAAGCGCCAATCCCAAGCACCGTAGAACACGTAACTCGCCAATAGCAGCAAGACATTCTGACGCCGATAGGGCAGCGCACGGTAAATGGCGTAGACCAAGGCAAAGAAAGCCCAAAATAGGTAGCTATTGAAAACCATTAGGGAGATTTCTTGCTATACCTTGGATCAGATTTGCCACTTGAGAAAATAATACGCGAAGAATATTCAGACATATTTGACGAGGCAGGGAACAGGAATGACAATGAAGTATTAGCACGTTTTATCCATCTGAAATCCCGATTTCGATCTCATGGAACTTCCCGTCAGGGGGAGGGTCATTTCGAACACGATCTATGAGTTACGACTGGCAACTCGCTGAATATCCACTGGAGTTGGACGACTCACGAAGGCGCTTGCCCTTCTTTGCCCTCCTGTTATTTATTGGGTTGTATTTTATGCGGCCGTGGGACCAAATACCATCTTTAGCGGCTGTACATCCTCTGCTACTGATGACCTTCCTAGTCGTAGTACTTTTCCTGCGAACTCGGCCTCAAATCGCATTTCTCACGCTCAGTCCATCGCGGCTGCTACTGGCTATGTTGTTTGTCATGTGCGTTTCGGTGCTGTTTTCTTACTGGCCTTCCCAGAGTCTAACGGCAGCTATCGAATACCTGAAGCAAATTGCGCTCTTTGTCTTAATTGTGAATCTCGTCACCACTATTGATCGAATCAAACAATTCGCATTAGTCATGACAGGTTGCTGTGCAGTGCATGGTGTTTTTGCGATTTACAATTATGTCTATGGAACAGTCGACCGTCTCGAAGGAGTTGCGGATGCAATCTTTGCTGATCCAAATGACCTGGCATTATCATTAGTACTTGTCCTACCAATTGCCTGGTGGGTCACTACGGTGACTCTTGCCAAGCTGCCAAAACTGGCGGTACATGGCTGCATAATGCTGATGATCGGAGGCATTGTCGCAACACAATCTCGCGGTGGTCTGATCGCGATGCTCACAGCAGTATTTGTAATGGTCGTAACTCAAGGTCGAGAGCGGATTGGTGCGTTGATTCTTACTCTGGCGGCTGCGGTCGCTTTTGCGGTTGTTGTTTTCCCCAGTGACGTTTTTGATCGTTACTCCACGATCACAGAGTACCAGGAGGACGAAAGTGCTATGACACGACTGGCCGTGTGGAAGGCCGGCATTCGCATGTTTGGCGACCACTTTCTCACTGGCACGGGTGCAGACACCTTCGAACTCGTCTACGGCGAGCAGTACCTTGACGGACAATTTGGTCCTGCGTGGCGGGCGGCTCATAATTCCTACATACAAATTGCGGCAGAATTGGGGATTTGTGGGATTTTGATCTGGCTGGCTATTTTGGCATCTGCTTTCTTATCACTTCTAAAATCTCGCAGTCTTCTTGCGATGCTCGATCAAGACCCTTCTGGCGAATCCTCACTGGAAACAAAACACTTGCGGGACCTTAGTGCTGCCCTGCTCGCTTCTCTGACGAGCTTCTTAGTAGGAGCTTTTTTTCTCTCACGGGGGTACGATTTGCTTCTCATGGTATTGATTGCTTTGATTGCCGTACTGTTGCGTTCCGTTGAGGCGATTTCCGCCGAAACGCGCAACTCCTGAAGTCTCCGACTCTCTGTTAGACGTCAGCGGATCATGACAATGTCGGCTCGCTTGCCCCCTGCTCAGCTTGATGTACGAGCATCGCCATCTCATGGGCTGTGACATAATAGTATTTGAAACCCGGATGTTTGGCGGCGTGTCGGCTTAGCTTGCGGTGAAACTCTCGCATCGGTTCGCCCAGAAGAATTTTAGCATTGGCCTCGTCACACCCATGCGTGTGAATCTTCACAAAGAGCCAGTCAGCACGGCCTTGGACACCCACCCCCGCCTGTTGCCACAGACGAAATCGTGCAAAAGTGGCCCCTCTCCGGCCTTGCAGGTCTCCATTCTCCACGCGCGGCAAAATATACCACTTGCGATTTCTCCAATCGAGCATCAGAGGGCCTTGAACTAGCAATAACGAATCCCGAGGTGGCTCGCATCCAACGCGGGCAGGCAGGCCGAAGTTGTGGGATTTGGGTGCCGCAGGATCACAGTGAGCATAATAGATGGAATTGATGGTATGAGTTTGAGATCTATCGGGGGCCGAAGGAAGTGTAAAAATCTGCGTAGCAACCCGTCTCTATTAAGATGTTTATTTCGTTGTTCACTCCACACCATCGACCTTGAGGATGAGAGTTGTCCAATGCCCAATTCCCGTGAATGAAGCCATAAGCGATCTTCCCATCGGTTCTGCGACGCAACAGCCCGTGTTGCTCAAAAAGTGTCTCTGCGAACTTTTCGAGCGTTTCTTGCAATTGCGTTGGGGTATCGTTATCGTGGTGCAGATGTACCTCGACATCTCCATAACCTTTATTGCTGAGGCTTGCGATACGATCGAGATGAGAGGCATCGTACATTTCCGCAGGATAAAAAAAGGTGTGTTGTGGTACGCGCCCACGTACATCGCTCAGCCCTTCGACAAGTTTTGGATATCCCTTCTCCCACCGCTCAAGTCGATCCTCCTGCACATGTCGGTGAGCCCCCCGCCACATTGGTTCAAAATGATCTGCCAGACAAATGAAAACGTGCTGAGGCGCATCGAGGCCTTTCACAGCCAGGTGAGTAATTAACCGCCCAATGATACTGGGTGATAATCCTCGAATACGTATCATGACATCCTTTTTGATGTTGGAAGTAAGTGATCAGGAAAGGAGAAAAAAATCGGACAAGCTTCCTCAGGTATTTTGGAAACTTTGTGTTTATGGCCTTCTGACGTATACTCAGCCCGGAAGGTGTTTTCTCCTGGAGACGACTTAGGATAGCGGTATCGCAGCAATAGCAAACCGCGAAAGTGTTGGGCGTCAACTTGTTCAAAATGAGTTTCCAGCCAAGTCATGATTTCTGCATGTTGGCTGTCACTCAATTCAGGCGAGATTACGAACCAAAAATCGCGGCTTTTTTTCATTTCGCTCAAATAACCGGCGACTTTCCACGCTTGTGACTTCGAGTCGAATGTTTTAAGGATTCGGAGGATCGGCTGTTGCGGACGATAATAGCCAAAGGGTATTCTTCCCACTTCCTCATAGAAAACGACACGCTGCTGGGGTCCGTGAGTCCCCACGTATTGAGTCAGGCCCCGCCAATCATCTTTATGCTCTCCGGTATAAAGGCGGAACAGCGAGATAACCATGAGCAAACCGAGGAGGGCAGCCGGAAGCCAATGCTTGCAGGAATTCGCCGTTGATCTTCGCTGAATTCCTTCGGCGAGAATCACCATCAAAGTTGGGATCACGAAGCTCACATAGCGCCCATTAAAAACTGGGGAAAGAGTCAAGGACACGATAAAAGCTGCCACGGGTACTCCCAGTACAACTGACCACGCTACCGCCAAGAAGGCCTTCGACCCCCCACCACGAATGATAGGCAATAAAACCGCAAATAATACGATAATCTCAGTGAGCGCTGCTAAGTAGGCACCATCTTGCTTCCAAACCAGCGTGCGACCACCAATCGCATAAACAGGGAAATATAGCGCATGCAAAAACCAGGAACTTATCTGGCGAGTGGTTTCCAATACTAGTTGGTTGTAGAAAGTCGGAATCCAAGGCAGGAAAGTGATTCCCACGATTCCATAAAAAGCCAGAAGTTTGCCGACTGTCTTTCTAAGATGAACGCGTCCGCTCCACAGAATTGGCCAAGGAACCACAGCGAGGAAAAAGAATGTGTTGTAGTGCAAATAGAGAGCTATTGATGAAACTACCGCGAGTCCAATCCATGCTCGTTTAGAATCACGAGTCACGATATCGAGCAGGAACACGACTGCCAGTGTGATAAGTGCCGACATCAGGGCGAAAACACGCGCTTCTCTGCTCAAAAAAACCATCGCAGGATTGATGGCCGCCAATAAACTCGCAGTGATCGCCACGGCGTACCTTCCCGAGGCTCGCAGAGCCAGGAGCCATGCGCAAGGGATGGCGAGTGTGCCCGAAACTACCGAGAGAGCCCGGGCGCTTTCAATGGAAAATCCAAAGGTCAAACACCATAGTCGCAAGAGGGCGAAATAACCCGTGGGATTGCCAGCAATAAGCACCTTGCCAGGGACGTGTTCTGACCAAGGTGCAGCCGCCAACTCCAAGCTATCTGCCTCGTCGTACCAAATGCTCTCCCAGCCGAGACCAATCGAGCGCACCAACAACCCCAAGACAACAATTGCCCCGAGCCAACCCAGTTGTCTCCATCGATTATCTCTCACAGCTTAACTCGGTTTTTTTGAAAGAGAAACTTTCGGAGAGCTATAAAACCATCACGTAGCGTCTGCCGTTCAGCCGTCGTCAAGAATCCGAAACTCCACAGCAAGAATGGAGTTGCAATGATTAGCAAGGTTTGGCCAATCGTGGCGACTAATAAATCAAACGGCAAGAGCAATTGACCCAACCAATAAATTGATGTGAATATGCCAACCGCTGCCGCCAAACGACTGAATTCAAGTGGCAACGGAAACTCAGCGTGGGACGCGAGCCAAACCAGCAATAGTCGGATCGCTTGACTGACCATTGTCGCATTGGCAGCACCCGCAATACCCCAGCGCGGGATCGCCCAAAAGTTTAATCCTATATTGATTAGAGCAGCGACGACATTCAAGTAGCTGATGTGCAAGGGCCTTCGACTCTGGTGAAGGCCTATTTCTGCGGCACTAGCTAGCCCACCCAGAAGTGCCGCAATGGTAATCGGCGTTATGACGACAATTCCGGGAGCAAAACTTGCGGAAATCATCCACTGAGTAATGTCGTCTCCGAGCAATCCCAAGCTCATCGCCAAATAGCTCCCACAAATCGCAAACCAAAATAATCCGCGGGCGATAACTCGGGAACCACCTTCCAGATGCATGTTGCGGAAGGCAAATCGCTGCCATCCGAAGATGAAAGCCAGGTTGGCCAACTGCATGAGTCCCGCAATCCGCTCGCCCACACTATAGAAACCAACTTGCTCGAGCGGATTGTCACTCAAGGCTCGAATCAAGTATTTGTCAGCCACGGTCATCACGTAAAAAGAGAGTACCGATGGCACGAGGAACATACCATACGTGGCGAGCGGCCGAAGCATCTTTGCACTAGGTTTCAACCGCGCGTCGGGCATCGCGATGACGACCAAGAGCCCGACCGCGACGAAATGGCCCAAGGTGTCGCTCAATACCCAGCCCCAAGCACCCATGCCGATCAGGATGAGATAAATGGCCACCGCCCGAAGCAAAACGGAACTCAAGACGGTGACGGTAAAAAATGCCCAGGCACGCCCTTCAGCTTGAAGCCGGTTACTGGCTACGGCGCCGATTACTTGGGCAAACGAGTTCGCTGCCAAGGCCAAAATTAAGGCGGAGCCTTCACTTCCAAAAATCCAGCGATTCAAGGTATCTCCCCACAGCACAAACAGGGGAAGAGACAGGAGCCAGTAGCTCAGAGCCAAAAAAAGGGAGGTGTTCAGAACTGAACGTTGTGCACCAAGACTTTGAGCCTCGGTAAAATACCGCAAAAAACCTTGATGGATCCCCAGGGAAAAAACAATAAAACAAATCTGGGAAGTTGTGCTAAATAGACTGATGATTCCATAGTCGGTCGGGTTTAAGATCGCGGTCATTACGGGGAGTAATACGAATCCGATCCCACGTTCGGCCACGCTTGCCAAACCATAAACAGCCGTGTCACCAATCAATTCGCGAACTGAGATTAACCCCGATTGCTCAGAAAAGCCAGAAAGGGTCGCAGAGGAGTTGGCCGGGTCTCCAGACGCATCATGAGGTTCGATTACTTTGGCAGCCGAGTCTGAACTAATGCCCAATGTCGTAACCCCTCAGAAATTCACGGTTTCTGCGATTGATCTACGGGAGATAATTGCAACGAGGTTTTTCCCCACAGATTCTGTGTACGTCCCAAAATCCAAAACCAGAATGCCAGCCAGGCTGCTATCTGCAAGAGAAGAAAAGCACCTGTCGCCGAAAAAATACGCCCTTTGGCATCAAAACGGCTCGACAAGCCGATCACTCCAGCAATTAGTCCGAATAGTTGGCAAACAAAGGCCACTTGATAAAAGGGATGACTTAAGAAAAAGCTACAACAAAAAGTCATCAAAAGTGCCCACGGAGTGACCAACCGCATCGCTTTGTGTGAGACAAACTGGAGCCAAAGTGGGTTTCTCCAAGGCACAAGCAGTTGGGGACTAGCTGCCATTAGTTGAAAATTGCCGACCAAAGTCCGCAATTTTCGCTGCAACTCAGTCCCAGTGTGTTGGGGCAAACGGTCGAAGGCTTTGGCCTCTGCCTGGTAGATTACCCGGTAACCCTTGAGGGCAACCTGCATCGGCCAATACACATCATCTAAAATAATTCCTGCGGGGATCGAAGTATACAATTCTCTTCGGACGGCACAAATCGCGCCGGTGACGCCAATCTGCGACTCGTAAACTGATTCCCGACTCCGCAGCCACTTCTCGAACTTCCAATACAAACCCACGCCAGCAAGGACTCCAGGCTCCGATTCCAACACGAGCTCTCCGCTGACCGCTCCTACCGCTGGATCACGAAAACATTCCAGCAATTGGTCCACCGCAGTTGGCGACCAACGCTGTCTGGCATCGGCGAAGGCAATCACTTCGTATTGAGCGAGAGATACCCCGTAATTCAGAGCAGCAGATTTGCCGAGATTTGTTTGCAAGTCAATGACAATGACTTGGTCCCCATACGACCGGGCAATTACGGCGGTATCATCGGTAGAGCCATCAGAAATCAGAATGATTTCGCTCGCAAATTCTGATCTGGAAAGATTGTCAATCAACTCCCTCAAACGACGCCCAATCCTTTCCTGTTCATTATGTGCTGCCAGAACGATCGATACTCCCGCAGGAAAGGAACCATCTCCGCTCTTGAGACGAGGCCAAAGCCTTGCCATCAGGGCAATGGCCATAGGATACAGTAAGAACGTGTAGCACACCGCCACAGTCCCCAGCCAGAAACATAGTGTAAGCAACTGCATGATTAACAACCAACCGGCGTGGTAAGCTTCGCCGTTTTTTCCCATGCGGCCTCGAGTGCTTCTGCCAGCTTGTCCCAACCATAGTGTTCAGAGACCACTTGCTGGCCTTTGCTGGCAACGTGTTGGGCGACTTCAGGGTGGCGAATCCAATCTACGATCGACTCAGACATGGCGTCTGGGGTATCTGCCATTCGAAAATCCTCGCCTGGAGTAAGCTGCAACCCCTCAGCAGCCACCCGCGTGGCGACCACTGGCAATCCACTGGCCAGTGCCTCCAGGATTTTCAAGCGGGAACCCCCTCCAATCCGGAGCGGTACCACCATCATACCAGCTCGAGCAAGGTAGGGCCGGACATCCGGCACATTAGCACACAATTCGACCCTGGGCATTCGTATAGCCCGATTCACGAGCCAAGGTGGAGGATTCCGTCCGACGAGAGTGAGCTTCACTCGGGGTTCCTGCTGCAGCACTCCAGGCAAGATCTTCTCCAGTAGTAGGCGGACGCCGTCCAAATTTGGACGCCAATCAAGACTTCCCAGAAATAGCAACTCATAGGGGTTTCGTACAGCGGTCACCGTCTGATAACTGGCAATGTCGACTCCATTATCGACCACATCCACCTGTTCCACACCGAATTGCTGTCGGAGGATGACGGCATCATCTTCGCTGACAGCAACCACACTATCGGTGCGATTGTACACCTCTTGCTCATACCGTTTGAACTTCTGCCATTGATTCTTGATAAACCAACGACGCACCGGATTGGATTCTGTCTCGTGATAACGCTGCCAGATCAGAGTGTCCACATTGTGTGCGACGACTATTGTCCGAAGAGGAGAAATGCCCTGTAACATATCGACGTAAGGAGTCCATTCCAATTGCCAAAGATCGACCTCGTGGGTGCTGGCAAAATCCTGCAGCGACATCGCAAATCGGGGGCTCACGTGAGCATTTACCGAGAATGGATTCTTCATAAACACGCTAATCGCCAGGCGTGGATAGTAATGCCAGGTCTTTTTGCCAGTTACAGGGATATTGGCGAAAACCGTCTTAATTCCATGGTCAGTGAGGAATTTTTGAGCTTCTAAGCCTTCAGAGGAATTACCATCACCACGTGAGAAATAGGTGATCTCATGTCGATCCGCCAATTGCAGCATCAGATTGAGAGTACGCAATCGCTTCCCGGAATTCATGGGAAAGGTCACGTCCCAATCAACCACTACCACTTTCATGAAGTCACCGTCGAATGAGCAACGTTTTGCCTGAACGACTCCGATTCAATCTGTGGCCGGGAAAACCCAAAATAGAGTTGCTCGTATTGCTCAAGCATGCGGGCTACGCAAAAACTATGGGAAACAAATATCTGTGCCGCTTCTGCCAAACGCCTGCGTTCTTCGACATTGTTCCAGAGCTTACAAATTGCGTTGGCCAGAGATTTTGGGTCACCCGGTGGAACAAGAATACCTGTCTCACCGTCCTCGATAATCTCGGGATTGCCACCGACATTCGTTGCGATCGCAGGAACTCCAACAGCCATCGCTTCCAGCAGTGTTAGTGACAGGCCTTCCGAAGTTGAAGGCAACACGAATATTCGTGCCCTATTAAGGACTTCGGTAGATCCGTTGACGAACCCTAGAAATCGCACCTCCCCCTCCAATTGGAGCTGTTGCACTTCTTTGCCCAACACTGTGAGTGAGGGACCATCTCCTGCGATCTCAAGACGGATATCGGGTAGTTGCTTTTTGACAAGAGAAACTGCTTTGAGTAGTGTGGAAATGTCTTTCTCGGGACTCAATCGCGAGACCGTCATTAGAGGGCCTGGTTCCTGGCAAGCGGGTAACGACGCTGCTCTACGCTTCAATCGTTCCACGTCGATGCCATTGCAAATTGTTGCGAGTCGGTCAGGTGCAATCTTCTGTTGCGAGGCAATGCGCATCGCATCTCGAGAAACGCATACATAATGATCTGTCCGCTTCGCAGCAAATTGCAAGAGCCTTAGCTGTCGTGGCGAAAGATGAAGATTTTGCCCGTGTTGAGTATGGACGACCCGCTTCACTCGAGCGAGGCGTGCCGCTGGGGCACCATAGATCAAAGCCCGAGCGTCGTGAGTATGTACCGCCTTAGCGCGCACTCCATGAAAGAGCCTGGCCAGCGAAAACAACAGACTGGGACGAAATCCGGCCGGTCGATGGAGCGATACGACCGGCCAGCCCATACGGCGTAAGTCAGCACCGATTGGACCTGTTGCGCCTAGCGAAACGAAGAACAGTTGAACCCGCTTGGGATCCGTCTGCTCTCCAATCTCGCGCAGCATGCACTCCAGGCCGCCAATATCCAGGCCAAACGTAACATGTACGACACGGAGAGGTTCGAGCGCAATAGGTGACATAGAAGTTTTCATGGGTTGCTACCGAGTGTCTATTTAACTCAGTTCCGACTGCAAAGTGTCGGTGAATCAACCGTTTCTTCTGCGAAGTATGGCAAGTTTTCTGGTTTGTGAAAGCCGAAGGTAGAAATACGACTATCGTTCACAGAAGAATTGAAGCTTCCTTCGGCAACAACTGGGAAGGAAGGCAGGACCGGTTCGGGAGAGCGTGCAACCCTTAGCAACTTAGCAGCTATTTTTTGCGGACATCCTATCATTTTGAGAATAGTGCATCCCATGATGCGCATATCCAAAAAGGGTTCAGCAGTAAAGATATACTCCAAGTCGAGCTCGATTTTTTTTCGAACGCAGTTTACCGTTTGGTCAGGCGACAAGTTCACCTGAGCCAAACCAGTGACTCCTGGTAACACTGTCCAGCGATGTTCATAACCGGGAATCTCCTCACTTAGTTCTAGCGCGATCTCTGGTCGTTCAGGTCGGGGGCCAATAAACGACATCTCGCCCCGCGCAATATTCCACAGTTGAACGAGCTCATCCAAATGAAATTTACGTAAGACGCGCCCAATTTTAGTCACTCGAGGATCGTTCTCTTGCGCCCACACCGCACCCGTCCATTCTTCCGCATCCATCGTCATCGAGCGCAGCTTACACATGCGAAAGACGCGTCCGCAAAGACCAACTCGCTCTTGCCAATAGAGGGCAGGACCTCTGGAAGTAAGGCGAATCAAAACTATCAGTAACAGCAACAATGGCCCAGTTAGAACCAGTCCGGTCGCAGCCAAGGAACGTTCAAACCATTGTTTTAAAAACCATCGATGATAGGTGGGTGAGATCGAGACGATGCTCTGGCCATTTGCCGATGCTTGGGGGGCATATTTTTCAAGCGTGGGGAGAGGCGTGGCGGGGGAGCAATTGCGATCTACCTGTACGGCAGACAAAGCAACCTCCAGTTTTGTCGAACAATGCTGACAAAGTTAAAAAATGCATGACAAAAATAAAGCAAACAATATCCCTGCTGGGCAATTCTGAATCCATCAATACAATCACTACTGTATGTGACTAGGCTATCCACTAAGATGCCCTTTGTCAACAAATTTGAGCAGCAAATTCCCATTAACCAGTGCGTGAAGCACAGGTTAAAAGCCCTCAGGCAAAACTATCCAGTAAAACAATGCGAATAACCGTCAAACGTTGCCAATGCAGGTTGTATTGATTTCCCAGGACCTTTTCGTTTGCGTGGGTAGTAACAGAATCGATTGGGTAAGACCTTGCCGGTTGTGAGTATAGGATGGGTTGCTCTGAGCAATTTCATGGGGGATTTCTCTTGTTGACCTGTGTGGGGTGACGAACGCATGACGATTAAATGACCGTGTTGCCACAGCCTGTGCATGGACCACAGACGTTTTTGACAGCCCTCTGTTGTCCAATTGGCTGTAATTGTGATAACCACCACGATTCGCGCTCAGGGAGGAATGCGAAGCGATGGCATTTTGCCGACCAATAGAATGGTACTTTCTCAGGATGTGGTTATCCACAATAATGGCAATTCTAGCCACTATTGTGTCAATCCACGCTTTCGCGGAAGGTCCGCGTGACGATCCCTCGTCAAAATGGCCTGGTGTGCCTAGTTCGCGCCATATCGCAGAATCGCATCAGGAAGGTGATTTGTCGCCGAACGGCCAGCCGGCTCAATCTTCTCCCACAGAATCAACTCTGAAGATTGTCCAAGGGAAGGGGCAAAAGCGGCTACTGATCATTGATAATCATTTGACTCCGAATCGTCCTAAAACCGAATCTGGAAGATTGTCTGAGATTCAAATCATTTCATTAGGCCAGACAAATGCTCCTAACGGACCAGTGGAGGAACAACCACCTCAACGAAATCCTCCTGCCCAAGTTATAAATCAGCAATTGGCTCACAATCCGCAACAATTGCAGAAGATTCCTTTCGATCAGCCAGCCAGTTCGGCTCCATTGCAGAGCTTTGCGAGGGATTTGGAGGAAAACGTTCGCCAGAATCGACAAACTGTTACGGGGCATCTCGCCAGCCAGGCATTCCCAGAGGAAACCACCCTCAATCACTCCATTGTCAACTCCAATTCAGTTACAAGCAGCGAGAGCAGGAGCCTACCCCAAAACCGTAGAAAGGGCCCCTGGCCAGTGAATTCGGACATCTCACGCAGTCCGGGTGCCAATGCTACCCCGATATCAACAGGTCCTGAAACTGGCAGCAAGTCGGAGAGCCCAGGCAGAATAGCCCCAGGCAATGCCAGCCCCGCAATGGACCCTCCGATTCCCAGAGTATTTCCCGCAAATAATTCTCAATCCAAGCCAGGTTCAGCGATTTTAGCGAGATCTCTTCCGGAACAGACCGCTGCCCGTGTAGTCAAAGCTAATGAGACATCTCGAGCAGAGATTCCCCCGATTGCGACACCTCCAGTTGTTTCCTCTCCGGTGAGGACTTCTGTACCCCCTCCAGTAGAGAATCCTCGAGTAGAAACCCTTCCTGTTGAGCCGTGGTTAGTGCAGCCGACGTTACCGATTTCTGAACAGGTAGAAACGCCTGAAAGCAGTTTCAACACATTGCCATTCCCCATGGGCAGTGCCTCCAAGCGACAGCTCACTCTAGCCGAAACGGTCCGGCTGGGACTTGAGAATAACAAAGATGTTGTAGTCCTTAGTTTTGATCCTTCCATTGAAGCCACGACTGTAGACACTGCGAAATCTCTCTATGACCCCGTTTCTGGTGCCACCGCATGGGGGGGACATTCGGATGTACAAGTCCGCAGTTTGATCCAGACCTTTGGAGCACCCGCAGACTTTTTGGATACGGATTTTCTCCAGCCATTTCAACAACCGAACAATATCTACACAAAACGCAGGTTGTATTCTGGAGGTGAGGTCGAGCTCGGATTTTCAACCGATTATGAAAACTTCTTTCCCGTAGGTCCGCAACTCATCGTCAATCCCGGCTGGGACTCTGCCATCAATTTTCGTTACGACCAGCCACTCTTTGCTGGCCGTGGAGAGGAATTTACGACCGCACCAATTCGAATTGCTCAAGCGAATCAAAATCAAGCGCGATCCGAGTTCATGGCGGAGATTCGCACTTTGACTCGCGATATCGAGCTCGCCTATTGGGAATTAGCTGGGGCAGATCTTGCTTTGGAAGCCTACGAGAGTTTCTTGGCCCGAGGCAAGGAAATTTTCGAGAATCAGCTCAAGCGTGAAAAGCTGGGGACAAGTGCCTTGCCCGATGTGCTACAAGCAAAAAACTTGCTCGAAGAGTTCGAGATTGAAGTTGCAGATCAACGCCAACGCCGTGATGTGGCCGAGGATAATTTGCGCCAAATCATGGGACTCCCCGCTCAGGGAGATCGCTCTTGGTTTGCCAGCAATGGAGAATATAGTCTGCTGTCACTCCCTTTGGCCGCGGTTGAGGATACCTCTGCATATGACATGGAACTTCCTTGGGAGGAATACGTTCGCATGGCTGAGCAACGCCCCGAAATCCTCGCTCAGCAATCTGCTATCCGGGCCGCCCGGATCAGTGTTTCCCTCGCGCAAAACCAGTTATTACCTGATGTGTCTGCCAGAGCCAACTACTCCATCAATGGATTGGAAGAAAACTTGGGAGATTCGCTCGCCACGATTGGCCGCCACGAATTCAAAACCTGGTCAGTTGGCTTGATCTACGAGCGGCCCTTCGGCATGCGAGCCCAACATGCAGCCTTGCGGCGTGCCAAGCTAACCCTGGTACAAGAATCGACCGAATTGGATAAAATCCGTCACGACATACTCCACGCGTTACGACGTTCTGAGGACATTACCCGCTCTGCAAACGCCATTTACGAACTTCGGAAAAAGAGAGTTGAGACGGCCAAGGCCCAAATGGAGGCATTCGACGCGCTCTATCTCGAGGGTCGAGCGAGTCTTTTCATCAGACTTAATTCGGAGCAGAACTTGGCGGATGCGCGGGCGGAATTGGCCCAAGCGTGGACCAGGCGGCAACTCGCTGTTGTCCAGCGAAACTATGAAGCCAATATCGTTTCTCCCACTTATCAGGTCGATTTCCCCTCATCCACCGAATCGGCAAAATAGTCAGCGGACTGGTAGCAGGCCAACGGCCAATTGGCACGTCTAATTGGCACAACACTCCAGGTCGACCGACGCCGCAGGGCCGGCAATAACTTGTCATCAAGACAATCTCTGTTATTCTAGATACATGGAAAGTCAATCGCGACGGGACGTTGCGTTTCCTTAATCCGGCGAAAACTGACGCGGGATGCGGCCTTCACGCTTCGACTATGACACGACAACCAAAGATGAATTCGATCCCCTCTTCTACCTCGCGTCGTCCTGCGCAATTTTCCACTCCGAAGCAAATCGGCCCTCTGCCGGTGGAGCAAGCCTTTCGCAATGTATTACAGAGACGCAACTTAATCTTCGCCTCTTTGTTCGTTAGTCTGCTTGCTGGTCTTGTCACCATGTTTGCGTATACAAAAAAACAACACACCTACGAGGGGACGTTGCTGTATACCCCGAACAGCATAACTGCCCCCTACTATACGCCTCCCTCGCTTAATAACTTGGTTCATCTTGTAGATTCTCCCGTAGTGCTTGAGAAGCTCCGTGAAGAATATGCCTTGGAAGATACGCTTTCTGACCTGGATCGAAACATCAAGTTCGAGTTGGTTCCTGGCGGAGATACGTTGGTGGTACGGGTCACTCGATCGGAACCCGCAGAAGCCGCAGCATTGCTTAATACTGCCATGCAATTGTTCGTCGATGAGACTCGTGAGCTACGGAAGCAAACGCTTCAGCGTTTTGTCATGGAATTCGAGAATGACATGTCACTAGGTAAGCAGAACGTCCAAGCAGCAGCGGCTGAGCTCCGCGATTTTCTCGAAGGTAGTGGGATCGACTCCCCTGAAAGTCTCAAGGATGTAGCTAGCGGCATGCAGGAAGACGTGAGAGACCTTGATATGGAATTGGAAATGGCTCGCATTGAGCTTGCTTCCAATCTCGCAAAACGCGAAAAACTCGTGGCGACCCGAGAGAAGCAAGAAACTTACACCAAAGGCGATAAGATGAATGTCATTCCATCAACCAAGAGTTCTTCCTTTACTAGTCATTCTGACCTGCGGTCATTCCTGCGAGACCAGATTGTTCAGGAACAGCAATCTTCGTCTTATGCGGTGAAATTGAAGGTCAAAGAACGTGAACAACAACGAGCCAAGGCCCTTCACGCAGAACGGCTCATCAGCGATGCCGAAATGGAACGAATCGATGGAGAACTCTCGATCCTTCAAGCCGAACACACGGGCCGTGTTGAAAGTCTTCAGGAACAACTCAAAGGGGTCGAGCAAAAGCTTTCCCAGAACTTTGTGAATTTGAGTAGCCTTGATCCCCAACAAAGTGGAATTGTGCTGGCTGGCTTTGCCGAGGAACCACGACTGCTTTCCCAATCCATCGCCTTGATGGAACTGGAGATTCTAGGAGCCGAGCACAAGGTTGAGCGCCTGGCGAATAAACTCGCTGCGAAACAAGCTAATTTGCAGAAGTTTAGCCAGTTGAACAAACAAGTCCAACCCCTGGTCGAGTCACTGCGACTCGCCGTCGAGGAACACGAACGTCTGCAAAATCTTCTTGAAGAATTCCGCCAGTCGCATCGCTCGGATATTGACGAGTTGAAGGTAGTTCAGTCGGCGACGCCAACCATCGATGGGGTTCGGTCCAACAGTGCCAAAATTTTTGCCGGTACGACCCTTGGGCTTTTTGTCTTGCTATTGACTCCCAGCTTTTTCCGCGAGTGGCAAAAGCAAGCGAGCCCGACTGTTGAGAGGACAGCCCGCCTGTTGGGTTTGCCGGTGCTTTCCCATGCAGATCGCCAACAACAGGATTCAACAGAGTTGCTCGCATTCCGCCTGCGGCAAATGCTGCCGACTGAGAACGCCTCACTCCTGTTTGTCAGTACAAGTAATTCGAAGCCAGCTCTCAGCAATCCTATCGCAATCGCGGAAGCGATCGCTCGGGGTGGAGATTCCGTCGTCTTAGTCGCGTTGGTCGACGAAGTCCTGGAAAAAATTACTAACAAGCTTTCGCCAGCTTCTCGCAAAACTCCTTCATTTGCAGGAGTCGCGGCGGAGGAGGGGGTGGGTACTTCAGAGCGTTTCAATCACGTGGAACCCGAGGAGAGATTAAGCTATTCAGAATCTGTTGCTCAGGGGAGTTGGAGTGATGATACGAATCTCGGTATTGCCGACTTTTTGCGAGGCTCCGCATTTGACGCTGATCAACTCATTCGCCCTTCCACAGTTCCCAATCTCAGTTACATTGCCAGCGGTACAACACCAGTTACTAGCGACCTGTTGTTGGGCAATAAAATTCACAGTTTATTTGATCAACTGAGAACCGACTTTTCTCTCGTCGTCGTAGCTGGTCCAAGACTCGATCAGCGACTCCATGTAGAGTGTATGTCGAAGATCGTGGATGGAGTAGTCATTTTATGCCAAGGTAACAAGCTGGAAGAAAGGGATTCCGAAGCTATCCACAACCTCGTTGATGCAAATATTCCTGTCCTGAGCTTCATCACTTGATTCAGCTATTATCGGCGTTGTAAATCGGTAGTTGAATTCTTCTTGTTCTTTTCCATTTCTTTGGGATATTGCGCTACACAGTTCTCCGGTGATATTCTTAATGGCTCGGGCGACAGTTTCAGCCGCGTGGCGAGGTATCACAAGGACTCAAAATGTAGGCTCTTCAGAAGTTGACCACCGGTTGAACCCTGTTGAGATACACCGCGAGCGTTCCGTCAACGGCTCAGAACTCTTGGGTCCGTATAGGTCAATCGAGCCGTGCCGAATTGGTTGGGGTCGGCAGTTGCCCCCCTTATGGTCGTAACTTATACTGGCAGACTGACTTAGGTATTCAGTGGACCTGAGTGCTAGGAGAAAAAAGTAGTATATTGGCCACAAAATCCACGAAACCTCGAATTGACCAGGTTCTACTTATGCGAACCGTCCTGCTAGCGTGAGCGTACCCTAATTGTGATAGTCGGTCGTTTCTTCTTGAGAAAGCCGTCATCCATTAACTTTTTCCCTAATATTTTTCCACAATCTGATCTATGAGCGACGACATAGTTATACAAACGCGAGCACTCTCCAAGGTGTATCGCGACTTTTGGGGCCGACAGAAGGTCCGAGCCCTCAAGCCCCTGGACTTGGAAATTCATCGTGGCGAGGTGTTTGGACTTTTGGGGCCCAATGGCTCCGGGAAAACCACCACGATCAAGCTCATCCTGGGGCTTTTATTTCCCACCGAGGGTGAGGCGATTGTCTTCGGCAAGCGATCCACCGACGTCAGCAAGAACGAGCGAATCGGCTACCTTCCTGAAGAATCGTATTTATATCGATTTCTGAATGCCGAAGAGACGCTGGATTTCTATGGCCGTTTATTCGATATGCCGGCGGAAACTCGCCGCGAGCGTGTCGATTCGCTGATCAAGATGGTGGGTCTAGACAAAGCTCGCAAGCGTCAACTGCAGGAGTATTCCAAGGGTATGACTCGCCGAATCGGTTTGGCCCAGGCACTCATCAACGATCCCGAGTTGATTCTGCTCGACGAGCCGACCAGTGGCCTCGATCCGATTGGAACCCGCGAAATGAAGGATATGATCCTGCGGCTCAAGGGAGAGGGGAAAACCGTAGTGATGTGCAGCCATCTGCTGGCCGACGTGCAAGATGTGTGCGACAGGATTGCGATTCTCCACCAAGGAGAGTTGAAGGAGCTTGGTCGGGTTGATACGCTGCTCACGGTGGCCGATGTGACGCAGATTCGCGCTCGTAATCTTTCGCCTGAATGCCAGAACGAAATCCGCGAGTGTATCGCTCGCAACCAGGGCGAGTTGATGGAAATGGCCAATCCAAGTACCACCTTGGAGGAATTGTTCCTCTCCATCGTGCGAGACAGCGAAGCACGGCCAGGTCGCCGAGCCAATGTCGAACCTGTCACAAGCGATTCCTAGGAAACGTCGGTGAGCGTCTAAACCACCCTTTCGATCTTTAACCCCTGGCATGCCGACTTCATTCGACCATGGTTCTTGAACAAGAAATATTGCCCTATTTTCAGTGGCTCTGGAGCGGCGGTGCTGGTTCGATTGGTGCTTTGCCCCGATTTTTGCTAGTCGCCCTGGGATTGGGACTACTGGGGCTGATGCTGGGGTATGCTATCGCGGCCGCCAGGCACGGGCTCTTACGCGGCGGTGACATCGTCTATCGTACGATCACCAATGGGGTGCGTGAGTTGTTTCAGACCTCGCCCCAGCGTGTGTTGGCCCTGGCGGGGTTGGCCATGAAGGAGGCCTGGCGCCGCCGCGTGGTCGTAGCCCTGGTGGTTTTCTTCATCATCCTGGTATTCGCCAGTTGGTTCTTGAAAAAAAATCATCAGGATCCGGCGAAGCTTTACATCAGTTTCGTACTCACAGCGACGACTTACCTCGTGTTGGGAATTGCCCTGCTCCTGAGTGCGTTTAGCCTGCCGAACGACTTTAAGACCAAGACGATCTACACGATCGTGACCAAGCCAGTGCGATTGGGCGAGATCGTCCTGGGTCGCATCCTCGGCTTTACGGCCGTGGGAACGATACTGCTGGTGATCATGGGAGTCTGCAGCTATGTGTTTGTAAATCGGTCTCTGGACCACTCCCATGGAGTCGATGCGTCGAGCCTAAAGAACGTCAGCAATGCCGATGGGGAAAATATTGGCAAGGATGGCCGTACCACCCTCGACTCTTATCATCGTCACGAAGTCGAACTGGATACCAACGGTGAGGGACTCGCCTTGAGTAACTATGGTCATACCCACAAGATTGTCCAACGCGGCGACAAAGAAGTGGTGTTGGGTGCCGAAGGGATCATGCGTGCCCGGGTACCCCAGTGGGGCAAGCTGACCTTCCTCGATCGACAGGGCGTTCCTAAAGAGCGCGGCATCAGCGTCGGCAGCGAATGGACCTACCGCAGCTTTGTCGATGGAGCGACACAGGCAACCGCGATCTGGACATTTGACAATATCAATGCCTCGTTGAATTCTGAGGCTGAGGATTCTGAAGACGAGGGCGGGCTGCCGATCGGTCTGATCGTCCGCGTTTTTCGCACACATAAGGGAACCATTGGCAAGCCAATTACCGGCTCGATTCAGGTGCGAAATCCCGAGACGGGTCTCACCAGCGATCTGATTCCCTTTGCCGCCCTAGACGCCAAAATTGATGAACGGCTTATTCCCCGAAAGCTTACCGGGACGGACAATTCCGAGTTGGACTTGTATCAAGATCTGGTCAGTTCGAACGGTAAACTGGAAATCCGCGTACAGTGCCTAGAGCGAGGGCAATATTTCGGCTTTGCCCAGCCAGACATGTATCTCCGGATGCGTGATGCTTCGCCGCTGGTCAATTATGTGAAAGTCTGCCTGAGTATCTGGGTACAAATGGTGATTGTCATTTCCATCGGGGTAGCGGGCAGCACGCTTTTGAGTGGACCTGTGGCCATGTTATTTACCGTGTCATTTATCGTTCTTGGGTTTTTCCGACCATTCTTTGTCGGTGTGGCTATGGGAACGGAATATGGCGGTGGCCCCGTGGAGTCTTTCTATCGGCTGATTACGCAAATGAATGTAATCAGTAACCTGGAAGACAATTTGGTGACCCGACTTATCAAGGGAGTGGATTGGGTGTATCAGAGTCTCATGCTTTCACTTGCCCAGGTGCTGCCTGATTTTTCATCGTTGAGTACGATTGATTTTGCCGCTTATGGTTTCAATGTGCCTGCGGACCTCGTCTACCAAGATTTGACGCTGTGTTTGGCCTATGTGGTGGGGATGTCGATCGTTGGTTACTTCTTATTCCGCACACGCGAGGTTGCCCGATGAGAGATAATAAATCCTTCTACCGCAAGATCGTTTATGTGGTGCTGCTGGCAGTGTTGTTGTTCCCGATATCATATTTGGGAGCACCAGAAACGGTGGACGACGATGGGGGCGAGCTGGCCCTCGTTCGCGAGAAAGCGGGCCTAGGCCAATCCAATCTCGGTGCGATCGATCCGGCCAGCGAAACCATCCGCATGGCGACATTGGGCCTGCGCGGGATTGCGGTCTCGCTGCTGTGGAATAAGGCCAACGATTACAAAAAGCGGGAAGATTGGACTAATTTTCGTGCCACGCTTGAGCAACTTGCCAAGTTACAGCCCTATTTTATCTCCTTCTGGAAGTATCAGGCATGGAACCTGTCCTACAATGTTTCCGTCGAGTTGGATGACGTCCGCGATCGATACAACTATGTGACTCGTGGCATCGATTTCTTGAAGGAAGGAACGATCTACAACAAATTCAATCCCCATTTGATCTCTGAATTGGGTTGGTTTATCGGCAATAAAATCGGCCGCGCCGACGAGCGCGTCGAGTACCGCAGGATGTTCAAAGCCGACGACGACTTCCACAATCGCTTCTTTGACCGCAATCCCCCTCCTCCTGAGCAGCGAGACAACTGGCTCGTTTCTCGCCGCGAATACGAGGATTCTATCTCGGTGGTCGATGACAAGAAAAAGAGCATCGGTCAGAAAAACCCCACCATCTTTTTTGCCGCACCAGCCATGTCACAAATCAACTATTCAGAGGCGATCGAGGAAGACGGCGTATTTGGAGAAAAAGCCCGTGCCTCTTGGCGAAGTGCCAGCAATTTATGGCGCGACTATGGTAACCGCGAAATGCGTTCCTCGCGCGGAAGTCTCATTCGACTGGCCGATCTGAATCGCTGGGAGTTGGAAACGAGCAAGTTGGAGAATGAATTCAGTAACTTGGCCCCCGGCATTCGCGATGAGATCGTCGCTGAGAAGCGGGCTAATTTGTCCCCTGAGATCCTCTCCGCGTTGGCTGTGCCTGCGAGTATCCGCACTGAGGAACAGCAGAATCTGGCTGGCCAGGCCGACCAGTTGCTGGACGTCACCTTGGCGGAAATCGCTGAGCAGATTGCCAAGAAGCACCCCGAAAAGGCTGGTCAGGCAAACAAACTTGCCAGCCGCATCGCAGACAATCGAGACCGCATTTTTCTGATCAAGAACAATCGGCAAGTAGCAAACTACGATTATTGGAAAACGCGTACCGATTTCGAGCAGACCTCGGATGCCCTACGTGCACGGGAATTGGCCTACGCGGCGAAGCAGGCATTCGAAGAGGACGCTGATTTGCTAGAAGCACGCCGTTTGTTTGAGGAGAGTTTTGACCTGTGGGCGAAAGTGATCGAGGCACATCCGAGCCTGGAAATCGACTCGACGACAGGTTCCGACCTCATGGAGTATGTCGACCAATACAACAAGATTTTGCAGCAATTGGATTTGAGCCTGAGCGATGCAGAAGTAGACGCCAATTTTCCCTTGTGGGAAGTCGTGGAAGCAAGCGATCAGGAACGCAAGTACTTCGATGCCATCGCCGAGCACAAACGTCGCTTAGAAGGGAGTAAGGAGACCGACTCGCCCATGGAGGAGGACCCCAGCGAAGAGACAGACTCGTCGCAGTAAGAAAGATTTTCCTCGTTCCTTACTAGCCGTGGGTGAAAGACCAAGGTACTTTCCGGACGGAAAAACATGGGCTTCCGTCCACTGCTACGTTACTTCAGCCCTGAGCTATCTGGGCAATTCTCTGCCTCGACTCCAGGCCCGCCTTTCACAGTTGACTCCGACAGATTAGAATCGCTGTTTTTCCGCAGCATCGATCTTAACCAATCTCAATTATGCGAATTGTTGTTCTGGGGGCAGGCACTGTAGGGAGATCGATCGCGTCGCTGCTATGCCTGCATCGCCATAGCGTGACAGTGGTTGATACCAATCCCGAGCGAATTCGCCACATCAATGAAAATTTCGACGTGCGGGGGATCACTGGGTCTGCAGCGCAATCGAGTATCTTATTTCAGGCAGGTGTGGGGAGTGCCGATCTTTGCTTGGCCGTGACCGGTATCGACGAAGTGAACATTGTCTCGGCCAGCATGGCCAAGGCGATGGGTGCAAATCGGGCGGTGGCGCGAGTGTATGCCCCCGTATTTCGCGATTTGAGTACGTTCGACTACCGTCGGCATTTCGGCATCGACCGCTTGCTGAGTCTCGAGCATCTGACGGCGTTGGAACTGGCGCGGGGAATTCGGCATCCAGGTTCTGTTGTCGTGGAGAGTCTCGCTCGCGGAGAACTCGAGGTCCACGAGGTCATGGTTTCCAAGGAAAAGAAGGGTGTTGGCAAGGCCCTCAAGAATCTAGAACTTCCCAAAAATGTGCGAATCGGTTCGATAAGCCGAGATGGCAAAACTTGGATTGCCGGCGCGGAAGATATCATCCAGATTGGCGATCGGCTCACGTTAATCGGAACCCGCAACGAAATCGATGACGTCAAGACCTTATTTTGCGGCGAAGCCCTCAGCAAGCAAAGGGTAGTTATCGCGGGTGGTGGAGAAACAGGCTACCATCTGGCTACGGTGCTTGAGGGAAGTCATCATAGCGTCGTGCTGATCGAACGCGACCGTGAGCGTTGCGATTTCCTGGCGAGTCATCTCAAGCAAACGACCGTAGTGAATCGGGATGCAACTCGACGGGCGATTTTGGAAGAAGAGCGCGTCTCCAATTCGGATGTGTTTGTCGCATGCACGGGGGATGACGAGGACAACATTATGGCTTCAGTTGAGGCACGTGACATTGGTGCAAAAACCATCATGGCTCTGGTCGGTCGTCCCGATTATGCCCATGTTGTGGGGAAACTCGGAATCGACCATGCTGTCAGCCCACGCGAAGTGGTTGCCAAGCAGGTGCTCGGCTTTTTGACCAATGGGCCCATTGTTTCTCAAACGGCGATGAGCGAGGGGAGCAATCTGAGTGTGCTAGAAATCGACGTCAAAGAAGGTTCCCCAGCGACTGAGCATGTCCTGGCAAATCTGGGACTTCCCGCCCAGACTTTAGTCGCAGCAGTGATCCGAGAAGGGTTTGCCGCAGTTCCTGGAGGGGATTATCAGTTCGCAATCGGAGACACAGTCATTGTGTTGGTTGCAGACGAAAAGATTGAATTGATTGAACAGGTGTTCTAACAGGGGTCACCTACTCTACTTACTCACCTACTCACCCCTTAATCCCCATGAATCTCAGCATCGTAGCCCGACAACTCAGTGTGATTGCCTGGCTCATTGGCTTGACGATGTTGTTTAGCATTTCGGCGGCCTGGCCGGAGATTGGGGGACAGAGCGAATTTGAGACCCGTGGTTTCTGGGCTTTATTGACTTCCATGGTGGTCTGCGGCATTGTCGGTCTGGGGTTGCGGATGGTCGGCGGAAAAGTCACCGACACACTCTACCGCAAGGAAGCGATGGCGGTGGTTGGACTAAGTTGGGTACTCGCCACGGTATTGGGAGGATTGCCCTACTATTTCGCTGATGTCATTTACACCAGCGAAGACGGGCGTGAGATTCCTATGGGCGTTGCCGAGAGTCTTTTCGAAAGCCAATCCGGATTCAGCACGACAGGTTCGACTGTGTTAACCGACCTGGAAAACCCAGAGTGGGTGCCGAGGTCCATTTTATTCTGGCGCTCAAGTACTCACTTCCTCGGAGGTCTCGGGATTATCGTGCTGTTTGTTGCTATTTTAGGTCAGGGGTCGGCCGGCAAAGCGCTGATGCGGGCCGAGATGCCCGGGCCCAGCAAGGAGGGTTCCCAGGAGCGGATGCAACATGCCGCCTGGAGCTTTGCAGCTATCTACTGCGCGTTGAATCTTATACTGACAATTCTTCTCTATTTAGAAGGGATGACCTGGTTCGAAGCCATTTGCCATTCTTTTGGCACCATGGCCTCAGGTGGATTTAGTACCCGTAATGCCAGCATCGGAGCATTCAATTCAAAGGTCATCGACTATACCGTTATTGTGTTCATGATCCTGGCGGGGACGAACTTTACTATCATGTATCTTGCATCCATTGGAAATATGCGCAAATTGCTTACCGACCCTGAATGGAGGACTTACCTGGGAATATTAGCCGTTGCAATTCTGCTGATTGTCGCGACGGGTATTTGGAGCACGAGTGATTTTGATCCCTCTAATTCACTAAGTCCTTTCGAAGAGTGCGAAACTGCATTCAGGCAAGCTACATTTCAAGCAGTGTCCCTCATGAGTACCACTGGTATGGTGACCGCCGATTTTGATAAATGGAATAATTGTAGCCGCGCTTGTCTACTTATATTGATGCTGATAGGCGGTTGTGCCGGCAGCACCAGTGGTGGTCTTAAGGTAATGCGGATAATCTTATTTACGAAAATCCTTGGACGAGATGTCGAACAAGCATATCATCCTTCCGTTGTGCGTCATATTCGCGTTTCAGGTGAAGCGATCACGAATCCTGATTTATTGCGCAACGTATTGGGATATATTGGGTTGGCACTGACCGTTCTCATTCTATTCTGGATTATTATTGTTATTGTCGAGCCTGATTCGACTTGGACCGCTGCCGGTCAATCTACAGGTAATAAACTTGTCGACACAGCGAGTACAGTGATCGCCGTGATGCACAATGTTGGACCAGGGTTAGGAATCGTAGGCGCAACCCAAAACTTTTCACACTTTACAGATGTGACGAAATTTCTGCTAACCATATTGATGATGCTGGGAAGAATCGAAGTCTATGCCATTGTAGTGCTTTTCATCCCTAGTTTTTGGCGAAATTGACCATTCATTGGAGAACTCTTATGCTTACGCAAGCTTGGCTGATTGATACTCTTTTTGTCGGTTCAGCAATCTTGGGACAAGCCCAGCCGGCGCTTGATGGTGCATTCGCGATTCAGGTCTTGTTGCGGGTGCTGCACATTCTGGGAGCGGTTATCCTGGTCGGAGGTTTGTTTTACCAGCGGTCCATTCTCTCTCCTGCGGGGGGTGATGCCTGTTTTGCCGGCCGCCGCCCGGTATGGGCCAAGTGGGTCGGGATCACCACGTTGCTGTTGCTGGTGAGCGGACTGTACAACTTCATCACGATCATTCGGACGGCTAAGGCCACGGGAATTTCTCTTCCCCCGACTTATCATGCCTTGTTCGGCGTAAAGTTTCTCTTGGCGCTGCTTGTGATGTTTCTGGCCGCGATCCTGGCGGGAAAAACCGCTGCCGCAGAGCGATTCCGTCAGAAGATGGGCACCTGGCTCAATGTGGCTTGGACTGCCAGCCTCGCCATTCTGGTGATTGCCGCCATCCTGCGCAATTATCATTGAGATACTTGAGATTGAAACTGTCGAAGAATGAAAGCGAGTAACCTGATGGACAAAAAAGCTAAGAAACGAATCGAAGTCCTCCGAAAGAAAATCGGTCAGTTGCAAATCCTGCTGGCTGCCGCCAAACAACAACCCGATGACCCCGACGAACCGGCACGAATCGAAGCCGACATCGCTCGGGCTGAAGCAGAAATTGGGAAGTTGAAAGAGAGTTGAGAGACGAGATTTGGGGATCAGAAAATCGCGTACTACGGCGCCCGATCCACGAAATTAGCCTGATACATCGGCATATAGCGATAGTACACCTCGAGGGTGAGAATCGCGAGCGTCGTGGTGTAGAGTCGGCCGCCCCGATCGCTCCAGGCTTCGTCGAAATACCAACTCCCCTCCTCGTGGCCTGAGTCGGCTTGGGTCTGAACGAGGTAATTACGCATCCGAGGATTCCAGCGTCTCCAGCCGGCACCCCCCACGTGATGCAACACCTGACTGGCATAATAATTCAGGTACATGTTGCCGTCGCGGGGATGTTCTTTGGACAGGGCTGCGGCGCCCTTGAGCAGCGGTGGATGATCTTGGGGCCAACCGATCATCATTCGCCCGTAGAGACCAACTGCGCTCATGGAGGGCCTGGTCGTGGAGGGTTGCTGATAGCCGTAGGCGGCTCCTTTTTCTGCCTGCACGGAATCCAGAAACTCAGTCGCCCGATACCACACATGCCGCGGAACGTCGAGTTTGCCCAGCACACCACTCTTAAGCGCCATGAGCTGCCAGCCGGTCACAGATAAGTCTCCAGGCTGTCGAGGTTCGTAGCGCCACCCTCCCATTTCATTCTGGGCATGAACAATAAAATCGATCGCCTTTTGTGTTGGCTCGGCAATGTTCGAGTCACGTGTCATTGCGTAATCTTCGCAGAGCGCCAAGGTTGCGATAGCATGGGAATACATGTCGCCTCGTTTGCGAAAAGAGACTCGGTCTGCAAACGGAAGGGAGATCTCACTCGTGTCGCGTAGGTCTCCGCCGTCCGATGTTAGCACCATTCGTTTAACCAAGAAGTAAAGCCCCCTGGAGACCACTTCTTGATAGGGTCCTTCATGCTGGGTGTAGCCACCGCCGAGGAAACACAGCAACGCCAGCCCCGTCGCGCCAGTTCTCGAATCCAGGACGCCCGGGTTTCGGCATTTGCCAGCGCACTGGGGACAATGTTCGGCGTCGAGGTAAAAGGTCCAACTCCCATCTTCGAGTTGATGAGCGGCCAGCCACTTGAGCCCTGCTTCGACGGCAGCTTCGCTTGATTCCGAACCGCCACCAGCGAGTGCAATGCTGCGTCGGTTGGCAACATTCCGCCCTTCGAGACCCCCCCCAGCAGACGCCAATGGATTGCCGATGTCCACCAGTTCGGTGGCCAGATCATCGACCGAGGCGGTTGCCGTCGGGACGAGCAAAGGTTGACTGATGTCGACCGTGGGGGTGCCCATTTCCAAGTCAGGCAATCCCATAGCCGAGGTGGCACTGCCTTCGTTTGCGAGATCGTCCCCCACAGAGGGCAATTGGCTCAGCTCGATATCCAATTCTTGCGGCAATTCCGCTGCTACCGTCCCCTCCAAGTTCCAGTCCGGACCTCTCCCATGTTGCGTGATCACTAATAGGGACAGGACAATCACAATCGCCAAATGTGTCACGCCACTGGCGAGCCAAGAACACGACTCGCTGTCGGACAACCAGCCCAGGACCCAGCTCCAGACCGGATTGGAGGAGCGTGGCTGGGCAGGTTCTACGCGATCGACAATCGGTCGGAGCGAGGGTTGCTCGGTAGCTCTGAATTCCGAATTCAGTGGTGGCACAACGGGAGCCGAGCCGGTGATGAGCGATGGATTGTCGACGTGCGAAGGATTCACGAGGATGTGCCTTGGTCTGTTCCAGGCGAGCCGGATGCGTAAGCTTCCGGAAGCGGAAATTGCGCCGCTTCCCGCAGTTTCAAGTATAACCCCTGATCGCGTCCCTTTCGCCGTTAAAATTATCCCCTGATTAACCACTGGATGAAACGGAAGAAAAAGCCTAGAATCTGCTGTTTCGCTCTTGTTTGACACTCCCCCTCGTAGGAATCCTGGGGGGGGGTGTCACAGACTTTAATTGAGAAGATACGATGGCTAAGAAATCTGGTAAACGTAAGAAAAAGGTCGAGACCGTCTTTCTGGTAT
Organism: Bythopirellula sp.; assembly: GCA_041738415.1. Classification (GTDB taxonomy): domain Bacteria; phylum Planctomycetota; class Planctomycetia; order Pirellulales; family Lacipirellulaceae; genus Bythopirellula. Next base: position 35,837 of record JBGSPU010000019.1, read on the forward strand.
GTGAAGAGACGGGCGACTACAACTACACGATTCGCCGTAAGCTGGGGGGTGAGAAACTAAAGCTCAAGAAATACTCCCCCCGCTTGCGCCGGCATACCGTACACGCCGAGAAGAAAAAGTAAAACGATTAGCTTCCTGCTATCGGCCAGTCAATTGTGAGGAATAGCCTCGCCGGAAGGGGCACCTCGAAGCTCGACCCCTGCTTTTTAAGTCACGGACGGACATGCCCAAGCGCTGGCGCATTGCCAACTATGATGCCGACTGCGTAGCTGCTTTGCAGAATGCGGCTGGCATCCCTGCTGTGGTCGCCCAACTGTTGCTCTCTCGCGGCATCAGCGATGCCGACGTTGCCCGGCAATTTCTCGATCCCAAACTCAACGGACTCCGCGACCCGGCTCTGCTGCCTGGTGCCACGCAAGCTGCCGAGATCATCTACGCAGCAATTCAAGCTGGCGACAAGATCACCATCTACGGTGATTACGATGCCGACGGCATGACTGGCACCGCAATCCTTTTTCGCTGCTTTAAGCTGCTGCATGCGAATGTCGATTATTACGTACCCCATCGCATCGACGAGGGCTACAGCCTGAACGATGAAGCCCTCGACAAGATCGCCAGCCAAGGAACAAAACTGGTAGTGACGGTCGACTGCGGGGTGGCGAGTGTTGCCGAAGCCCAGCACGCCTGCGACTTAGGGCTCACACTCATCATCACCGATCATCACCAGATGGCGGAGGAACTCCCCCCCGCGGCGGCAATTGTCCATCCAGGGCTTCCCGGCGGCAATTACCCCTTTGATGGGCTCTGTGGAGCAGCCGTGGCGCTGAAAGTCGCCTGGGCGGTGTGCCAATGTGCCAGCGAAGGGCAAAAGGTCACCGATCGGCTCCGGAGTTTCTTGCTGCAAGCGGTGGGACTGGCTGCCATTGGAACAGTGGCCGACGTAGTGCCACTTATTGACGAAAACCGCATCTTGGTGCGTTACGGTTTGGGCTGTCTGAAATCGGAACCGAACGTCGGGGTCAACGCCCTGCTCCGCTCGACGAAGCTCCACGAGAAACCGCGACTCGGCGGAGATGACTTGGGGTTTTCCCTCGGACCACGTCTGAACGCTGCCGGGCGACTGGGCCAGGCAGAACTCGCCATCGAGCTTTTGACCACGGAAAGTCCCCAGCGAGCCGACACCATCGCTCAGTACATGGAAGAGTTGAATATTACTCGGCAATCGCTCGAGCGTTCCATAGCACGAGCTGCTTCGAAACAAGCTCGCAAATTCGGCGATCCCGATCAGGCCGCCGCGTTGGTGCTTGCCGACCATGATTGGCACCCCGGCGTGATCGGCATTGTGGCCGGCCGGCTGGCCGAGAAATTTTGTTGCCCCGTGGTGATGATCGCCAATGATCCGCTCGGCTTGAAACCGGGGATCGGCTCAGCCCGCAGTGTTCCCGGCTTCAACCTGCATGAAGCCCTTGCCGAGTGCGGCCACCTGCTCGAAAGCCACGGCGGCCACGCGGCAGCAGCGGGGCTGCGGATTACCCCGGCCAACCTCGCCGCATTTCGCAAGGCGTTTTGCCAGATTGCCGCCCGAGAGCTCGGCGAAGAACATAAGCTGACTGATCTAATGGTCGATGCCGAGGCATCACTACAAATGCTCACGCGCCAAACCGTGGAGCAAATCGAGAGCCTGGCTCCCTTTGGCCAAGGCAACACCGCCCCGTTGCTCTGCGCGACCGACGTTCGACTGTCCGGCGTACCCAAGCGGATCGGCACGACGGGTCGGCACCTGTCGATGATGTTCGACCAATACGGCGTCAAAATGCGAGCCGTCGCGTTCGGCGGCGGCGACTGGGAAACAGAACTCGCCGGTGTCGAGGGCCCAATGTCGATTGCCTTCCGCCCTGTGCTCAACAGTTTTCGCGGTCGCACATCGGTGGAGATCCACCTGGCCGACTGGCGCGTGGAGTAGTACCACGCGGAACGCCCGCGGATGGCAATCCCTGAGTGCTCCGCGTTTCTAGGCCCGCGCAAGTTTGTGAAACCGCCCTGTCAGGTCCTTGGTCACGGGTCCCGGTTTCCCGTCCCCAATAGATCGGTCGTCTACCTTCACCACAGGGATCACCTCAGCAGCCGTCCCCGTAAGAAAACATTCGTCGGCCACGTAGACGTCGTGCTTCGTGATTGAGATTTCATGCACTTCAGTTCCCGCAGCGCGGGCGAGTTCGATGACCGCCTCGCGTGTGACTCCTGCGAGGATCCCGGCATCGAGTGGTGGCGTAGTGAGCACCTCATCACGTACCAGAAAGATGTTGTCCCCGGTGCATTCGGCGACCTCACCCTTGTGGTTGAGCATCAGGGCTTCGATACAACCCGCCTTGAGGCCCTCGATCTTTGCCAGGATGTTGTTGAGATAGTTGAGCGACTTAATCCGTGGGCTTAAGGCCGAGGGGTGGTTGCGGGTAATGCTGGTAGTGATGATCTCCAGGCCGTTGTCATACAGTTCTTGTGGATAGAGCGCGATCGTGTCGGCGATGATAATTACCTGAGGATTGCTACATCGATTGGGATCGAGCCCCAAGGTGCCCGCCCCACGGGTCACGAGCGCTCGGATGTAGCCATCGGTGAGGCCATTTTTCTTGACGGAGTCGTTAATCGCCTCGCACATCTGTTCCTGTGAGAGCGGGATTTCCAGGCAAATCGCGCGGGCCGATTCATCGAGTCGACGAACGTGCTGATCCAGGCGAAAAACCTTGCCACCGTAACTCCGCAGTCCCTCGAAGACCCCGTCCCCATAAAGAAGCCCGTGGTCGAAGACGCTGATCTTGGCCTCTTGCTGAGGGACAAAAATGCCATTGATGTAGATTTGTCGAGACATGAATGAATGCGGAATTCGGATTGCGGAGTGCGGAATGGTGAACAAGAAGACGGTTTGGAAAGGGGCTGGGTTCGCCTTTAAGTGCTTTGGATGCGGCCTTCGACAAGCTTGACTGTGCGGTCGGCCTGCTCGGCGATCCAGGGGTCGTGGGTCACCATGACTATAGTGAGCTTCTCCCGCCTGTTCAACTCGCCCAGGATTTTCATAATCTGTTTACCGGTCGACCGATCCAGATTGCCCGTCGGCTCGTCGGCCAGCAGGACGCGGGGCTTGTTTAAAAGGGCCCGGGCAATGGCGGCCCGCTGCATTTCGCCCCCGGAAAGCTCTCGTGGCTTGTGTTTTGCCCGGTGAGAGATTCCGACCATTTCCAGCAGTTCACCAGCCCGGCGATGATGCTCGCCGCGACGAAGCCAGTAGCCGAGGGTGCTTTCGGAGATCAGGGCAGGGGCAAGCACATTTTCCTGGGCCGTCAGTTCAGGCAGCAGATGATAAAACTGGAAGATCATCCCAAAATGCTTGTTTCGCAACAGATCACGGCTGGCACTGGGGAGATTGTCGATGCGATGCCCATCGAAATGCACCTCACCCGCATCGGGCCGATCGAGCGTTCCCAGGAGGTGCAGAAGCGTGCTCTTGCCGCAACCGCTCGAGCCGACGATTGCTAAGAATTCGCCTTGGTAGATCTCCAGATCGATCCCCTGCAATACGGGGATGCCGAAGGAGCCTTTCTGATAGCTCTTAAACAATTGGCGGGTCGCCATTTGCACCTTCGTGGGTAAGGTTTGCGTGGCGAGCGCAGAAGTCCCTTCGCTAAGTTTTAGTGTAGGTCGGGCCTGGCGCGGATCGGGGATTCTACTCATAACGCAGTGCCCTCACAGGATGAAGATTGGCGGCACGTAGCGCGGGAAACACACTGGCCAAAACCGCAATCAACACGGCACCCACGCAAATCCAAGCGACCGTAAAGGGCGCGACAATCGTAGGAATCTTGTAAAAATAATACACCGACGGATCAAAGACAGGCTGGCCCGTGATTCGGCCCAACAAATCGGCGATCTCATTGATGTGGGCGACGAACATTAGTCCCAAGACCGCTCCCACCCCCGAGCCGACGATCCCGAGACTCAACCCATAGCCGAGGAAGATTCCCATCACTCCGCTCCCTGAGGCACCCAGCGATTTGAGGATGCCGATGTCGCGCGTTTTTTCCACGACGATCATCAAGAAAATCGCAAAAATGCCAAAGCCCGCCACGGCAATGATCATAAACAAGAGCACATTCAACACGGCCGTCTCCATGTTCACGGCCGCCAACAAAGGCCCCTGTTTATCACGCCAAGTGCTCACCATGTAAAATTGTTGAGGGAAGGCGTTTTGCAGGGCATCGCGGACCGCCTCGGCATTCGCGCCGGGGGCCAGCTTGATCTGGATCGAGGTAAACTTACCGAGGCCAGTGGTAGGATCGATCATGCCCCGGCTCTTTTGCAATTCCCGTAAGGGAACGAACACGAAACTGGCATCGTATTCGCTCATTTTGCTCTCGTATAAATCCGTGATCGTATAAAATTCGTTGATCGCTTCGGGTGGGAGTGTTGCTTTAGGAAAGCTTACCCGGACGTCGTCACCGGGCAGCGCCACGAAATGGTCGCTGCCATCCGCCGAGCGATAACCACAAACACCTATTCCCAGCACGATGCCGATATGTTGCTCGGTGGCCATGTCAAAGTCGCGGCCCTCTGCTTCGGTTTCGCCAGCCGCCGGAACTCCAAAAGGATTCCGGTGTTGCGACACCGTCGACGGAGTCGCAGCAATCAATTGTCGCTGCTTCTTGAGCAGAGCTTTTTGCTTACGATACTTCCAACCGGCAATCTCCATTTGGTTTCGGGGCTGTTGCTCGCTGTGGTCTGGAACCTGGTGATCGTAAATGTCGTAACCCCCGTCGTAGAGCGAGAAGGATAGCTGTTTGCGATTCTCGGGGTGCTGCAAATAATCGCCGAACGCGCTGACGCTCGAGTACGTTGCTTCGTCGATGCCCACCATCGTGATTTGGCGCGTGAGTAATTGGTCGTTGACGTCGATGTACATGAGGCCAGGCACATGCACGGTCGGAGACATGCCCACGATTGCGTCGCCGGCAATTCTCTTAATCTTTTGCATGTGGGCGTCAGCATCGAGCACTCCATCCATCGATCTGCTTTCAAAAATGAGATCGCCCAACATGCCGTTGATGCGGGCTTGCATCTCATGGGTAAACCCGGCCATGACACTGTTGACGACAATCATTGTCGCCACGCCGAGCATCACGCTTACGATGCACACCAACGCGATGTAGCGCGTGCGAAGATAACGCCAGCAGAGAAGAAGTTTGTACATGGGGGCCGTCCGTGGTCCGTTGTAGGTTGTCCAAAATGGCAAACCAGATGCGTAAGCTTCCGGTAGTATTCTTAGACAGTTGTGCTATTTCTCGGGTCTCAAGAGTGGGAACAAAATCACGTCGCGAATCGTTTGTGTGTTCGTCAGCAACATCACTAGCCGGTCGATGCCGATGCCTAACCCTCCTGCCGGAGGCATGCCGTGTCGCAGGGCGCGCACGAAGTCGGTGTCCATCTTGGCCATCGAATCTTCTTCGCTCAGGCCAGCCAACTGGGTGCGAAAGAGTTCTTCCTGCAAGTCGGGGTCATTGAGTTCCGTATAGGCGTTCGCCACTTCCATCCCCTGGACGAAAAGCTCGAATCGCTCGGCGATCTCGGGGTTGTCGCGCTTACGCTTGGTCAGCGGGCAAATACTCGCCGGGTAGTCCATTACAAAGATCGGCCCCACGAGGGCATCCTCAACCCGCGCCTCGAACACATCGCTCTTGATCACATCAGGATGCCGCCCCGCCGTCTCTAGATGCAACTCACGCGCAACAGCGGCGATGGACGCTTCAGCGGCTGGTAAACTGGGATCAATTCCCGTCGCTTCTTCAAACAACTCCGCATAAGTACGCCGAGCAAACGGTGGCGTGAAATCAATCGTCCCCTCACCCCAAGGTAGCTCATATGGATTTCCCGTTGCCTGGATCGCATTGCAAATACACGCTTCCGTGAGGTCCATCATCGTGCGATAGTCGCCAAAGGCCTGATAGACCTCGAGCATCGTGAACTCAGGGTTGTGCTTGGGGCTGATCCCTTCGTTGCGATACACCCGGCCCAGTTCATAAACCCGCTCGATTCCCCCCACCATTAGCCGCTTGAGGTGTAGCTCAAGTGCGATGCGAAGCGTGAGGTCCATGTCGAGCGTATTGTGATGCGTCACAAACGGCCGCGCGGCGGCACCCCCCGCAATCGAGTGCAGCGTGGGGCCCTCCACTTCGATGAAGCCTTGGCCATTGAGTGTCTCGCGGATCGAGCGGACGATTTTCGTACGATTAAGAAACCGTTCGAGGACCCCCTCCGTGTAGGTCAGGTCGAGATAACGCTGCCGTTGACGAAGCTCGACATCCTGGAGGCCTCCGTGCTTGTCGGGAGGAGTTTCGATCGATTTAGTAAGGAAGTGAATCCGCTCGGCGGCGATCGAGAGTTCGCCCGTGTTCGAGCGAACCAGCTCGCCATCGACGCCGATAATGTCTCCCAAGTCCAACAGTTCAACGACTTGCCAATCGTCCCCTACTTGTTTTTGACCAACCATGAGCTGGATCTGCCCGGTCATGTCGCGGATATCGACAAAGTGCAGCTTGCCCTTGTCACGATGGAGCACGATACGTCCCGAGGCACGCACCCGCGGCCCCACGATTTTCCCCTTGCCCTGATCGGCCTTCCATTGGCGGAAGTTAAAGTCATCAGGTGCGTTATCAAAATCAGGGAGCGGCAGTGATGTGCCATCTTCGAGCTTGTAGGCAAGTTCGTCCGCGGCAGCGCGAATCTCCGCAATAAGAGTGCGGTCGTCAAAGCGTCCTCCCCAGGGGTCAATTCCCAGGTCCACAAGCCGCGCCATTTTCTCACGGCGCGTTCTCTCCAAGGCGGAGAAATTGTCTGAATGGTTTTCGGCGGTATCTGTCATCAGTTGGGGCATCAGTTTGGGTCTGCGCGCAGGTTTGGCCTCAAGCTCGTTAAGAGAGGTAAGATTCTAGTGGATAGGCAAACGTGGTCAACGCCAACGCAAGAGCGCCCCTCAGAAGGCTTTGCACCCTACCCAAACTCCCCGAATTCACCTGTCATCTTATTTGGCCCTCGCCGGAAGGTGGGGTTGAATTGGGCGCAACTAACGCCTTCCGGCGATGACTAAAAAAGAACAGACCCAGACAATTCCCAGCCATCTGCACAATTGATACGTCGGAGTTCTACCGTTCCATTTAAGGTATCCCCGCTCAAAGAGACGCTGAGATAATTTAAGCGGGACTCATGTACCTCGAATGTGCCACTTGCAACTTGAGTGACTGCCCCGCGATTGCCTGATACTGGGCCTTCATAATCGAGATACGTGAGCCGATGATCCGACAGCCGAGTGGCGACCCTAGTTGAGTTATTTTCTCCCTGGTCGAGTTTCAAGGCTGCGGCCCAGGCTGCTGGCAATTCGCTCAGTTCCCAAGTCGCCAGCATGCCATCGATTTCCAGCATCAAGTCCCAATGGCTGGGCTTGTATTCACGGGGGCATTCATGGCGTAAAAGAACAAAGCGAGGCATGAGTTGAGCGAGAGCCGGGTCGTCCCGACCCCGAGTGAACTGAGAGTTGGTAGATCGCCAAACCGCAAGCGGGCTAAAACCCGACGATTTCTACTTGCTCGGTCTTTTTGACTCCTTGGGGGAACGATTTGCTGGCAACTTCGGCGGTGATGTTTACGATACCCGCCTTCAGCACTGAGGCGGTGACCGTGAAACTGAGCCTTTCGTTGGCACGAATACTAGCGACTGGGTTGAACTGAAGCTCATTTCCATTAAGCTGGCCAGCCACTGGCGATTGCAGCGTTGCCATGTCGGGAATCAACTCCGGGGGGAACAATACAAGTAATTGGATCTGCTCGTCCGAGTTATTGCTGTTGTTCGCAACAATAAACTGATAAGTCGCACGGCTGCCGGCAAGTGGCATTTTATTATACGGAGTGACGGACAGCCGCAAGCCTCCCGTGGCACCAGCGGGCGGCTCGACATCAGGCGCCCCACCGGCTCCTGGTCTGCGGGCCTCGACGATCTCGAGGCAATGCTCATCCGCACTGGGAACCATGCCAATGCCGGGTCCCCCCTCGGCCTCGACTTGGGCGATGCTGCATGCCCGTTGCTTCGGCGCTTGACAAACGCACTCCACCTCGAACCGCTCGACTGCTCCCACTTCTAAGCGCGGGATTTGCCAGACGAACGTCGGTTTATTCTCAGCATTGCGAATCTCCCGGAAATTCGGAGTTCGTGGCTTGGCCAGGAAAACACTGTCATACTCGTCGAGCACTTGAACGTTGGTGAGTGGGACCGACCCCGTGTTCTTTACGGAGAGTGTAAAAAGCGTCGTTTCGCCTACCACGTTTTGTCTAGCCCCATCCTTGCGCACCTCCAAACCCGATTGCGGTATGACCGCAGGCTGGATCACGTCCAGACAGGCCCGTTTCGAGGCTTCCGAACCTTCGCGACTTCGAACCGTGACGTCATGGCAAATATTGCCTGCGCGGACAATTTCAAACGTGATGAACTCCGTATGCGACTGGCCTGGACCCAGTGTGACAGAGAGGGTTTTGTCGATGTTGCGAGTGCCAAGATTGTCATTGGGATGGCGAAAACCCTCTTGAAAACGATCGTTGATTGTGATGCCGGTCGCAACTCCGTCGCCCCGATTGGTAATCACGACCTCATAACGGGCTTCCCCTCCCACCTGGCCCGTTTGTTCGCCACGGACCTCCAGATCCAAGACAGGTCGCTGGACGACGGAGGGCTCGGTAGGTGTGATCGGAGGTGAAGTACTTCCTTCGCCGGGAATCGGAAACGTGGTAACAGGACCTCCCAGATCATCTGCCGGGGGAAGATAGGGGCTACTGCCGTCCCAATTCACGTTCGCTGCTCCATTGGCCACTACCAGGCGGGGCATGTCGCTTCCGGCGAACCGTGCCGGTCGGACGATCTGCATATTAATGCGGGTAGTACTACCGGTCCCACCAGTCGGAGTGACATCGATACTGGCGTTGCCATCAGCTCCCGTGGGGACCTCGACTGCCTGTCCTGAATTGCCTCCGGAAAGAGTCCCTCCACCGTCGGCCACTTCGTAGCGAACGAGCCAACCCTCCAACGGTGTGCTGTCCGATTGGCGGCGGACATTCGTGGTAAGTATTTGAGAGGCCCCCCCCGAAACTGCTGCCGGGGGGAATGTCCATTGCACGTCGACCCAATAAATCGTGGCGGTGGCACGACGTTGAGGCCACCCAACGACCACGGGAGCGACAGCCGTCACATGGCTCGAGCCTTCCACAGGCGAGGTGATGCTCGCCCAAGCGTGGCCCGGCTCGATCTCGACGTCGTCACTCGGATCGTCTGTACCGCGAGTGATTGTGCGTGGAACCTTGGCCGTGTAACCAATGCCGAATTGATTGTCTATTTTTCTCGGCTTATTCCAAGGCAAGAGGGGATTCCGGAAATAACCCTTGCCTCCCATATCAACGATCTCGCCGGCATTTTGCCGGGCTAGCAGCCACTCGATTTTTTGATCGGTCACCAAGTAGTTTTTATCGGTACAGATGCCTGCGATTAAAACAACTTCGCTACCGATGGGAGCGAGCACTCGTTCGGGGGTGATTGTAAGTGTCTCCGGAGCGGGTGTACCTGGTGGCTGCACTGTCGCAACGACGGTACTAGCAGTCGCAGCACTCGCTGCGGGCATCGTAGCCTGGGGGAACACGGGATCGGTAAACACGGGTGGGGCAAAAGGATTTCCAACCGTCGGGGCCGCAGCAACCACTGGTGCTGTTTGCTGATTCGGCCAGATAAAAAATCGCTCTCCAGAGGGGTCGATGCGTGGCAGAGAAGCGCAGCCGCTCACCACCAGTGCAGCAACGGCGAGCACTAGCCTTGGCATCGAACGAATTGAGCTTGGACAGTCCATGGAGAATCTGAAACACAGTAGGACCCGCGGCCAAACCGGTTCATTGCCCGGCCGTGCGCGGATTATCTAACTGTGAAAATCTAACGCCTAAGCGGAGCCGTGATGCCAGAAAGCAACGTCTACGTGGACTTTAGGAAACTTTGCTGGCGTACTTTGGCGGTTGGGACGACCACGCCGAACGAGCCGAACGATCCGAATGTGCCGATTTCAGCGGGAAAACCCTCGATCTGCAGGGTGGGTAGGTGAATCCGCCAGCCAATTCCCGACAAGTCGAATTCCTTGCTTCTACCGCTCACCGCAATTACCATAAAGGTAGCCCGCTTGCCTGTCCCGCTGGTGTTACGCAATCTTGGACGGGCAATGCCGGGCTGGCAATCTTTCTTTCATTCTTTGGAACAGACTCTTTCGCCTGATAGCTTGAGGTACCTATGCGATATTTGTTGAAATCAATCCGTCGGGGCATGTTTTATGTTTCGCTAATCGCGGTACTTGGATTGTTCGCGACAACCACACTTCAAACTGCGTTCTGTCAGGATGCTGGAGGAGGTGGAGCCAATGGCGGCGGTGGAACCGGTGGCGGTGGAACCGGTGGCGGTACTGGCACTGGAACTGGAACGGATACGAATAACAACTTGGTGGCTGCTGGTGTTGCTGTCGATGCCAACGGGGTATTGCAGCGGCTCACCAGTGGTGACCCTAATGGTTTTTTGGCCCGCGAGCGTGCCGCTCAAGCCTTGGCGTCTTTGGATGCTGATATCGCCAGGCCTAGCAAGCACCGCAAGGTTTCGCTCACGCGACTTGCCCGCTTGACACAGCAAGCCATCAACGAGGGCCATGGACCGGATGAGGCCATGAAAAGTCTCGCCGGTCTCACGCGGATCAAGTACGTGTTTTACTACCCGGAGACCAAGGACATCGTAATCGCCGGACCGGCTGAGGGTTGGATGCAGGATTTCTCCGGTCGTCTGGTTGGCATCGAAAGCGGGCAACCCCTCTTGGAGCTAGAAGAGTTGGTTGTGGCGCTGCGAACCTTCCCGCCAAACAAGAATTCCAACCCCATCGTTTATTGTTCGATTGATGCCACGGACGAAGGTTTGGCCCGAATGCAGCAGTTCCTCAGTTCGATCGGTCGGCAGATCGGTCCTGGCGACGAACAGTACATCGTCAATGGATTGCAAGAAAGCCTCGGTCTGCAAGTAGTCACCGTCGGTGGGATTCCCGCGACGACTCGCTTTGCGCGCATCATGGTCGAAGCCGACTATCGCATGAAACTCATCGGCATCGGTCTCGAAGAGCCCGCGGCGCGGATTCGAAGTTACATCTCGCTCGCAAACTTCGGTGCCATGGCCCGCAATGCCATGTGTCGCTGGTGGTTTGTTCCCGACTACAAGCGGATTCGCACATCGGAGGATGGAATGGCTGCCGAGCTAGTTGGCGACGGTGTGAAGTTGATTGGCGAAGACGAAATCGTCAGCGCCAGTGGACAGCGTCAACAGGCGGGCCGGCAAAATCGAGCCAGCGAACGCTTTACCAAGGGCTTTACCGATAGATACGGGCAGCTCGCCGAGCGCGATCCGGTCTACGCCCAGCTCCGCAACTGCATCGACATGCTCATCGTGGCTGCTCTGATTCAGAAGAACGACTACTATGGGCAAGCAGGCTGGGACCTCTCCGTGCTGGGAGACGAGTCGGTCTACCCCGTCGAGAACTACAATGCCCCAGAAAAAGTTGCATCGGCAGTAAACAGCATCTGGAAGGGTTCGCATCTGGCAACGCCTGTGGGTGGCGGTGTTCAAATCGAGGCCAGCCAGGCCATGGATGCTGACAATCTCCTTGAGGATGAAGCAGGCACGGTCGCCGCCGCCCGTGCCGAGGTGAACATTGGTGACCTCCCCGCCGACAAATGGTGGTGGGACTAACCCACACCGCTTGCGGTTTAGCGCCCAACCGTAATCACGCGCAGATCGCAAACATTCGTCTGCGTCGGTCCCGTATCCAATAGTCCCTCCACTTCTGCAAAGAAGTGGTACGCATCATTCTGCATGAGAAAGCCGGCTGGATCCAACCCCAACTCGCGAGCCCGCTGAGCGATCTGAGCGTCGACTACAGCCCCCGCCGCATCCGTGGGACCATCTTCTCCATCGGTACCACCCGCGACGAGGCAAAGTCCCCGCCAATCAGCAATCTCCTTGAACATGGCAAGCGCAAGTTGCTGATTCCGACCACCGAGCCCTCGCTGGTCAGTGGGACACAACTTCACGGTCGGTTCGCCTCCTGAGATGAGACAATCGGGCCCTTCTTTATCTTGCATTCTGACAGCCATGTCAGCCAAGTGGGCCGCGACTTCCTCGGCTGTCCCTTCCGAATCGCGCGCAGAGATCATCGCGTGGCTATAGCCGAGTCGTTCCGCTTCACAACCCGCCGCGTCAACCGCGGTGGCATTGTTGCCGATAATGATATTTGTCACCGAGCATGGCTGGTGTGATGCTGCCAATGGTGCAGAACGCTGTGGTTTGAGCAGTTGGATCGCCTTCCGTACCGCCGGCTGGTCCTGGATGCCCAAGTCATGTAAGACTCGGATGGCTATCTCAGGAGTCGACTCGCGCAATACGGTCGGGCCCGAGGCGATCGTTTCGAGGTCGTCTCCTAAGACATCAGACAGGATTAACGTTACCAACCGACCCGCCCGGCATCTGCGTGCCAAGCCACCACCTTTTACGCGGCTCAACTCACGCCGCACCGCGTTGAGTTGATGGATATTTCCTCCGCTGGCGGCGATTTCTCGTATCAGCGCGCATTTTTCCACCAGAGACAGCCCTTCAATCGGAGCAGGCAAGAGTGCCGAGCCACCCCCCGAGAGCAAGCAGATACATAGATCCTTCGGACCGAGTCTCGCAACGAGGCCAAGAATTTCTTCAGTCCCGGCGATACCCGCTTCAGTGGGTTCGTTCACACCCGCAGGCCGCGCCGCATGTAAATGAATCGCCTTGGTCGGAAGCAAACAATCGGCGGGCACATTCACCCAACCGAAGGCTTGCTTTTCTTGCAAAACTTCGCTTCCAAGGGCCTCCTCCAAAGCGACTGTCATCGCCGCTCCCGCTTTTCCCGCACCGACAACCGCAATTCGTCGCACCGTATCCAGGTCGAATTCCTCCTCATCCAGCCAGAGCGTTTTGCCCTCCACCTGCAACCACTCGGGAATCAGCCGCGCCGGTTGCACAGCAGCCACGCCGGCATGCCAGATTCTTAATGCATCGTCGCGCAGTTTCTCAGAGCTTTGCTTCATCCCTCCAGTTTCGCAGCAGACCACCGAGAAAACAATCGCATGAACAAGAATAGCCGTCGACAGCAGCCGATGGTTGGGCACACCAGATCGGCCCATTTTCTGGTACAAGCCGAACGGGGCCGAAGTGTACCGCGTCATCTACGCCGACCTCAGCGGCGAGAAGGGGGTATTGGAGGAGGTTTACGCCCTTTCATTGCCGCAAACTCTCAGCCGAAGCCCCCGCTACTTCCTGTGGCATCTGCAACGTTCGCACCATCAGATTGTCTACCTGCGCACGACCCAGGCCCGATAGGGCCAAGGAGACCGTCAAATTTATGTCAGCAGGCGCGCAGCGGAGAATTCGAAACGACTGCCAACTCGGCGCATACTTGATTCGGGTCGCCATACCCGCTCCCCCCAGCGAGTCAATGATTTCTAAGCCGTCGACTGTTCCGATCAATTCCTCCGGTACGCGTGCCATGCCTATGATTTCTACAAACTCACCGGCTTTGATGCTCAGCGGTGCTGAGGTAATCCAGACAGGTGCCGTAGGAACTACCGAAATTGGCTGCGCGGGATCAATCGCACGGGCTTCCAGTTCCAAGCAATAGGTCCCAGCATGAGGTGCTTCAGGCGAGAGTCGCACTGCCGAGGTGATCCCTGAGAGCGGCAGTTGCTTGTGCCGCCAGCCTTGAGCGACGAGAGCTTGAAGATCTTCAAACTCCCCTCCAGCAAGTAAGTTCGCTTTGATCGTTGCGCGGGAGAGCGTTTCCTGCAAACGCCGTTCACCGTTGATCGTATCGACACCGAATATTAGTGGTGTCTCTCGTTGCGACTGGTTTGGTTGACCGGCGTTTCGCAAGACATACTCTGCTTGCGAGAGCGTTCGCTCGATGCCAAGAGTTTGGCGATAGGCTTGTTCCACAAATCCCCGCTGCAAGTCTTTTTCGCTAGCTGCCAATTCGATTTCAGAGCGGGCCATCAACTTTTTCACCCCGGCAGCTTCTTCGAAACTTTCCGCATTGCAAACCTCAACGAGTTGCTTGATCCGCTGGGCAACAAGTTGGTGGCGGAGAAATGCCGCACGACCGGCTATACTCCGCAAAAACTGCGAAACCTGCGAAAACGCCTGCGGATCGCTCGTGAGCATGATCACGCCATCCGGCGGTAGCGATTCGACGGAGATCCGCAAGCCCCCGGTTGTTCGCTCGTGCCGCACTCGTTCGGCATTGGTCAGCGAGAGCAAATAAACATCTGCCGACTCGGCTACACCTGGCACAACAAATGAAACAGGCCCAGAAACGTGCAATTCCTGTTGGGAGCGGAAATCTCGTGACCAACTGATTGGTATCAGCAAGTGACTACGCTCAGCTTGCATCACAATCGCCGACAATCCAGGCACAGTGCTGCCGGCAACCCCCGCAACCTTGCCCGCTGCGAGCCATGGTGTGAGCAGTCGCAATCGCAGATTCATCAGTTCCAGATTACCTGCCCGCTGACGAGACTGTGAGTCGGCAGAAGTGAGTGAGGTGTGCGATTCAAAGAAGTAATTTCGGCAGCGGATGCTCATGGCCGCCGAGGTGATTGCGGCAAGCTGCTCGTAAGACGCGGCAGGATGCCCTCCTGTCGAACCTTGGAGGGCCTCGATTTGAAGGGCCCTTTGGGGGCTGACCTGAGTTGGAATCGTCGCCCACAAGGGAGTCCCCGGCCTCGCCAACCGCTGGCGTTGACCAAGCCAGGTCACGTAGTCGCGCAACGTGAGGTCCGAACCTAGCACGTCACGTTCCAGCAGAAGTGCATCGGTAGCTCGGCTTACATCTCGGGACAATTGTTCGCAGCTCATCACGGTCGTACGTGAACTGACAGGATCGTGTTGCCGAATGAGTTGTTTCATACGAATCACCTGGTCCAAGTCATCGGCTGCGACAAGATTACCTAAGTCCCATGCCAATACGTGATCCCACGACTCGGCTTGCAACTGTGTTACAAGGTTTTCGAAAGCGGGTGGGGGACAGACGAGGACAATTCCCAATCGTTGGGCTTCTTTGAGTTCTGTCTTGGTTGCAGGTCGCGAAACCCAGATTGCATTGAAGCCCAGACCTTTGAGAAACTCGAAGGGTTCCCCTTGCCAACGAATGATTCGTTGAATGGGTGCAGAAGCGCGGGATGGATCTCGTCGAGCAAGGTTTTCTCGAGAGACTACCTCAGCCTCGCTTGCAACAGGTCGACCTTGAGGTTCGACTAGGATCGATTCACTCGCCGCCGTGATGACTGCGGGATCGAAATTACGCTCCAAGACGATGCCATAAAGCTCAATGCGGTCGACGACAATTTCTGCAATACCAGTCCCACCAGGAACGAGAAACACGAGCTGCGTGACATAGGCTTCGCGCTGATCAATACGATCCTCCGCCCGAATGCGCGCGATGCGCGTCTGTTCACCAAGGAGCTGGGGCAGATTCGAGAGCGAGATTCGTTCTCCAGGCATCCCTCGGCTCAGATTACTACCGCGTAGCAGAAGTTCGCGACTGCGGCCCGTGAGTGGATCAGGGCTACGGGGCAGGACAACTCGTGCGGCAATCTGCACACCGGGCCGATTACTTGAAAGGGTTGCCGCGAGCGTGAGTTCGGCGATGACTGGTGCACTTGGTAGATCAAAGCTCAACTGAGCAGATTCGCCGGCTGGCCCTTGTAATCGGACAACCTCTGCACCCGTACCAGTGAGATGTTCGTCGCGTTCAATATAGTGTGCGGCCACATGAAAATTGCTTTTCTCAGCCAGCCGTAGCACAGGCTCCTTACCATCCATTTCATCGAGAAATGCTGGTTCCGTTGCGATTCCGCTCGCCAGGCATGTAATGGTGGCTAACAAGCATAGGCACATCCTGAGTCCCCAAGCAGTTGAAATGCTCCCAAGTTCCCTCCGAAATCGACTATCGGACGAGGCCCGACAGCTTTTGATGAATCCAAATTGTGGCCTGAAAGGATGCATATGTGTAAAATCGGAGAAGGAGCAGTAACAGACGGTGGAGGTTTTCTCAGCCCGACCCTTTCAAGGCCGAGCCAACTCATCGTATTCCGCTGTTCTATCGGCGAGTTAAGCGCCTTGTTGTCGAAATTCAACAAGGCAACTTCAGAAGGAAATCGCTGTAAGTCAAGCTTGTATCAGGAGTTCCGTTGATCTACCAGTTCAATCCGCAGCGAGAAGTGAACATGCATTCGGTCTTTGAGAAGTCAGAATGGCGGGGGTTTTGTAATCGTAAGTCTATTGAGAGTAGAAGGTTGCGTCGAATTCTAAGACAATGGTCACCCCATTGGTACGCGCTCTGCTCTATGACGTGCTAAACCCCCCTCATCCTTGGAGACAGACCATGAGCAGCACCCAAAACCCCTACTTGTCTACGGTCGAAACCGTTCCTGCCGATCTGCAGAGGCTAGCCGAGTCGATTAACAACCTTCCCCCCGAATACGCAATGCAGCTAGCCCCGCTGATTGATGCCGTGGTCGAGAGTACTTGCCGCCGACGCCGGATTCTCACCCTGGTCCAAGATGCGTTAGGCCAGCTCCGCCTGGATATGAAATATCTGATGTTCGACCTCGAGGCAACTCGCCGAGAAAGAGACGAGTATCGCTCTAAACTTGAGGAATTTGAGAGCTAAGACTTGCAAGTTTTCACGGCAACAGGACGATTGAGGGAGATTTTCTCCTGCACAGGCCGTTAGGGGCGCTCCTCAGCCAATACCCATGGCCCCCCTAGTTTGGTAGAATGGAGGTTTTGACTGACATCTTACAAGAGGTTCGCTGGTCAGCCCGACTTCAATCTAGGCAGCTTTCCCCAGATTGGAAAAAAGTTATTGCTGTTGGCATAGGCTCCCTCAACCGCAGTGGGACACGTCGTCGGTGGAACCTCAATTAGGTGGCATTCTAAATCGAAATCTCTCAACCTGACTCTTCGGACACGGGCGATTGCGTGTTATGGTCACTGATCAGACTGCCGAAAAACTGGCACAACGCGCGCTGGACGTCAATATTGTCACCCAAGAGCAGTTGCGTGGCGTTTGGAATGTGTTTGGAACACAGGATGTTGACTATGAACAATTCAAACAACTTTTGGTTCGCCAAGGACTGCTCACCAATTTTCAACTCGAGCGCCTTGAGCAAGGCTATCGCACGGGTTTTGTCTACGGCGATTACAAAGTGCTTTACTTGGTCGGGGCCGGAACCTTCGCCCGTGTGTATCGCGCCGCCCATCGTTTAACCAACGAACTCTTCGCACTCAAAGTTCTGCGAAAGAGCAAAAGCGATGTTCCTGCGGAGGCCGATCTCTTTCGGCGCGAAGGGGAATTGGGGATGCAGTTAAAGCATCCCAACATTGTGGCCATCCATGAGGTGTATTCCAAAGGCAAAGTTCATTTCATCGTGATGGATTTTGTCGAGGGTCACAACCTGCGGGATTTCTTTCGGGTGCGTGGCAAGTTCGAACCGCTCGAAGCGGCGCGTATCATGGAAGGC
This sequence comes from Bythopirellula sp., assembly GCA_041738415.1. Taxonomy (GTDB): domain Bacteria; phylum Planctomycetota; class Planctomycetia; order Pirellulales; family Lacipirellulaceae; genus Bythopirellula. The sequence continues at coordinate 53,542 of JBGSPU010000019.1, forward strand.
ATGGTTGCCGGATTGAGCTACGCATTTCAGAGGGGAATCACCCATCGAGATCTCAAAATGTCCAATGTCATCGTGTCAAGTGATGGCGTGGCTAAACTGGTTGACTTCGGGTTAGCGGGGCTGGGAGGGGGCGAGGAAAACAGCGATGGAGCCAATCCCCGCACGATCGACTATGCTGGCCTGGAGCGGGCAACCAATGTCCGCAAGGACGACATGCGGAGCGACATCTTCTTCGCCGGCTGCATTTTTTATCAGCTCATGAGCGGCCAGGCCCCGATGTCGGAGAATCGAGACCGCACCAAGCGATTGGACAAATCGCGATTTCTAAACATTCGGCCCATTTCAGAGATCGATGCTAATCTCCCCTTGGCCTTAGTGCGGGTGGTCAACAAAGCGATGGAATTAGACCCCGAGCGTCGTTATCAAACTCCTGGGGAGATGTTGGCCGATCTCAAGCTGGCTAGTAAACGGGTCCGCGAAAACCGCGATCTGCCCGTTGCTGCTCTGGAAGTGGGCCCTCAGGAAGGCCACGATGCAAACGGACAACCTCGCAAGTTGATGATCGTGGAATCTGACATGAAAATGCAGAATGTCTTTCGCGAACTCTTCAAGAAGCAAGGTTATCGTGTGCTGGTGACGAGCGATCCCGAACGGCTCTTTCAAAGGTTCTACGAAGATTGCAATATGGCAGACATCGTACTCATGAGTACCGGCCATATTGGCGCAAGTGCCGTCGAGGCATTCAATCGCTTTGGAGAAGAATCCTCGACCAAGAATACACCGGTCGTATTACTGCTAGGCGACAAACAGAATTCGCTGAAAAAGAAGGCACATCCGGACGAGCATCGCGTGGTACTACAGATGCCCGTAAAATCAAAAGAGTTGCGCCAAGCGATCTTACAACTTCTGCCCGCTGCTGAGGCATAGAAACATGCTTTTGCTAGGCCAATTTGCGCGAGCGGACTACTGGGTTCGGTGAATGGAAGGATAGCTGGTTAAAAAAGATTGGACGAACGCTAATTTACTTTGAGCGGAGCTGTCTTGTCCCGTTTTCCGCTCCCACTCATGCCTGTCTACTGTTGCAATCGATCTGCTATGCATGCAGGGTATGCTTTTCGATTTCGCTTATTTTGTCTACGCGACGTGAATGCCGTCCTCCTTCGAATTCTGTTTCAATCCAGACCTCGACCATCCTTTCCACCGCCCGCGGACTGAGCATGTCGGCTGGGAGGCAGAGCACATTCAGGTCGTTGTGTCGTCGACTGATTTCGGCAGTGATTTCATCGGTGATCGGAGCGGCTCGCACATGCGGAAACTTATTGGCCGTGATTGCCATGCCGATCCCGGTGCCGCAAATGAGGATTCCCCGGTCGGCAGCTTGCTCGCTCACCTTGCGGGCGACAAGTGCTGCAAAGTCGGGATAGTCGACCGATTCTGTCACCGTCGTACCAACATCATCGACTTCGTGCCCTTTGGACCGCAAGATGGATGCCAACTTCTCCTTGAGATGGTATCCACGGTGGTCACTACCGATTGCAATTCGCATGTCGTCATCCTTTCGCAATTAATCGAGATTTGTCCAAGAGTTCTCGAAACATCAAATACTATTCTCTTGCCCTACTCCTACCAGCTTCCCTAGGTAAAATCAACGGTCTCCAGTCTTTGCCGGACTGCCTCTTCAACCTGGTTTCCGCATTCTCGGTAAAGTGACGTGGGGCCACCTATGGGATCACCAATGTCCCCACCATCGATCCGCAGGGTATGAGTACGACTCGATGCCTCCGGCCAACGCCTCAAAATCGCATGACGATGGCTATTGGTCATAGTAAAAATGAGGTCCGCATGGCGCACCAACTTGTCCGTCAGGGGTTGCGATTCATGTCGCGAGAGGTCGATCCCTTTTTCTTTCATAATTTCTACCGCTTCGACGCTGGCCGCACACCCAGCCAATGCAGCCACCCCTGCCGAGGCAACGATGACTCCATGTTGCTCTAGCTCTTCAACTGGACAACCAAACTTCTCTGCCGCCAGTTTTTTGAATAAGGCTTCACCCATCGGGCTACGGCAGGTGTTTCCGGTGCAGACTAACAGCACGATCATGCTCGATAAACGGTCTAAAGCACTTTTTCCCACAACCCCCTCTCGCAGACAATTGTACGAGCGGTCCGTCACACGTACCACCGTCGAGGGCTGTCCGTAGCGACAGGGGCCATCGTTGAGCACCAGAGCCACATGGTCACTGAGTCCTCTCAGGGCCTCTTCCACGGTCTTGGATTCGCCCTCACCCGAACGGTTTGCGCTCGTTAGGGCAATGGGTCCCGAGAGCATTCCCAGCACATCGAGCACAATCTGGTGGGCTGGCACGCGTAGTCCCACAGTGCCATTGGGAGCTACCGCTTGCTGAACCGAGGGGGGTAGTTGTCGGAGCAGGCTCTCCTCATGGTGATTGTCGACCACCAACGTGACGGGACCAGGCCAGCACCTGCGTGCCAAGCGTTCGGCTATTTTGCCAGGCCGTGGAACATAATCAAACGCTTCCTCGGCACTTTTTATTGCCAGTGCGAGGGGAATGTCGTGGGCGCGGCCCTTGGCGGCAAAAATGCTCTCGACAGCCTCCGCATGACGGGCACTGGCCCCGACTCCATATACGGTCTCCGTCGGAAAGACGACCAGCTTTCCTTCAGAAAGCACTTGCACAGCTCGATGAACCACGTCTCGCGTATCTTCAGCTTGGCGTAGATCGATTACGATTGGCGGCATAAGCAGGTGCCAAGAACTAGCAGTGAACAGTTCGAGGGTAAATATCGAAGAGATCGGAAAAGTAACGTCGCGGCAGTTTGATCATGGGAAAAGAAACGGGCCGCGGCCAAACGCGGATTTAGCGGACTTGCGCGGATTAAGTTCCCAGTAAATATTTCAATCCATTCCACCTTGTAGTGCTTAGCACAACTTGAAAGTATTTCAGCTCAGCGAAAATCAGCCCTTTCAGTGTCCCCTTTCTGACTTACCAAATCCCAGATTAGGAGTACTTGCCCTCCATCTCCTCCGATTCAGCACTATAGCCGCTTTGGCCTCTGCTGGTCAAGGTAATTAGCAGGGGGAAATCGGGTGCATCTCCTTATACTGTAATGGGTTGCGTTCAGAACCTTCCAGGCGACAAAACTCGCCTCGACTCGCTACACTAACAGTTATGCCGTTTCTCCTAAATCACTTTGAATCCCTCGTTCAGGTACGTTTCATTTGCCTCTTGGCATTACTCGATTTCTCGCTGGGATGTGTCCCGCATGCCAGCCAGAATGAGGCGCCCGATCTCGTGTGGGGCCAACGTGGCATCTCGACGGGGAGATTTCAAAAACCTCGTGCTATCGCCATCGACGCCGAGGACCGACTTTACATCGTCGACATGACGGCTCGCATCCAAGTTTTCGATGCGGATGGCAATTTTCTCCGCGGTTGGCATACTCCGGAAAGCGCCAACGGACGCCCCTCGGGACTTTCGATCGATCGGCGGGGCAATCTCCTCGTGGCCGACACACACTACTATCAGATGCTGGTCTACGATAATGAGGGAAATTCAATCCCCGAAGCCAAAATCGGCGGCACGATGGGCCATGGCCCTGGCGAGTTTGGATTCGTCACCGATATCGTCGAGGACTCTCAGGGTAATTTATATATCGCCGAATACGGAGATTTCGACCGCATCCAGAAATTCTCTCCAGAGGGTGCATACCTGCTCGAATGGGGTTCGCCCGGCGAGCAGCCTGGACAGTTTCGCCGTCCGCAGAATCTTGCGATCGGTGCCGAGGACAGCGTCTGGGTCGTCGATGCTTGCAACCATCGGGTACAAGTGTTCGATCCTGAAGGGAAATTGCTCGATTGTTGGGGCCGCGAAGGGAGCGAGCCTGGCGAGCTTTACTACCCCTACGATCTGGCTTTGGACGGCCAGGGACACATTTATATTTGTGAGTATGGCAATCACCGAGTCCAAAAGTTTACCCTGGAGGGGAAATCCCTCGGTTGCTGGGGAACCTATGGTAGAAAGCCAGGACAACTCCACAACCCCTGGGCATTGGCCCGCGACAGCCAGGGGCGCCTCCACGTACTCGACTCAAACAACCATCGCGTTCAGCGAATCCTCTTTTAATGTTAGGATCGTAGAACCGATTTGGAATCCGCTCGAAGCAAGACAGCCAACTCCGTCATTCCCGCATGCGCAGTAATGACGACTCCTTAGCAGGTAACAGAACCATGTGGCAACACAGTTTCACCTTCGATAGCCCAGGCTATTTGCTGCTCTTGCTGCTCTTGCCACTCATGTGGTGGTGGAGTTACGACAGCCTGTCGGGACTGGGCCACTGGCGACGACTAGCGGCGCTCGTGTTTCGCTCGCTCGTGCTGCTCGCCATTGTACTTTCGCTGGCCGACATCCAATACCAACGCCGCAGCGACCAACTCACGGTCATCTATTTGCTGGACCAATCACTCAGTATTCCCACCGACGACCGGCAGGAGATGGTCGAATTCGTCAACCAATCGGTCATGGAGTACCAAGACGAGTCTCGCAACGATCGGTATGCGGTGATCGTGTTCGGCAAAGATGCCGCCGTCGAAATGCCGCTGGTGAATGTGCAACTTCCGCTTCCCCCGCGTACCGAAGTGCTGCTCGATCCTGAGTACACAAATCTCGCGACAGCCATTCAGCGCGCCAAGGCGATGTTTCCAGCCGATGCCGCCAAGCGGATCGTCATTCTCTCGGACGGCAACGAAAACCTCGGCAACGCCCGGCGGGAAGCTCGCTCTGCGTCAGCCACTGGGGTAAGTATCGACGTGGTGCCGGTCATGCTTTCCGCCCGAGGTGAAGTGGCAGTAGAAAAGCTCGACCTGCCAGCAAACGCCCGGCGGGGACAGCCATTTCAAATGCGTGTCGTGATGCGCAACGACGCACCGGAGGGATCCGGTCGACCCGTCAAGGGGAAACTACGAGTCATTCGCAAGACTGGCGACCGGGAAGATCCTATCGTTGAACAAGACGTGGAAATTCCCCCCGGCAAGCGTGTCTTCACGGTCCCCGAGAAAATCGATTTGCCAGATTTCTACACATACGAAGCCCGCTTCTCGCCGGATGACCCGGGTGCCGATGGGATGGCTCAGAACAATTCTGCTTCGGCCTTCACGCATGTGCGTGGCAAGGGACACGTCCTGTTGATCGAAAACTGGGAAAAGCAAGGGGAGTTCGATTTCCTCGTGGATCGCCTGCGCTCCGAGGACATCACAGTAACGGTTACCTCGACGGATCGACTCTTCAGTTCGTTGGCCGAGTTGCAACGCTATGACTCGATCATCTTAGCCAACGTCTCGCGCAGCTCTGGCACCGACGCGGATAATGTGACCAGCTTTAGCGACGACCAGATCAGCATGCTTGAACGCAACACCCGCGAGATGGGTTGTGGCCTGATCATGATTGGTGGACCGGATACGTTTGGGGCGGGTGGTTGGACCAACACAGAGTTGGAAAAGGCGATGCCGGTCGATTTCGAAATCAAGAACGCTAAGGTAACCCCCGTCGGTGCCTTGGTGTTGATGATGCATGCTGGAGAAATGCCCCAAGCGAATTACTGGCAGAAGCGAATTGCGTTCGAGTCGATCAAGATGCTTGGTAGCCGCGACTATTGCGGACTGGTGCAGTGGAACGGCAACGAAAGTTGGCTGTGGGGTGCCAGTCAGGGAGGTCTGATCCGCGTCGGCCCCAATCGCAAGATGATGCTCGGCCGCGTCGATCAAATGACCATCGGTGACATGCCGGCGTTCGATCCTGGGTTGAAAATGGCCGCGACCGCCTTTGCTGGGGTCAAAGACGCGGCAGTAAAGCACATGATTATCATCAGCGATGGCGATCCGTCACCCCCGACGATGGCGACCCTCAACTTGCTCAAACAGCAGCAGGTGAAGGTGACCACCGTGGCGGTCGGTTCGCACGGGATGCTCGGCAGCCAGGAAATGCAAAAAATTTCTACGTTCACTGGCGGGAAGTATTATGAAGTGAAGAGCGCCAACGCGCTGCCGAAAATCTATCAGCGTGAAACCCGCCGAATCGCCCGCCCGCTGGTGTATGAACCCAAACCGCCAGTGCAACCTCAGATCGTCGCGCAGCATGAGATTCTCGACGGCTTCGAGGGTGGAGTCCCACCGATCAGCGGTTTTGTGCTCACGTCGGTGAAAGACAATCCGCTCGTGGAAGTGATCCTCCGTTCTCCTCAACCAGCGACTGAGAAAAACGCGACCGTACTTGCAGCGTGGACCTACGGGGCAGGCAAAACGGCCGTGCTCACTACCGATGCGGGCAAGCGGTGGGCAGCCGATTGGACAAGTTGGGATAATTACGATAAGTTTTTTAGCCAACTCGTCCGCTGGTCGATGCGGCCGACCGACGATGCGGGGAATTTCAACGTCGCCACCAATGTGCGCGATGGTTCAACGCAAGTGATCGTGACCGCCCTCGATCAGAACGATGAATTCCTCAACAACCAGTCACTCAGTGGCACAGTCGTGGCTCCCGACATGAAATCGATTCCTTTCCATATCGAGCAAACCGCCCCCGGCCGCTACACGGGCGAGTTTCCCTCTGAACTAGCGGGCAGCTATCTGGTGGTGATCAATCCAGGCGCGGGCAAAGCCCCAATTCGCACCGGAGTCAATGTCGGCTACTCCGCCGAGTACCGAGACTATCAAACCAATATGGCACTCCTGCGTAACCTGGCCGAACTCGCCCCCTCAGACGCCCCGCCAGGCACGTTGGTCGAAGGGGGTCTTGATATCACGGTGACGGAGCAGGTCGAAGGAGAAAACCCCTTCCGCCGCGACTTGCCGCCGGCCATTTCAAATCAATCGATCTGGCCCTGGCTGATCGTGATCGGCAGTTGTATTTTTTTCGGAGACGTCTTTGTCCGCCGAGTGCAGATCAACTTCCTCTGGCTGACCGCTTTTCTAGCACGTGTGCGTGATAAAGTGCTCCGTCGCCAGCGCGAGGCCCCCATCCCCGAAACAATCGGCCGCCTCCGCAGCAAAAAACAAGAGATCGGCCAACAAATCGAGCGGCAGCGATCGGCCAGCCGATTTGAAGGAACCACCGAAAGCCCACCTGCTTCGGTTCCCGCACTCACAACCAAGCCGACGCCAGAAAAGAAACCCTCGCCACCGACTCAGCAACCTGATTCCCCCCCCGCCGAGTCCTACACCGAGCGGCTGCTCAAAGCGAAACGCGATGTGTGGAAAGACCGGGATGGGAATCCGCCAGATGAGAAAAAGTGAAAGACCGCTTGCCCATGATGGCCCTGATTGTGCTATAATAGCAACATGGCTACTGCAACCTTGCTCGATAAAATCTTCGAACCTTTCGGCGAGGTGATCACGCCCGAAACGGCAGCTCGTTTTGTTGAAATGAAGGCTGATGAAGAAGTACAATATCGCCTCGACGAGCTTGCCGAGAAATGCACTGAAGGTCGGCTTACTGATGAGGAGCGTCAAGAATACGATGCCTGCATCCGAGCGATCGACTTCATAAGTATCATGCAATCGAAGGCAAGACAGGTACTCCAGCGCAACGGCTCATAGCATGGATGAAGCCATTCGCGATCAAGTTCGCCAGCGGGCGGGCCATATTTGTGAGTATTGCCGACTCATTCAAGTAGCCCAGCCGTGGGCGCGATTCCATATTGATCATGTCCGTCCACGGCAACACAAAGGGACCGGCGAATTTGAAAACATGTGTTTGGCTTGTGGACATTGCAATCGTTACAAGGGGCCAAATCTTGCGTCGATTGATCCAGTCACTGGCGAATTGACTCCGCTATTCAATCCAAGAAAGGATCAGTGGGCGGATCACTTTTCCCTCGTTGAACACCGTATCTTAGGCATTTCCGCCATTGGTCGCGTGACGGTCGCAGTGCTGAACATGAATGCAGCCGACCGCGTCCAACTTCGGTGGGAGTTCTTCAATGAAGGCTTGCCGGAGATTGGTTAGTCTTAGCACTTACATTTTCGTGAACGATAGTTCCTAACTGCTGCTTCCATATTCTGAGATTAGGCGTTAATGAACCTTCAATTACCAGTCTTCCAGGTATTGGAATCCCGGTCTCAGCACTTAAAACGGCCGCGTACTTAATGCACTGAAACATGCCGCGAAGTATATCACGCTCTGGTGATTTTATAGATTTCACTTCAACAATTACTTTACTCTCAGGGGAGGTAAATAGTATGTCTACCCTGTCAGCAGATGCAAGAGGGTATTCTGTATTGCCTATCATTTCCCCAGGCAATCCAAGTACTTTGGGATTGTTTGAGACATATTCTTTCAGTGCCTTGTGTTCAGGACTCTCGCCACCGTGACTATGAAACGCCTTTGCCTTTTCCAGAAGATCGTCTGGCCCGACAGACCAATTGCCTTGTGACATGTCAATATACTTGATGAATTCAACTACCTTTTCTACTTCGGCAGCTAGACCCGGATTATCTTCAGTGTCATCTTCACTTCCCAACTGCATTTTCAGCCGAATTATCGAAGAAGCCCTCGACGGTTGGATATTGTCTGGGATAGGAAATTTACTCAGAGCATTTCGAATAGAGGATGCGATCTGTTCTCGTTCATCCTTCGCAGCTTCGTTTTTGGCGACCTCAAATACTGTGAAAAGCCTATTATCGCTCGTCCGGCTAATAAACACCTGAACTTTGAACTTCTTTGCATTGCGTGTTGCTGGAAGATAAACCGCAGAAAGACTACCGCCCTTCCCTTGCAACTGCCAGCGAGTCGTATCTAGTGTCTGTTCAAGTCGTTCTCGAACCGCTTTGATCAGTGGTGAAGGAGGCTTCGGGTTGCGAGTATGTTTGGCCATTCTCCAAGTATACTAACCTTCATCACTTGGGTCAGTTTTTTCAAATGAATGTCTATCCCCACAACCCCCAAAGCCGCCCCGCCACGTTTTCCAGCTTAAACAGCGAGGTTTGATAAATCGCTTCGATGCGTTCCTTTGTCACCACTGCGTGCGTCGGTCCCGCGGCAACGATTCGGCCCTCCGCGAGCATCAAGGTATGGGAGATGCCAGGTACGATCTCTTCCAGATGATGGGTGACGAGCACCGTGGTCGGGCCCTTGGTTTCGCTCACGCAATTATTGAGCCAGGCGAAGAACCGCTCGCGCACTCCTGGGTCCATCCCTGCGCACGGCTCGTCCAAGACCAATAACAGTGGCACCGCCATCCGAGCGCGGGCGATCAGCACCTGTTGCCGTTCACCCTGCGACAAGACGCCGAATGGTTTGTCGGTTAGATGCGTGCAATTGAGCTGAGAAAGCATTGCGCGAGCGTCGGCGAAATCTTGAGCGGCGGGTTGATCCCCAAGAAAATACTTGAGCCCCCACTGTCCCAACCGGCCGGTGACGACCGTTTCCAGGGCCGTGTCCTCGGGAGGGATATAGCCAGCCAGGTCAGAAGTAATCCAGCCGATGCGTCGCCGCAGATCCCACAGGTCGAACATCGCTTCCCCAAGCCGCAAGACTCTGCCGGAGGAATGCCAGAGATAGCCGCACACAATTTTCAGCAGCGTCTTGCCTGAACCGTTAGGTAATTTCAAATTTTGCTACCAATGTGCAGTCTTGTCGCGAACGATTCAAATTCAGAATTGGACCGCTCCCCTAAGAAGCAGCACTACCCGTCGGCACGACTTCCTGCAGCGACTCGAGATGCCCCTTGGCCATGCCGAGGGCTTCTTCGCAAAGGGCTTTCGCCTCAGGATGCGATTGCAGCTCGTCGACGAGACCGCGAATCGATTCGATGTCCTGCTGTTGGTAACCGATCGCCGCCGCGAGCTGGTAGTCGATGCTCAGATCGTGGGTGTCGGTGTATTCCATGGGGAATCCACCCGGGCGAAGCGGGGCCTCAGCGTCAACTAACAGTTGGCCTATGCGCTCGGCTAAAACGTCCTGGTCGTGAACAATCGCCTCGATAGTTTCGGCGATGGCTTCGCTGCCGGGTGGCATGTAGGGCCGCGAATAGCGCAAGTACTGCGGAAACGAACGCCCCACGATGCCCAGCAATTGGTTCAACAAATGGTAGAGCGAAGGCTGTGGCATAGTTCTTCAATAACGTGGAAGGTGCACCAATTAGCTAAACAGTTGGGAGACGGCCAGATCGGTCCAGTCGGCCAGGGGGCCGGGAAGGATGCCGAAGATCACTACCGGCACAGAGACCACGAAGATGAACGCCGCCGGCAAAAATCCAAGCGAAACCTCACCACGAGTATCCGGTTCGGGGTCGATACACATCGCTTTGGCCACGCGGAGATAATAAACTAAAGCGATAGCCGTATTAACGGCAGCGGCTACAAACACGAAGATCATCAGCGGACCGCCGGCTGTGTACAACGCTTGCAGCACCCGCAGTTTAGGCCAGAAGCCAGCCAAGGGGGGCAGACCGATGAGACTCACCAGCACGGCAGTCATCATCACTGCTGTCAGCGGTGAGGTGCGGATCAAGCCGCCATAGTCGGCGATCTCTTCGCTGTGCATTTCGTTCCGCAAGAAAGCGACGACGGCAAATGCCGACAGATTCATGAACAAGTAGAGGCTAATGTAGAGCAGTAATGCAGAGACCGCAGTGCGGGCATCGGCCACGTCCCGCCCCGCCAGGGCGATCGCCGCCGCGATGGCCATCATCATGAATCCCGCATGAGCGATCGTGGAATAGGCAAGCATCCGCTTGATATTTGTTTGGCCGTAGGCCGCCAGATTGCCAAAAGTGCAGGTAACAATCGCCATGATGGAAACCAACACCACGAAGAAACGCCGCACCGGCGAGAGCGGACCACCACCAACCGGCGTGGCATCACTCGACTCTGCGACCTGTGTGGCAAGAACGGCGTTATGTGCTGGTGTCGAACTCCCGCTCGATGCAACGGCAATCGCCGCGGGACGATCCGCTCCGTTGGCTACAGGCAACTCTTCATGCACCATCCCCAAGCCGGCTCCCACTCGTAAGAGCAACACCAGCGCGGCAGCTTTGGACGCGACAGAAAGAAAAGCATCGACTTCCGCCGAGGCGCCTTCAAAAACATCGGGGCACCAAAAGTGGAAAGGCACTGCAGAGAGCTTAAACGCCAGTCCCACCCCCAGCATCAATCCCCCCAGTACCAGCACCATGACGGTCAACCGACCTTCGGCAGAGGTCAACAGATTAGGAATGTCGAGATCGGCCAGACTCGCAGCCATCGTCGGCAAATGTGCAGAGCCCAATATGCCGGTCAGCAAGCTGATGCCGTAGAGCATCACCCCCGCAGTGCCCGCACCGTAGATAACATACTTAAGGGCGGCTTCGCTGCTGCGCTGGCGACCTTTTACAATACCCGCCAGCACGTACGACGGCACGCTCGCCATCTCCACGCCCATGAAGAGCATCATCATGTGGTTCGACGAGGCCATGATACACATGCCGAGTGTGGCGCCTAACACCAGAACATAGTAGTCCTGACCATCCTTGGCGTCGGCGATTCCCGTCAGACGCGAGAGCACGATGAACAGCACGACAAAGGAGAGCAAGAAGATGCGGATGAACGCCGTGAGGGAGTCGTAAACCAGCATCCCGGTGAATATTTCTTGGCGGGGCATCGTCATCCAGGACTCGATACCCTCGACAGGAAACGCCAGCACAAGCGCGGTGATCGACCCCACGAGCGCTATAAAGAAAGAAGGAATGTACTCCCCTCCCTTGAAGATGCGCACAAATAATAAGACGACAATCGTTGCACACAAGGCCAGCTCAGGCCGAAAAAACGGCAGGCTCCCTTCGAGCGTATTGCCGATGAGGGAATCAACGATGTGTTGGAGGGTCACAGGTTGCACAGTGTGAAACTTTTATTCTCTGAGGGAAGGGTGAGGTTCTTTTGTATCGTGTTCGACTAACGATGCCAGGCGTCGGCAACCTGACCATCTTCGGCGCCAAGGGGTTTAGTAGCAGTAACCCGATTATCGTGTTCCTCGGTCCAGGCTGCTAGTCGATCTATTTGCAGGTCCACCGAGGGTTGCATGTAATTCAGGAGCGATGTTGGATAAACGCCAAAGACAATGGCTAGCACCAAGAGTGGCACGGCGATGGAAAGTTCTCGCATCGTGATCGGTGTGAGGGCTTCGCCATGGGGTCCTTTGTACTCCGCACCCAAGTAGACCCTCTGGATGGCCCAGAGGATGTAACCGGCGGTCAAGATTACCACCGCCGCGGAGATCACCGCCAGGGCGTAACTGTATTTCCATACCGACAAGACAACAAGCACTTCGCCAATGAAGCCACACAAACCAGGCAGCCCCAAGCCAGCGAAGAAAATCCCTACCGCCAGTCCACTATAGACAGGCATTTTGGCGAAGAGGCCACCGAACTTTTCAAGATCGCGATGATGTACGCGGTCGTAGATCACACCGACCATAAAGAACATGCCAGCCGAGCTGATGCCGTGGGCGATCATCTGGAACATGGCACCATTGGCACCCATCTTCCAGTAGTCAGGATTGTAACCGGTGTCCGCGACGGCGCTCCACACGCCCAGACCCAGCACGACGTAGCCCATGTGGCTCACGGAACTGTAGGCGACCATCCGTTTAAAATCTTTTTGAGCCAGGGCAGCAAAGGCACCATACACCATGCTCAATACCCCGACAAAGCAGACGAAATAGGCCATATCATAACCCGCGTCGGGGCAAATCGGATAGCAGATCCGGAGGATGCCGTAGCCACCCATCTTCAAGAGGATACCAGCCAGGATCATGGAGATCGGTGTCGGAGCCTCGACATGCGCGTCAGGCAACCAAGTATGCAGCGGCACACTGGGGACCTTGATCACAAACCCGATGAAGAGGAGCAGGAAAGCCCACCACTGAATGCTTTTGCCCCAGAGGGCTACGCCATCGAACAGGTCCGTATGTTGGCCCATCTGCTGGAGGGCGAGGATATTGAATGTGTGCAATTGCTTACGCTGCGTGAGATCGGCTTCCTGGGTGATCTCGGTATATTTCTGCGCCAGCGGAGCCTTGCTCGATTTCCAGGCGGAAAATGCCTGCTCGACATCCCCTCCCTTTGCCGTTGAAACAATCCCTGCGTCGGCGAGTTGCTGGGCGTCGAGACGTGTCAGATCGCTGTTGAAGTACAACATCAGAATCGCGATCAGCATCAAGACGCTGCCGACCAAAGTATAGAGGAAGAACTTGATCGCTGCATATTCACGCCGCGGGCCGCCCCACACGCCGATGAGGAAATACATCGGCAGCAGCATCACTTCCCAAAAGACGTAGAACAGAAAGAAGTCGAGGGCCATGAACACGCCCAACATGCCTGTTTCCAGCAGTAGGAACAGTATGCAGTAGCCTTTTACATGTTTATTAATTGGCCAACTCGCCGCCATGGCGAGCATGGAAAGAAACGCTGTGAGCACCACCAGCGGAAAGCTGATCCCATCCAAAGCCATGAAATATTGAATTCCGAAGGAGGGGATCCAATCGATGTTGAATAAATTCTGCATCTCGGCGACCCCTGCCTCGAAATCGATGGGAGCCCCAGAGCGGAAAAAGCCGAGCGTGAGGATGAAGACGAAAATCGTCACAGCCAAGCTAATCAGCTTGTACGATTCATCCGCCAGGCGTGGCAACAAGGCCAACACCAAGGCTGCCAACGCGGGCAGGAAAACCAAGAGGCTCAGATAAACCTTCGGGTCGCTGAGTGTCATAGTATTACGCCGTTATCTTTCAGAATTGTCTAGGGAATTTGTAAGGTTGAGTGGTGATTGATTTTTTCGATCAACTCGTAGGGATGAAGTAGGCCTGGACGATACTGATGGTCACGAACAGGGCCACCGTCCCGATGACAATAAACATCACATACTGCCGCAAGCTGCCGGTTTGCACTCTGCGAAGCCAGAGTCCCAATCCCCACGTGCCGTCGGCAAATGTGTTGACCGTGCCGTCGACCACCGTTTGATCGAACAGGGCATCAACGACCTTTGAGCAAGCCCGACAGATCGCCGCGGCTGTGTGCAGGATTGAATCGATAATGTTGCGGTCGAACCAGGCAGCACAATAAGAAATGATCAGTGTCGGTGCGACAAATAGATAATCGTAAAGTTCATCAAAGTACCACTTGTTCCACAAGAACCCATGCAGAGGTTTGAAACTCTGCCGAAGCTCGTCGGGATTCAAGAGCCGCCAGAGGTAGATGATGCTTGCCAGCAACAAACCGGCTGCCGCCGTGCTGAAGGCAGCGATCCCGGCGGGCATTTTGATCAGAGGAACATGGCTGTCATGTTCGCTAGGGATCGTCAGATTTGTTAGTAGCTCACCCTGCGTGGCAGCGAGGGTTCCTACCGGTCGGCCTTGTTCCAACAGTTCGTTTACATGGAATATTGGCCAGCCGATTCCCAGGGCGAAAAAGGCCAACACCAGGAGCGGGCCGGTCATCACCCGCGGCGATTCGTGGGCATGATCGTAGCGATGCGGATCCCGCGGCTGCCCAGCAAACGTCAAGTACCACAGCCGGAACATATAGAACGCGGTAATGAAGGCACCGGCGACCGGGGCCCATTTCAAGATGGCGTGTTGCGGATTAACGCTTCCAAAGCTCCAGGCCTGTTCAATGATGGCATCTTTGGAATAGTAGCCGCTGAACCCGATCGTCGAGAGCGGAAAGCCCGCACCGATAATTGCCAGACAGCCGACGAGCATCGTGTATGCCGTGATCGGCATCTTCTTTCGCAGGCCACCCATGAAGGTCATGTCGTTGGTATGCACGGCATGAATTACGGAGCCGGAGCAGAGAAATAACAGACCCTTGAAAAAGGCATGAGTAATCAAGTGGAACATTCCCGCGACCCAGCCACCCAGCCCCAGTGAGAGCATCATGTAGCCGAGTTGGCTCACCGTAGAGTAAGCGAGGACTCGTTTGATGTCGGTGGCCGTAATAGCGATAGTTGCCGCGATAAAGAGTGTGATACAACCGATGTAGGCGATGACCAATAGCGATTCAGGGGAGAAACACGGATAAAACCGACCGACCAGGTACACCCCCGCCGCGACCATCGTGGCCGAATGCACCAGCGCTGAAACGGGAGTGGGGCCTTCCATTGCATCGGGGAGCCAGACATGCAGAGGGAACTGAGCACTCTTGCCCACGCAGCCGCAGAAGATGCCGACGCCGGCGATCAGCAAGAGCCATTGGCCAGAAGTGTCGCGATTTTCTTCGCCGGTCGCTAAAGTGGCCTCGCCAGGACCGTTGGCGAAATTTGGGTCGCTGGCGAACATGCGGGCTTGTTCGGCGATCATGCCGGGAGGTGGGGCGAGGTGGTAATCGTGCTCTGCGGGGCGGAATAGGCTGAACAAGCCTTGCTCGATTTCACCCTCCTCGTTCTTCATGTCGCCGAAGGCGAATGTGCCCACGCTCGCCCACAAGGCCATCATGCCGATGAGCATCCCAAAGTCACCGATCCGGTTGACGATAAACGCCTTGTTGGCGGCAGTCGAAGCGCTGTGGCGTTCGATGTAAAAACCAATCAGGAAGTAGGAGCAGATGCCGACCAACTCCCAAAAGACGAACACCATCGCCATGTTGCCCGCAATCACCACTCCCAGCATGCTGAAACAGAACAGCGACAGATACTGAAAGAATCGGTAGAAACGACCCTGGCGCCGCAGGTGCTCGCCGTTGGAGAGAGTCACTTCATGGTCGACAAATGTCTCATGGAGTTCGTCGTGCATGTAGCCAAGGGCATAAATGTGTACGCAGGAGGCGATCACCGACACCATGCAGAACATCGCCACCGTAATCGAGTCGATGTAGTAGCCGATCGTGAGCTTAAGACTGCCGAATTCGCTGAGGGTGTACCAGTCGCCGGCGTAATAGTCGGGAGGGGGATTGTTGGCGTGTTCACCCTCTGAGTGGGAATCTTCGGTAGGGGATTCATCAATTGAATGGGGGGTATCGGTCGCTGAAGCGATTGAGCCGTCGTGTTCGGTCTCATGTGCGGTGGGGAAGTCATGGTTGGGAAGCCAGACGCCGAACATCGCGATCAGGCTGAAGATCGCCGAGGTGACAATCGCCAATACGGATAGATAGCCTGCCGCTTTGCCGTGGGGACCCATGTACTTGCCGAACAGCACGATCAGCACGAACGACGCCAACGGCACCAGCCAGGCGGCCATCAATAGAACTGGTAATGTAGTAGCAGGATCCATACTTTTCTTACCCGCGGAGTTGATCCGCGCGGTCGACGTCGATCGAGTCGTGGTTGTTGTAAAAATTCAGGGCGATAGCGAGGGCAACTGCCGCCTCGGCGGCGGCCAGTACGATCACGAACAGGGCCATCAACTGCCCGTCAAGTCCCAGCGAATGGGCGTCATTGCGGAGATACTGGCTGCCAAAGGCGATAAAGTTCAGGTTCGCCCCGTTGAGCACCAATTCAATCCCCATCAGCACACCGAGGGCATTACGCTTGGTAGCCATGCATAAAGCGCCGCAGATAAACAGGATGGCCCCGACGGTCACGTAGTGGGCGACCCCTACGGGTTCGGTAAGCATGTTGGCAAGTGGTAAGTTGAGCATCTTCTGAGTCAAATCTTCTCGATGGAACTTCGGGATCGCTTGGCGCGAGCCAAATAGGCCGCCCCGATCAGTACGACCAGCAAGTGAACCGACACGATTTCAAAAGGCAACAGGTAGCCTGATCGGCTCGGATCGTCGGTACGAGCCCCCAGAAGCCCCATGGCAATGGGAGTCACGCTCGGCTGGGCAACAAGGGCCTCGGCCTCGGCACGTTCGATGCCTCGCCATTCAGGGATGCTGAAGGCGGCGTATGCTAGGATAAACAGCAATGCCCCGCCGGCAAGAAAGGCCTTCACCCAATCGCCGGCCCAAGTTTTCATCACGACAAACCGTTCCTGCGAAGTAAGCATCACACCGAAGATCAAGAGCACCAAGGTGCCTCCGACGTAAATCAACAATTGCATAGCACCCACAAACTCGGCGCCGGCAAGAAACATCAGCCCTGCAGTAGCCCCGAGCGACAATACCAGGTAAAAGGCCATCCGCACGATGTTGCTCGAGAGCAATACGGCAATGCCGAACGCGCAGGCCAATCCGCTAAATAGAAAGAAGAAAAACGACGGCCAATAGATCGCATCCATCATTAGAGTCCTTTCTGCGCAAGTTTGGGTGCTGCAAGTGTAGAGCGGGCGATCCGGTCTTGATCGTCAGCGATTTTTTCTGTGTCAGCCGGCTTGGCAGCGGAACCCCCGTCCCCAATGGCATAGACAGCCGGAGAAACATCCTTCAAGCCAAAGAAGGCTTTTCCAGGCAGTTGAAGCTGCCAAATGGTGGCTCCGAGAAACATCGCCGCCGCTATGGGAGTGCAGTATTTCAAGCAAGTGGCCATTACCTGGTCGATTCGCAAACGGGGCAAGGTCCAGCGAATCCACATCATGACACATACGGCGATGACCCCCTTGCCGATTACATTCACGGCACCGATAAGCTGGCCCAGGTAACCAAGGACAGGCCCGTTTTCTGGGCTAAGTCCGAGGAACTCGGTCACGGGGATCGGCCCGTGCCAGCCCCCCAGAAACAGGATCGAGGCCAGAATGCTCACCGAGAACATCGAGCCGTACTCGGCCATGAAGAAAAAGCTCCAGCGAAGTCCTGAGTATTCGGTGTGGAATCCAGCGACAAGCTCGCTTTCGGCCTCGGCTAAATCGAAGGGTGCACGATTTACGCTTGCCGTAGCACAGGTGCAGTAGACCCAGAAAATGATAAAGGTGAAAGGATCGTGAAAAATCAGCCAGTTGGTAAACCAGCCAGCTTGGGAGTCGCCAATGACCACCAGATCAAGCGAACCAGCAATCAACACCGGCACAACTACGCACATTCCCAGGGGCACCTCGTAGCTAACGACCTGAGCCGCTTCACGCATGGCCCCAAAAAGCGACCACTTGGAAGCCGAGGAATAGCCGGCGAGAATCACGCCAAAAACTTCCAGCCCCAACACGGCCAGCACAAAGAAGACACCCACATTCAGGTGTTGAGCGATCCAAGGATAGTAGCCTCCAGCAAACGGAATAGCGATGAAAGCCGCAATGGAGGCGCAAAAACTCACGTAAGGAGCGATTTTGAACAGAAAATGGTCTGCCCCCGCCGGTGTCAAATCTTCTTTGGTCAGCAGTTTGATGCCGTCGGCCAAAGTCTGCAACCAGCCGAACTTACCACCAACACGCGTTGGACCGAGCCGATCCTGAATGCGGCCGGAGATTTTGCGTTCCAGCCAGATAAAGATGAGCGCACCAACCGCCACAAGGTTGATTATCAGCGCGACATGCACGACCCCGGCGATTGTATACGCCAGCCAGGTCCATATATACTGGGATAGGAACGGGGCCACTTATGGTTCTTCCTCAAACCTTTCGGTGCCAATGCCGCCGAAATTACCCCCAAACGTATATTTCCATGGGTGGTGGCAGCACGAACTCAAGTTGTTACCAGGCTGGCACTTACCAGCCTCAAAACTAAGATTGTGAAATATGGCACAAGGTCCCCTGACTATACAAGCCCCTAACAAGCTTCTGGCAAAGAATTGGCCTCAATTTTCACTCCCCGAGTGCCAATCCTGGAGAAGCGACGGGCTCTACCGAATCGTTACTGGTACTTGGATATCGTGACCCCCCTAGCAACTTTCATCGCGATCGTACTGGTCGGGCTGGTTGCTGGGCAGTCGCTACTGGTGTGGCGATTTGTGCGGGCACTCGGCCAAACGGCAATGCCACTCGTTTCCGACGAACTTGCCCCGCCGGCAACGATTGTGCTCTGCTTGCGAGGCGGCGATCCTTTTCTCACCGATTGCCTGCGGGGACTTATCCACCTGGATTACCCTCGGTATGACGTGCGGATTGTAGTCGATTCGCCCGCTGATCCTGCTCATCAAGTACTCGACCAATTCCTGCATGAATCCGGTGCCACCAATATCCGCGTCGAAAACCTTGCCGAAAAACCCCCGCACCGTAGCCTCAAGTGCAGCTCCTTGCGGCAAGTGATGTTGTCGCTTGACAGTGAATGTGAAATTGTTGCCCAGCTCGATGCCGACACGATTGCCCATCCCACCTGGCTGAGAGAATTGGCAACCGGCCTCGCTCCAGCCGACGTGGGGGCAGCGACCGGAAACCGCTGGTACATGCCCACGAACTATTCGCTCGGGTCGCTAGTTCGCTATACCTGGAACGCCGCGGCGATTGTGCAAATGTACTGGTACCAGATTGCCTGGGGGGGAACCTTGGCGTTGAAGACAAGTGTGCTACGAGAGAGTGACCTCTTGGACAAATGGGCCATGGCATTTTGCGAAGACACCATGCTGCATGCACAGCTCAAGAAAATCGGTCTGAGAGTTGCGTTCGTTCCTAGCTTAATGATGATCAACCGCGAGAGTATTTCACTTGCTGGCTTCCTACACTGGTCGTCACGTCAATTGCTATGTGCGCGGCTTTACCATCCTGCCTGGCCCTTAGTGTTGAGTCACGGTCTCTTGTCAACGTTCGTGCCACTGCTCGCTGTTGTAGTGTTCTTTGCGGCGATGATCCAGGGCAACCAACCAGTCGCAATCATGATGGCGGCCGTTCTAGGATTGGTAGGCTTGTCTTGGATTACGTCACTTTGGCCGATGGAACGAGCAGTGCGTGGGATCGCCAAAAGGCGAGGCGAATCGACGAGTTGGCTGAGTGTTGTTGGTGCAATGAAATGCCTGGCCAGTATGCTGGTGACGCAACTGGTTTATCCCCTGGCGCTGGCCGGTGCCGTATTTGCACGAGCAACGAATTGGCGGGGTATCGACTACCGCATCGAAGGACCGTGGCAGATTCGGATGCAGGAGTACAAACCATTTATTCCAGCGCCAGAGCAAGCCGACGAGTCGCTCTAAGGTGAAATGGTGTGCCGAACTATTCCACCATCGCCGTTAGCGTCTTTGTGTCAAGAAGCATCTTCCAGACCAGGATATGGGGATAAGACCAGTATCTACCTACCCCAAGTAAGTGGCTGCCGACGAGTAGTTGCATGGGAACTCTCCGCGACTTGGCGGATTCACCTTTCTCGAGCACGAGGGGATTCCAAAACAACTGGCCATCTACAGGATACAGCCCGTGGGGTTCATAAAGAGTGCGAAGATCGCCACTATAGCGACGATTGCTCCGCAGGTGGGTCGTCACAGCCGGATGGATGTAGTGGAACGGTGCGTGGACGATAAGCTTTCCTGCATTTCGTAGCACACTGGCGAGCCATCCGACGAGCTCTATCGGATTGGGCACATGTTCCAACACGTCCAGGCAAAGTATCGCGTCGTAGGTGTTCGGCTGAATTTGCTCCGGAGTTTCGAGCATGGTCACGTTGAGATTGCCTCGCTGAAAAATCCGGCGGGCGAACGTGGCACACTGCTGAGAAACATCGAAATAGGTTACCTCATGGCCTACCTGAGCCAGGGAGTAGGCGTCGATCCCCAGGCCGTCGCCGAAAGTCAAGACTCGCAGAGGTCTCGCTGAGATTCGGGCAAGGTAATGACCGATCCAGCGTCGCATGTCGTTTTTGAAACCAGAACGATTCCAAACGAGCGTCTCGTAGAGAAATGCGTCCGTCGTGGCATAGAACTGCTCCAGCTCTGAACTCCACTGGTAAGGAGTGATCCCTCGCTCGGCCATGGCTCGCCGCACACTTCCTCCCAAGTCGGAGTGTTCTTGCTTGAATTGTTTGGCGACCCGTTCTATCGGAGAACCACTGATGTCGGCAATCAATCCGATCAAAAACTGACTGTCTTGCAGTGGAGGAATGAGTGGATCGATAGTAGTTCGAGAATTCATTCAGTTTCATTTACCTCGATTATAGGGTGGTACTCGACCATGTGGATGCTCCCTGGCGGAATCACCACATAGGTAATGCCGCTCCATGTGACACGCCGAGCAATGGCGGCAGCCAACATGGCATAACTGTACACGATGAACGCTATCGGCAAGACCACGACCATGCGGCAGCGCGAGGGCCAGTCGATTTGCGGGAAGACAGTTCCCTGCACCCGCTGGGCTCGCCGAGCTATCGACCGATGAAGCCATTCGGCGAGAATCTGGCATGTGACGATTTCGAGGAGTGTCCCCCCCAAGAAGATACAGGCGAGGAGAATCTTGCCAATCGCTAACGCATAAATGCCAACGAGCAACAGCCCGCTAAAAAAGAGATACACTGCACAAGTGCCGACTAACAGACGCGACCAGCTAGGATGATACAACCGAGTCCACAAAAGCTGACGTTTCATGAAATTGAATGCTGCTCTTAGTGTACTAGTCTCTCGGTTGAGAATCATCACGTCGGGTTGTATCTCGAAGCGAAGACCCTCATTGCTAGTAGCCGACTGAAAGATAACTTCTTCGCTATAATGGTCAGCCAAGCTTTCACGAAAAAAATCGGTAGCAAATACAACTCGCTTGATTGCCAAGGATCCTCCCCAGGTGGCCTGCATAAAATACATGGGGGGGACACAAAGCGCATTGTAAAAAAATCGGATCAGTGCTCCCCAAGAACGGCACGTCGGGTCATACCAACGGTTCCCTGTTACCAAGCCAATCTCCTCGTTCAATAAGGGTTGGACCAAGTCCGCAAGCCATGTTTGGTACACATGTCATTGGGCGCTTCAAACAGGGCCACTGATGGGCGCTTCAAACGAGGCCACTTGGTTGAGAGCCCTGTTTAGTTGGTAGTTTCTTTGTTCTTTTCGTCACGGGACCCGGTGGGCGCTTTGGTCTATTTCGGCCCTGTT
>JBGSPU010000102.1:0-69920 GCA_041738415.1 Bythopirellula sp.
AACAGGGCCGAAATAGACCAAAGCGCCCACCGGGTCCCGTGACGAAAAGAACAAAGAAACTACCAACTAAACAGGGCTCTCAACCAAGTGGCCTCGTTTGAAGCGCCCATCAGTGGCCCTGTTTGAAGCGCCCAATGACAGAATAGTTTAAATCTCCTATGGATTGCGTGAAATAGCACTGAGTACTGAGTAAGAAAACAACGACAAGAATACTTGTTCATCAGAAAAGGAATATTGACATGGATTTGGCTTGGAAACTGTTTGAGTGTGTTCCACCATCTATCAAGAGTGCGGTAAAGCGGGGGACCACGACCGAAGTGAGACTCTGGCTACGAGATTTTCTCGGAGTGAGTGATCGGAAGATTCCAGATAAGATTATAACCGTCAAAGATGGTCGTCGTTTTCACATTGGGCCCGACTACATCTATCTGCCAATTTTTGCTTCGGGAGAATTCGAGCCTGATGCGACGTCAGTCGTTCGTACTCTAGTACGTAAAGGTGATCGAGTCGTCGATGCAGGGGCGAACTACGGTTGGTACACCACGTTATTCGCGGGGCTCGTAGGACCTCAAGGAGCAGTCTATGCTTTTGAACCGGTTCCCACGACTTTCTCTCGCCTGATGGAGCATATTGAGCTCAATGAGAACGGTGACAGTGTCATGCCCGCACAACTTGCCTTGGGCTCAGAGAAGGGTGAGATCCACATTCACTTGTTCGATGATCTTTCTCATTCAAGGTCGTCATTGTCTCCGTTGGGTCGAAACAGATTTGTGGTCCATAGCGTGACGATGACAGATGTCGATTCATACCTCGGTGAGTTCGGGGTCGACACAATCGATTTTCTTAAATGTGACGTTGAAGGTGCTGAGCTGATGGTCTTGCATGGAGCACGCGGATTCCTTAATCAAGAGAAAGCGCCCATGATTCTTATCGAGCTCAACGATGAGACCGCAATGGAGTTCGGTTACCAACCGATCGACATCGTAAACTTTTTGGAAGGCAAGGGTTACGACAGATTTTATCGTATCAAAGCAGGGAACAGAGTATCTCGAGTAACGGACGTGACTGTAGCGGCAACTCTAAACCCACTACTTTGCTGCAAGGGCGATCGCATTGAACGGCGTATGGCCGGATGCGAATAGTTGGCAACTGTGGCATCAATCAACTGCCAATTTGTGTGAAGATATAGTCGATAGCGTGGATTTCGACGGTATCCGTTCCTCCGTTTTCAAAGTGAGCTTGTACGCTGTCAAAGCCAGTCGCAGCGTTTCGATAGTTTAAGCCAGAAAGCCGGGCAAAGTTTCCAGCTCCATACATAAGATCATTTCCTGACGAATCAAATAGTTCCGCTGAGTCATTTCCTCCGGCCGTTGCATAGGCGTAAACACCGTCGAAACCACTAGCGTAATTGTAATAGGTTCCTGACTGATTGGTCATTGCTCCAAAGGAGGAGAATCCACTAAATAGATCATCGCCAACAGAGTCGTAGAGGGTGGCGTAGTCGAGACCCCCCGCTGTTGAATAGGCTCTTACGGAATCGAACGACTTTGCATAGTTGTAAAATTCACCCGTAAGACTTCGCATCAGTCCATAGGTGGGTCCCGCGACAAAGCGGTCGTCTGTAGCTCCGTCGTGCAGAAACGCCTCGTCGAATCCAGCGCTGGCAAATCCGAACACTTCGTCGAAGTTGTTGGCATGGTTTTGGTAGGAGCCATTTACAGCCCGCATAACCGCAGTTGTGGGAGTGGCTTCAAACTGGTCATTCCCTGCCGAGTCAAACAGTTGGGCAGTGTCAAACCCTTGCGATGCATATGAGTTGGTCTGCTTAAATCCTATGGCATTGTTGTAGAACCCATTGCCGGAAAGGATGACTTTGTCGGCGTGGGCGCGCAAGAGATCATTTCCAGCGGAATCGTAGAGATCAGCTTGATCGATTCCCCCGTTGATGCTGTACGCATAATTTTGAGCAAAGCCACTGACGCGATTAGAATAAGTCCCTGCGTTGTCCTGCATTAAACTATAGTCAGCTCGACCTGTGAAGGTGTCGTTTCCGCTGGAGTCGTAGAGGGTTGCATAATCGAATCCTCCGTGTGAAGCAGTTGCCGAGACTGCATCAAATCCACTGACATAGTTCAGGTAGGCGCCATTCGTACTCAGCATAAATGCGGAGGTGCTCTTTGCGTAGTAGCGATCATCCGTCGCTCCGTCTGTGAGATAGGCTTCGTCGTTGCCAAGACTCGCATAAGCGTATACCGTGCCAAAGCCATCAGCTTGGTTATAAAAAGAACCACCTATTGCTTGCATGCTGCTCGTTACTGGCCCGGCGTCGAAGCGATCATTTCCGACTGAATCAAAAAAGAAAGCGACATCATTTCCTGATGCCGAGAACCCATAAGTGGATTCGAAGCCGGTAGCATTATTGAGAAAGCCAGTTCCTGACATGACAGCACGATCTGCATACGCGCGATAGAGATCGTTTCCTGCCGAGTCGTACATATTGGCTCGGTCAACACCCCCGAAACTGGCATACGCGTAGGTTTGGTCGAAATCGTAGGCAGAATTGAGAAATCCTATGCCCGACATTGTTACGTGGTCGGAGAAGGCTTCGTAGAGATCTGCACCGCTCGAATCATAGATATAAGCGGTGTCGATGCCCCCACCACCGTGAACCGTTGAATTCTCGAGACCAGTGGCAACTACTTGGAATCCTACTCCCAATAGAGTGGTCGAAGCGGAATGGACGATCGCCGTCTCGTTGCCACTCGTTCCGGTCACCACCATCGTATCCGTTCCGCTACCACCACTTAATGCAATATTTGTGACCGCAATCGCTGCGAAGCTGTGCGTCACTCCATTAACCACAACTTGGTGCGTACTCCCCGCTGTGAAGGCAAATGTATCGTCACCGGCCGTTCCTGTTACGTTCACCGTGGTGCCTGTCACCGAAACCAAATTGCTCAGCCGATAGTCTACATCGCTGTTAGTCCCCTGCACATAAACAAAGTATTCGTCGCCTGCCGCTGCATAGGCATCCACCCGCGAAGTGCCGTTAACGGCGTTGCCGGAGCTTACCATTTGCATGTTTGCGTTGTAGAGCATCAAATTGACTTGCCCACCCTGTGCTGCGAACGCTCCTTCGACCGTAAGGTAGCCAGCCTGGCTGGCCTGTACGCGATACCAACTCTCGCCTGCCACAGAGAGACCGTTCAACTGAGCGTAGGAAACGGATCCCCAATCAGTGTAAGTGAAGCTGCTTTCCTGGGTTACGTTGAGCGAGTAATAACCCAAGCCGCCGCTGGAGGAAAAGCCGACTGTGTAGGTCTGTCCAGCGACTACGTCGAAGGAGAAGGTTTGGCCTTGATTGCCGCTAACCGTACCGGTACTCTCAGAAACCGACCAAGCAGCCCCCAGTTCGTGGGTCATGTTGTTCGCTGCAAAGGTGACGGTTCCGTTGCTGCTTGCAGTGAATTTGAAGTAATCAACGTCATTGAGTGTGCCTATGACACCACTTTGGCTCACGGTGCTCGTGAGCGTCCCCAGATTGAAGGCGGTTGCGAGGGTGGAACCGTAGTCATCGGAGGGCATTAAGGCGTTGATGGCCGCTTCGAGATTGATGCGTTTGAAAGTAAGATTCGTCGCCGCGTCGAGAAATTCGGTCGCAGTCGCCTTCATGTGGTCGTAGATCGTGTCTTGAGTGATCCCCGTGTAGCCCACGAACTCCATAGCCTGTCGTATCAGGACACTTGCCCCAGCAATATAGGGCGAAGCCATGCTGGTGCCTGAAAAATTGGCGTAGTCATCGTCGATGCCGTTCTTGTTGCCTTTGTAGTCGGGGACCGTACTGCGAATCGAGGAACCAGGGGCAGCGATCGCCCGCACATCGCGCTGACTGTATCCTGCAAGATTTCCGCTATCGGTGACCGACATGACAGGCACAACATTAGGGCTGGATGCGGGGTTCCCCAGTCCCGGGGTATTGTAAGTGGCGTAGTCATTCCCCGCAGAGACGGCAATGAAAATCCCATCCGCTTTCAATTGGGCAAATTCATCGTCCAAACTGGTAATGAGTGGCACGCTCGAGTTATAACCGGGAATTCCTAGTGAAAGATTGACCGCAGTAATGGGGTTCTCGAAGTCATTGCGGTGTTGGTGGACCCATTGCAACGCGCTCTCGACCCAACTCATGTACCCAGCACCCGAGTCATCGAAAACCCGCAAGGCGACCAGGTCTACGCTGGATGCCACACCACGATCGTTGCCCGCGTCGCCCCCGACAATGCCAGCGACATGAGTTCCATGCGAACCGTAGGGTCCGTCATCGTAGGGGTTGGCATCATTCTCAGTAAAATCATAACCACCAACAACGCGATAATTTGCTCCCAATCCTCCCCCAAGAGCAAAGTGATTGTAGGCGATTCCACTATCGATGATCGCAACGGTTTGGCCCTTGCCGGTAAAGCCGTAGTTGGCCAACACCTGATTGAGACCGGTCGTATTGTGGGCACTGGAGAGAGTCTGTTCGATCTCACCAATCTGCTTGGAAATCGTTTCTGGATCGGTGGGATCAATCCAAAAATCGGGTCCCGAGACGATGTGGTGTTCGATGGGGGTAGATTCCTCAACGAATCCGTGGTGAACAACTGATTCGTCGAAAGCGTTGTGGACGATCCCTTCGCCCAAAAAGCCACTGAGTGGGTCGGCAGACATTACCCGACGGTCTTCCAAAGTCTCGAATCGACCCTTCCAATCAAACTGTCTCTTGAGTGGCTTGTGCATTAGGGTGGTGCCTCCGTCAGCAAATCGTTTCGTCATTGATAGCGCAGAACGCCATTCACTGCTAACGAACGAGTTGCATCCAGTTGGATAAGTCAGAGTTGAAGCCGCCGAGGAGAAACGGCCTGGAAAGGATAAGTAGTTAAAAGCAGGTGAGTGCCGATGGCAATCACACTAAAAGCTTAGTTCACAATCCCAGGCTAAATTAAAACATTTCTCGATCAGGCAGTCCGACCAGCCAACCGGGACCAGTTCCGAGGTTCCTTCCGCAGAGCGTGTTGCTGGCCATCCACTTGGCCGCCGAACTCGCTGGTTTTGGGCAACATCGTGTTGCTCCTTTGCATCACCCATGAAGTACTACGAAGACCAGATAAAACCGTTCAGAAGCCTGCCTAAAGCCCCTACTTTTCCCATGGACGCCTTTCGCCCCTGCCCCTGCGCGGCTCACTGGAGTACTATGGTAGGAATATCACTTGACTTGCCAGCATTGTCCAGCAGTCAAATCGCGCAACAGTCAAATTCCATGGAACAAACAAACAGTAAATCTGCCGCGTCGTCTGCCGACTCGCCCAATCCCGACTCGCCCAGTTACGCCGAGACAATCGAGTCGCCCCTCTCGCTTTTGGAATTGTCCGATGCGTCGTTGCCGAATGTGCGAGTTCCAGTTCGGCGGAACATCGCTCTTGTTGAGGGGAGTGTACCCGAATTATCCCAGGAAACCCTGGATTTACTCAGGGATCGGCTGCGAACGGTCTCCCTGTTGCTATGTGGGGGGCTTGCAGCGTATCTGATCTGGGCGTTGCTAAGCCCGGCTCGCTACTTTGCAAGTCATTCTCAGACAGCTCTCTGGTGCCATGCCGGCGTGACGGTTTTGCTAGCACTGCTAGCACAAAGGTTGTGTGCCCATTGCAAGTACGTATTCAAGCATTTGCGCTTTATCGAATTGCTAGTCTTTGGGGCCCCGGCACTTTTCTTTTTGTTACTCAACTACGAGCAACTCGTGCAATGTGCAGAAATGCAGGATGGCCATTCTCATATACCCAATATTAGCGGAGTCTGGCTGCTGTTAGTTTTCGCCTACGCCGTCTTCATCCCCAACACATGGCAACGTGCCTTGATCGTGCTGAGCCTGATGGGGCTGGCACCCCTAGTCATGTTGACCATCGTGTATTTCAGTTCTCCAACGTTTGCCGAGTTGAGCCGGATGGCTCCCTTTCGAGGTATCTTCGTCGAGCAGTGCCTCTCCACGGTTCTGATGGTCGTTGTTGGCACGGTGGGCGTAAAGACCATCGGCAATCTGCGTCAAGAGGCTTTCACGGCTAAACAACTAGGTCAATATCGACTGAGGCAGATGCTCGGCAGTGGCGGCATGGGAGAAGTCTATCTGGCAGAGCACCACATGATGAAACGCCCGTGCGCGATCAAGATCATTCGACCCGATAAAACACGCGATCCCAAGGTGTTGGCCCGTTTTGAACGCGAGGTGCAAGCCACTGCCAAGCTCTCGCATTGGAATTCGATCGACATCTATGATTATGGTCGTACCGACGACGGCACATTTTACTATGTCATGGAATTCCTGCCGGGCCACAACATTGGTGAACTGGTCGGTACCTACGGACCGCTACCGCCAGGACGCGTCGTCTACCTGATGCAGCAGGTTTGTGATGCCCTGGCCGAGGCACATTCCCATGGCCTGGTACATCGCGATATCAAACCGGCGAACATTTTCTGCGCCTACCGTGGCGGGCAGTTCGACGTGGCAAAACTCCTAGACTTCGGACTCGCCAAACCGACGAAGGAGGCTGGTGACGTCGAACTGACGCAGGAGGGCGCGATTACAGGGTCGCCCCTCTACATGTCACCCGAACAAGCGACCGGCAGCAACGAGGTCGATGAGCGGAGTGACATTTATTCTTTAGGGGCGGTCATGTATCTGATGGTGACCGGCCACCCGCCGTATGACTATCCGCAGCCGATCAAAGTACTCATCGCCCACGCCAGCGAGGCGCCTGTTCCACCTCGAGAATGGAACTCTTCCATACCGGTTGAGCTCGATGAAATCATTCTGCGCTGCTTAGAAAAGCAACCCGAGGATCGCTTTCAGACGGTAGATGCCCTTCGAGATCATTTAGAACAAGTGCCACAGTCAGAGCCTTGGTCGAGTCGTCAAGCGTCTGATTGGTGGAACTGCAACGGCTGTCCTGAAAGGAAAAAACTTGCTGCCGAATTGGTCGAAATGGCTGCGGTGTAACACGCGCATCTTGAGTTCGGGCGAGTTCACATTTCGAAAATAGTTAGTGTGAATCAACTTATCATCTCATGCAGCTTATCACTCACGAGCCATAGCGCCGACCGGCACTGCCTAGAAGGATCAGATCGTAGGACTGCGCGGCGCGGCAGGGGGGCCACGGTTCCTAGATGTCGCTCATGCCCGTTGGGAATTCGTTGATGCTCGACTTTCGCTGCGTCATTATCCCACGATTTGTCTACGCCACGCGCCAGGCCTTTAACGGCGGCCAATTGGTCAACTCATCCATTCAAGAGCGGCTCGCCCGCTTAGCCCGAGACATGCATCGTTTCTCCGTCGCACTCAGACAGCACCGCGACGACCTTCAGGGAAGGTGAATTCTGATGCGGGTAAGTTGTCTAAGACATCTCACCCGGCATACGTGTCATCGCAAAGTAAATCACATAGAACCAGGTGAGGACCCCCGCCAGTATTGCCCAGAGTATCGAATGATTTCGTTGCCAGGAACAAACTACGACAATTGCTGAACCAAGTCCGATCCCAGATTGGGTGACCGTGTGGGTCGCTTCAGTGACCATGTGTGCTAATAGCATGTTATTTCCTCATCTATCTCATTGCTTTTTGGAGTTGGCATCGACGACTCGCTCTGCTTTGCTGAGCAGGACTCAACAGCGCGTCGCAGCTAAACTGAGCTTTCTACTTCGACAACGTGTTCGTGATCTTGGATGTGTTCGGGGCAATAGCAGCATTGGCCGTCGCACTTGGAGCAATAGCGGAACGACGTCTTCGGTGACTCATTGCTATCGAGGCCACAGATGCGGCATTTGTGAACGGGGGGCTTACCGGCCTTTTCGGTGCTGGCTTGATAGGAGCGGCGACGCTGGGTTTGCTTCACATCTCGCCAATGATCTCGCCCGAAAAACACCAGGTAGTTGAATACAGAGGCAATAATCAACAAGCGTTGCATCCAGTCGCCCACGACAAGGCTATATCCCAACCCGAGCCACATCAAGAGGGCGAGCCATTTGATCTGGATCGGCAAAATCAAGAAAACATTGATGATGAAATTGGGGTACAACCGTGCGAATGCCAGGAAGACCGTGCTGTAGAGGAAACCGTTGCTGGCAATATCTAATGCGCCGAAATGCCAAGCCACGAACGCAGCGACGATGTTAGCGATGAGCCCAATGAGGAGAAACGCGTTATAGCGGACCATGCCCCACTCGTTTTCGAGTGTTGTTCCGCAAAGGTAAAAGATCATCCAATAGAAGAAGGCCCAGATCATGGACATTTGCGGGGGAGCAAAGGCAAAGGTGAACAATCGCCAGAGTTCACCCTGAAGGACCATGCCAGGGTCGAGATTGATTTTGGAGAGTGCATCGCCACCGAAATTGCCACCTACTCTAGCCATCTGCACGAGATACAAGAGTACCTGACCGGCAATCAGAATGACCGTAAGGTTGGGTACGGCCCAGGGGCGTAAGCGAGATTCAAGGTATTTGAGGAAGGACATCAGGAATTTTTTCAAAGAGATAATGCGGTGTGAATTGTCGCTATGCCTACCTGTTTTACTCGCAATGTGCAAGGGTGGGCTTAATCGAGGTTGTCAGGATTGCGGCCCTGTGCGAGGGGATAAAGTCCGCCTATAATCGCTAATCTATGAATGCCATTGAAATTCGCCAACTCCAGAAGTCCTACCGCGTCTACCAGAAAAGTGAAGGTCTGATGGCTTCAGTCCGGGGGCTGTTCCATCGTGAGCATCGCGAGGTGGCTGCCGTGAAAGCGATCGATCTCGATGTGGCGCAGGGCGAATTCGTGGCTTTTCTGGGGCCCAATGGGGCTGGTAAGACGACCACGCTCAAGCTGCTCTCGGGTGTCATCAGCCCCACCGGGGGTGAGGCGCGCGTGCTCGGGTACGTTCCCTGGCTGCGGGAAAATGAATACCGCCGCCGCTTTGCCTTGGTAATGGGCCAGAAGAATCAGTTATGGTGGGATCTGCCGGCGCAGGAATCATTTACACTGCATGAAAAGATTTATCGCATCGAGCATGATGCTTTTGTACGGACTCGTGACGAACTCTGCGATCTCTTGGATGTGGGGCACCTTTTGGGCCGACCGGTGCGTGAGCTATCGCTCGGCGAGCGGATGAAGATGGAGTTGACCGCGGCACTGCTGCACTCGCCAGACGTTTTGTTTCTCGACGAGCCGACCATTGGGCTCGATGTCATCGCGCAGCACAACATTCAAAAGTTCCTCAAATTCTATCAGCGGGAGCGAAAGATCACGATCCTGTTGACCAGCCACTACATGAAGGACGTGGCAGCACTCTGCAAACGAGTGGTAATCATCGCCCAGGGCGAAATCATTTACGATGGTTCCTTGGCAGGAATTATCGACCGGTTTAGCGGGCACAAAATTCTGTCGCTCCTGTTTGCTGATGGTCGGATGCCGAGCGACTTGGCTCGCTATGGCGACGTTCTGGAAATCGTCGAGCCGAAGGCCCGTTTGCGGGTCGATCGCGGAAGCATATCGCAAGTACTCTCGTCAGTGCTGGCGAACCATACACTGGAAGACATCAGCGTCGAAGACCCGCCGCTGGAGGAAGTGATTGCGGAGTTGTATTCACACTCGGCGGAAGAGAGTGAACGGGGCAAGACGGCTGAGGAGATTCGCAATGGCGAAAGGCGAAACGCGCGCACCAGCGAGAGAAGAACGAAGTAAAAAACGATCACAATTCACTCGGCATCGAGACGATGCTGGCTAACTATGTTTGCACGTGTGGAAACCTGGTGGACGATTCTGAAGATCTGCGTCGAAGAGCGCTTGGTCTATCGGGGGGACTTTATGCTGGGGACTCTGATGCGGTTTCTGCCGATCGTGACCCAGATTTTTCTGTGGACGGCAGTTTACGCCTCGGCGGGAAGT
This sequence comes from Bythopirellula sp., assembly GCA_041738415.1. GTDB lineage: Bacteria > Planctomycetota > Planctomycetia > Pirellulales > Lacipirellulaceae > Bythopirellula. The sequence continues at coordinate 9,950 of JBGSPU010000102.1, forward strand.
GGAGTCATCAAGGGTTACACCCGGAACGATATTGTGGCGTACTATCTGCTGACGATGCTGGCACGAGCTTTCTCGAGCATGCCGGGCTTGGCATCGGGGATTGCCAGGCAGGTCCGCGAAGGGGAAATCAAGAAGTTTCTCATTCAACCGATCGATCTGATCAGCTATCTCCTGCTGGCCCGCATTGCTCATAAATCGATTTACTACCTCGTCGCGGCAGTGCCGTTTGCCTTGGTGTATTATCTCTGCCGGAGTTATTTTCCGGGTTGGCCCACGGGAGAAGTATTTGCCGCTTTTCTACTGTCGTTGGTGTTGGCGTTCCTGCTGGGATTCTTCCTGGAAACGACGATGGGGATGATTGCCTTTTGGTTCCTGGAAGTCTCATCACTGCTCTTTGTGTACATGCTGTTTACATTTTTCTTCTCGGGACACATGTTCCCGTTGGAGATTCTGCCGGATCCATGGAGGACGATGGTCGATTTCCTGCCGTTCAAGTACATGGCCTACTTCCCGGCGGCGGTTTTCCTGGGCAAGGTCCAGGGGACGGAACTTGTCCACGGTCTGATGATCCAGACGGCGTGGGTACTAGGATTTATCGTGCTGTGTCGCGTGACGATGCAAGCGGGGTTCAATCGATATAGCGGATATGGAGGATGAAATGAAGCGGTGAATAATGAATAATGAATCCTCTCGTTATCTCATCATCCATCACCCAGCAATCATCACTTTCACTATGTCTCGTCATCCCTCCTATCTCGGTGTATTTCTTACTTTTGTCCACAATAGCCTAGTGCGGGACATGACTTTTCGCGCAAATTTCATAATCGACACCGTCTCGTCGATGTCGTGGATGATCATGAATCTGGGATTTTATACCCTCGTTTTTCAATTTACGCCGAATATTGCCGACTGGGGTAAGTACGAGTTCTTTGTGTTCATCGCCACAACAATGTTCGTGAACAGCCTGGTCCAAGCTTTTTTCATGCCCAATGCCGAGGAACTAAGCGAACAAGTTCGTACAGGGGGGCTCGACTTTGCGCTGCTCAAACCCATCGATACCCAGTTTTTGGTCTCCTTGCGACGGATCAGTTGGTCCTCGCTGGGGAATTTTTTTGTCGCCTTGCTGCTATTGTTCTACGCCGTGCCGAGAATCGAAGGGCTCGAACTTACGCTCTGGCAGGTGCTGTTGTATCCCGTCTACGTGTTGATGGGAGTCTTGATCTTGTATAGCGTGATGATTGCCCTGGCTGCCACGAGCATCTGGCTGGGGCGCAATCAGTCGCTGTACGATTTTTGGTTTTACATTACAAATTTCTCGCGCTATCCGATGGAGATTTATGAAGGGCCGTGGGGGACACCGCTCCGGCAACTTTTCACATTCGTGATTCCGATCCTGGTAGTGATCAACGTGCCGGCACGCCTCATGGCCAAGCCACTCGTGTGGGAGCATTCCTGGCTGGCAGCGTTTGGAGTGATTGCTACGGTCGGTAGTTTGCTAGGCAGTCGCTGGATATTTAAAAGAGCGTTGTGGAGCTATCGGAGTGCAAGTAGCTGAAGGAAATGCAGAATGGCGAGCCACGCTTCGTAAGCGACCTGAATATTGACCATCTGACAACGGATATCGGATAACTGACCAACTATGGACGACGATTCTCAACCACGATTAGTGATATTGGGGGCGGGCCCGATTGGGTTAGAAGCTACGCTCTATGCCCGCTATCTGGGGTACAGCGCCGAGGTGTTTGGGCGGGGGGAACTGCCAGCTCTGAGCGTCCATGACGCTGGTGAGCGTATTCTTGATGGTCCGTTCCGCGAGCATGCTTCCACTTTGGGCGTGGCGGCGCTCGCGGCACAGAATTCCAAGTGGCAGTGCCCGGCAGGTGCGACAATACTCTCGGCCGCAGAGTACTATCGCAGCTATCTAGCACCTTTGGCGGAGTCGGATTTGATAGCAGACTCACTGCGATTGGGCATGGAAGTGCAGAGTGTGAATCGCAGCGAAATAGGCGCCTGGCGGATAGGTTGCCGGAGTCATACAGGTTATGAATCGGAGTTCGCGGCAGATGGTTTGATCGATATTACGGGCTCGGGCAGCGATTTCTTTTTTCGTGGAGAAACGGACGACGAAGATGATCAGGTGCCTGAGTCACTAAGCTTTCTGAATCCGGTCGCGGATTATTATGTGCTCGGAAGCAAGAGTTCCAAACCTGGCGAGTCTTTTCGATTCGCTGAGGGGCTCGCGCAAATTCGCGAGTTGTTCGCCATTCTTGGGGAGCGGGAAGACTTAGACGTGTATGCTACAATGCCGCCTATTGCTGGTTAGTTCTAAAGGAGGATTTGTTCATGGATTGTTTGCGGAATGCGTTGATCATGCTGTTGGTTATTTCATGTTGGGCGACAAACGAAAGGTCAACTGCAAAGGAGTCTGCGTTGAACTATCCGGACGCGCGCCGCGAGGATCAGGTGGATACGTTTCATGGAGTGGAAGTCGCGGATCCCTATCGCTGGCTGGAGGAAGACGTTCGTACTTCCGAGGAAGTGGCCGAGTGGGTGGCTGCTGAGAACCTGATCACCCGCCGATATCTCGAAGCGATCCCCGAGCGGGCGGCCATCGAGGAGAGGCTCACAAAGCTGTGGAACTTCGAACGTTATAGCATCCCCTCTATGACTGCTGGAAAGTATTTCTTTCTAAAGAACAACGGGCTGCAAAATCAAGCGGTGCTCTATGGTTCTGACACCGACGACGGTGAGGGTCGCATACTGATCGACCCTAATAACTGGTCGGAGGACGGTACTGTCTCGTTAGGTTTCATGGCGGAGAGTGATGATGCTCGGCATTTGGCCTACGGACGCAAAGATGCGGGTTCCGATTGGTCCACCATTTATGTGATGGACATTGCCACGGGGAAGCAACTTGTCGATAAGCTCGAGTGGACACGCTGGGGTGGCATCCAGTGGAACGCCGAGGGTACCGGGTTTTACTACACCCGCTATCCCGAACCAAATCCCGACGAACAACATCAGGCACTAGCGATCAACCCGGCGATCTATTTTCATCGGTTGGGAGATCCGCAGGAAAAAGACAAACTCGTCTACAGTCGTCCCAATGAGCCGACCTGGAGCTTTGAGTTGAAGCGATCCGATGACAACCAGTTCTTGGTACTGATGATTTCGCGGAGTACCGATCCGCAGAATCAAATTTACTTACGTCGTGTGGACGCGCCGCTTGACGCGCCGTTTCGGCCTCTTATCGAAGATTTTGAGAATCAGTTCTGGTTTCTGGGCAATGTCGAAGAGCAACTCTATTTCCTCACCGATTTTGAGGCACCGACCAAGCGAGTGGTTGCACTCGACGTGGCCAGCCTGGCAGGGGATCAGACGATCCGCGAGCAATTGACCGAGATTATACCGGCAGCAGTAGCGACTCTTGAAGGTGCGACGCTGTTCGCAGATCAGATCGTGGCGACCTATCTCAAGGACGTGGTTTCACAGGTGAAGGCGTATGAGCTCGACGGCACTCCCTTACGAGAGATCGGATTGCCTGGGATTGGCTCGGCGAGTGGTTTTTCTGGTCGGCAAAATGATACCGAGACCTTCTTTTCGTTCACCAGCTACATTGTACCGGCGAGCATTTTCCGACTCGATCTGGAAACGGGCAAGAGTTCGCTGATTAGGCAACCTGAGGTGGAATTTGATCGCTCGCTGTTTGAATCTCGTCAGGCGTTTTATAAGAGCAAAGATGGGACGCAGGTGCCGATTATTGTTTCTCATCGCAAGGGTATGGAGCACAATGGGGAGCAACCGACACTGCTTTACGGCTATGGGGGATTTGACATCTCGCTGTCCCCCTATTTTTCGGTGGCGTATGCGACCTGGATGGAGATGGGGGGAGTCGTGGCCGTGCCTAATTTGCGCGGCGGGGGCGAGTACGGCGAGGCGTGGCATCAAGCTGGTAAGAAACTCAAGAAGCAGAATGTGTTTGACGACTTTATCGCAGCGGCTGAATGGCTGATTGCTGAGAAGTACACCTCTACGCCTAAGCTGGCGATCATGGGGGGCAGCAACGGCGGACTGTTGGTCGGGGCGGCACTCACACAGCGACCCGACCTGTTTGGGGCCTGTCTGCCAGCGGTGGGAGTCCTCGATATGCTTCGCTATCAGAATTTCACTGCAGGGCATTTCTGGCGAGACGAATACGGCACGGTCGACGACGAAAGCGAGTTTCGCGCCCTGCTGGCTTATTCGCCGTATCACAATGTGAAGCCGGGGACAGAATATCCACCGACGATGATTCTCACTGCCGACACTGACGACCGCGTTGTGCCGATGCACAGTTTCAAGTTTGGAGCTGCGCTACAAGCAGCACAAGCGGGGCCGGGACCGATCCTCATGCGGATCGAAACTCGTGCTGGCCATGGTGCGGGAACACCGACGACCAAAAAGATCGAGGAAACCGCTGATTGCTGGGCGTTTCTCTGGAAGAATCTGGGGATGAGCGGAGTAGGACGGAACGAGTAATACGAGTTATGGCATTTGATTTTCAAACAAGGAAATGTGCCGGAACTCGTGAATCTCACTCCGACCTGCAGTCTTGCTTTTATCTCGCCGAGACCATCCTCAGTTCGCGCGGCAATGGGAATGAAACGTCTTCGGTGCGGAGGGAATGTACCTCTACTGTAGCGTCGAAGCGCTCTTGAAGAAAATCAAGCACGGCTTCGACGACAATTTCGGGGGCACTTGCCCCAGCGGTCACCAGAACGGTCTCGACATTCTCGAACCAAGCCATGTCGATGTCTTGGACGCCGTCGATCAGATGGGCCTTGAGTCCCCGCTCGCGGGAGAGTTCAGCCAGTCGCTGACTATTGGAACTGTTTTGACTCCCCAGCACCAAGGTAAGATCGGCCGTGGTAGCCAACATAGAAACCGCCTCTTGGCGATTCTGGGTGGCGTAGCAGATGTCGTCCTTGGGAGGAGAGGTGACTTGGGGAAATCGCTCACGAATTTGCGTGATAATGCGGTTGGCATCGTCGACGCTGAGCGTGGTTTGCGTGAGGTAAGCGACCTTGGACTCATCGGCCACGGAAAGCCGATTTACGTCTTCAGGGGTTTCGACCAGCACGATTGCCTCGGGTGCCTCACCCATGGTGCCGATAACTTCATCATGGCCTTCGTGGCCAATGAGAAAGATCGTATAACCCAGATTAGCGCACTTGATGGCTTCCAGGTGGACCTTAGTGACTAACGGACAAGTGGCATCGATGGCCCGTAGCTTGCGATCGCGCGCTATCCGGCGGACTTCCGGCGAGACGCCGTGAGCGGAGAACAAAAGGGTCGCACCTTCAGGCACATCTGTTAGCGATTCGACGAATACCACTCCCTGTGAGCGGAAGCGGTCGACAACATACTTGTTGTGGACGATTTCGTGATACACAAAGATCGGACCGGGGAGCGACTCAATGGCCAATTCTAAAGCCTCGATCGCCATATTTACACCCGCACAGAACCCGCGGGGGCTGGCCAACAATACCCGCATTTTTTCGTTACCTGGCTTGGGAGACACTGGAGTCAGACGCTCTAACCATGATAACCGCAGCTTGGGCAGGTCGACAACTTGCTTCCCAAGGAATCGCTCAGCGGGGCTTGTTCGGGGTCTGGTGCCAGGTTTGTCGAAAGAAGGGGATCTTTTGCTTGTCTGTCGCTCCAAAGCGAGTTTCTAATCGTTTGAGTGCCCGATTCAGCTTCAAGCTGAATTCAAACAGGGCGTGACCGTCCACGGTTACGGGTGGTAACTCATAACGGGCGTCAACAGGGCTGGGAGCTGGAGATTTTGAGTTTGCCATTTTCTTGCCTCTTCTCGACGGGAATACCGTTCGTGCCGGGAATCTTGACTTGTTCCGCCGATCCATCGTGCCAAAGGCGAACGATCCAGCTCGCGTCTGATACTTTCATCATACGCACGACACACCGAAATAGTTCGCGGTTCAGGGGGAAATGGATCACGAAAATTGATCACTTAGAGAGCCAAGCGGAAATTTGGCGGCATTGTAACGCCCCAGAAGACAAGTATTCTTCAGTTCTTGATGTTTTTGGAGGGGTTGTTGGCTGGAAGTTTTATGGATTTTTGCAGGGAATCGAAGTTTGCCATGGCTTGGGACAGTTCCTCTCGATCCAGCCTGCCGTCGTCATTGGAGTCGACCTCTTTGAAACGGGCAGCCAGAAACCGGGGGGATTCCCGGCGGGTAAGTTGTCCGTCACTATTGCGGTCGGCGCGACGGAGTAGCTGTCCAACTCGTCTGGAAGCCTGGGGACTGGTGGAATCTCTCATTTGCAGCGCGGAAACCTGATCTTGAAAGCTTAGGAACTCTGCCTCGGTGATGTGCTTGTCGCCATCTCTGTCGGCCCGCTGAAACATGTCTGAGAATCGCTCTTGCGCACCTTCGGGTAAATCAGCAATCTCAATCACTCCGTCCCCGTCGAAATCTAGCCGGCCGAAAAGTGCCTCGGCATTTTCACGAGTCGAGAAGGCTTGTCCGACTTCGACCTTCCTTCGGAGTCGCTCGACCATTGCAAATTGCGAATCCGAGAGCAGCGATAACTCCAGCTCGACATCAATCTGCTGGCGCTGGGTGTAGCGCAGCGCTAATTGGGTAAAGCGAGGAGACTGCTGCTGGAGTTGTCTTATGCGAAATTGGTTAGCGTCTTTAGATTGGAGTTGCTGCTGGATCTGGTTATAAAACATCTTGAGATTGGCCGAAACTTCGTCGGACTTGATGGTCAGATCAGAGTTCTTGTCCATCCAAGCCAACAGCAATAGCAAGGCATCCGATCCGGGCAGTTGGGCACTTACTTTCTCAGTTAACGGTTTCTCAGGTCGCTCAGAAGATAGGCCTCGGTGAAACTCCGCAGCGGAAAGTTGACCATCAGAATCTGAGTCGGCTGTCCTTAGTAGGCGACGATGGAGAAACGCATGCTCGTCAGGAATCTCGGCAGAGTTCAACTGGCCGTCTCCGTCCGTATCTAAACGAAAAAAAAGGTCGGATTTGTCAGGGGATTGTGCTGCCACAAGGCCAACTAAAAAGACATGACCCAACAGTCCTACCGCCAGTGACCAACTTTGTGAGACGAATAGATGCATAACTACTCAAGGGCAATACTTGTTTGGATCAAAAAAGATTTTCGGCTGCTATCATACCAAAACCCTGTGACAGGGCCAAAGTTTCGATTTTTCAGAGTCGCTTGCGGGGAAATATGCGCCTTCATGCAACATGTCCCGGATTCCTCGAAATAAAACCCTCAAAACCTCTCTAGACGCTACTGCCAAGATTTGAAACACTTCTCGCCCAGATTAGGGAAATAGGGCAGGGGGCTTGCGGAAATTTTTCACACCTTCCGGCCCAAACGATGGGAGATGATCGGTATGACTTGTTCTCGATTTTTTGCTAATACGAAGCGTGCTTTAACATTTGCGCTTGTTTTTAGTCAGATGGCGCAGCCTCAACTACTCTACTCTCAATCCACTGGTGCTCCAGAGGCAGTAGGTGGTACGCCGCAAATGTACCAAGATTCGGAAGTTCGCCAAACCGGCTGGCCTTCGATTCCCCTGCCAAAGATATCCATGCCGAAAATTTGGATGCCGGACATGTCTCCCATTACTGGACCCGTGAAATCCGGCTTCCATAAAGTGAGTACCGGCACGAAAAAGGCTTGGGAAGGTACCAAGGAAATGTTCACCTTTGGTGGCGAAGAATCCACTCAAACTGTCTCCCGTCAGACTGCACAGCAGAAACCAGGTTTCTGGAGTCGAATGTTCTCCTCTAAGCCAGAGCCATCTAGTGGCCCGCAAACCGTGGGCGAGTGGATGGCCCAACCTCGCCTCGATCCCTAGCCGATGCCGCTGACGGCTTAGCCTAATCCAAGCTTCACGAGCAGTACCATGGGCAAACCTAATTGGTCAATCGGTGTCTTTTTAGTGGCATCAGCATTTCTCCCCGGATGTCAGTCTTGGCAAGATACCTCGCCTCCAGGGTTAGGCAACTGGAATAATGAACGACGAACCGTTCAAGAAGCCAAGAACGACCCATTCCCTTCTCCTCAGCAAGTCGGGATCAAGTGATTGCGAGGAAACTTTCTCCCAATCACAGCCTGACTGCATCCACTTAGCGAAGGGTGCTAGACTCGCGGCTCTGGGAGTACGATAATGGAGACTTCTCCAGTTAACTCCGCATTTCGCCGACCTATGAAATCTGAATCTCCTTTCTCAAAGCTCCCTTCCCTTGGAGAGCTGTTGAACCATCCGACCGTTGCCCGAGTGGTCAAGCGGGTGAACCAGACCACCGTCGCGCAACGAGCAACGGGATTCCTAGAGGAACTGCAAAACAACATCTGGCAACGTGCGGATTGGGGAAATGTACCATCCGTGGGACAGCTTGCCGAAAGGTTGGCACGTCGCTTACTAGGCCCTGCCGAGTGTTCTACCCCCTGCGTCAACGCGACAGGAATTCTTTTGGGCGACCGTTGGCCCACACCACCTTTGGCTGAAGTAGCAGTCGACGAACTCGTGCGAATCACAACCGAATATCTTGCCCATGATCCCACCTTGGCTGAGCGAGCCACGGCAGCCCTCGTTGAAACCACGAGAGCAGAAAGTTCCTGGGTCTCTCATAGCTTTGCCGTGGCCGAGAAAACTGCCAAAGCCGTTGGTGGCAAAGTCGTCATCGCACGCTTCGCAGGTCTTCTTAATCCTGGAGACTATAGCCTCGAACATTTCGAGACGATTGCACAGAGATTGGAAGGGGCAGACATGGTTGTCTTCGATGGTGCAGGACTCCTGGGAGGACCCTCCTGTGGAATCGTTGTCGGCAAACAAGAAAAAATTGCTGAGTGTGTACGTCACGCACCAGTCGATGAATGTGCGGCCAATGATCTCACGCTGGCCACACTTTGGGCCACGATGAAAATTTATCAATCTGGCGACCGCGTGATCCACCAGTTGCCACTTTGGCAGCTCTTGACGACACCCCTCGAAAATCTAGAACAACGCGCCAAACGTTTGGCGACGCTTCTCTCTTCCAGTAATCGTGTTGCCTCAGCAAAACCGATTCTGTGTACCTCGGTCTGGTGTGAAACCGAATCGGTTCGCTTGGCAAATAATTCATGGACGATTGTCATCAACCCTGCCGACGAAGCTTTCGAAACTATCGTTCGAGCATTTGCGGAAGCTACTCCTCGGGTAATCTGCCGCGATCAGCAGAATGAGCAGCAAAACAATGAGTTGTGGCTTGATTTACGCGGTGTTTTTCCCCGTTGGGACCAGCATCTTGTAGCCGCCTGCGATTCGTAGTTCGCTCCTTCACCGCAAAGCCTGGTAGTACTCGGAGCGATTCGGTTGTCCCAGGGGCTGGCAAAGTCTGCTCCAGCAATTATTATAGGTCTTTCCGATCCTTTGTTCGGAGGTCTTAGTTAAATCTCACCTCATCGAAGCCAGCCTTTTCCTATTGACGTTTGGACATTCTAGCTTGCTGAAACCTCGTTCCACATTTGTTTGGCTTATGTTGGTCATAGAGGCATTGGCTTCAGGTACTAGCGTGTACGCCAGGGAAAAACTTCCCGCAGAACAGATTTCAGCAGGCTTATCAACCACTGAGAATCGAACGCAAGCTAATGCTGAGTTAAATTCAGTGTTGGCTCCCAAATCTTCCGATAAAGTTCCTTCAACTACCATGCAACCGACGGGTGCGAGGCCGTCAGAGCCCTCGACCCCCACGAGTGGGACACCCGAACCCTCTCAAGAACAATTCGTTTATCCGGCCGAGCATCACCTTTGGACTCATTTTCCGATTGGGTCCTGGCGAAAGATTGAAATCACGACTGAAACCTTTGATGACTCAGGGAAAATCTATGGTCGCAGTGTTACTGCGCAAAAAGAAACTTTAAAGGCCATGGCAGACGACAGCTATGTGCTGGAAATCGAGGCGACCGTGGAAGTGTCGGGCAAACAGATTGTCGGACCCATCAATACAAGAATCCTGAGACTCCTGACGGATCGGCTTGGTGTCGTGTTTTCGACTACCAGACGTGATGATGAAATCATCGTGTTAAATGACCGTCCCATTGAGTGCCAGATATGGGATGTGCTTTACGGCGAAGAGGCTCAGAATCTGCGTGATCGCATCTATTTTGCCCCTGAAAAGTTTCCTTATGTGCTTCGTCGTGAGACATTCGAAGTAATGGAGAACCTACCCGTCGGGACTACTCCCCTGGATGTTTCCAGTGTGATCGCAGAATATGTACCCTTGCTGGTCGACAACCAACTCTTGTCCTGTGTCTGCGAGAAGTCCACTCGGCTCCGTGACAAAGGGAGCATCCAAAGCATCAAAATGTTGTCACCTAAGGTCCCTGGAGGTGAGGTGCATACCTGGTCCACGGATTTCAATACTGAGGCAAAGCCGAATCGCTGGAGCGTACTTAAACTACTAGAATACGGAGTGAACTCCACCGCTCTTGAGGCCGTAGAAGGGCATTGAACGGGCTTCCGGAAGGATCGTACCCGTGGATTTCCCGCCTAATTTGGAGCAATTGTAGATTCAGAAGTCGGCGCATGGCTAAATCTAGCGGCTTTAGAGAAGGTGCGTCGATCTTGTCCGTAATGGACCTGCCTTGTACTATGACAACAATCTACTTTTGGGCCCAAGCCCACCTGCGGCGATTCGCCTGGACATCTATCTTACCTTAGTTGCCAGGCAAACCATTTAATCAGACGCAACAGTTTATCTGACGTAACAATGAGAGAGGGATTGTCATGTTTTTTGACGGAGAGCGTTTCGGGCTGCCACGGCTTTTTCGCAATTTTGTGCTGGCCTTGCTAGCGACTGTCTGCCTGACGACTGCCTTACTGGTTCCCACCGTATTTGCCAGACCCACGGACCCTACCCGGGTCGATCGCCACATCGCGATTATGGTTGCCGCGCTAATGGATCGTAGGCATCTCTCTGAGATGCAGATGAACGACGAGATTTCGCATCGCGCTCTCGATATGTTTTTCAAAAGCCTTGATCGTATGAAGCTTTTCTTTCTCCAGAGCGATGTCGATGAGTTCATGGCCGAACGAGACAATCTTGATGATTACGTGAAAGCTGGAGACGTGGGAATCGCCAAGCGGATTTTTGATCGATTCCTCCAGCGTGTGAACGAGCAGGTGGCCGTCGCCCAAGAGTACATTGACGCCGAACATGACTTTTCGCTTGATGAAACGATGATCCGCGATCCGGAGAAGTGGGACTATGCCAAGACCAAAGCCGAACTCAACGAACGGTGGCGCAAGCGCGTCAAGTACGATCTGCTCTTGGAGATCGCCGATGAAGTTCCTCACGACGAAGCCGTCGAAAAACTGCACAAGCGCTACCGAGGCATCCAACGCAACTGGGAGCAACACAGTAATGACGAGCTATTGGAGGATTTCCTCACTGCGATCACCACCAGCTTTGACCCGCACTCCAGTTACATGTCACCCAGTAATTTGGATAACTTCACCATTCAGATGCGTTTGGAACTCGATGGCATCGGTGCATCACTCGAATCCAAGTATGGGGAAACGATTGTCCGCCGGATTGTGCCAGGCGGGGCAGCCGACAAAGATGGCCGCCTGAAAGTGGAAGACATCATCGTTGGGGTCGGTGAAGGCACCGACGGTGATTTCGTCGACATTGTCGACATGAAGATCAATGATGTGGTGCAACTGATCCGCGGCAAACCGAATACTATCGTTCGTCTTGAAGTGATGCCCGCAGACAAGTCAGGTCGAAAAATTTATGATATTACCCGAGCTCGGATTGAACTCAAGGATAGCGAGGCCCGCAGCGAAATCCTTGAGCGACCACTATCACAAACCCCGAGCACAGAGCCATCTGCTCCCGGCGAGATTTCCCACATTCTCGACTCGAGTGTTCCAGAAACCGAAACCCCCGAAAAGGTCACTGGTAAAATCTTGGAACAACCGAAGGGACCAAATAGTCCAGCGCGTCGCATCGGAGTGATCAGTCTGCCGAGCTTCTACATGGATATGGAAGGCCGTCGGGCTGGCAAGGTGGATTTCAAGAGTACGACTCGCGACGTCCGGAGATTGCTCGAAGAATTCAACCAGCAGAAGGTTGATCTTGTCGTCATGGATTTGCGTTTTAATGGAGGAGGCTCCCTTCCTGAATCCGTAGAAGCTACTGGCCTGTTTATTGACAAAGGTCCCGTGGTGCAGGTGAAGGGTCCCGACGGACGAGTGCAGCCTTATCCTGACGAAGAAGCAGGGGAGGTCTGGTCAGGTCCCTTGGTTGTGCTCATCAATCGTTTTAGTGCCAGCGCCAGCGAGATTTTTGCCGGTGCCATTCAGGACTATGGTCGCGGCCTTGTGATCGGCGACCATTCGACCCACGGTAAGGGAACGGTTCAACAATTGTTCGAACTCGGGACGCAAATCTTGCCTCTGCAGGAGGCTCCCAATCTGGGTGCTTTAAAGATGACTATCCAACAGTTTTACCGACCCAGTGGAGATAGTACCCAAAATCGAGGGGTTCTCTCTGATGTCGAGATTCCCTATCGCACCAGCTACTGGGAAGGGATCGGCGAGGCAGATTTGGATTACGCCCTGAAGTTCGACCAGGTCGCTCCGCAGCCGCACGATAATTATCACGCTGTCTCAGCTCCCATGATCCAACAGTTGCAGCAACGATCGGCCGCCCGCGAGGCTAAAAATGATTTCTTCATCAAAGAACAGAAGAAGATCAAAGAGATCGTCAAACGTCAGCAAGAGCCAACTGTAACTCTCAACAAGGAAAAGTTCCTGGCTGAGCGTGCCGAAGTGAATTCAGATAAAGATCAAGAAGAAATGTTCGAGAGACTTGAAGACAAAGACAGCCCAGTCTTTCCTATGACGCCTTACAACGAAGAAGTTATTAACATCGCGCTCGATTATCTTGAGCTATTGCATGAAAATAACGTTGCTGTGGCGAAATAGCTTCGGACGGTTGGGAACTTGGGCTCGAACGAGTCTATCAGGCCAGTGGAACGCTTAAGCCATCGTAGGCTAGTTCTACCCCGGCCGGTAGTCTTGCGGAGACTGCGGCATGATCGAGGTCGTGCGAGAGGTGCGTTAACAGCGTCCTGCGCGGAGCAAGGTTGTTTGCGACCGCCAATGCTTCATCGAGACTGAAATGCGTTGTATGTGGCTTATACCGCAAGCAATCAAGGATAAGAACCTCCAAACCTCGTAGTTTTTCCATGCTCTCGGGCGGGATCGAATTGGTGTCGGTACAATAGGCAATATCGCCGAAGCGAAATCCGAGTACTTTGCAATGCGGCCCGTGCTCTAAACGCATTGGAATGACGTTTGCCCCCAGAATTCTAAAAGGCTCCAAGCCGATTTTCTCCATACGCAATTGTGGAACGGCGCCGCTATGCAATCCGCTCGGATCGCGAAACGCATAGTCGAAGGATTTGCGGATGCGGTCTTCCACCTGCGATTCGCAGTATAACGGCACGGGACCACCCAGATAGAATTGCATTAAACGCAAATCATCGAGTCCAAAGATGTGGTCGGCATGTTCGTGGGTATAGAGCACTGCTTGAACGATGCCAATTTTCTCACGCAGCAATTGGGTGCGCAGGTCTGGCGAGGTATCGATTAGCAGATTTCCCGCTTGGAGGCCTAGCACCAAACTGCACCGGGTCCGCTGGTTGCGGGGGTCAGAGCTTGTACAGACCTCGCACCCACAGCCAATGGCGGGAACCCCCACGGAAGTACCGGTCCCCAGGAATATCAACTGGCCAAGAATATCACGCGTGGTAGGCAAGCGAGTCAAATGCAAGTTCCTATAAATAATGCCAACTAGTTCAGCGGGCCGGTTCGTGGGACAATCGCACAAGTTGGCCGAGTAGTTCCTTCACCTTACCGCGATCGATTGCTTCCGCTGCAATCACGGCTGCTTCTCTTGGCGTGGCAGAGTGGCCAACCACGAGTAACCCCGCCGCAGCGTTCAAGACCACAATATCGCGTGCCGGACCTGGCTCACCGTCCAACACACTGCGTACCAATTGTACGCTTTCTTCGGGCCCCGTAATTTGCAGAGTATCAAGCCCTCTGCGAGAAATAGCAAAGTCTTCTGGTTCCCAATCAAACTCTTTTTCTCCAGCGGGGGTTACTTCAGTGACTTGGGTTGCGCCCGAGAGCGTGACTTCTCCCAGTCCATCGTGTCCACTGACGACAAACGATCGCTCGGTGCCCAACATCCCCAGTGCCGAGGCAATGAGTGGCCTGATTTCAGGGCGTCCCACTCCTAGCAATTGAAATGCCGCCCCGGCTGGATTTGCCAACGGACCGAGGAGATTGAAAATGGTGCGGATGCCCAACTGCTTGCGAACCGCGGCAACATGCTTCATGGCAGGGTGCATCAACGGGGCAAAGCAAAAGCAAATCCCCAGTTCGTTCAAGCAACGTTCCACTTGGGGCACCGTGGCCTCTATATTTACCCCTAATCCCGCTAGGACATCTGCCGAGCCACTTTTGCTGGTCACACTACGATTACCGTGTTTAGCGACGGGAACGCCTGCTGCGGCGATCACCAGCGCGGCGGTAGTGCTAATATTGAACGTGGTGCTCCCCCCACCACCTGTGCCGCAGGTGTCTAGCAACTTTTTGTGGCGGCTCAGTATGGGTGTCATGTTGGCTCGCATCGCCGCCGCAGACCCCGCTACCTCGGCGACCGTTTCTCCCTTATGGGCCAATGCCGTCAGAAATGTCCCTATCTCCAGATCGGTGCAAGCTCCCGTCATGATTTGACTGATGGCACTCTTCATCTGGCCAGAAGTGAGATCTTCCCCGGCTATAACCTGGGACCTCATATTGTCGAATGTGTCTGCCATACTGGTTGTTTCTTGGAGGAGCGAACCTTACAATGCCCAAAATACATACATATCCAATCGTGGTCGGGATGGAATGATCTCCGCAGGGGGACCAGTTCATCTCATACACCCCGCTCCCTTATTCTGGCAGGAGTGCCACACTTCTCCTAGGCAAAAAAAGGATCGGCAAGACGCCAAATGGCCAGAAAAGTAATTCTCGATGTGGACCCAGGGGTGGCCGATGCGATTGCGCTTTGCTTGGCATTGTTTGACTCGCGGTTGGAAGTAGTCGCTGTCACAGCCACGGGGGGAAATGTCGGCCCGAAGCAGGCCACCTTGAACGTGCAGTCGCTCGTCGAGCAACTCGATCCACAACGCTGGCCCCGAGTGGGGGCTGCCGACCCTGATCAGTTACTCGTGACGGATGGCCGTGAGTTTTGGGGGGAAGATGGTCTGTGTGGAGCCAACTTTCGCGTCGCCGAACTCCACCATCGTCATTCTGCAGTCAAACTCATCTCGGATGAGATCAAGACATCTCCTGGAGAAATCACGATTGTGGCGGGCGGCCCCTTGAGCAATATCGCCAAGGTACTCCAACGCGAACCCGATCTGGCGATGCAGGTGGGGCACCTGTTTATCGTTGGAGGAACGCTCTCGGGACCAGGAAACGTCACTCCGGTCGCCGAGTTCAATCTTTATTGCGATTCTGAATCTGCTCGTTCAGTCTTTCTCAGCCCTGTCACTAAGACGTTGCTACCACTAGATATCAGTTCAAAGGTCGTTTTACGCTATGATTTGCTCGATCGCTTGCCTGAAGATAAGACGAACCGTGGCAGGGTACTCAGAACTTTGCTGCCCAATGCGCTGCGGGCTTCTCACGAGCGGTTGGGAATCGAGGGATTGGTGGCATCCGAAGCGGTCGCCATTGTCGGCATTCTCCACCCAGAACTATTGACCACCGAACGATTGTACTGTGACGTCGAAGTCAGCGGTGAGCTAACACGTGGGATGACGGTGATCGATCGCCGTCGCAATTCCCCTCAACAACCTAATATGGATGTCGTAGTCGATATCAACGTCGAGGCGACCATCGACTGCATCCTGCGTGGATTGATGTAGCTGCTAACATGCGATGGATCTCTACCGGGGGTCGGTCGGGTCAGGGACTTTCCACCGCACGATATTGACATAGATAGTCAGCAATTGCCCCGAGCGGAATAACTCCACAGGCACCTTGCGTCCCACCTCGGTGCGTTTGACAAGATTGATCAAATGTTCGTCATTATCGATAAGCATCCCATCGAAACGAAGAATAATATCGTCCGTTTGAAGGTCCGCCTCGCTGGCTGGCGAACCGGGTGTTATGTTGGTAACTCGAGCACCCGTCAAACGAGTCAGGCCGACTCGGCGTGCTGTTGCATCGTCAAAACTGCGATCTAAGGCCACCCCTAAAAACCCACGCTCCACTTCTCCGGCGTCGATCAGTTGACGCATGATGCGAACTGCAATGTTAATGGGAATCGAAAAGCCGATTCCCTCGTTACCACCCGAATTGCTAGCAATGGCTGTGTTCATCCCGATAACTTCGCCCCGCATATTTACTAGTGGGCCGCCGCTATTACCAGGGTTGATGGCTGCATCAGTTTGGAGGAAGTTTTGATACATCACTTCCCCTTCACCAAGATCTAGGTTCGAGCGGCCTTTGGCACTGATGATTCCTCGAGTCACACTTCGCTGGAGATTGAAGGGGCTTCCGAAGGCCAGCACAACGTCGCCGATTTCCATCTGATCGCTGTTACCAATGCGTGCGGGGACAAGATTGGCTGCTTCGATCAGCAGTACAGCCACATCGGTCTCGCGATCTTCCCAAATTCGTTGAGGACGGAGTTGTCGGCCGTCAGACAATTCCAAGGAAATCAGACTTGCGTCGGAATGCTTGATCACATGGCGATTGGTCAGCACATAGTCCGAACCACGATACCGGACTAAAACAGCCGATCCCGCCTCTTCGGCATCGCGCCTGAGGCGATATTGGGGTCGTGGCGTAGCTTCCACATGGACCACCGAAGGTGAAACTAGCTTGATGACACGCTTATAGATGCCTAATTGAGCATCGAGCGACTCAACATCGCGGTCCAACTGGGCAAAGGCTTGTTCACGAGAAAGTACGTTCGGATCGGAGGCTAACTGCTGTGCGGAAAGTGGAGAAAGATCGACTGTTGCCCAACATGCAAACAGGATGCATGCAAAATTTGCGGCGCATGAGTGCAACGTGCTTCGCAGCATGGTGAGCTTCTCTCTAGGAAGGGTAAGCAAGTTATGGAATCTCAATCGCTATAGCTCAGATCGCTATCAATGAGATTACCCCAATTGTTGCTCACCGAACCACCACCACCCGACTCGGACGCACGTTGACAGTCGATGCAAGTCATGGCGTAGGGAAGTGCGTTCAAGCGAGCCAGGGGTATTTTGCCTTCACAAACTTCACATTGGCCATAGGTCCCTTCGCGCATCCGCTCCAAAGAATTTTCGATCTGTGCCAATTCGCGACTTTCGACCTCGGCCAACTGGGAGCTTATTTCATCTTGGGCAGCATCGAGAGCTGCGTCAACAACATCGCCGCCAGTTTGTTCTGGCAGAGACTTGAGCATACTCAGGTCACCGGCCAATGCCCTCCGTAAGGCATCACGCCGATAAACCAGAAGTTCCCGCAGCTTCAAAATTGAGTCTTTTCTAGCCATGTTGTTCACCTTACCGATCAAACCGCGACGACCAATATCCTTTTGCTTTGCCTCTAGGCAAGTTTCAAACAGTTTTCGCGGCTGCCAATTTTCCTCTGTTCCACTCCGGAAGACGCCGATCCGACCGGCGAAAAACCTGAGTCCCTTTTGCTCCATAGCTCGCCCCCCCACTTAGGGGGAAATTACACGAGATGCAACGTAACTATAGTACGCATCCGGCTGAGGTTAGGTCGCTCAGAACCAAAAACCTGATCTCAAACCTCAAAATCGGCCATGCAAATGACATAAGTCCTTAATTTGAAAGGGATTAGTGTCGTATTGCCTCTGTTACAAAAACGTTGGATTTAGTGTTCGCTTCCCTTAATAAACTTGGACAAATCGTCTTGCGTCAGGAAATATTGCCTATTTCCCGATTTTTGGACTTCCCGTCTAGTGACTTCTCAGCACTATCGATCATCGGTCATTCTAGGGCGCTGGAACACCAAATTTCTGATGCAATCGGCAAAAACTGACCAACTCCACTTTCCCTAACTACTTAGGCTGACTCGCCACTGAAAACAATTGGTTTTCTACATTGAAGGACGTAGCATTTTCGGCACATCTTTGCCTGAATAGTTCATTCGTGACCTATTCTTGCGTAAATCATGATTTCTCAGGCAGCCCCCTTGGGGAGTGTATCGTCAGTTCTCAATACTCCTTTAATTTTGCATTCTCTTGCTAGGCACCTATGACCACTCTGCATACAGAAGAAACGATTGCTTCGCAAAGTCCACCGACGAATCGGATGCGGCTTCAGCTAGACATCTTCGCGGAGGACCAGTGGGCCCATTCACTTGAAGTGCCCGTGGGCAAATGCACCATCGGCTCAAGCCCAAGTTGCCAAATCCGTCTTTCCGAGAAGCAGGTGCGCCCGCTGCACTGTCTGCTCCTGCATGGTTCTGAGGGAGTGACTGCCACAAGTTGGGCCCCCGGGATGTTGCTCAATGATCAAGAATTCTCCTCCGCGCCACTGTATGTGGGAGACGAACTTTCGATCGGCAATCTACGCTTAAAATTGGCAGTCGCAGATCCAGGTGATTCAAGTTCGGAAAAGGACGCTGAGTATACCTCCAATTTCCAACCAGATCCCGCACAGATTCCTGACCCATCGCCAGATCCACATCCTCCCCAGTCAGCAGATGAATCGACTGAAATATGCGATGTCCACGAGATCCCAGCGACGAGCGCCGACGAAAACTTGTGTCTAGGAGAAACAAAACTCTCCCAATCAAATCAGCAAGCACGGCAACGTTGTCGGCGTTTGCTTGAGGGTCTCCGCCATCAACGCGATTTGGCAAAGAATCTGCGCCAAGAAGTAGTAGCCCATACTGACAGGCGGGAAGCTGTCGAGCAGGAGCGTGATTCCCTCGCTGCCGAGTTGGAACAACTGCGCACTACCTCCTCCGCTGAGAACCGCAGTCTCGCTGAGCAACTGCAAATCTTGCAAGGCGAACGCGATTCGCATGTCGCTGAACTGGAACAACTTCGTACGAGTTCCTCCGCTGAGACCCGCAGACTCACTGAGCAACTGCAAACTTTGCAAGGCGAACGCAATTGGCTTGCCAGCGAGGTGGAGCAAGTCCGTTCTAACAGCGTTGATGAAACTCAGCAACTCAACGAACAAGTCCAATCCCTCCAACAAGAGCGTGATTCTCTGGCCGGTGACTTGGAACAACTACGCACTAACTCAGCTCAGCAGACCCACAATCTCACCGAACAACTCCAGAATTCGCATGCTGAGCGCGACTCGCTTTTCTGTGAACTGGAACAACTCCATGCCAACTCCGCCGAACGCGACTCGCAGCAATCCGCCGAATTGGATCGTGTCTTTGGTGAGTTAACAAGTGCGTATGAGAAAACCACGCAAGCCGAAGAAGCACTTCGGGAAGCCCAAGCTCGATCCGAGGAATTCCAGCATCGCATCGAAGAATTGATTGCGGAGTGTGAGCGACTAGCAAATTCCAGTCAGACACTTCACGAGCAAAAGGAACAACTTGCTCAGACAATTGCCGAGCGAGATTGCGGAATCACCGAACTCGAGCAAGAACTCAGAGTTGCACAAGAAGTAGCGCAAGTTGCCGGGGAGAAACTGGCAGAGCAGATGCAGAGCCGGGAGAAACTTTTCAATGAACTGACTGCATTGCACGCCGAGCGAATTGAAGCGGAGTCTGAGATTGAACGACTCAAGCGAGAATCTGATGAATTGCAACGCACTAGCTCAGACTACCTGCAGCAATTGCACGCGGCCGAGGAATCGCTGCGAGTTGTTTCCGACCAACTTGAACAGCAGACTGAGGAACTGGAATCGCTTCGCAAGGAACTACCGGGGCTGCAGGCCGAACGCCATGAGTTTTCGGTCGAAAAGGAAAAGCTGATCCAAGAAACAGACGCGAAGCGGAAACGCATTGAGCTGCTCGAGATCGACGTTAAAAGTTTGAACCGCGAATGGCAGCAGTCTCTTGCCGAAGTTTCACGCTTAAAAGAAGCGCAACTGGCAGCCGAAACGCGTATCGAATACCTGGAAACGGAACAAGCAAACTTTGATAAAGATGCGTTTGAAGCACTTTCCACTGAACGCAATGAGCTGGCAAACGAATTACGCGATCTCCAAGAAGATATTGCAGCACGCGACGAGCTCTTGCAAAACGCCTACGAGCGTCTCGAACAACTTCAAGCGATCGTGTCCCAAAGCGAAGACGACCATGCCGCGCTTGCCGAAGATATTGCCGCACGAATCGGCCAAATCGAGCTCTTGACGGACGAATTGGATGCTCTGAGAGAAAATGTGGCGCGGCATGGCGAAGAACGCATCCAATACACGGAGCAGCTCACCGATCGTGAGAAAACAATTGAGCAACTTCATGTTCAATTCGACGCTTTGAGAACTAGTATCACGCAAGTGGAGCAAGAGCGGAATGAAATCGCTCAACGTCTCGCTTCACAAGAGACACAGTTTGCCCAAATAACCGCGGAGCTCGAAGCTCAGCGGTCGAAAGCTGAGCGATACGAAGAAGAGCGGCTGCAACATGTCGAGGGTCTCTCCGCCTGCGAGAAGCAGATAGAATCGCTAACCAACGAACTCGACAACTTGCGAACTGGCATGATGGAGGTCGAGCAAGAGCGGGACCAACTCGTAGAGCGTTTGGCTTTTCAGGAGACCCACAGTGCCGAATTGAGTTCAGAGTTGGAGGCCATGCGTTCCAATGACTCTGGTGTTGAGCAAGAGAACGAGCAGTATGCCCAGTGCATTGCTACTCAAGTTGACCAGATTGAACATCTAACCTCTCAACTCGAAGCCGCTTTAAAGAGTTTTTCTCTTGTGGAGCAGGAACGCGACCACGTCGCCCAGCGGCTCGCAGACCGAGAGGCCAATATCGAGCAGTTGACAGCCGATCTTGACCAATCACGAGAATTGTTGGCTGATTGTAGTGAGAAAGCTCAACAATTAAATGTGGTTTACCATCAGACTCTTGCGGAACTCGAGCAAGCTCGCGAAACAATTCTGACGAGTCCAGCAAAAGAAGTGAAAGCCCTTACCAGCGAGGTTGAGCAGGAATCTGAGCTAACTTCGGAGTTCACATCAGAGGACTTTACTGACAAGGATGAACTGGCGACAGAGGCACTTAGTGCGTCAAACGATGTCGATGAAGATCGACCGTCAGAGCCGCCTGTTGAATTTCAACCTCCATCGTTCATCGACCAATATAGCCACCTGCTCGATGAGAACGGCTTGGGGCAGGTTGAAGAGAGTCTCGCTCCGGTAACAGGTCCGGTGGGTCACTCGTCGGAGTCGATGTTTTCAAGCAACACCTTCTCTGGCGAAGGAGAAAGCGGAGATGACGGGGATTTGGAGGCCTATATGTCAAATCTCATGCGACGAGTGCGAGGCGACACGTCTAGTGATTCGACACCTTCTCTAGCTACTAACTCCTCTGAGTCGAATGGCAGTCACACTTCTCAGAAATACGATACAGCCAAGCTTCCTGTACTAAACGAGAAGGGGACGCCTGCTGTTACCACATTCATTGAACCCCTCGGATTGCTTGAACTTGCTGATTTGAAAGCGAACTCCGGTAAACCCTCGCAAGCGATTGATTTGACGGCCATGCGTGAATTGGCGAACTCTTCCGCTCGCTCGGCTATTGCCAAACACCGCAAACGTCGGCACTTCGAAGGGGCTTTGGGCAAGTTTCTGGTGACTTCGATTGCCGCAGGTACTGCAAGTTGCATGATTGCTTCTGCTGAGCACATTTCGCATCCGCTCTTTCTCGGTGGCTGCGCTGTGGGCGTGGTGAGTATTTATTGGGGTTTTAAACTGTTGGGAGTCCTGCTTGAACTGATCCGGGACGGTGGAACTACAAACGATCCGAGCTTCGCTGAATACTCGGATCAGGTCGACCTGCTCCCAATCGACGGAGCGGTAGAAACTTCTAGCCAAGGGTCGTAGAGCACTGCAGAGACCCGTGCGAGAGCGATTCGGGTCTAAAACCCACGATCCGCACAGACATCGCCGAAATCGCGAAGGTGGTATTCGATTCCAACGTAATCGAGTATTCGCGTGAGACCCTTAAGAGCTACCGCCACTCCGTCAGGTCCGCTAAAGCCACCGAACTGGCCCCCTCCCTTTAGATGCGGTTCCAAGTCAAGGAATACGCCGGGGATACCCCGACGCCGTAGCCGGCGATCGAGCTTGGGAATCTCGGAGGCGAAATCCTTGAGAATCTGATCGTGGCCGCTGTCTCCGATATCGGCAGGGACGAAATTCTTTAACTTGTCTTCCTCGACGTGTGTCTGACGCGATTGAAGCTGGGGATCGTGGTAATCCTTGATGTGCATCCAGCCGATACTCGGTTTCATGGCCAGGTATTGCTCATAGGTTTCCTGTGTGGAGAAGCCCTGGCAAGTGATGTTGCCACCGTCGAAAATGGTGACCAGGGCAGGGTGATTTACGCGACGATGCAGTTCGGCCATCAACTGCCCGGTTTGTCCTACGAGATTGGCCTCGATCTCCAGACCAAAAGTCAAATCACTGCGATGACACATTTCTGCGATTTCACCAAGTTGATCGACGGCCTGCGGCAGATGGTCCCACGGATCGGTCCCTTTGGGATGATAGAAGGAGAATCCCCGGATGAGTTTCGTCTCGAAGGCATGCGCTGTCGCGCAAGCTTTCGCCACATCACCCGCCAGATATTTTTTGAATGGCACAAACCGATTGTTGGTCCCATCATCAGCGCTAACGAGTTTAACTTTGCCAATAGGCGATCCGATCGAAGCCACATTCAGGCCGAAGTCTCCTTCCAAGTGCCGTAACTTGGTAATTTCACTCTTGGTAAGGTTCATTACATTCTTGATGCCGCTGCCGACATCAATGAAACGAAGGCTGTAGTATTCGAGCCCCAAGGCAGCTAGTGCGGAGTACTGCTCCCAAGCCGTCTTGTAAATGGCGGCTTCGTCGCCGAAAGCGGAAATGATGACTCGGGGAGCAGCGGGCATGGTTTCTTCCTGCAATTCGTTATCTGAGTGATGGTAACTCCGGGGGCTTGCAATCCCCCGGCTTTGAGATTCTCACAACACTGAAGCGTGCTCGGCAGTCACGGTCTCCGTGATTCCGCCGCGTGCGCTGAATGCCGCCACGATCTTCAACCATCGGGGAGACAATACAACGGTTAAATCGTCGAGAATCACATTGGTAATGTTCTCATAGAATATACCCTCATTGCGATAGCTCTGGAGATACAGCTTCAAGCTTTTCAACTCGACACACAATTTATGTGGAATATAGGTAAAGTTAATCGTGGCAAAGTCTGGCTGCCCTGTCTTAGGGCAAAGCGACGTGAATTCAGGACAGACGATTTCGATGCGGTAATCCCGCTCGGGAAACTGATTCTCGAAGGTTTCCAGCTTCGTGCGGAAGTCACTCATAGGGCTCTCCTTTCGGCGATTCTGTGATTGTGTCATGATAATGCGTGGGCGCAAAGTGGTCCTCTGCGATCCCTCTTGAGATTTGGTACCAGTTGATGTGATTAGGGAAAGATATGACAGACATCCCCAAAAATGCCGTGGTCTTGCTTTCCGGAGGGCTCGACTCGGCCACAACCGCCGCGATTGCACTCAGCGAGGGATTTCACGTCCATGCGCTGAGCATCGACTACGGCCAGCGTCATCGATTTGAATTGGCTGCGGCCCGCCGTGTGGGTGCCTCATTGAGAATACTGGATCACGAATTCGTATCTATTGATTTGGCCAGTCTGGGTGGAAGTGCCCTAACTGCGGACATTGCGGTTCCCCAGGGCCGCAGCGGGGATGAAATATCGGATGGTATCCCTGTCACCTATGTACCAGCTCGCAATACGGTCTTGCTTTCGTTGGCCCTGGGATACGCGGAAGTACTGGAAGCGGCCGATATCTTCGTAGGCGTCAATGCTGTCGATTACAGCGGCTATCCCGATTGTCGACCGGAGTATATCGCCGCCTTTGAACGGCTTGCCAATTTAGCTACCAAGGCGGGAGTGGAAGGGACTATGGCCTTTCGCATCCACGCACCGCTCATCCAAATGACCAAAGCGGAAATTATTCAGCAAGGCAGAAAACTAGGGGTTGACTATAGTTTAACGCACACCTGCTATGCGCCCAACGAAGCGGGGATTGCCTGTGGTCAGTGCGACGCCTGCCAGCTTCGCAAACAAGGCTTCGCGAAGGCGGGGCTCACGGATCCGATCGCTTATCAAGATTAATTGAGAACACCGAACGTGTTGCCAGTCCCTCCGTACTCCGATGCAACCTGGTCAAGTTGGTCAACTTAGTCCTGTTGGCCGCTTTTTTTCAGCATGCTGTAGAGTCCGCCGGGCACGCAGGTTTCGGGATCTAGTCTCTCAACCCTGCAGTTGCATAATATCTACGCGTGGCTGTTAGTTTAGTTCTTTGTTTACGGACTCTTTCTTTGCCATCGCAGTCCTTCGTAAGTTTCACGTTTTGTGAGAGTTAGCCGAGGTTGAAAAAAAATGTGTGGCGAGGCAAAAAGGGTATCAACAAAACGACGACCTCCTTATATTGTGTGTGATAAGTAAACCCCACCCACAAACAAAGAAAGGTCGTCCTATGAAGCGTAGCCGAAAAGAGGTCGCCAGTAAAGCCTCCGAGATTCCCAATCTCCGCTTTGAAGATCAGCGACTCACGTCATTTGCCGGACTGGTCGTGTTCCAGAAGTTGTTTCAAGTCCTTCAGCTCAGGAAGCGTTTTTCTCGCTGCCTCGCTCATCAGGACGCCGGCAAGGCGTTTTCGCCGGCGAGGCTGTTTCTGCAACTGGTGGTGCATCTGCTGCTGGGATTCCGGGAACTGCGGCATGCCGACTACTACCGCGATGACCCGCTGGTCCAACGGATCGTGGGTTTCGACGTGATGCCCGATGTGGCGACGCTGAGCAGAATGCTCCAAGGGGCCGACCCCAAGTCGGTGGGGAATCTCCAGCAACTCCTGGGGGACCTGGTGCTCGAGCGTTTGGCCCAGAATCCGCTGCCGCGCATTACGCTGGACTTCGATGGCTCGGTGCAGTCCACCAAACGCAAGGCCCAAGGGACGGCCGTCGGTTTCAACAAAAAGAAAAAGGGGGCGCGCAGCTACTACCAGTTGTTCTGCACGGTGGCTCAAACGGGCCAGGTCTTGAACTTTCTGCATCGCTCAGGCAACGTGCATGATTCCAACGGCGCACACGCATTTATCCTGCAATGCGTGTACCAGGTGCGAAAAGCGTTGCCCGGCGTAATCCTTGAGGTCCGCATGGACAGTGCGTTCTTTAGCGACGAAATCGTTTCCGCACTTTCCGACGACCGGATCGAGTTCTCGATCAGCGTACCCTTCGAGCGTTTTACGGAACTGAAGGTCATGATCGAAAATCGGCAGCGTTGGCAGACTATTGATGAAGATCGTCAGTACTTCGAAATCCAGTGGAAGCCAAAATCCTGGCCCCAACGGTTTCGGTTTTTACTCGTGCGTACTCGGAGCAAGCAGCAACAGAAAGGGCCCGTGCAGCTCGACTTGTTCGAGCCTTACCAAGTGGGCTACGAATTCAAGGTGATCGTGACCAACAAGCAACTTCAAGCAGCAGGCGTACTCGATTATCACGATGGCCGTGGTTCGCAAGAGGGCGTTTTCGCCGAACTGAAATCGCACTGTCACATGGACTACGTTCCGGTGCGGACCCAACTGGGGAACGTGACGTACTTGTTGGCGGGCCTGTTCGCATTCAACCTGACACGGGAACTGCAAATGCAAAATCAAGAGCGACAGCGGACAACCACTCGCAACCGCGCGACACTCTGGAGCTTCGAGAAGGTCGATACCATTCGCAAAACCATCCTGCAACGAGCCGGTCGCCTGTCGCGACCCTCCGGCAAACTCACCCTCACGTTCTGTTCCGGACGCAAACTCAAGCACAAAATCCTGGAACTCCTCGATTCCCTCGAAACGGCTGCCTAAGCTAGAATTTATGCAACGTTGGGGTTGAAATATCTTCTCCGGCCACTGATTACCGCCGGAAACCGCAAATGTTTGCTTCAAGGCACTTCCAGTCTTGTTCTGCGGGAACTATGCTTATCACTAATGGGCCATGCAACCACTTGGAGTTTACCATGAATAGACTCTTCACAATGACTTTTTCTCGGAGAATTCTTTTTGCTTTGTTTTGTTATATAACACTGGAGACTACTTTTTGCAGTGCGATCTCCATTGAAGTTGTAGATCAACGGGGCGATCCAATTATTGATGCTGAGATTGCAATCGTGAATAACGAAACTAAGCGTCAGACAACTGTCGAATCTAATGCAAAAGGTCTCGCAGAGGCTTATGTTGAGAAGGAGCAATCAGTAACAATTCTATGCGCCCACCCAAAGTACAAGGGATATGTACGCGAAACTGTCAAGAGTGAAGACATTCGCATACGCTTGAAATCTGTGAATGGCATCGGGTCCAAGATTCTAGCAAAGATGCCTGCTGAATTACCAGGCCTGACTGGCCGTTTGACAATACTGATGGACCAAACGGACCAGTTGTACATTTACGGCGAGCGAATGGAGATCAATGAGCAATCAGGAAAGCTACTGCCTTGGAGGATAAAGAAGCCACTGCACATTGAGGACTCACGACAGAATCAAGCGGATGTTTCAATCATTAATGTGTGTGCCGGACTAGCGTTAATCGACATAAAGCAAGACCCCCGTGAACCAACTATAGAAAACCTGGCCGATGGGACCCATTTCCTAGTGCAAGATCGCAGAGGGAATCCTGTCGCCAAGGCGGAAGTTGTCTTGCTTCTAGTCCGGAACAATACCTTTACAAAAGGTGTCACAAACGAACTGGGGGAGGTCAGTCTCTCAGGATTCCCCAATGAACCCGCTGTAATTTACTGCGGGCACGAGGCTTATCGAGCCTTTCGTGAAGTCACTCAAAGTCCATATGGTAGCCACACCATCAGGTTAGTCCAATCTGATGGAATTGGTTCGGTGGTTTTTGAGAGTAACACGGGTTACATCAACGGATTAGAAGGACGAATTAATCCAATTCTCGACAATTTCGGGCGGCTTTACATGTACGCCACTAACATTGCTTTAGAGGGAGGAAAGCAGCAGCCCATAAAATTTGAACTTGGTAGAGTTATTGCAGCTGAAGATGCACAGGGTACGCGGTGCAACCTCGTGGTATTGGACATTAAAGGTGATTCTTCACTCCTTGAGTATCAATTCCAGTAGAAAATATTGCCTCCTCACCAGAATCTGTGGGTGAATTCCGGTTCGGGTAGGGTGGGAAAAGGACAGGCATAATTGTACTCGGGCTCGAGCCGCTTCCCTACTTGTTGTCGCCGTAAATACTTGTGAGATAGTAGCTTCGGAGGATTCTCGGAGTTCCTTGGTTGCTG
Organism: Bythopirellula sp.; assembly: GCA_041738415.1. GTDB lineage: Bacteria > Planctomycetota > Planctomycetia > Pirellulales > Lacipirellulaceae > Bythopirellula. The sequence continues at coordinate 37,529 of JBGSPU010000102.1, forward strand.
AATATACATGTCCTTTTGCCCCGTTCTTTTGCCCCGTTAGAAAAGCACTGTCATGGGGACCGAACGATCTTTAACAAACGCTTGAAGTTGTTCGGAAAAGAATTCGCCGCGGGTCGTTGAGATATTTATGAAAATAGCAGAAATTTACAAATCGGTGCAGGGAGAAGGTCTGCTGACGGGCACGCCGAGTGTGTTTGTCCGCGCGAGCGGTTGCAACCTGCGCTGTTGGTTTTGCGATACTCCGTTCGCTTCGTGGCAGCCTGAAGGAAATGACTATTCCGTTGATGAAATCGTGGCCGAGATTGAAGAGTGGGACTGCCAACATGTCGTACTCACTGGCGGGGAACCGATGCTGTTTGCTGAACTTATCCCGTTGGCAGAGGCGTTGCGTTTGAGCGGTAGGCATCTCACGATTGAGACCGCGGGAACTCTATTTTTGCCTGTCGAGTGCGACCTGATGTCCATCAGTCCGAAGCTCACTTCAAGCGGGCCGGATCTCATTCAATTTCCTCATTGGCATCGCCGCCATGAGCGGCAGCGATTTCAGCCCGAGGTGATAGCGCTGTTGCTCGAACGCTACGACTACCAAATAAAATTTGTGATCGACCACGTTGCGGAAATCGACGAAGTGGACGAGTTTCTGAGCCTTTTCTCCAAGATTCGCAGAGACCGTGTGTTGCTAATGCCCCAGGGGATCTCGCAAGCGGAGCTTTCTGTACGTGCCGACTGGTTGGAGCCGATCTGCCAGCAGCGAGGCTGGACCTATTGTCCTCGGAAGCAAATCGAGTGGTTTGGCCCCGTGCGAGGGACATAATCTTCCGGAGAGCCGGATCGCTCATGATTATTTCAGGGAGCATAGGTGGCGAAGCAACGGGGTGTCTCCCATAGTCGCACTTCGACAATCGGCACATCAATCGCCTTCGTCTGCTCAAAAATCAACTTGGCGATATTTTCAGCAGTAGGGTTTTCGTCCAATAAGTAGAGTGGCTCGCCCATATCTTGGAGCATAGGTACCACGGGATCGCGGCGGCAGAGAATCATGCGGTGGTCCAGATTCTCATCGATCCAAGTACTCACCGTCTTCTTGATATCGCTAAAATCGAGCACCATGCCCCGAGAGTCTAAATCTTTACCTTCAATGCTGATCACAGCACGACCATTGTGGCCGTGTAAATAGCGACATTTTCCCTCATAGTTCAGCAAGCGGTGGCCGTAGCAAAAGTCAATTTCACGGGTGACACGAAACATGGAAGTAAGCCCTTTTCAGTACTATTCGACGATTGCTCTAGCGTAACAGATCGGCCTCACAGTGCAACCAAGTCTATCGCAGCCGCTCTTGCCATAGCAGGCGGAGTGGTCGATATTGAGCACAGTCATCTCCCGTTTTTTTCACTCGATTGGCCTTCTGAGACTCGAGCCGATGTCAAACTTTGCCCAACGCCGTAGCAAGCTTACTAGCCAGCTTCGCAAGGAGGGAACCGACGCTCTGTTGGTTACCAACTTCACAAATGTCACTTATTTGACTGGTTTTACAGGCGACGATAGTTACTTGCTGCTTACCCCGCGGCAAGCAATTCTCATCAGTGATGAGCGGTATTTAACTCAGCTCGGTGAAGAGTGCCCCGACTTGGAATTAGAGATTCGAGGGCCAGGCGTTCAGATGCTCCCCTGGTTAGCCAAGATACTTACCAAGGCCAAGCTTAAGCGGCTCTCGGTTGAAGCAGCCTCAATGACGCTCGACTTGCATGCGGGGTTGATCAAGGAAGTTCCCAAGTGTGAGCCGGTTTCCTGCACTGGATGGGTTGAAGAATTGCGTCTAATCAAAGATCGCACGGAGATCTCCCGCACCCGTACAGCCTGTGAGCAGGCGCGGCGCGCGTTCGAGGTGGTTCGGGCTGCACTCCGACCCGAAATGACCGAATCGGAGGTCGCTGCCGAGCTGGAATACCAGGCACGCCGCTTTGGCGGGAAATGCCTGAGTTTTCCCGCAATCGTTGCGGTAGGCCATCGCTCGGCACTCCCTCATGCCAGCCCGACAACCCAGCGATTGAGTGCTGCCGACTTTACGCTCATTGATTGGGGGGTCAATGAGGGCCTTTACATGAGCGACTTGACCCGTGTCTTGGTGACCGGTAAACTCTTGCCTAAATTACGCAAAATCTACGAAGTGGTGTTGAAGGCACAGTTGGCCGCGATTGCTGCGATCCGACCGGGCGTCACTTGCGAGTCCGTCGACCAGGTCGCCCGGCGCATCATTGCCAAGGCAGGCTATGGAAAACAATTTGGTCACGGACTTGGACATGGGACGGGGCTAGAGATCCACGAGGCTCCGCGGTTGGCCCAGGGTCAATCGCGGGAATTGGCGGCGGGCATGATTGTGACCGTTGAGCCGGGTATTTATCTGGAAGGTTGGGGGGGAGTACGAATCGAGGACGATATCCTCGTCACCCGAGAGGGGCATGAAGTGCTTTCCTCCGTACCAAAACAAATCGATGAATGCGTGGTCGGTTGACTCCTCCGGGATCAAGCCTGATCACTCATAAGGAAATTCGCCGATGGCTGGTCGGTCAGGGAAACGTACCCATAAGAAAGACAGCAGGAGACGCGACATGAGTAATGAAGGATCTGGCTCGAGCGATGTATTCGATGTCCGCAAAGTGCGACGGCTTGTCGAATTGATGAACGAGCATGAGTTGGCTGAGATCGATCTACGGCAGGGGGACCAGCGGATTCGGCTCCGTCGAGGTCAAGAGCCGATGGTGTCAGGGGGGGTCGCCTCGATGCCAGTGGCTTCGGTTCCGGCTCCTGCAGCAAATCCTCCGGCAGCCAACGCTCCGCCAGCGGTTGTTGCCGAAGAGGCAAACGTCGCCTATGTGACCAGTCCAATGGTTGGTACTTTTTATGTCGCGTCGAGCCCCGAATCTCCGGCGCTGGTGAGTGTGGGAGATTCAGTTGGATCCGACACCATTGTCTGCATCATCGAGGCCATGAAAGTCTTCAACGAAATCCCCGCCGAGTGCTCAGGCAAGGTACTTGCACGGCTGGTGGAGAATGGTGATCCCGTGGAATATGGCCAAAAACTGTTTAAAGTTCAACGTGGCTAATACACTGGGGTTTAATAGGTTTCGTCCCCAATTGAAGTTTGATTAAAATTTCGCTCGCGTTCTCCGCCATGTATCAAAGAATACTTATCGCAAATCGGGGAGAAATTGCACTACGAGTGATCCGTGCCTGCAAAGAATTGGGCATCGAGACGGTCGCCATCTACAGCGAAGGGGATCGGGGTGCCCATTATCTCGAGCTAGCCGATGAAGCCTTTTGTGTTGGTCCTCCTCGGGCTGCCGATAGTTACCTGCGGATTGCTAATGTGATCAGCGCTGCCGAGGTGGGTAACGTGCAAGCCATTCATCCCGGCTACGGCTTTCTCTCAGAAAACGCCCATTTCAACGAAATCTGTCTCAGTTGTAATATCGATTTTATCGGCCCTAATCCCGAGGCCATGGCCAAGCTCGGTGACAAGAATGCAGCCCGTTCGTTGGCGATACAGGCGGAAGTCCCCGTCGTTCCTGGGAGCGACGGCATCGTTGAATCGGTGAGCAATGCCTTGCACTTTGCCCATGAGGTAGGATTTCCGGTTTTGATCAAGGCGGTCGCTGGTGGTGGAGGCCGGGGCATGCGGGTTGCTGCCAATGACCTGGCCCTTAAGACGGCCTTCCATCAAGCCAAGACTGAAGCTCAGGCCGCCTTCGGCAACGGGGAGGTTTATCTCGAAAAATACATCGAACAACCGCACCATGTGGAAGTGCAGGTCCTGGCTGACCATCACGGCAACGTCGTGCATCTTTGGGAGCGTGATTGCTCTGTGCAGCGGCGCCACCAAAAGCTGATCGAAGAAAGTCCCAGTACGAGCGTCGATCAAGAAACCCGGAATGCGATGTGCAACGCGGCTCGGCGACTGATCTCAGAAGCTGATTATACGAACGCAGCTACGGTCGAGTTCATCGTCGACAAGGAGGGCAACTACTATTTCATCGAGGTAAATGCCCGAATCCAGGTCGAACATCCAGTCACCGAGATGGTCACGGGCATCGACCTGATCAAGCAACAGATCCTGATCGCCTCGGGGGAGAAGCTTTCTGTGAGCCAGGACGAGATTAAGCAGAACGGTGCTGCGATTGAGTGCCGCATCAACGCAGAAGACCCCCGCAATAATTTCCGTCCCTCCCCGGGGAAAATCGAACGCTTGATCGTCCCTGGCGGATTTGGTGTAAGGTTTGATTCCCACGCCCACAGCGGCTATGTGGTCCCCCCTTACTACGATTCGATGATTGGCAAGCTGATCGTGCATCAACCCACCCGCGTCGAAGCGATCCGTACGATGCAGCGTGCCCTCTCCGAATTGCGGGTCGACGGCATACAGACCACGGCTGCCCTGCATCAGGAGATTCTTAGCCACGGCGCGTTTGCCGAGGGGAGAATCGATACGACCTTCATCGAGCGGGAATTTACGTTTGATTAGTGGCGCATCCTCCCCCCCGTACCGGCAACCAGGATGGCTGCCCCGCGGAGACCATTTTCGAGGCTTCATGCGTAGGCTACAATGGCGGGCGGCAGACCGGGCAGAATGCGGCTGCCACTCGGCAAGTAGAGAAGTTAAGACACCCCGAATTTTGGGAATGAGAAATAATGAATGATAATACCCTCTCGCGTCCTCCGAAGATGATTCACAACTTTCGTCGAGCGGCGATTCTGTTTGCTGGCGGTCCTGCTCCTGCAGCCAATGCCGTCATCTCTGCGGCAGCGACGGCCTTTTTACGCAACGAGATCGAAGTAGTCGGAATCAAGTACGGCTATTCCGCACTCGTGGAATACAGCCCTTCGAGCCCCCTCGTCGAAGGCCGCGATTATCTCATGGTCAATCACAAAATGCTTGGCCGTACGCGTAATTCTCATGGAATCATGATCGGCACGGCGCGTACTAATCCAGGCAAGCTGGTTTCGCATCCTTCGCACTTGGCTGATCCAGAAAAAAGTGCCCCGTTGAAAACAGTCTACGAGGCACTCCGCTCGATCGGTGTTGACGTACTGATCTCGATTGGAGGCGATGATACGCTCAAGACGGCCAACAAATTTAAGATGTTTCAGGAGCGACTCCCTCTGGATGCTCACCGCATACCAATCGTCCACTTACCCAAAACAATCGACAACGATTACCGCGGGATCGACTTTACATTCGGGTATTTTACAGCCGTTGATTTTCTTGCCTCTGAAGTCCGTAATTTGTTGGCGGATGCCGAGGCCAATCGCAGTTACTTCCTCTGCGAATCAATGGGACGCAGCGCGGGTTGGCTCGCCTACGGAGTGGCAATTGCGGGTGAAGCGAGTCTTGTGGTGAGTGTCGAAGACGTGGTTGGGAAGTACCGCTCGACCGAAGAGATGGTCGATCCTGTCTCTGGTGAAAGTAGGAGCCGTCCTGTAATGAATATGGAAGCGGTCATTCCTCGCATTGTCGCGACCATGACTACCCGCGAACGTGAGGGAAAAGAGTACGGCGTGATCGTCATTGCCGAAGGGCTTGCCGAATATCTGCCCAGCAAGTATCTCGAAGGGGTGGGCCGCGACGAACATGGTCACATTAACATCTCAGCGATCAATCTACACGACGTCTTCTCTGAGCTGATCTCCAAGGAGTATACTCGGCAAACCGGCAAGAAACGCAAGGTGAACGCCGTACAGCTTGGTTACGAAGCCCGTTGTGCCAAGCCGCATGCTTTCGACGTGATGCTCGGCAGTCAATTGGGGGTAGGTGCCTACAGGGCTTTGGTTGAAAAGCGGCTCAACGGCGTGATGGTCTCGATCTCGGGGCAACTGCAATTGGAATACGTTCCTTTCGAGGATCTGGTCGATCCGGAGACTCTCGTCACGGTTGTCCGCTATATCGAGCGAGACAGTGATTTCCAGCGGTTGACGCGATTTCTCGAAACGTATGTCGATGACGGCGAAGTGCATCGTTAAATCCCCAAATGACAAATTGGATTCCCCAATGAGCTTTCCCGCTCCGTTTTTCAAGTGGCGACCCCACCCCTGGCATGGTCTCGAAGTAGGTCCTGATCCGCCACGGTTGGTTTATGCCTATATCGAACTCACACCCTTCGACCGAGTCAAGTACGAGCTGGACAAGAAGACCGGCTACCTGCGTGTTGATCGTCCCAACAGGACTTCCTCATTCGCTCCGACCCTCTACGGTTTCATCCCCAAGACCTATTGCGGCGACCGAGTGAAAAGGATGATGCCTGGGGCCAAATCTGGCGACTCCGACCCGCTGGATATCTGCGTCATCAGCGAGCGACCTATCAACGTAGGCGAGGTGATTCTGAAGGCCCGCGTGATCGGGGGGCTTCCCATGCTCGACAACCACGAGGCAGACGACAAGATCATCGCCATCTTGGACAACGACGCAATGTGGGAGAAAGTCCAAGACGTGTCTGACTTGCCTGTGATTATGGTCAATCGGTTAAGGCACTATTTCAGCACCTATAAAATGCTCACGCCGGATGATCCACCTGTAAACGTCAGCGAAGCCTATGGCCGCGAACATGCCGAGAAAGTGATCGAAGCGGCACTGGCGGATTATGTGGAACAGTTTGGTGAGTGACAGAATGAACTGCCCTTTACCCCTCCAGCGTCCCTTTGGTACTCGGCACTCCAGGCATCTTAGGATCGGACTCCACGGCCATCCGCATTGCACGGGCTGTTGCTTTAAAAATCGCCTCGGCGATGTGATGGCTATTGCGGCCATAGTGCAGGAGTACGTGCAGATTGCACAGTGCATTGGCGGAGACCGCCTGCCAAAAATCCTCCAAGAGTTCGCTGTCGAAGTCGCCGATCTTAGCTGCCGGCACGGAAGCGCGATACGCCAAGACGCTCCGACCACTGAAATCGACGGCCACGGTCACCAAAGTTTCTTCCATAGGCAAAGTGAAATGCCCATAGCGGCGAATCCCGACTTTGCTGCCCAATGCCTCTCGCAGGGCCAACCCTAAACAGATGCCGCTGTCTTCGACGGTGTGATGCTGATCGACGTGCAAATCTCCCTCGGCCTTGAGAGTCAAATCAAATGCCCCATGCTTGGTGAATAAGTCGAGCATATGATCTAAAAATCCCACACCGGTCTTAATATCAGCCTGACCGGAGCCGTCGATGCACAGATTGATCTTAATATCAGTTTCGTTCGTTTTACGTTCCAGACTTCCGCTACGTGACATTGCTTTTCACTTATTTCCTACAGTTCGTTGAAGAGCCTCGACCAAACCTGGTCGCAGCTTCGTGTCTTCCATCTTATCACGGACCTTCATCCAAGGGGACGGGTTCAAAGAACACGAAATCACCGAGAAAACTGTCAATTTCGTTCTTTTCGGCGCCAACGTTTCTGGCGTGCCTTGATTATAACGTCCAGTTTGGTGCTCGTGCCCGAACGAGTTCTGTGAGCCTCATGAGCGTTGGGACGTCGAGTTGCTCGGTGCGGGCTTCTTGCGAGAGTTGCATCTCGGCGAGAATCTCGTCTACTTCTGCCTTCGAAAGATGGTATTTGAGAGCCGCTACTACATTGGCGCGCAGAAATTTGCGGCGATGGATAAAAATTGCCTTCACAAATTGGTGCAAAAATCGCAAATCGGGTACACTATTACGCTTAGCCGAGTCGACCACGATTCGCACGATGGCCGACTCTACTTTGGGCATCGGCCAGAACACGGTCGGCGGCATTAAGCGTATGATTTCAGCTTCTGCCTGACACTGCATCCACACGCTCAAGGCACCGTAGTCTTTGCTCCAGGGTTGGGCCACAATGCGGTCGCCGAGTTCCTTTTGAATGGTGGCTACCATCGTGTGAGGCACATGATCGCAGAGTAAGAGATTGCTCAGCACAGGAGTTGCAATGTTGTAGGGTAGATTGGCCACTAACTTGAAGCGTCGGTCGGGATCCTCGGCCAATTTCTCTCCCACAGCCTCGAGAACTCGGCTGTCGAAATTGTTCTTGTTCTTAAGAGCGTCCTGGTGGAGCATCGTCACATGAGGGAAGTCGATGAGATGTTCGCTGGCGAGTTCAAAGAGGTGTCCATCGATTTCCACAGTGACCACCGCCGCGGCTTTTTCGGCCATCAGTGTAGTCAAGGCTCCTGTGCCAGTGCCTACCTCAAGCACAACGTCTTGCTTGGTAAGCTCAGCGGCATCGATGATTACCCGGTGAAGATTCAGATCAATGAGAAAATTTTGTCCATGGCGTGTTGCCGGGGAAATACCCATCTCGCGGAAACGACTCATCAGAAAGGTCTTCGTCTGGCGGCTCATTAGCGTTGTCCGTTGTTCGTTACGAGCAGGTCGAATCGACCCAATTGATGGTAAAACTATTTTTCGTTCCGCCACGAAAGTTGACGTGCGACGTACTTAGCCAGCACGTCGGTTTCCAGATTAACGCAGTCTCCCGTCTGCCGGAGGCCTAGCGTAGTCACTTTGAGCGTATGCGGAATCAGAGCGACGCTAAATCGTTCGCGCTCCACGTCGACTAGAGTCAGACTGACGCCATCCACTGCCACGCTCCCCTTCTCAGCCATCTGGCGTGTCAGATCGCCCGGCGCATGCAGCCAAAACTTGGACCACTCGGCATCGTCAATCCGCTGGTCGACCGTTCCCACGCCATCGATGTGGCCTGTTACGAGGTGACCCCCGAGTTCGTCTCCCAGACAGAGCGAGGATTCCAAGTTGACCCGGTCACCCACACTGAGCTTTCCCAGAGTGGTTCGCTGAAGGGTTTCCTCACCGGCTTCGAAAATAAGTGCATCACCATCGAGCGCCACCACAGTCAGGCAGCAACCATTGATCGCGATACTATCACCGACCGCCGAACGGGCTGCAGTTAGGGCATCAGCGATCTCCAGCCGCACGCCTGGTCCCTCTGGCAGTAAGCCTCGTACAGTCGCCAAACTTTCTACTAAGCCAGTAAACATTCTTAGAGGGCCTCGCCGGATACCGGCTTTTTCAGATTCGTTTTCTCTCGAGTGAGCTTCCAGAGGTATTGTGCTGCGGGTATCGCTACATACAAACCACACACAAACGGAACCACATACCATCGAAAGGTCACTAGGAGCATGATGGCGAATACCAGCCCGACGACATGAGCAAAGCTGCGCCGCCCCCTCACGAATTGGGTGATGATGTGCGGGTATGGAATCCGCGATACCATCAACACGGCGATCACAATCGCACAGAGCGGGAGCACACGTTGTAACCACCAATCGTAGCCGGCGAAATTCTCGTAATTGATCTCGTTGCGAAGCGTGTAAGAAAACATGGCCCAGCTCGCAATCACCGCAGCGGCAGCAGGGGAGGGGAGTCCAGCAAATGTACCGTGATCGTCGTTGTCATCTGTTTCGACATTGAACCGAGCGAGTCGCAGAGCTGCACAGCAGGCAAACAATGCTGAGATGGTCCACACCGCCTCGCGATGGACGCTGGTAAAATCTGGGCACATTTTTACGAGCAGTATAGCGGGGGCTACGCCGAACGAGACGACATCACAAAGACTATCAAGTTGACCGCCAAAATCGCTGGTTGTGCGCGTTATGCGCGCGACCTGGCCATCAAATGTATCGAACAACATTGCCAGAAATATCAAGCCGCCGCAAAGCATCAAATTGTGCGTCGGGTCAATGCTATCAAGCAGATGCCGGTAGGTCTCCAACTTGGGGGAGGGTATGATGTCGAGCGTGCCAGCCTTGGCAATGCGACTGGCCACAACAATCGCAAAAAAACCGCACACCAGGTTTCCCAAGGTGAACAGCGTCGGCAGCACATTGATAGCGCGAATGGGTTTCATATCGTTTTCTGGATGGCTCAAAAAACCTAAAGGTAACGGGCCAGAATTGAACTGCCGGCATGCACTTTATCGCCGACGGCCGTGGTCACCTCAACCGCATCCCGAGGCAATATGAGCTCTGTCCGCGATCCAAGCTTAATCATACCAAATTTCTCGCCTCGCTGGACCTCCCGCCCAGGCCGTAGCGTACAGACAATACGCCGGGCGATTAGCCCTGAGATAGCTCGCACGGCCAACTTTCGGTCAGGAGAGGTGATCTCCTCCAGTCCAATCCACATGTATTCATTGCGGAGTGCACTCTCGGGATTCATCGCGTTGAGGAATTCCCCCGGCTTGTAGTGCATTTCGACAACGCGCGCCGTTCGTGGAGCACGATTTACGTGTACATTAAAGATCGAGAGAAAAATTCCAATACGTACAGCAGGACCATCAAAAAAATCATAATGGTCGAGTTCCGAGATTTCTGCGATGGTACCATCCGCCGGAGAGACTATTGCAGCGGATTCCGTGGGAATCTCCCTCATTGGGTCGCGGAAGAAGTACACGATAAGGGCCAGCACGATCGCTGGGACGACGGCCAACCATTGCCACATACCCCCGAGCCAAAGAAGGATGCCAACCGCCGCGAGCAACGGCCAGCCCATGATCTGCAGTTCGGCGAGCCCCCAGCGAACAAAGGGCAATCGCTCGCGCCAGGCGAAGGGGTCGTTAGCCGGCAGCCAATGGGCCGTACATTGATTCTCGCAGTACTTCAAATCACGGGGGTCAAGAATCCTATGCGGCGCCCCCGTTTCGTCTCCCTGTCGAAGCAAGGCTATGCGTTGGACATACCCTCGGCGAAAGGTCCGCAGAAACCATCTTCGCCAGTGGCCCCAGGCAAGCTCCAGTTGATAGCAGAAACCCCCGCCAGGTTGCACACTTTTAATGTTTTCAGGCAAGGGAGGGTAGGGGCTTGGGTTTTCGGAGTCCGCCATAGTAGTACCGAGTTTTTCCGCGCTGGGGGTAATCTTCCCAGAGTACACAGCAGATATCGGTGGGCAAGCGGCAATCATGAAAAAGGCCGGCTGGACTGGATTATAACATCTGTTATAATGTACGTTATCACTGTTTAAGGAGATCTTCTATGCTCACTGCCAAACTCACTACTGTCGGCAACTCCGTAGGTATAGTCCTTCCCAAGGAGGTACTGGAAAAACTTCGCATCGGCAAAGGTGATGTCGTGCAATTGCTGGAAACTCCAACAGGTCTGCACTTGACTCCCTACGATGCTGAGTTCGACAGACAACTTGACGTTGCTGAAGAAATCATGCGAGAAGACCGAGACACTCTTCGGAAGTTAGCTCAGTGAGAAAAGGCAAGGAACCGCTCTGGATCTCTGAAGAACTTGTGCTAGCAATCCACAATCGGCAACTTGCCGAACACGGTGGAATGGCAGGTGTACGAGACGCTGGTATGCTTTCTTCTGCACTTGCTCGGCCGAGGCATCTATTTGCCTTTGAGGGGGACGAGGTTGACATGGCTCGTCTAGCAGCAAGTTATGCATTCGGCATAGCAAAAAACCATCTTTTCCTAGACGGGAACAAACGGACGGCTCATGTTGTTTATCGTACGTTTCTTAGTTTGAACAAGGTTCAGTTTTCAGCACCACAGACAGAAAAGTATTTCAAGATGCTAAAAATTGCCGAAGGGAATATCTCTGAAGAAGAATTCGCCGATTGGATTCGTAATAACAGCGTGGAAAATTGAGCTAGACATATCACCCCAGCAGCGGACAGGTATCAAACCATTCCCGCCCCTGCGCCGTCATCCATTCTCGGCACTCCTCCGGCCCCCAGAAACCCGGGTCGTACATAAACAGGGTTGGCTTGTCCTTGGCTTCCCAAGCTTCCAAAATCGGATCGCACACCTTCCAGGCAGCTTCCACTTCATCGGCTCGAGCGAACAGACTGGCATCACCTTCGAGTGCATCGAGCAGCAGCCGCTCGTAAGCCTCAGGCATTGCGCCCCGGAATTCTTTCTGGTAGCTGAAATTCAAGTCAGTTTGGCGAGTGCGCATGCCCGCATCAGGCACTTTGGTCTGAAAGTGAAGTTGGATTCCTTCGGCTGGTTGAACCTGAATCACGAGGCGATTTGCTTCGCCCAAATCTCTGGGAGTGTCGGCAAACAGATTTTGTGGTGGAGCATGGAACTGGATCACGATTTGTGTCGTGCGACACGACATCGCCTTGCCGCTCCGAAGATAAAACGGAACCCCTTGCCAACGCCAGTTATCGATTCCCAGTTTCAGAGCAGCAAAGGTCGGAGTGCGACTCGTCGGTTTGACGCCTTCAGAGGCAGTGTAGCCTCGATACTGTCCACGAAATGTATCGCTGCGGACCTCGTCAGCGTCTAGCGGACGAATGGCGTGCAGCACCTTCACTTTTTCGTTGCGAATGGCGTCCGCTTCATACCGTACGGGGGCTTCCATCGCCATTACCATCAACAATTGCAACAGATGGTTTTGGACCATGTCGCGCACTACGCCGGCCGAATCATAATATCCAGCGCGGCTCCCTACTTCGACCTCCTCGGCAACGGTGATTTGTACATGGTCGATATAGTTGCGATTCCAAATCGGCTCGAAAATCGTGTTGCCAAACCTGAGGACCAATAGATTCTGTACGGTTTCTTTGCCGAGATAGTGGTCAATGCGATAGACCTGATGCTCGGCAAACACTTCGTGGACAGCGGTATTCAGCTCACGGGCACTCTTTAAATCCCTGCCAAAAGGTTTCTCGATCACCACACTCCGCGGACCGTTAGCTTCGCAGGCCATGCCCGCTTGGCCCAGGTGTTCGATTGCCTGGTGATAGAATCGAGGAGCCGTGGAGAGATAATAGATCCGTGTGGTAGTTTCACTTCCTTCGAGTTCCTCCAGGAATTGTGACAGCTTTGTAAAATCCTCTGGCTGTCCTATATCCCCTGGTTGGTAGTAAATTGTCTCGGCAAACTGCGCCCATTTCTCTTGGTCGAAAGAATCTCCTGAGAATTTCTCGGTCGACGTGGCAAGTTCGGTGCGCCACTCAGCATGGGAGAACTTCGTTCGTGAGACACCGATGATATTCAGTGGTGAAGCGAGACGCCCCTTGCGAAACAACTGATACAAGGCCGGGATTAACTTGCGACAAGTCAAATCGCCCGAAGCACCAAAGATGACAATTGTCGCGGCCATAAAACAGGACTCCTTGATCTCAAGAGGAATAATTTGCAATCCCGTCAGCAAGATAGTACTCTGGGTAGAGACTGTAAAGAGGATCACCCTTTCTAACTTGAATAGTGACGGGAGAACAAATTGAAGAATTCACTCAAGCAGCCGTCCGGATCGAAGTGTTGCCCACAATGGTAGAGACAAAGCGATTCATGAATTGCCCGTTGTGTTATTCGGAATCGAAATGGGCATTTAAAGTGAAGGGCTATAATTTGCTTGATTGTGTAGAGTGTGGACATCGATTCGTAGAACTACAAGCGGATGAATCTCACGTTGCCACGGTCTACGACGATCCCTATTTCACAGGAGGTGGCGCAGGTTACTCGGATTACTTGATTGAAGCGAAGATGCTCAGACAACGTGGGGCGATGTACGCGAAAAAACTGCGGCGATACACCTCAATCCCAGGGAAATGTTTGGACGTTGGGGCAGCCGCAGGTTGTATCTTGCAGGGATTTGTTGATGCAGGTTGGCGAGGGGTCGGGCTAGAGCCAAACGAAAACATGGCCCAGTCGGGACGTGAATTATTCGGCTTGGACATTCGGCAAGGATCTCTGGAGTGCTTTCAAACGGATGAGAAATTCGACTTGATTGTGATGATTCAAGTAGTCGCACACCTTTATGACCCTCGTAGGGCGTTTGAAAAGGTTGCAGGACTACTGGAAGAAGGGGGGCAATTACTCATCGAAACTTGGAATCGCGACTCTTTGTACGCGAAACTTTTGGGAAAGTATTGGCACGAATACTCGCCGCCGAGCGTTTTGAATTTCTTTTCATTGCGTGGTTTAACTAAGTTCTTGGAGAATTTCGACTTGGAGAAAATCGCCCATGGGCGACCTGCCAAAAAGATTAGCGGTACCAACGCAAAATCGCTATTGCGTTATCGCATCGGAGATTGGTTCTTCCTGAATTTTATCCCCGGACAGCTACACATTCCCTATCCCTCGGAAGATTTATTTTGGGCCTTGTACCAACGCAATAATTGAAAAGGGCTTCGGGCCAAGTCACTCTGATGTATACTCGCAAGCACGAAGTCAAATCATCATCGCCGTAAACCCGCCATCGACATAGATCGCCGAACCAGTGATGAAACTGCCTGCCGTGGGCGAGAGCAACAAAAGTGCCGCGCCGATTAATTCCTCAGGCAAGCCAAAACGATTCATCGGAGTGTGTCGCATGATGCTCTCGATCCGCTCGGGACTGAGGATCTTGCGGTTCTGTTCAGCCGGGAAGAAGCCGGGGCAAAGGCAATTGATTCTCACATTTTGGGGCGCGAATTCCCGTGCTGTGTTTTGGGTGAGATTAAGAATGGCGGCCTTGGTGGCGGCGTAGATGTAGACACGCGACAAGGGAAGAAAACAGGTAACGCTGCCGATGTTGAGAATGGATCCCCCCCCTTGCTTGACCATTTGAGGAATAAACGTCTGGCAAGCTAGATGCGTCCCCACAAAGTTCGCGTCAAAAATGCCGTGCAGTTCTTCGTCGGTGATTTCCAGATAAGGAGTTGCAGAATTGACCCCCGTGCCGTTCACTAACGAATCGACACGGCCATGCTCGCTAACCACAATATCAAGCAGTTTTTGCAGAGACTCGCGTGAGGTGGCATCCACAGCAGTGAACGTTGCCTTGCCACCGAGTTTCTCAATCGCCTTGACGCGATCTTTGCCACGTTCTTCGCTACGGCCTGCCACGACGACGTGGGCCCCCGCTTGAGCTAATCCATCGCACAGAGCGCCCCCCAGCACTCCCGTGCCGCCGATCACGACGCAGACTTGCCCGTCGAAGCCAAACTGTTTCTGCAAGTACTCGGAGGTCATTCAACGCTCATGATTGGAGGTGGCAAGTGGATTAGGAGGCGAGCCGGATAAGTTAGCTTCCGGAATTGTTCCTATGGGGATTCATCATTATTTTTTCGGTGTCTTCCTCAATTGAATCCACTCGGCGTGGAAGGTACCCGGTTTGTCGAGTCGTTCAAAGGTGTGCGCACCAAAATAATCTCGCTGGGCCTGGAGCAGATTTGCCGGCAAGCGTTCGCGGCGGTATCCGTCGTAGTAGGCCAAAGCTGCCGAGAAAGCTGGGGTGGGAATTCCAAACTGGGCGGCAGAAGCCACCACATGCCGCCAGCCATTTTGGGATCGGTTGACTGCTTCTTGGAAGTAGGGGGCCAGAAGTAGATTCTCCAACTTCGGATCAGCGTCAAAAGCTTCTTTGATACGATCAAGAAACACGGCACGAATGATGCAACCACCTCGCCACAACATTGCGCATTCGCCAAAATTTAACGGCCAGTTGTGCTCCTCCGCCGCAGCCTGCAATTGCACAAACCCTTGGGCGTAGCTGCAAATCTTTGAGGCGTAGAGGGCATCGCGAATTGGCTCGATGAACTTGGCCTTATCGCCAGGGTACTTCGGTTCTGGACCCGTGAGTACTTTGCTCGCTCTTACTCGCGATTCCTTCAATGCCGAAAGGGAGCGGGCGTAGACGGCTTCAGTCACGAGGGTGCTCGGCACGCCAAGATCCAGAGCCAATTGGCTCATCCATTTGCCGGTCCCTTTGGCACCCGCGCGGTCCATGATCTTGTCTACCAAATAGCCACCGCCATCATCTTTCACGCTAAAGATATCTCGCGTAATCTCAATCAGATAGCTGTTAAGTTCACCTTGGTTCCAATTTTCAAATACGTCGTACAATTCGTCATTGGTGAGACCCAAGGCCTCGGTCAGAAGGAAGTAGGCTTCACAAATCATCTGCATGTCGCCGTACTCGATACCATTGTGAACCATCTTTACGTAATGGCCGGCACCACGAGGACCAACCCATTCGCAGCAGGGAATATCATTGTTGGGGCCAACTTTTGCCGAAATAGCCTGGAAAATCGGTTTCAAATGCGGCCAAGCGGCTTCGCTACCACCCGGCATCATGCTGGGACCCAAGAGTGCCCCTTCTTCACCCCCAGAGACTCCGGTACCACAATAGAGCAATCCTATGCTTTCGACCCGCTTCGTACGGCGTTCTGTGTCGGCGTAAAAAGTGTTGCCGCCATCGATAAGAATATCCCCCGGCGAGAGCAGTGGGATGAGGCTCTCGATCAGATCGTCGACCGCGGGCCCCGCCTTGACCATCATCATCACTTTACGGGGAGCCTTGAGCGATTTGACCAATTCTTCCAGGCTGTGACAGCCAACAAATTGCTTGTCCTTGGCCCGGCCTGTCATGAGATCGTCAACCTTTGAGGTAGTCCGGTTGAAAACGGCCACGCGATATCCCCGGCTTTCGACGTTGAGCGCCAGATTCTCACCCATCACGGCGAGACCAATAAGTCCGAAATCACATAGTTCTGCCATAGTATTGCTAGGTCCAAACTTGAATATTATTTTGTTGTTTGTTTATGGAATCACGTTTCGTTATTTCGCATCCACCGGCCAAGGCGGTGTAGCGGGGAGGTACTCATTAAACTTATCAACGAGTTGCTGTTGATAGTCGCCGGCAAAAGTACCTGAAAAAAAGCGGTCGATGCCTTCGTCCAAAAGTCGCTTCCAACTAGCCTCTTCCTGCCCGGGGTTGATGGGAAAGAATAGGCAATTGTTAGCCACGGCTGCCTGATGGTCGCCCGGGGCGTCGCCGATCATCAGTGCCTTACCAGGATCGTATTTCCCTGCGACGGAGAGTGTTTCTTTTTTTGTGCCAGATTCCTGACCACAGATCGCTCGCACATAGTCGGCAACACCATGCTCCTGCCACTCGGCTTCCAAAGCTGCATTGGGAGTGGCAGAAACAACAAGCATGTCCGACCTCTCCCCCAGGTGTTCCAGGCATTTCTTCACATTGGGAAATGGTGGCACACCCCGCACCATGTCGGCCACCGCCTCATTCACCGCCCGTGACCATTCCAGCGCCTTCATCAGATCGGGGTCCCCCGTGGCTTCAGTGGCCTTCTCCAACGCGGGGTTTCCCAGCTTAGATTCCTGTTCGATCCAGTTGATCAAACCCGCCGGACGAGGGATCTTCACGCCGCGGGCCTTCACCTCGGGGCGCCGCCGTAGCCAATCGAGTTGCTCCACCAAAGCCGGGAAACGATTCACCCCCCGACTTTTAGAGTACAGATTCACAAACTCGGCTGCCTCACGGGCATACTTGCTCACGCCTTGCAGGTCGTAGTAGTTGATGAATGCCGGGATGAAGCATTCCTTATGCTTCAATTCCATTGTGTCGAATACGCAACCATCGGAATCTATGCCGACGAGGAACTCATGCTTCGGTGTAAAGTCTTTCATACTTGCCTTCGTATCCTGTTCTATCGAGGACGTGCGTCGATGTTACGCTGGAGCCTTACTGCGGTCTGCTTGAGGGACATACCTGCCAAGTTTCTGCTCGGCGTACAACGGCTTCAGCCGTGCCAACCGTTGCCGACCGTTTTCCATCGGGAGACTTACCATCGAATCCCCCACCAGCGGCTTACAGTACGAGACAAACTCATCGGAGACATCGAGTCCACTGGCCGAAATCCACTTGGCGGGAAAGGTCCGCTCGCTGTTCGCAACGTCGGGCAAGGGAACCTTATCGTAGGTCACACTATAGGGGGAACCGGGTTTACGCAGAATCGTGGACATGAAGCCACTCTCCCCCGCAGCGGCTAGTTGCAAGGCCTTCACGCCGACTTCATAGGCTTCGTCCAAATCGACCAAAGAAGCGTAACCGATGGAATTCCGCTGGTCGGTGCCCGACACATTGCAGCGGGCAGCACCCTTGGTTGCCAGGCCCTTCGAGTTGAGATAGTTGACGATGAGTTGTGCCACGGTGAGTTGGCTGGCACCGAAAGACGTGTGGCCAAAGGAATCCTTAACCTCGCCCAAGTCCCCCAAGTCGAGTCCTTCGCTCACAACCAGTATCACTCGCCCATCACGTTTGAGTTGGTCATTTACATTGTCGGCAACCTGCTCAAGGGAAATCTTTCGCTCTGCGAGATAAATTTGCAATGGCATCTCGCGATTTGGATCAGCGAGTCGTGCAGCGGCTGGGATAAACCCGATCTTACGGCCCATCGCCTGCAACACCAACACAGGATCAGCCGGCGAAGAGCCCGCGTTCTCTTCATTGGCATTCTGTACCATGTGCATCCAATATTTGGCACACGAGCCATAACCGGGCGTGTGATCGATGAGTTTGAATTCGCTGTCGCCGACGTCATTGTCGATGGTTTTGGGAACACCGATACCGACCAGATCCAGTCCGCGCTCTTGGCCGAGCGCCGCAACCTTGTTGGCCGTGTCCATTGAATCGTTGCCACCGATGTAGAGGAAGTAGCCAATGTCATGGGCCTTGAAAATGTCGATGACTCGGTCAAAATCTTCATTCTGCCAACTCTTTAATTTATAGCGGCAGGTACCGATCGAACCTGCGGCAGGGGTAAACCGAAGCAGGGCGATTTCTTCCGGCGACTGGGCCGAGAGATCGATGAGTTTTTCTTTCAGAACTCCTTCGATTCCGTGATGCCCCCCATAGATTGAACCGATCACGGACGAATCTCGGGCCGCTTCAACGATGCCTCTCAGAGTGCTATTAATCACACAACTCGGTCCACCACTTTGGGCGACGAGCATATTTCTTGAACGACCCATATTTTTCAACTCAGCAATTTCTTCTCAAAAAATCACTTTTAAGCGGAATTCCACTTGAAAGAGACAGCCTGATGCCTGGGGCAACTAGAACTTGAATCTCGCATTGTAGCGACAGCTATGCGAGCCAACAATCGGCGCGCTTTTGCAAAAAGTGAGCGAAATAATACTGAAAATGCGAAATTCGCTACTGATAAATCGGCAGAGCTAAGACGCGTTGTTCGATTCTTTGCAATTCGGTATTAAAGAGGGCGCCATTATCTTTAGCATATTCTGTGCGGAGTTTGTCCCCCGGCAAGTCTTCGGCTAAATCGTCGATTTCTGGAAAATAGCGATTGACCGTAAATCCCACGGTAACTTGCTCGACATCGATTTTCCCCGCCAGAATCTGCTCAGCGAAGATTATTCCCGCCCGATTGGCCGCCATGTCAACGAAACTGAAGCCGGTGCCGCCGTTAGCGTCGAGTACTTCTTTTGCCAACCCGACGCCACGCGCGTTTGCGCCTCCCAGAGCAACTGCCAGATGTGCTGAGACAAAAAAGTGCTTTGCCAAGTCGGCGCGTCTCCGCATGGTTGGATTGCCGAGCATAAGTCGGCGATCTTCTCTTTGCTGGTCTGTTTCTACCTGCGAAACCAATCCACTGGTAAGAGGAAAAGAGCTTAGAGTACCCTCGGTATCCATAAAGATTCCCAAGGCAAGAACCATTGCCTCGGTCGCTTCGTGGGATTTGAACTCACTTGCCACTGCCGCGGCTTCACGGACATAGCGGGCCGTGAGATCGTCGCCAGTCAAATTGTCCACCACCTGATCCGCCCCCCCAGCAGCGTTCTTCTCTGCTCGCGCTTTTTCTAGCTTCGCCATCTGAGTGAGGAAGCGCAGCACTTCTTTTACCTCTTGAATCAATCGAGGAGAATTGGCCGATGCCACTAACTGCTTATACTGTGCCGCGGCAGGGTCGTTGGGGAGTGCCTCGGCCAGCACTTCATAGATTTCGATCATCCTCTGTTTGGTGGGCAGCGAGATATCGGCAAAGCTTGTGACATCCCCCTGGCGCAACTCATCGGTCAGCAGCGACATCAATAAAGCGTTCACCGGATCAAACTGAATTCTTCCTCCGAAGGATGCAGGCTGTCGCACGTCGAACACAGGTCGCATGACACTATTGGGCTCGGGACTGTGGGTCGCCCCTAAAAAATGCCCCAGTTCGTGTACCAAGAGTTCGAGCCGATGAGACTCTCGCACATTGCGGGCTCGCTCTTTGAGCAGTATGTAGGGATACAAGGTACCACGACTGCCTCCCATATGGGTTCGTCCCATGCTGACCTCATATTGGCTGCTGAATCCGATCACTAGCCGGGCCGGTTTCGTGGAGACCTCGCGTTCGAATTCCCGCATCGACTGATAGAAATCATGAATCGCATTGTTCGAGTTCCAAGTCTCGACGGCAACCACCTCCAGTTGTACGCCACAATTCTGCACCAGGATTTGCGATGCCGCCGCAATTCGTTCCCTTAGTCGGGGTTCCCAAATAGAACGATGCGTAGGTTCATCTTCGTCAACCGCCAATTTGACAGGAATCTTTACCAAACCATGTTTCTCAACGGCAATCGACTCTCTTGAGGCCCGATTCGAGGGCTCAAGATCGCTCTTTCCTAAGCCAATTTTCTCAAGTGACAGAGAGTTTCGACTTAGTTCGCGTTTGAAAAAATAGGCGCTGTCAGGATGAAGTTCAAAGGTCTGAAATGTCAAATCTTGGCCAAATCGCACATTGAGGCTGCGACTGAAGAACACTGGGCGTGAGTCGCCGGGGGAGATCGTCAGAGATCGCTTGGGTTCCCCGAGAGGGTGAAATTCAATGGTAACACCCGCCTGAGTTCGATTCGAGAGCACCGCCACCTCTGCGCGGATCGGCAGGCTTGCCTGACAAAGAAAGAGAAGGCTAAGGCTTATGACCAGCCGACGCCGGATTGTAGGAATACAAGGAGTGGGCACGGAGATCACCAAGCGGGCAGAGGAAATAAAAGACTGAGACAGCGACTTTCGCTATTCTAACCCGAATCTAAAAAAACGGCGAATTATTTATCCAGAAGTTCGAGTAGTTCTTGCATCGCCAGCATGTTTCGCTCTTGCCCGGTGGCGGTGAAAATTGACAGCAGATTCACAAGCATTCTTGCCAGCCATTGCTGGTGCGTCGCCCGAGCAAGCCATTCCGAGGAGACGACGATAGGCCGACCAGCAGTCTGCTCGATTCGTTCTTTGGCCTCCTGGACAGTTAACACGCACCCGCCATAGAAAGGATCCACATACATCGACTTATGAGACTCACCCACTGCGGAATCCACCTCTGCCATAAAATGGCCCGGCGAATTGATTCCATGAACAACCAGACCCACCAGTTCGGCAACACGTTTGTAGATGAGAGGCGCCAGCGCCATGGGCGTGTCCGGGATGACCGGACTTGGCTTCCTGAACCGCATCCATCGACAGATTGCGAATGGGTTTGATAGGCACGACGCAAGATTCCCATGCGAAGTCGTACGCCTCGAACCGTGCTTTTGAGTACGCGGTCGGATGGCGGCGACAGATGCCCGCAATGCACGTTGGCCAGTTTTGAAAGGCCGGCCGCTAACCGGAAGTGCCGCGAGACCGTCTCGCGGTGGACGCCCGACCGCCGTGCATTCGTCCGCTGCGACCAGCCTTGAGCAGACAACGTTAGAATCACGTCGATCACTGGCATCTTGAGCTGATTCGCCATCCCGAACCTCCCTCCACAGCACCGCCGCTGAAGGTCCAGTAGGACAAATCTTGACGGCCAACAAAAAGCCGGTTTAGCTGGCAATGACCAACTTATTGAAGTGGATAATTCAAGCTCAGGCCGAGGAATAGGAAACACCACGCTGCGAACATGTTACATCAGGTTACCGACACGGTCGTCCGCGTGCGAAATAGCTGGGATTTGTTGCCAGGCGTCAAGGGACTTTGTAAACTAAAAGGCAGCCTGATCGCTGCAACATCTTGTTGCTGCCGACGAAAAGATCTTTTCACTCGCGAGCAATTCGGTGCATCTAATGAACACTCTCTCAAAACCTGCTCAGTTATCGACGAAGGCTGCGGTCTTCGTTCTCGTCATTTCGCTGGTCGCGATTGTCCGCGCGGACGACAACACTTCTGTGCTCGATGACGCATCGCTCAAATTGATGCTGGAGAACATGGGCCTTGAGATCGGCAAAGAATTCAAGACCGATGCAGGAGTCCCCATTTACGAAATCGTGGAAACAAACGAGAAGGGGACGTGGACCGTCATGCTTTCCCTTACCGGAGACAAAAGCTACCTGTTTGTGAGCATGTACTTGAGCAAGGTCCCCGAGGACCGAGAGATTCCGCACGAGATCGCGTTGCGGATGCTTGAGGCGAACGATAATTGGAACCATCCACGAATTGTATTCCGCAAGTGGGACCGGACCTTGCGATTGATCGAGTCGCTTTATAATCGGGATATCAAGCCGATTCTATTACGTAAAGTCATGGTTCAAATGATCGACATGGCCAGTCAGACGTGGGATCTGTGGGATCTTACGCGCTGGCCAGTGAAGCCTGGCGAATCGCCTTCAGCGATTGAGGTTCAAGCCGCAGAAGAAACGACGAAAGAGTGAGGGCGCGCGGGCTGCGTCCTATGCTTTCTGCAATCGCCTTGTGAGCAAAGTCAATTTGGTCGCCGACAATAAACCGAAGAGCGGGAGGGTTTGCATGCGCCTGCTACATCGTCCAACGATTTGTCTGATCGTGTTGGGTCTCGCTTCGCCTTTGTACGGACAGGGATCGTCTTTCCCAAACCAGCCACAGACAACGCAACCTTCGGCACCAACTAACTTGGATCGCCAAATCCACATTTCCGATGGCCATGGTCAACAGCGTGTGCTCTGGGAACGTCGCACTGGCGCGCAAACCTATATTGCGATTTTCCGGGAAGTGGTAGGCACGATCTTTACGCGCCAAGGGGGCGTCGATTCGCTGGTATGGGATCGGCAGGATGGTGGAAAATTCTACGGAAACGTCGAAGTTCAGGCGAACGGGCACGTGGTCAAAGTCACCGATATCGAATGGAATCAAGAAAAGCTATATCGCGATGATGGTTCTTGGGAGTGGACACTGTCGTCACGGGATACGCTGGATCTTACCGCGGACGCTGACCCAGAGCCACGACCAGTATTCACACTCTTCGCTTCCCGGAATGAGGTCAGAATTCTCGATCATTCCGACAACCGGATTTACTGGACAGACGCGACCATTGAATCGAATCGGGTGACCAGAGACCTGGAAAACAGCGACTATACATTTGTCAATAGCGAGGGCCTGACGGTAACCATTCATCCAGACGGCAGCCGAAGCCTAAAGTCGGCACGGGGCCAGTCGGAAATCGACGCTGGTGGCCGCATAAAGAATCAATTCAACGCCGAAGGGAAACTTACCCACAGATATCACTACGGTCGAACATCCGATGGCAAAGTCCAACTCGACCAGTATGAAAACAATACTGGACTCTGGAACCTTAGGAATCCCGATCGCCAGCATAATGAAAAAATGAAGTGGGAGCTTCAGAATCCCTTGCGTGGTCCGAAGGTCACCCTGGAATCGGATCGTTATTTTGTGAATCGGCAGAATGAACTTGTGGCGCAGTCTCAGCCCTCCTTTATCCAAGTCAGTACGACGGATGGAACGGTCGTCACGAGTAAGGTCAAGGATCTGGCGGAATCCAAGCACGGACTCACCCGCGAAACGACCATCGAAGCCAAACAATTCGTCAATGGCCGGCTGCTCGACTACCTCGCGATGACCGAGATAACCGATGCCAAGGGAAAATCTCAGAGCAAAACCTTGAAGAGTCCGGCGGGCCTATTCCGCAGTCAAGATGGACGGACTTGGGAACGAGTCGATCAAGATGGAATACGTATTGAGGGCTCTCAACCATGGCTTGGCGACATCACAATCGCGACAGCACCGGGTACTCTCAAGTTTTCCGACGGCAGGGTACACCACTATAGCTCGGGTGCGTTGATCCGTCACCACGGCTCCGCCCACGAGGATCTGGAATCTAGCGTCGACGCCATCGACGAACGGAAAGGACAGCCACGCGTAACCGTTCTGGCGACCAGCGGAATCCATTTCACGAAGTTTCCAGACGGGGCTGAGGTGGTCCGTGGCCGCCGGGGAGAGACTCTTTCGGCGCGCTATTCGGATGGAACTGTCTATATCTTCGATACGGAGATCACCGCATCGGGAAAACGGCTACTGGCGGGGCTCGCAAAATTAAGAAACGATCACGACCTCGTTAACGAATGGAAATGGAAATCCGTTCGCAACGACGCTGGGGCGGAGATTGGCGGCTATTTTCAAGATCGGGATGGAAATCTTTCGTTCACCAAACTCGAGTTGAGTGGCTCAGGCCAGCTGGTTGAGCGAACTGAAGGCGAACTTGGAAATCTCACGACAATCACTCACCACCGGGATGGCACAACGACCATCAAGCGGGACGACACGGTCAATCGCGACGGTCTGGAAGTTGTGCTGGATCCCATGGGCCGAATCGTTCAGATATTGGACAGTTTCGGCTGGGTACGCCACGACCTGACCGCTACTGGCGAAAGAGTTATTTCGACCGGCGCAGCACGCATCCAATACGACGATCAGGGCAGGATCGCTCTTTTTGATAGCCCTGCTGCCGTGGTGGTTACCGATAAATATCAGCCGACCGCCGAACGCCCATTGCCGTCGGATCGCGAGATTATTCATGCGAGTGGAATTGAGTTCGAAGGCATCGGCGACTATTGCTTGACTTATACACGCAAGAACGATGGTCATACCGTGACCACATTTCCCGATGGCAGGCTGCGCGAATACGCCATCTTCAGCGGAGAGTCGCGCCTCGTGAGATCCCAGGAATGGAGCGGCGATCAGATCGCCATCACGCGCGACGATGACGGGCAAGTGCAATCGGCAACCCGGACGAAAGCCGATGGCGCGACCACCACGGTTCTTTGCACGTCGGAGACGGAAGCCGACGCTCGACCCGATCCACTTGAATCGCCGACGGATATTCGCGTCGCCAAGGGGGAGATTCTGGCGTTGGAGCGAGACAAGCGGGTTTGGATTCAATTTCAGAATCCTGACGGCCTGCGTGTCGAACTCCTGACCGACGGTGCCGAGTTCCATTGGCAACAAGTTGGTGAACAGTGGCACTTGGTCTTTGCCAAGGATCGCAAAGGAAAGGAGTCGCGGTTTGCCTACAGCGCCGATGGCAAACTTCAATCGGCCACGGGCTCCGACTTTGAACTCGCCAGAGATTCAGCGTCGGGGCTGATCCAGGGCCGCGTTGGTGATTCCAGCGGTGACACGGGTGACAGCGAGCAATTTCTGGATTTCCATATTGGGCGCTCGGCGGGAACGTATTGGCTGACTATCGACAAACGATTGGGCCGCGACCAAAAAACGGCGCAAACGATCTTCGACCTATACCGCGGCAGTCGTATTAACGTTGATATGGATGGGGTAAGCGAGGAGTTCGACCATTTGGCCAGACCGATTTACGAATCTTACGCTGATGGCACCGAAATCAAGCACGTTTATCTGGACGACGGGGGACACCGAAAAGTTGGTTCTGATGGGAGCATCTGTGATTACCAGTTGGGACCCGATGGCAAGGAACGAGTATTCTACAGAAAGACATCGAGCGGAGACGAATATCGAACCGTCTACAACGACACAACTGGCAGTCGTACAGAAATCGCACCTGGCGGGGTCATTAAGGACTACATCATCGACAAGGCTGGGCATGAGCGGATTGTCTATGAAAAGGACGCCGAAGGAAATGAAACTAAACGCACCTTCGATCTCGACGAAGGTCGTTCTGTTGAACACCTCCCAGATGGAGCCACGACCGGCTTTGATAAAGACGGAAGAGTTCTTTACCACATCGACAAGGCCGGCAACACGTTCAATCACTTCTACAACGATGATGGCGCGAAGTGGGTCGAAGGCACGGAGGAGGAAAAAATGGGGGCGAAGCACAACTCGAAGGTTGTGTTCGATACCGCGGGCCGACTGACCCACAAGCAAGAAGTGGACGGTCAAAAGATGGACTTCTTCTACTTCCGAGATGCCGAAGATGGAAACCTACAGGCAGAGGATTATATTCCCATTGCGTTTGAAGATTTAGAACATAAATGGCAACGCGGTGAAAGCATGGCCGATGGTTTTGGCAACATCCAATGGGCGAAAAGGTCGGTCAAGGATCCCAAGGCAAAAGCGGAGGAGTGGATCGGTGTCGTTGAGTTTACGCCTTGGACGAATCCAAACGACGTCCGTTCGACCATCGACGCCGGCTACAAGCTCATCACACGTGAGGCGCCAGCGAACCCGCCGGAAGTGGAAGTGCCATCGCTCGTGATCGACCGTGACGACGCCGGTAGAATCACGCGGACGATCAGTGCCGATCGCGTGACGACGACCGAGTACGAGTGGGATGGAGACGAACTGAAAGGCGTGACGCGGACCATCCAGAATCCTGACAAGCCGTCGCGAACGATCGTGTTTCAACAGGCGGCGGACGGAACTTGGACCGCTGGACAGGACGCCTACGACAAGCTGTGGGTGGATTCTCAGCAGGGAACTATCTATCTCAAAAGAGCAACGACGTGTCGACAGTTAATGGCTGATGGAACTGAGATCGAGACTATCTCGACGATCACGCGAGGCGAGTTTTGGAAACAGAATGCACGATTGTCTCAAGTTGTACGAAATACGCGTGGTCAAGTTCATTCGGTGAGGGACTCTCAAGGAAACACCACGGTGTTCGGGGCCAACTCCAAAGGCGAAATCATCTCCGCCATACAGGGCTCGTCGGGATTGATCAAACGCCCGGATGGCGCCTGGACCGATCCACTACAGCCCGGCAAGTTGATCCAGGCTGATTGCACGGTCGATCACTCCGGACGACAAGTCTGGAAAGGACAGAATTCGAATCCTATCGTGCGCGAAGTAGCACCAGACGGCACCGTGACCGTAACGCGATTGGACGGGGAGAAAACTGTCTACAGTGCGGATGGGGTGACAATCACCCACGTTCCGCGATCCAGCAGTGCGGTCAAACAGATCGTCACCAACGATTTGGATGAAATTCGCGTCGAGCTGCGCAATGGCAGCATTTACCAACAGAACCTGAGCGTCGCGTCTGAGAGGGTCACGTTTATCGATCCAGATGAACGGGTGTCCCAAATCGACGGCCGCCTCCGCGTGTTCGAAGACGGGGAAGTTCATGTCGCCCTGCCGGCGGGTACGACGGTCTATCGCTCCGATGGTACTCACTCCCAACTCGCGACGGACGCCGAAGTCGCACGTGGATCGGCATCTTTCGAAGCGGACCGCCGGCTCGAAGTCTTGAGATGGGGCGTCAAGACCAAGGACTCTTTGCGTCGTGGCATGGGCTGGTTTTATCCAGAGGCAAACAGGAATTCGCGGGCCGAGGGCCTTGCCAAGTATCAAAAGGCTGCAGAACAAGGCGACGTCGAGGCTCAATGGGTCCTCGGGATGGCCTACTCGATTGGTCCCCCTGAGGTCGAGAAAGTAGATTTGCCGCTGGCGCGAAAGTGGCTGGGAAAGGCGGCGGCACAGGGAGATGCTCAGGCGAAGCGGAGGTTGGAAGTTATCAATGCGCGAGAGGCACGGGAGAGCAGCCCCCCGAGCCAGTCGCCAGCCACACCAACGACAAGCACACCAACGCCCGTCCGCAAATTCCCGCCAGTGGTTCCGTCGCAGGCCAAGCCTCATCCACTTTTCGAAGTCGCCGAGAAGGGAGACTCCGACGCCCAGTTCCAACTCGGCCTTCACCATTTCCAAAAGCAGGAATTCGACGAAGCCAAGAAGTGGTGGACAAAAGCGGCTGATCAGGGACATCGCGGGGCCAAGGTCTTTTTGAAGAAGCTACCCCCTTAGGACAGAGTTTGACGTGTCAGGTTTCGTCGCAAATCTAATCCTACGACCTGCCACCCCTCGAAAGCCGTTGCACGGTGGCTGCGGCGGCCTGGCGTACGTCCTCATCGGGATCGTTCAACAGCGTTTTGATGGCTGGCAGATGCGTATTCGACACGGGTCCGATCAGGCCCAGCGATATGACCGCCGTTTTGCGAACCAAGACAGAACTGTCCTTCAGGGCAGCGGCGAGAGCCGCGGCGACCTGCTCGTTACCCTTTCCCAATTTTCCCAGGGCTTCCGCGGCGCCATCGCGGTAGTCGTCGTCGTTACGGAGGAACGCGAGCAGTTCGGGAATCGCATCTTTAGCATTCGCGCCAATGTTACCAAGCGCCACGGCTGCTTTGTACCGATTGAGTCCGTCGCCGGGTAAGTTTCGACGTTTCAACACGATGATCAGAGGCTGGACGGACTGCCCCTTCCTGTCGATGCGCCCCAAGGCGTCCACCACGTGCTTTAGTTCGATCGTGTCGTTCTTAGCCAACTTCAAAATCAGCGGGGCGACGGCCTCCGCGGCTTCCGGGCCAATATTGCCCAGGGCGTCCACGGCCGCAGAGTGGACCTCGAAATTCGGATCCTCGAGCAATTCGATGAGCGGCTGGACCGCTGCTTTGGCCCGTGGTCCGAGATTACTAATCGCACTGGCCGCATCGGCGCGGACCTTCGCCGACGGATCCTTCAGCGCCGCGACGATCGGCTCGACGGGAATGTGCGCGGACGGGCGGTAGTTCACCAATTGGTACGCGGCTTCGACGCGTTCCTTTTCGTTGGCTGATTTCAATTGCTCCAGCCATTGATCAACGGTCTTGCCGTTGTGGAGCTTGGTGGGGTGAGGGGGTGCTGGCTTTGGAGTCGTATCGCGAGGTCGGTCAGGTACGTTCCGCGGCGTGATCCGCCGGATGACGCCAACCGCTGCGCGGCGCACACCTCCATCGCCATCCTCAAGCAGTAGCTTCAACGCCGGCAAGGCCTCCTGGGCGTTGGGGCCGATCGACCCCAAGGCGATGACCGCGGCCAGCCGCACCTTGGCGTTCTCGTCTTGGAGGACCTCGGCAAGTGGCTTGACGACGTCGGCGGGAGAACGGCGTCCCAACGCACCCAACGCCTTGGCGGCTTGCTCGCGAACCGCGGGATCTCTGTCCTTCAGGTCAGCCACCAACTGCGACAGCGACTTGCCCTCGTTTTGGGCGTCGCGCGATTGGGCGGCAGCGGACGGAACCATTCCTTGCAGACACAGCCCACACAGAAACACTGCCACAATTTTCATCTGTCGAAAGCATGTAGTCATCGCTTTACTCGTCTGTTGAGTATTCCTGAACTCAAGGTGATCAGAGCACGGGCAATCGACACTCTTGGAAAGTTCACCATCGGCGAGGCGAAACACGGTGAGCTGACCGCTACGCCGACAACCGCCTAGCGAACATTATTTTCTGAAGCGTCCTGCCGTGTCAATCTGCGAAGCCGGGGAACCAGCGTTTCGCCGGGAGCTACTGCTGGGTTGTCCCGCAGCGTGAAGGGTGGCAAAGCGGGGAACGCCATTTTTGTCCATGCTGGTCTGCTTCATCGACTTGTGAATTCCATCTGTTCGTTGAGCAATCCCCTGTCTAGGAAAGCCAGCAAGTGGCCGCTGACTTCTTCGGGCTTCTCCTCCATCAGCCAATGGCCGGCGTCTTTGATCCAAATCAGCCTGGCGTTCGGAATCGTTTCCTGAAGCTTGCTCGCGTAGGCTGGTTTTTGAAAGGCGTCTTTCTCTCCCCACAGGATGAGCGTTTCATGGGCCAGATGCTTTAGGTCGCCGGCAATCGCCTGCGTGTACTCTGGATTTAGCCGTCGAAAATTGCGAAACAGGGCTTTCTTGCCCTCCTCGGTTGACCAAGGCGACAAGTAGAGGTCGATGACTTCGTCCGTCATGGCATCCTTATTGTGAACGCCTTGGGGCATGAACCCGCGCATCATGGTCAGCAACTCTTCGAGACTCATGGCCTCTTCGGCGCCCGGTTTCTGTAGCGGAAGGAACTCAGGAATCGGCCAGGAATCGAAACACACCGCATCGATCAAAACTAACTTGCGGACTCTTTCGGGATCATTGACAGCGATCAATTGGGCGACCCCTCCGCCAATATCATGCGCCACGATATCGGCAGCTTTCAGTTCCAACTGATCCATGAACTTCACGATCAAACGGCTCTGCGCCTCAATCGAAACGTTGGCGTCTGCTGGTTTTTCCGACTGGCCATAATTCAGCATGTCGGGCGCGAACACCTGGTGTGTCTTAGCCAACTCGGGCATAACGTTCCGCCACAGCAGGTTTGACGTTGGAATACCATGAATCAGTAGGACTGGACTCCCTTCGCCCAGTTGTTTGTAAGCGATGCGATGGTCGTCAATTTGCGTAACGTGGTGAGTGGCTTGAGTCATGATGAAATAGGTTCCCTTTCAGATTGGTTAGTGAAGCATGGGCTGTGCCATTAAGTTGTCGTTGGTTCTTGTCAGCCTGAGCCGTGGGTTCTCGTCAGTGTGAATGGTATCCCCGATCAGTGAATTAACATGGTTCCCACCAACCCGAGCAGAAACCCCGATACGGCCCCGATTGCCGGGAAGTCACGGTGTTTCAAGTGCGCGCGGGGTGCAATGTCATCAAAGATCAAATACAAAATGCCTCCGCTACAAAACAGCATCACGACTCCGATGGTGGCGGTGCTCGCCGATAACCAGGAAAAGCCGACCCAGGCCGCCAGGGGCCCCGCCAGAGGGACTGTCAGGAACAAAAGCCACAGCCGGCGGTTTGGTTCTGCACCCTCATGCATCTCGTGGTAGGAAGCAAAACCCTCCGGCATGTTTTGCAGCGCGATCATACCGGCAAGCAGATAGACGACACTGGAACCGCTTGCGGCGGCGGCGCCGAGGAGGATGGCCTCGGGAATAAAATCCAGCAACATGCCGATGAATTGTGCAGCCGTGCTGCCGGTGCGTTTCAGGAGCACATCGAGCTGCCAGAAGACGAGACCTCCCATCAAGAAAGCGACTGAACTGGAAAGAACGGAAACGTACTCGATGCCGTAGGGCAACAAGACAAGCGATATCGCAGCAAGCAAGGCCCCGCCTCCGAAGTAGGATACGAAGCTGTCGATGTCATGCTGTAAACAGATCGACCTCAGTGAAACAAGGGAGGATATCAGTGCTCCCACTGGAATGGCCATACCGGCCGCCAGGGCCAACGATAAGGTCAACGCCAAAGTCATCGTGAGTCCCTTGGGATCGCGACATGCCCTGCTGCTTCCAGGATTGATACCTTACCGAGCCGCCGTAGATGCCGGTCGTGCTCGCTGAATTCCGCAGCGAGAAACGTCTGAACCAGGTCCCAGGCCACCGCCGGTCCGACCGTCCTGCCGCCGATGCAGAGTACGTTCATGTGATCATCTTCGACGCCTTGGCGGGCCGAGAAATGATCGTGGATCAGCGCCGCGCGTACACCCGTCACTTTGTTGGCACAGACGGACGCTCCCACGCCGCTACCGCAAATCGCCACTCCGCGATCGACATCGCCTGCCGCCACCGCCTGGGCCAGCGGGATGACAAAATCGGGGTAGTCGTCATCGGGCATCAAATGGTGCGCTCCAAAATCCACGACCTCATGGCCGGCCGCGCGGAGTTGCCCGAGAAGTTCTTGTTTCAAACCGAATCCACCGTGATCCGCAGCGATTCCTACTTGTGTCATGACAGTATCTCCGGGCCGTGCGGCAGTCCCGCTGCCGTGGGGTGGCGATGAAACGGAAAATCAGTGTATCCCGCAGCGCCCGGCGCGGACCACACCTTCGTGTCCGCGGGCGGATTCAGCTCCCATCCATTGGCAAACCGATCCACTAGATCCGGATTGCTCAAGAAGGGCCGGCCGAACGCGATCAGATCGGCCTGCCCGGCGGCGATCGCCGCCTCACCCGATTCCTGCGTGTAGCCGCAGTTGCCCATTAGCGGTCCGCCAAAGACACCGCGGAATTCGGCGAGGTTCATCGGTTTACCTTGTTCGTGAAATCCAAAAGACAGGCCGTCCACCACGTGCAGATACGCCAGGCCAAACGCGTTCAATTGCGCGGCGGCATGGATAAAGGTTTCGCGAAAATCCGGCGACCCCATGTCGTTGAAGTTGCCATTTGGGGAGAGACGTACGCCCACCCGGTTCGCCGGCCAGAGGGTGAGGATGGCCTCGACGATTTCCCGCAGGAAGCGGAACCGCTTTTCGACGGTCCCGCCATAGATGTCCGTTCGCTTGTTGGTTTTCGACTGCAGGAACTGATCGATCAGATAGCCATTGGCAGCGTGGATCTCCACCCCGTCAAATCCGGCGGCCTGCGCCCGCTCCGCCGCGCGCCGGTAATCCTCCACCACGGCGGCGACTTCCGCCGTCTCCAATGCGCGAGGAGTTTCGTGCGACCGCTTGCCATCGGGGGTGTGAATCTCGTCGCCGTTGATCTTGATGGCGGAGGGGGAGACCGCTGGCTGTCCGCCATGAAAGGTGCTGTGCGACGCGCGGCCACAATGCCAGAGTTGCAAAAAAAACGGCGTGCCTTTGGCGTGTAAAGCCGCCACCACTTTCTTCCAACCGGCTACTTGCGCTTTGTTGTAAATGCCCG